>NZ_JYJK01000045.1 GCF_003263785.1 Vibrio variabilis
TTTAAGGCTGAGACACGACGTCGAGCTACTACGGTAGTGAAGTCATTGATGCCATGCTTCCAGGAAAAGCCTCTAAGCTTCAGATTGTAAGGAATCGTACCCCAAACCGACACAGGTGGTCGGGTAGAGAATACCAAGGCGCTTGAGAGAACTCGGGTGAAGGAACTAGGCAAAATGGTACCGTAACTTCGGGAGAAGGTACGCTCCTCGCGGTGAAGTCCCTTGCGGATGGAGCTATGGGGAGTCGCAGATACCAGGTGGCTGCAACTGTTTATTAAAAACACAGCACTGTGCAAAATCGTAAGATGACGTATACGGTGTGACGCCTGCCCGGTGCCGGAAGGTTAATTGATGGGGTTAGACTTCGGTCGAAGCTCTTGATCGAAGCCCCGGTAAACGGCGGCCGTAACTATAACGGTCCTAAGGTAGCGAAATTCCTTGTCGGGTAAGTTCCGACCTGCACGAATGGCGTAATGATGGCCACGCTGTCTCCACCCGAGACTCAGTGAAATTGAAATCGCTGTGAAGATGCAGTGTACCCGCGGCTAGACGGAAAGACCCCGTGAACCTTTACTACAGCTTGGCACTGAACATTGACCCTACATGTGTAGGATAGGTGGGAGCTTTGAAACGAGTACGCCAGTATTCGTGGAGCCGTCCTTGAAATACCACCCTTGTAGTGTTGATGTTCTAACTTAGTCCCCTAATCGGGGATGAGGACAGTGCCTGGTGGGTAGTTTGACTGGGGCGGTCTCCTCCCAAAGAGTAACGGAGGAGCACGAAGGTGGGCTAATCACGGTTGGACATCGTGAGGTTAGTGCAATGGCATAAGCCCGCTTGACTGCGAGAATGACAATTCGAGCAGGTGCGAAAGCAGGTCATAGTGATCCGGTGGTTCTGAATGGAAGGGCCATCGCTCAACGGATAAAAGGTACTCCGGGGATAACAGGCTGATACCGCCCAAGAGTTCATATCGACGGCGGTGTTTGGCACCTCGATGTCGGCTCATCACATCCTGGGGCTGAAGTCGGTCCCAAGGGTATGGCTGTTCGCCATTTAAAGTGGTACGCGAGCTGGGTTTAGAACGTCGTGAGACAGTTCGGTCCCTATCTGCCGTGGGCGTTGGAAGATTGAAGGGGGCTGCTCCTAGTACGAGAGGACCGGAGTGGACGAACCTCTGGTGTTCGGGTTGTGATGCCAATCGCATTGCCCGGTAGCTAAGTTCGGAATCGATAACCGCTGAAAGCATCTAAGCGGGAAGCGAGCCCTGAGATGAGTCTTCCCTGGCGCTTTAAGTGTCCTAAAGGGTTGTTCGAGACTAGAACGTTGATAGGCAGGGTGTGTAAGCGTTGTGAGGCGTTGAGCTAACCTGTACTAATTGCCCGTGAGGCTTAACCATACAACACCC
>NZ_JYJK01000046.1 GCF_003263785.1 Vibrio variabilis
CCCCCATGCCGCCTTGTTCAAAGGCTGCGTGACCGTATTGGTCATACGCTGCTTTCTTTTGAGGCTCGGTTAGGATCTCGTACGCTTCTTTTACTTCTTTAAACTTCTCAGCCGCCGCGTCATCACCTTGGTTTCTATCTGGGTGATACTTCATCGCAAGACGCTTATACGCCTTCTTGATGTCGCGCTCTGATGCGTCACGATCAACGCCTAATACTTCGTAAAAATCACGTTTTGACATATTGCTTGTTACCAATTACTTCGACAAACAGCCCGACGCTGTTTGGGGATTGTATCGTTCTAGATAAGGATTTTAGTCCTTGGTGCTTGGTCCTTGGTCCTTGGTCCTTGGTCCTTGGTCCTTGGAGGTAGTTTCCTTATCTAGAGCGACAATGTTTACAAATTTGCGGGCGTAAAGGTTACCCCAAACGCCCGCAACAATCATTTTTCGAGAACCCAGTTCACTGAATTCTCTAAGCTATAAAGTCCAAGCTCAAGGAGGAAACGCGCAATTTGCTTAGTTTTCACAGAGAAAGTGCAAATGAGCATTTCCGACGCCGAGATTGGGCTTTATAGCGACGAGAAATTATTTTTTCTCGTCTTTTACTTCTTCAAACTCAGCATCAACAACATCGTCGTCTTGCTTAGGCTGTTCGCCAGCTTCAGCGCCTGCACCTTGTGCTTGAGCTTGCTGCTGTGCGATTTCCATTAGCTTCTGAGCCGCTGCCATTAGCGCTTGAACTTTCGCGTCGATCGCTTCTTTGTCTTCACCTTTACGAGCTTCTTCTAGCTCAGTGATTGCCGCTTCGATCTTCTCTTTCTCTTCTGCAGGTAGCGCTTCACCAGCTTCTTCTACTTGCTTACGAGTACCGTGAATCATTTGGTCTGCTTGGTTACGTGCAGTTGCTAGCTCTTCGAACTTCTTGTCCGCTTCTTTGTTAGCTTCTGCTTCTTGTACCATTTTTTCGATGTCTTCATCGCTTAGACCGCCAGACGCTTGGATAGTGATCTTCTGCTCTTTACCAGTCGACTTATCTTTCGCAGATACGTGTAGGATACCGTCCGCATCTAGGTCGAAAGTCACTTCAATTTGAGGCATACCACGAGGTGCAGCTTGAATGCCTTCTAGGTTGAATTGACCTAGAGACTTGTTGTACATCGCTTGCTTACGCTCACCTTGAAGAACGTGGATAGTTACCGCGCTCTGGTTGTCTTCTGCTGTAGAGAAAACTTGGTTCGCTTTCGTTGGGATAGTGGTGTTCTTCTCAACAAGCTTAGTCATTACGCCGCCCATAGTCTCGATACCTAGAGACAGAGGAGTAACGTCTAGTAGAAGTACGTCTTTCACATCACCCGCTAGTACACCACCTTGAACTGCAGCACCCATTGCTACTGCTTCGTCCGGGTTCACGTCACGGCGAGCTTCTTTACCGAAGAACTCAGCCACTTTCGCTTGAACCATAGGCATACGAGTTTGACCACCAACTAGGATTACGTCGTTGATGTCGCTTACTGATAGGTCAGCGTCAGCTAGAGCAACTTTTAGTGGCTCAAGAGAACGTTGTACTAGGTCTTCAACTAGAGATTCTAGTTTCGCACGAGTCACTTTTACGTTCATGTGCTTAGGACCCGTTGCATCTGCAGTTACGTAAGGTAGGTTTACGTCCGTTTGAGAAGTAGAAGAAAGCTCGATTTTCGCTTTTTCTGCTGCTTCTTTAACACGCTGCATTGCTAGTGGATCGTTCTTAAGATCGATGCCTTGCTCTTTCTTGAACTCTTCAACTAGGTAGTTGATCATGCGGTTATCGAAGTCTTCACCACCAAGGTGCGTGTCACCGTTAGTTGCTAGAACTTCAAATGTTTTCTCGCCTTCAACTTCATCAATCTCGATGATAGAGATATCGAATGTACCACCACCAAGGTCGTAAACTGCGATAGTGCGGTCGCCGCCTTTCTTGTCAAGACCGTAAGCAAGTGCCGCTGCTGTTGGTTCGTTGATGATACGTTTAACTTCTAGACCTGCGATACGACCAGCATCTTTCGTTGCTTGACGCTGTGCATCGTTAAAGTAAGCAGGAACGGTGATAACTGCGCCAGTGACTTCCTCACCTAGGAAGTCTTCAGCCGTTTTCTTCATTTTCTTAAGTACTTCAGCAGATACTTGAGGAGCCGCCATTTGCTGGCCTTTTGCTTCTACCCATGCATCACCGTTGTCAGCCTTAACGATTTTGTAAGGCATGATTTCGATGTCACGCTGAACTTCTTCGTCTTCAAAACGACGACCGATAAGACGCTTAATAGCAAATAGCGTGTTCTCTGGGTTTGTAACTGCTTGACGTTTTGCAGGTTGACCAACTAGCGTCTCGCCGTCAGTGTAAGCGATAACCGATGCGGTTGTACGCTCACCTTCAGCATTTTCGATTACGCGTGGTTTGTCGCCGTCTAGAACAGCAACACAAGAGTTAGTAGTACCTAAGTCAATACCAATGATTTTACCCATCAGGCTATCTCCGAATAATTCTATTGTTTCGTTTGCTGCCTCAGTGTGAGGCTGAGAGCCGACAAAAACTGTCCGCTCGCAATAGGTTTGTTTTCTGTATGACCCTTAGATAAGGGCGTCAAAATGCTTTTCAAGGGAAAAAGTGAAAAAAGTTTAAGTTTTTTCTGCTGCCCTAGTGCACCTGAATACCATTTATACCCGATGGCTTGCGTTGTAATTGCTTGAAAAATAAAAAACGGAGCCAAAATCGGCTCCGTTTATCATCTAAAGAATTTTTTTGTTCTTATGCATGGCTCTCTGCAAGTACGGCGTCAGAATCTTGAGTTTCTGGCTGACCAATCTCACCTTCGCTACCCGCAACAATGGTGTTGACTGCAGTATCACCAACCACGTTTGAGCTAGTACAGAACATGTCATTGATACGGTCAACAGCAGCAACAATAGCTAAGCCTTCTGGTGGCAAGCCTAGTTGGTGAAGGATAACACCAATCATCACTACGCCGCCGCCTGGAACACCACCCGCACCAATTGAAAGTAGGAGTACCGTAAAGCCTAGAGTAAACAGATCGCTCATTTGGATTGGCTGACCGAAGGCATTAGCGATGAAGATAGCCGCAATCGCGATGTAGATAGACGCACCTGCCATGTTCATAGTCGCACCTAGAGGTACACCAAAACCAGCTACAGATTTAGACACACCAATCTTGTCTGTCAGAGTGCGCATCGTCACAGGAATCGTCGCGTTAGAGCTTGCCGTTGATAGTGAGAACAGAACCTGCTCGCGAGTCGCACGGATAAACTGTGCTGGCGTCATTTTCGTCGTCGCGCCAACCATTAGAGGGTAAACCACAAAGATCCACAGAACAAGAATACCCACAACCAGTGCCACATAGCCCGCTACCGAAGCTAGTGTGTTTGCATCAAGCGTTGCGCCAAGCTGAATCATCAATGCAAATACACCATATGGTGCTAGGCTCATGACAAGACCAATGAGCTTCATCATCACATCATTTGCTACTTTGAATGCGTTGATAGCAGGACCGCCTTTTTTATCCAGAGCTTGGATAGCTAGACCTGTCAGAATCGCCATGAAGATGATTTGTAGCATGTCACCGTTAGCAAACGCCTGAATTGGGTTGCTCGGGACGATGTTAGTGATCATTGAGAAAATATCTGGCGTCGTCGTTGATGTGATTGCCACAGACTCCGCAACAGTACCGCCTAAGTTAGCACCCGCACCCGGCTGAACGACCATACCGATAGCAAGTGCAAAAGTAATCGCAATCACAGTATTTAGAATGTAAAGCGCAAAAGTTTTGCCGCCAAGGCGACCGAAAGAGTTGATGTCTTTAAGCTCTACAATACCGCAAACGATAGAAACGTATACCAATGGCACAACAAGTAGTTTGATTAATGAGACGAACATGCCGCCTACGCCTTCTGCAAAACCAAGAAGGTATTGGTCAAAAAGGCTAACACCTGCGAAAAGGTACTGGATAGCTGTACCAATTAATAGGCCAGCAAATAGACCTATAAAGATCTTTTGGGATAGTGATTTATTCATTCAATAACTCCAGAATGTTGTATTTGTTCCCTATATTTTTATAGTTATTTGCTTTCTTATTTGAAGAAAGCTCAGGGGATATTACAGATCTAAAGCCAGATTGAAAGCATAAATTTTACATTTCCTTATCCATTTTTTAAAGTTTATAAATCCAAATTTTAAGATAAAATTAGAATAAAAAACCAAAAAAATGAAGCCAATAAGGCTTCATTTTATAGAATGGAGAATTTTGTTGGGACAACCTCTAGTGTCAACCCCTAGAAATTTTCTGTTACTTTGACACCATAACCATAGCTGGTCGGATCACTCGGCCATTGAGCTCATAACCCTTTTGCATAACAAACATAACGGTATTCGGCTCGTGATCGGCACTTTCCTGAATAGACATTGCTTGGTGCTGCTCAGGGTTGAATGCTTCACCTTCTGGGTTGATCTCTTTTAGACCAAACTTAGCAACCACATCAACAAACGTCTTGTGCGTCATTTCGACACCTTCAACGATCGGTTTTACCGCTTCGTTTTCAGCATCTGCAGCTGCGATCGCACGCTCTAGATTGTCAATTACAGGTAGCAGCTCTTCCGCGAACTTGTTCAGTGCGTACTTACGAGCCTTGTCAATTTCTTGCTCAGTGCGGCGACGCATGTTTTCAACGTCTGCTTTCGCTCGTAGCACAGAATCTTGCTGCTCTTTCACTTTCGCTTCGCTCGACAGTAGCGCCGCTTCTAGTTGCGCAATCTTAGCTTCTTGAATGTCTTGCTCGGATTCTTCGTTCCATTCCACGTCAGCGTCAGAACCTACCACCTCTGCATCTTCCTGTTTTGCTTCCGCTTCTTGGGTGTTTAGCTCTTCTTGATTTACCTTATTTTCTTCGTTGCTCATGGTCTCTCCGGAATACTCGCTTCAAGGCAATGCATAATACGACTCACCCACAATTCTTAGGAACTAAATCGCACCAAACACTGCATATATACATACTTTGGGTATATTATGGGGATGAAGATTTGTGATTCAAGCACTAATAGTTTGGAAGTGATATGAAAAAACCCTTTGAGGTGATCGCCATCATAGGCAAACCTCGAGCTCAGCAAGCCATTCAAACCCATAAAGAGCTGTTTTTGTGGCTCACCTCGAAAGGCTACAAGGTTCTTGTCGATGATCGTCTTATCGATATTCTTGTCGACATCCCAAGGCAGCACTTCTTCAGCTTAGTGCGGATAGGCCGAGAAGCCGACTTGGCGATTGTGGTTGGCGGCGACGGGAATATGCTTGGTGCAGCTCGTGTATTATCTCGATTCGATGTAGCTGTGATTGGTGTCAATCGTGGCAACCTTGGCTTTCTTACAGATCTCAACCCTGAAGGCTTTGAAACCGCGCTCGAATCTGTGCTCAAGGGTGAATACCTTGAGGAGAAACGTTTTCTCCTAGAAGCGGAAATTCATCGACACGGGCAAATAAAAAGTCATAACGCCGCACTCAATGAAGCGGTTCTTCACCCGGGACAAGTCGCGCATATGATCGAATTTGAAGTCTATATTGATGACTCTTTCGCGTTCAGTTTGCGCTCTGACGGGCTTATTGTGTCTACGCCAACAGGCTCCACGGCCTACTCACTCTCCGGTGGTGGCCCTATATTATCATCACAACTCAATGCAATCTCATTAGTGCCGATGTTCCCACATACCTTGTCGAGTCGCCCATTGGTGGTTGATGGCAACTGTTGTATCAAACTGGTTGTCTCTCCTGATAACCGTGGCACCCAAGAAGTCAGCTGCGATGGACAAATCTCGCTACCGGTATCGCCTGGTGACGAAATCCATATCTATCAAAGCCCGAATGCGCTAAAACTGATCCATCCAAAAGATTACAGCTACTATCACGTACTGCGAAACAAACTCGGATGGTCGAGCAAACTGTTTTAATAAAATCAGATAGATAATCGTCATTCCAATCGATAGCCTCAATGTTTTCATTGAGGCTTTTCTGTATCTGGGGCCTAAATCCCTGCCTTTTCGATCAAATAATCAGCAACAGTGCGTCCTGTCACATAAAAATTTACCTGTGCAACTTTACTGTATAAAGAAACAGTATATACTGAACTTACATACAGTAGTGTTCATTTAAACAGGTAACTAAAAATGCTGTCTCATCTAAGTGTTAATAATTTTGCTATCGTAAAATCGCTGCAGTTAGAACTATGTACAGGTATGACAACCATCACTGGCGAAACTGGCGCAGGTAAATCTATTGCTATCGATGCGCTTGGGCTGTGTTTAGGTGGCCGTGCCGACGCTGGCGCCGTACGTGCTGGTGAAGACAAAACCGAAGTCACTGCCGCATTTGCGATTGAGAACAATCAACAAGCGACACGCTGGCTCGAAGATAATGACCTGTTTGATGGCACTGAATGTATCTTGCGCCGCACCATTACCAAGGAAGGCCGTTCTCGCGCTTTCATTAATGGCAGTCCGGTTCCACTATCGCAGCTTAAATCACTTGGTCAGTTGCTGATAAACATCCATGGTCAGCATGCGCATCACCAATTGATGAAGAGTGATTATCAGCTTAGCTTGCTTGACCAATACGCAGGTCACACTGCACTGCTTAAACAGGTTCGTTCAAAATACCAAACCTGGCGTAGTGCCGATATTGCACTCACCAAACTGAAAGAGAACAGTGCTAACAACCTAGCTCAACTGCAGTTGCTCGAATATCAGATCAAAGAGCTCAATGAGCTAGCGATTGGCGAAGACGAATTCCCCGAACTTGAACAAGAACACAAACGTTTATCCAACAGTGGTGAATTGGCGGTGACATGCCAACAAGCCATCGACATCATCTACGAGGGTGATGAAGTCAACGCGCTTGCCATGCTGCAAACCGCCAGCAGTAAACTGCTGCAGCTTGTCGAGCTCGACGCGGGCCTAACGCCATTGCCTAACATGATTGAAGAAGCCATCATTCAAATTGAAGAGGCCAATACCGAGCTGCGCAATTACCTCGACAAGATTGATGTTGATCCTGAGCGTATGGCTTATGTAGAAGAGCGTTTTTCTAAAATCATGTCACTGGCACGCAAACACCACGTGATGCCAGAAGAGCTCTACCAGCACCATCAGGACTTACTCGCACAAATCGAAGCACTCGATTGCTCAGACGAAAAAATGGCAGAAATGGAGCAAGAAGTGGCAAACCACTTTGACGCTTATGTCAGAGCCAGTGAAAAGCTGAGTAAATCTCGTGGACGCTACGCAAAAGAACTCAACAAGCTGATTTCTCAAAGCATGCATGAGCTGAGTATGGAGAAAGCCAAATTCGCCATTGATGTCGCATTTCAATCTGACCACCCTTCCCCAACTGGCATGGATAGCGTGGTGTTCTTGGTCTCTACCAACCCAGGCCAGCCTATGCAACCGATCGCCAAAGTGGCCTCTGGTGGTGAGCTATCGCGGATATCCTTGGCTATCCAAGTGATCACTGCGCAAAAAGTCGATACGCCAAGTCTTATCTTCGATGAAGTCGATGTAGGTATCAGCGGCCCCACTGCCGCAGTAGTGGGTAAAATGCTGCGTAAGCTGGGCGAATCGACGCAAGTGCTGTGTGTGACTCACTTGCCACAGGTAGCCGGTCATGGCCATCAGCAGCTGTTTGTTACCAAAACGACCAAAGCCAACAAAACCGAGACCAGCATGCTGACTCTAAATGAGCAAGAGCGTATCAGTGAACTTGCTCGCTTACTCGGTGGCAGCCAAATCACCGATTCAACGCTGGCTAATGCGAAAGAACTGCTCATCGCCGCGTGATTGCACTGCGAGAAGATAGTTCCCTAGCAAGCCAAGATTAACTGAGGATTGTTGCTTAACTCATAAAACCGAGCTTGAGCGACAATCTTACGCAGACAAGTTTTTACTTCTGGCTCATCCTTGTTTATTATCTTTGCAGTTTCACAAATCGACGTTGTAAATTAAAGCTATGCAATTTAAGAAGTGGTTACTTGCATTACCACTAGCACTCAGTGTGCTGACAGGATGTTCAGTAATAGAAAAAATCGTATATCGCATTGATATCAACCAAGGCAACTTCGTTGAGCAAAGTGCGGTAGACCAACTGCGTTATGGCATGACCAAAGAGCAAGTTCGCTTCGTTCTTGGCTCTCCAATGCTTATTGAAAACGGCTACCCGAATACTTGGTACTACATCTACCACGCAACCAAGGGACACGATGATTCTGTTCAGCAGAACCTCATCGTCAACTTTGACGGTAATGGCGTGTTAGCGTCTATCGCTGGCGACTACGAAGCAAGCGATAACTTCTTCGACGCACTGAATTAGCTCGTTAAAATACAAAAAGCTCGCCTAGGCGAGCTTTTTTCGTTTCTGCAGTAAGCAAAGGTATTAGCTTGCTTCCGCACTCTTTCTAAGTGGCGATGGCTTGCCGCCTGTCACCGGATCGGCTTTGCCAGCGTTTTTAGCTTGTTCAGCACGCTTGCGTCTGATTTCTTTTGGATCGGCCAGTAGCGGGCGATAAATCTCAATGCGGTCTTTATCTCTTACCGTGGCATCCAGCTTCACGTTACGGCTAAAAACGCCAACCTTGTTGACCGACAAATCGATCTCTGGATACACCGACAGCACGCCCGACTTTTGGATAATCTCTTCCACCGTCGATTCATGGTTCACCACCAACTGAAAAACGCGCTGTTCATTCGGTAGGGCGTAAACCACTTCTACGTGAATAAGCTGAGCATCAGCACTCATAGGTGTACACCTCTTTGGCACGCTTAGTAAACGCGTTCACCATGTTACTGGTGACATCGTGGAAGATCTTTCCAAACGCCAATTCAATCATTTTGCTTGAGAATTCGAACTCAAGTTTTAGCTCAACTTTGCACGCCTGATCATCGAGTGGAATGAAAGACCAAACGCCTTTGAGCATTTTAAATGGCCCGTCCACCAGCTCCATCAGGATCTCGCTTCCATGCACCAAAGTATTCGCAGTGGTAAATGTTTTACTGATCCCTGCCTTTGAAACGTCTACCGACGCAACCATCGCTGAGTTTGTTGCCTCTAGTACACGCGAACCTGAACAGCCCGGCAAAAAATCAGGATAACTGGCGACATCATTAACCAAGTTAAACATTTGATCAGCGCTAAACATCACGAGCGCTGAGCGAGTCACTTGTTGCATAAAAACTCCCCAAACTAAAAGGTTGCCTCCGATTCTACTGTTAAGCAGCTGTTAGCTCAAGTCACACGCTCATAGCCTTTAGTAATCGGGAGGTAACGCGCGCTCACACAAAACAAAAGCTTGGCAAATAAAACCCTTCCCTAAACGCAAAAACTCGCCGTATAATGACGCCATTATGGTAAAGAAGAATTCAAAGAATAAAGCGGGTAGCAATACCATCGCTCAGAACAAGAAAGCTCGCCACGAATTTCACATTCAAGACGAGATCGAAGCTGGTATCGAGCTGCAAGGCTGGGAAGTAAAATCCCTACGCTCAGGCAAAGCGAATATCGCTGAGAGCTACGTTTTCCTGCGTGATGGCCAAGCTTACATCAGCGGCATGTCAATCATTCCGCTTAACCAAGCATCAACTCACATTGTTGCCGAGCCAACACGCGTGCGCAAACTGCTCTTGCACCGCCGCGAACTGGACAAGCTTATTGGTCTCGTTAACCGTGACGGCATGACGCTAGTTGCTACGACTATGTATTGGTCGCGCTCTTGGGCTAAGATCAAAGTAGGCGTCGCGAAAGGTAAAAAGCTTCACGACAAACGTGCTGATTTAAAAGAAAAAGATTGGGCACGCGATAAAGCGCGAATCATGAAGAGCAATTTGCGCTAAAACTGACCAGTTAAACTCCGCAGTGCTAGACAGGCTAAGCTTTTCTGGTAACATGCGAAGAACACTTTGGGGCTGATTTAGGATTCGACAGGAATTTTGCAGTCTGAGGTGCATGCCGTGGGGCGGTTGGCCACGTAAAAAGCCGCAAAAAAATAGTCGCAAACGACGAAAACTACGCACTAGCAGCTTAATAACCTGCTCAGAGCTCTCTCGCCCTAGCTTCCGCACGTAAGACGGGGACCAACGAGAGATCAAACCCAAACGCGCTAGCCCGGATTTTCCCACCTGAGAGATGAACGGCGAATTATAATTCAGGTTAGCCATTAACTAGCGTGTCGGTTCGCAGGTTGGTGGTGAATTTAAAGATCGACTAAGCATGTAGTACCAATGATGAATGGTTTCTGGACGCGGGTTCAACTCCCGCCAGCTCCACCAAACGTTTGGAAAGGGCGCTAACTTAACAGTTAGCGCCCTTTTTCTATCCCGATGCTCAATCGCACTGGTTGTCAATCATGCATCTCAGGTGGCAACAATCAAATCATAGAAAAACAGTTGGTTCTTTTCCCTTTATAGAATCTGAAAATCCGTATTCAGCTGTTTCCAGTGCAGAATGAGAGCAGCCTTGTGTTCATTCAACATTGGTAAGTCTTGTAGCAGTTCCAACCATCGAGTCCTCGCCATTTCTAAGACATCCAGAAGGTGCGGTTTGATGGCAACCCAAGGTGCGCCTGTTTTCTCTGACCATAATTGGAAGCTCTCCATCGTGATATCGAACCATTGCTTGGTGCCCGCCATATTGAGAGCAAGGCTATCGTTTTCGATATAGGGTGTGGTAAATACCACATCATAAAGCGGGGACAAGCGTGGTGATTGCCTATCGGCATAAATAAGCGTCCAGTTTTTTAAGTGCGCGTCTCCATTACCAAGCAAAATGTTGATCAGCAACCTTCTTGCCATTTGTTGAATGTCCTTCAACCGCTCAGCACTGGTTCGATAGAGCACATTGCCAAGTTGCTCATAATTGACTCGTTGGTACTTGTCTGCCGGATAGAGGCCAAAAACCTGTGCAAAGTCTTCGGTATGAATACGACCTGCGCTGCTGCGATCAAACCTTTTAATACCGTAGGCATACTGCTCATCTGGCAACCTAATACTCGGCAAGCCTCTAGCTCACTAAGCTCAATTAATCGTACTTCAGGAATATCAGCCCCCGCCGCCTCTGCCAATTTCATGCAGCCATACTCATTAACAGGTACACCTTTGTGGACAGTTGACGGCGTCTTGATAATCCACATATCTTCAGAAATTTCCTGATCAATATGGTAACGACCATCCACATGAGATGAGGAGAACTTCATCTGCACACCAGCCAAAGAGAACTTGGTATTAGCATGTTTAACATCTATCTGCTGAGGCTCTGTCGACAAACGCTGTTCCAATGCCCAAATTGGTACATCGCCCGCTTTAATCGGCTTAGCAATAACCGCTCCCGGCAAGTTGGAGCCAAGATAGGCTAGAATTGAGAACTCATTATTGGTGTGGCATTGAAGCGCTTTCGCCGTCAGTTCTCTCAATACTCCCTCAGGCAATAGATTGGAAAGGACGGGAGGGATCTTATCGGTTCTAATCTGCGGTTTGTTCAAATAGTTGGGGTCAAGCATCTGCCTCAGAGTGAAGACTGGGCGCAGATCATCAGGCATTGCGGCAAAGTCAGGGTTGAAGGTCAGTATATTTTTGCCACCAGCATAATGGGCTATCACAGCAACATCGATACCATGAAGCTGAATCTTAAGGCCTTCCACCTTTTCTATCTGCTTACCCATCATTTATCCTCAGAACCAAACCAAAAACCGAGATCATCCTCATCGTCGTGCAGCGACTCACCTTTAGATTCTTGACTCTGACTTTCAAAAGCACCCTCTATTGGAACGGTATGCCCTTTGCTTTGCTTCGGCGATATAGAAAGTTCCAAATCAAGTCCTTCCAACACTCTAAGCAAGGTCGATAACTTTACGTCGCTACCCGATTCGATGCGTTGATATTGCTGCTGCTTCATGCCGATTCGCATGTACATGTCTTTTTGCTCGATACCGAGTTTTCTGCGCTGCTCAGCGAGCAAGGTTGAGATTTCGTCTAAGCTTTTCATTCTTTCCACCAAACAACCAAAGAGTTGTACCAACCGCCATTAACAACATATTAGTTGTATCCAATTCCAGAAACAACTTTTAAGTTGTCAAAATATCTTATAACAACTTAAAAGTTGTTTATGCATTCTTACAGTGAAAGTGTGGGATGCTCAGAAAAACGCTTAAAAATGAGGTAACAAAAACGAATGGGTACACCACTAGGTACACTATAAAAAATCAAACCAAGATTAATTCAATAAAAACAACATCATGAATAACAAATTCAACTTACGCCAGCAAACGTTTGGAAAGCGCGCTAACTTAACAGTTAGCGCGCTTTTTGTATTTGCAGACTCAATAGATTAGCTATTTGTTACTGAAACATCTCAAACCTGCACATTCCAAAAAAACGGCATTTGGCAGTTCCGTTGTCACATCCCACAGCTCCTCAACGCCTTATGCCTTCGCAAATCGATACCCCACTAAAGGATAAGTCATCTTTCATCCCCTAGTGGGGATAATATAGACTTTATCCTCTTGTGGGGATATACTTTCAACTATCCTCACTAAGTGATAATTGAATATCTTCAAGGTGTACCTTAACTCTATAGAGAGCTGGAACAAATGATATACAGTCCAAAACAGTTGGCAGATATGATGCTACTGATACGTCAGAAGAATGGATGGACGCAATCGGAACTAGCGAAAAAAGTCGGTATCAAGCAAGCGACGATCTCGAACTTCGAAAACAACCCTAACAAAACAACACTTTCTACCTTCTTCAAGCTTGCCCAAGCTATGGATCTAACATTGAGTATCCAAGAAAAATCACAGGTGGCTTCGTTAAATGAAAATGATGATGAGAGTTGGTAATGCAGAAGCTAATCGCATACATGAATGGTGAATTGGTTGGCACTCTAGAGAAACATAACAATGGTGCTCACACGTTTCAATACGATAAAAGCTGGTTAACCAATGCGGTGACTCGACCACTATCATTGTCTTTAAGGCTTCAGTTACCCGTAATCACTTCCGATGCGGTGATAAACTATTTTGACAATCTCTTACCAGATAGTCCTCAAGTCAGAGATAGAATCGTTGCAAGGTACAAGACGTCATCTAAACAACCATTTGATCTCCTGAAAGAAATAGGAAAAGACAGTGTTGGTGCAATTGCTTTACTTCCTCCAGACCGCCCCTATAAAAAAGAACCACTTAGCTACGAAGTCCTGAGTGACAAAAAACTAGAAACTGTTCTTTCTGCCTATAAGTCTGATATACCCCTAGGGATGCTCGAAGAAGAGGAGGACTTTAGAATCTCCGTGGCCGGTGCTCAAGAGAAAACGGCTCTCCTACTCGTTGATGAGCAATGGTGTATACCGAAAGGAAACACACCCACCACTCACATTATCAAACTGCCAATAGGCGAGATACAACAAGCCAACGCGACCCTAGATCTCAAAGATAGCGTAGAAAACGAGTACCTTTGTATTGAACTTGCCAGAGCGCTAGGATTCGCCGTTCCCAACGTCAAAATAGTCGAAACAGACAACATTAAAGCTTTAGCTGTAGAGCGCTTTGATAGACGCTGGACAAAAGACAGAGCTGGCTTGCTACGCTTACCTCAAGAAGATATCTGCCAAGTATTTGGTATGCCATCATCCATTAAATACGAATCTCAAGGTGGTCCAGGCATCGCTCAGATCATGACGTTGTTAATGGGGTCAAGTAATGCTCTAGAAGATCGATATAACTTCATGAGATTCCATGTATTTCAATGGCTCATTGGCGCTACAGATGGACATGCTAAAAACTTTTCTATCTACATTGATAAAGGAGGCAGCTACAGACTCACTCCATTCTACGATATTTTGTCAGCCTATCCACTGCTGGGAGGAAAAGGGCTCAATATCAGAAAGCTAAAGCTGGCGATGGGATTGAAAGCAACAAAAGGCAAGAAGTATGAAATCAGTAAAATCCTGCCTCGTCACTTTTTGGATACAGCTAAAGAAGTCAACTTTAATCAAGACACGATGCAAGAGATAATTGATGAAATGAAAGATGCCTTACCTAAGGCAATGTTACAAGTAAGCGCTAAATTGCCTGAGGGCTTTCCTGAGCATATCGTAGACTCAATTTTTGAGAATACTCAGAAGCTAATTGAGAAGATTTAGCTTTATGCAAGACCAAACGTTTGGAAAAGGCGCTAACTTTACCGTTAGCGCCCTTTTTGTATCTTAGCAGCAGGCAAATCGTTCAAGCATCGAGACCTTTTGACCACCGATAGGCCAAAAAGTCTATCACCGACTAAAAGCTAAACACACCCTTGCTCAATCAATCGGAGATACCCTCTTACATCGTCATCCGACATGTCCAGTAGCCTATCCCCCACATACCACTCAATGTAGCTTTGCTCTGCTAACATGCCTTGTTGTGGGTTGCCAATCCATAAGCTGTGCTCATTGGCAAGCTTATCTCGAAGCGCTATCGCTTTGTCTTGGCTAATAGGGAGATGGATATGCAGCATGTTCGCTTGTGGTTTGACGGGGTTTGGCGTTAGCGATGGGAACTCTGCGAGTATTTTATAGACTTGCTTCGTGCGTTCGAATAACGTGGGCATTAAGGCCAGTCTTTGATCGAACTGCATAGCTGCTGCAACGATATAAGGAGTACGATGATAGACACTGCCACCCTGACGATGCATCCATACTGCGGCTTGATCGATAAACGCTTGATCACCGAGTAACATCGCACCGCCCAGACCGCCGATGCCTTTGTACATAGAAACATAGGCCGAATCAAAGCCCTCGCATATCTCAGCGTAATCCTTTTGATAGTAAGCGGCGGTTTCCCACAGTCGCGCACCATCCATATGTAAGTGGGTATCGTTTTGACCGCAGTGAACTTTAATGCGTGATAACTCTTCAAAGCTTGGCAACTGCCCACCGATTTCACGCATCGGCAGTTCGTAAAGTACGGCTGCAAGAGTGTCTGGGATCTTAACTAAATCCTCCAGCACCCAAGGCCTGAACGGTTTGCCAACGGGAAGCAAATTAAAACGCTGCTGCAACTGATAGCCTTGGTTTTCATGCAGTTGGATATGACTTGAAGGATGCATAGCAACCTTATTGTTGCGCTTCATTTCGCAAGCGATCTGCAATGCCGTTGGCTGGGTCATGGTACCCGTAATAACAAATAATCCCGCTTCAAATCCCAGTAGCTTTGCCAGCTTCTGTTCAAAACTTTGTATTAACTCCCCTTCCCCATAACGGTCATGGCGGACTTGGTTCTGTTCACACCATGCAGACATTTGAGCAAACGTCTCGGCTGGAGAGTATTCTTTATTTCCTGGCAACGAAATCTTGCATTGTTGTTGCATCGTCTATCCCTATCTAGCATCGAGTTCGATTAGGGTAACACTGGTCTATCACTCATTAACAGCGAATCAATAGCAGCGCTCTAAACGGATGACGCTCATCTGGGAGAGATCATCAGATTCACTGTTCACTTTGTGGAGACCCAGTCGCTCACACACAGCAATCGCCGCTTTATTGCCGGCACGGGTCTCGGCAAAAATACAGCGTACCCCCATCTTCTCACGGCAAAAAGCGATAAGCGTCGACATCGCTTCCACTGCAAGCCCTCGTCCTTGCCTATCCACCGCCAGACCAAATCCGATCGAGGCTTGATCGTTGGGCTCTAAACGAAATGCGACAGTACCAATCACTTGATGGCTCTCTTTGCCTTCAATCACCAATTGAAACTTAGTGCGGGGGACTTGATGTGCCTGCTCAACAAACATTTCCAATAAGTGCGCATTGAACTCTGGGGAACATTCTTCTTTTGGATAAAAAGTTTGGTACTTGGGGTGCGAGGTGATTTTTAGCCACGATTCAATATCACCAAGTTCGAAATCTCTTAAGATAAGTCGTTCAGTTTCTAGATGGAGCGCCATTGTATTCTCTTGTTTGATTGGACGAACTGCGTCTTTATAGAAGTGTTTGAGAATAGTAGCTCACAATCCGTTATGCGAATGTGTTTTATCCTTCTGCTCTGTGACGCAAACCTAAAGTTTTTGTTAGCAAAGGTTAAAGCTAAGAATTCGGCCACAATCGCCATTTTTGCTGGCATTAACACCATACAGCTGCTTTAGGGTTTTCAACTGACTGAATTATCGTTACCATTCAGTGGTCGAAATGACATTCATCTATTCTCAGGGCGGGGCGAAATTCCCCACCGGCGGTAAATCATCATGATAAGCCCGCGAGCGCCTGATACAGAGTATCAGGGTCAGCAGATCTGGTGTGAATCCAGAGCCGACGGTTATAGTCCGGATGGGAGAGGATAAGACTATCGAGTCACCCTATCATTTATTGGTCGGGTGGGTAGGCTATTTGTGCCTAAACTCGATTTTTAGCGTTATGACTGCCATTGAGGGACACTTATCCTTTCGATGCTTTAGCGGTCGTATCGCTTAGCTCTATCTTTGGATAAACCACTTCAATGATGGTGGTGCATCCCCATATCTATGCCCTGATTCTGGTACTTAAATTTTGGAGTATTACCATGAATCAGAACCAAACTTCACTTCTTGCCGATTTTGGCACACCTTTAGAGCGTGTTGAACTGGCGCTACAAGCACTTCGCGAAGGCCGTGGCGTATTGCTACTCGATGACGAAGATCGTGAAAACGAAGGCGATATCATCTATTCCGTGGATCATCTCACTAACCAACAGATAGCACTGATGATCCGAGAGTGTAGCGGCATTGTTTGCCTATGTGTGACTGATGAGCAAGCCAAACAGCTCGATTTGCCACCTATGGTAGAAAACAACAACAGCGCTAACCAAACCGCTTTTACTGTGTCTATTGAAGCTAAAGTTGGGGTAACTACTGGCGTATCTGCAGCGGATCGCGTCACAACCATCAAAACCGCTTGCCAGCCTAGTGCCCGTCCGGAAGATCTGGCGCGCCCAGGTCACGTTTTCCCGCTGCGTGCCAAGCAAGGCGGGGTACTGACTCGTCGCGGTCACACTGAAGGCACCATCGATCTGATGCAAATGGCTGGTTTGTCACCATTTGGCGTTCTTTGTGAAGTGACCAACCCAGATGGCACGATGGCCAAAGCGCCAGAAATTGTTGCCTTTGGAAAGCTTCACAATATGCTGGTACTGACGATAGAAGACATGGTTCAATATCGCCTAGCTGCGAGTGAAAAGTCAGCATAACTACGCAGACTAACAATCGCCACGCAGACTAAAAATAGAAACAGCCGCTCATGACAAACTGAGCGGCTGTTTTACTTTGGTGCCATCATAACTCGCTAGGTGCAGTGGAGAGGTGTCATGCAACCCAGCACACCAGCGTGCGAGCTATGATGACTTAACACTTCTGGGTTACTGACATGGACCTAGATCTTTCCACACACCCCATTCACCTGATTTACTTGGCTCATCGCCTTGCGTCCACCACTTAGCAGAATACACGTGACCTTGGTACGTCACTTCTTGTCCACCAGTGTAAACAGCGGTTGAATCCCAAGGCGCAGCGCATGTTGCACCGACAGTGTCGGCTTTGACCGTCACTGTTTGTGACTGACTTGATGTAAGAGAACCATCACTCACAACAACCGTTAACACATAGTCGGTATCAACATTAACACTCGGAGCTGTGAAACTCACTTGTGCACCATTCGTTACTACAGCCAATCCAGCTGGCGCCTCCCAAACAAACGTCAGTGGATCATTCTCTTTGTCTGTCGAGCCTGATGCATCCAGTGTCACCACGTCATTAGCGTTCGCCATTGTTGGGCCAGCAATGGTCGCCACCGGTGCAGTGTTTACTGGTGTCGTGCTTTTCGGATTAACCGTTAGCGTAACTGTGGCACTGTCTGTGGCACCTTCGTTATCAGTCACTGTCAGTGTAAAGCTGTATTGCTCGCTAGCCGTTACTTCTGCCACATCCACGCTTAACTGAGCGGTATTCGCGCCAGTCACTGTAAGAGACTGACCCGCAGGTTGCGACCAAGCGTAACTGACAATCGAACCATCGCTATCACGAGAGCCGGAACCGTCTAACAGTGCAGTAGCAGGTCCTACTACCGTTTGATTACCACCAGCGTTTGCTGTTGGTGCACGATTCACTGGCGTGCCACCAGCAAGACCTTCGTGCATCGCATTGAGGATATCGCCATTGTCTGCATCGATTTCCCACGAGAACAGACCTGCAAAACCATTTGCACGTACATACTGACCTTTAGCAATCACAGATCTAGGGTCATCAAAAGTGACCAACTCCCCTGTCGTGCGGTTCCAAACATAAGGCGCTTCAGCAAGCTCGTCATAACCATATTCAAACCCATTAACGCCGGTATTGTTTGAACCAATCATGTACGTCTTCAGACCTTTATAGTCAATGACACCATCTTCCCACACGCCTTGTGTCGTCGAGCCTTTCAGCTTACCTGTTGCGACACCTGTCATTGGATCGGTTGGGTCTGTCAAAGTCTCAGGAATGACCCCTTCCCAGCCGCGACCATACATGGCAGCACCGACAACCAGCTTGTTCGCTGGTACGCCTTTCGCTAGCAGCAACTGAATACCGTTGTCTGTCGTATAGGCTGGCCCTTTGTATGGTACGCCATCCGCATCAACACCATTACCATCACACTGCCCAGGACGCATAAAGTTACCGCAATAAAGCGCCGCTTGGTGACCAGGTACATTGTTCCAACCGCCATAGAAGTCGTAAGTCATCGCGAAGATGTAGTCCATATGTGGAACGGCATCAGCGTAGTTTACGTCTTCAATTTTGTCGTAGCCCACACCCACTGCCGATGTCAGTTCATAAGTACGTCCGGTTTCTGCTGACAATTCATCAAGCATCATACGCAGCTCTTGCATTAAGGCTGCGTAGCATCGCCATCACGCAATGGATCGCCAAGATCAGGCGCCGCACCTTGTCCACCAGGATATTCCCAGTCGATGTCCACGCCATCATAGAACTTCCACGTTTGCAGGAAGCGCTTCACCGATGCGACGAAAACGTCACGATTGGCTTTGTCAGTAAAGCTGTAGAAGGGGTCAGAAAGCGTCCAGCCACCGATAGAAGGAAGAATTTTTAGATCTGGGTTGCGCTGTTTAAGCGCCATCATCATGGCATAGTTACCCTTAATAGGAGAGCTGTACTCATGCCCCGCTTGTGGGAAACTTTTTTGGTATGCAGCCCAAGGGTCATGAATCACGACTTCGTAATCAGGCATTCCCTGACAAGCCGTTTTTAGTGCATTAAAGCTATTGCCGCCCACAGATTTCACCGATTCGTTTGGTCCACAAATTGGAATGAAGCCATAAATGATGTGCGTGAGATTATCGACAGGGATATTGTCGACCGTGAACTTACGTCCATAGATGCCCCACTCTACAAAGTAAGTTCCAACTACGGTATTTGGATCGGTATTGAACGTTTTATTGTTCGGGTCGACATTCATTGTCAGCGGCGGTAGATGTGCGCCGTCGGTATCGGCGACAATCAGCTCAGCAGGGGCACTGCGCGTACAACCTGTTGCATCACAGGCTTCAACTTCGACTTGATATCGACCACCTTGTGCATAAGTAAACTGCGCCAGTGTTTGACTGCCTGAGATTGGTCCCGTGGCCACTTTCACGCCGTCGAAATAAATATTGTAGGTATCGCCAGTTGTTCCACTCCATTGGTTGAACTGGATGCTAATGTCTGCGGCATCTTTGTACTGCACCATCTGGTTGTAACCAGAGGTGGTTTCCATCGCGAGTTGGATTTTAGAAAACTGAAGGTTGTTTGAGCCATAGACGTCGATAGACGGCGTTGCTGGAGCAGCAACTGCGCCTTGACTTACTGCCAACGCAACAGCAGATAAGCCTAATAATAATTTTTTCATTGTCATTCTCTTTCCTTGAAAGACGAAAAGTATCTCTGCTCACACACGTTAACAAAGTGTGAACATCGGTATTTATTAATAGGCTGATGCGTTTATTTTTTGCGCAAAAATAAAATTCACTTCGAGTCACCACTCAAAATTAACTCTCTCGTCTCACGAAGTTTCATTCAGTACTCAATCCTGTACCCAGAATTTTCCTCTCAATTAGATCATCACATAAGTGATTAACACTAAAGAGATTCAACCCAGACATCCAAGAAGAGAAACATATTCATCCGAGAAATGAAAGTTACTCTGAGACACAAATAATATGTTGTTATTCGTTAACACTGGAAAAATCGCTGCGCTTATATGACAATGACATCCTTATTAGTCGGGGGGCATTTTTGCTGAGATCACCATATGGTGAGACCCGTTGAACCTGATTCAGTTAGTACTGGCGTAGGGAACTATAGAAAGCAAAGATGCTGTAATCAGCGTCTTTCACATCGCTATGGATCTCTTTCGCAAGTAAGGAGCATTTATGGCGACAACATCTCAAAACACTCCCATTGTCTTAACCATCGCAGGTTCCGATTCTGGCGGCGGCGCAGGCATTCAAGCAGACATCAAAGCTATTTCAGCGACGGGCGCTTACGCTTGTTCTGTTATTACCGCACTGACGGCGCAAAATACACAAGGCGTGACTGGAATTTTGGGTATCGACCCTGAATTCGTAAAAGCACAGCTTGACGCCGTATTCACCGATCTCAATGTTGTCGCAGTCAAAATCGGCATGCTTGCTGATGCAAAAATCATCGGCGTTGTGGCAGAAAAACTTCGCGAGTACCAGCCAAAGTATGTGGTTTTAGACCCAGTGATGGTTGCCACCAGCGGCGATTTGCTACTCGAAAACTCGGCCATTGATGCACTAAAGTCGGAACTGCTGCCGCTAGCGACGGTTATCACACCCAACCTTCCAGAGGGTGCTGCTCTATTAGGTACCGACGTCCCACAATCTCAGCAACAAATGGAAGCGTTGATAGATTCCTTGCGTAGCCTAGAGACACCGGCCATTTTGCTTAAAGGTGGGCATTTAGAATCGGAGCAAAACAGCAACGATCTACTTATCACAGCGGTGGATGTGGAGCATTTCGAGACCAAGCGAATTGCTACTAAAAATACCCACGGCACTGGTTGTACATTAAGCTCGGCTATCGCGTCTTTCCTTGCTCAAGGTCATGGGCTGAGCGAAGCCGTTAAGCATGGTAAGGCCTATATTACGCAGGCGATCGCGCACGCCGATGAACTCGATATTGGGAAAGGTCACGGCCCGGTGCACCACTTTTACGCGCTCAATAAAGACGCTTAATGCGATGACACCTATTCGCATACAAGGCGCGACCCTAACTTATCTAGGAGATAAGGCGCCAATATTTTCTGAACTCAACGTAGAGTTTAATGCCGCTACTTGGACCGCAATACTTGGCCCAAGTGGCTGCGGAAAATCAACGCTACTGCGCTATTTAGCAGGGCTACTTAGCGTCAAAGTCGACTTTCGTGCTGCAGAGTTTACACCCGCTCTAAGCGAACTTTCCGGGCAAGTCGCCTATATGGCGCAGCAAGATCTCCTGCTGCCTTGGCTCAGCGTTATCGACAATGTGTGCCTCGCTTCTAGGCTCAATGGTAACAAGGTCGATGACCCCACTCGCCAAAAAGCGCTTTCACTGCTTGAGCAAGTGGGTTTAGTCGAGAGGGCTGCGGCAAAGCCTGCGGAGCTGTCCGGCGGTCAGCGCCAACGCGTTGCACTTGCTCGCACATTAATGCAAGACAAACCCGTGGTATTGATGGATGAGCCATTCTCTGCTCTTGATGCAGTCACACGTCATAAGTTGCAGGCGCTTGCTGCAGCTTTACTCAAAGACAAAACCGTATTGCTTATTACCCACGATCCTCAAGAAGCGCTGCGATTGGGAGAACAGATCTTGGTAATGAACGGCACGCCAGCCAGGCTGCATAGCATAGCGCCTCCCAAGCAAGCAATCCCTCGCAGTATCGACGGTGAGTTTGCTGAAATTCAGCAATCCATTCTCGAGCATTTAGCGCGAGTACCGACCGATAACACGCCTGGAGGCTCACATGACGCCACTCGCTGATATCGCGACTCGAAGTCACAAGCAAGCTTCGAAGCAGGGGTTGAGTGCCATGATGCGAGTACTCATCAGCTTGGTGATCATATTGGCACTCTGGAAAGGTATTGTTGTTATTTTCGAGATGCCCAGCTTCATCCTACCCGCTCCAGAGGCTGTGTTTATCAAGCTTGTAGAGCGTCATGATGTCTTACTCAAACATACTTGGGTCACCAGTCAGGAGATTTTACTCGGGCTGCTACTCGGACTTTCTATGGGTCTGTTCTTTGCCTTGCAAATGCTGCTGTTTCAGCCGGTAAAACGTTGGCTACTACCGATACTCATTACCAGCCAAGCCATCCCAGTATTCGCGCTCGCGCCAATTTTAATGCTTTGGTTTGGTTATGGGATAGCCTCTAAGGTGGTTATGGCAGCGCTGATCATCTTCTTTCCGGTCACCACTTGCTGCTACGACGGGTTACGAAATACGCCGACTGGTTATCTAGATCTTTCGCAAACGATGGGCGCAAGCCGCTGGCGTCAGCTTTGGCATATCCGCTCCCTGCTTCTTTACCCGTGCTTGCCTCAGGCATTCGCGTCGCTGTTGTAGTTGCTCCCATTGGCGCAGTCGCTGGTGAGTGGGTAGGTTCTAGCGAAGGGCTCGGCTATCTCATGCTCCAAACCAATGCTCGCATGCTCATTGATGAAATGTTTGCTGCGCTGTTTATTTTGGCGGCGGTGTCCGTCTCTCTTTACTTCATTACCGACTGGGCGCTAAAGCGTCTGATCCCTTGGGAAAATAACTAAAGTCAAAAGGAAAACACATGACATTCACCTCTAAGAAAGCTGTGGCTGCACTGCTCACTGCCATGACCACATTCGCGGCCAACGCAGCAGATAAGTCTATCACGTTGATGCTTGACTGGTTCGTCAACCCAAACCATGGTCCGATTGTGATTGCCAAAGAGCGCGGCTATTTTGAGGAACAAGGCCTTGAAGTCAACATCCAAGAACCCGCCGACCCGAGCACACCAGCCAAACTCGTTGCTGCTGGCAAAGTGGATATGGCGGTGTCTTACCAGACCAGTCTCACCATTGATGTGGCTGCCGGACTGCCACTAATTCGTAGCGCCACGCTTATCGCTACCCCGCTCAATACTATGATGGTGTTGGACAATGGCAAGATTAACTCTCTCGGCGATCTCAAAGGCAAAAAAATAGGTATCGCTATCGCTGGCAATGAGGAAGCGACCATTGGCACTATGCTAAAAACGGAGGGTGTTGAGTACAAAGATGTTCAGATCATCAATGTAGGTTGGGCGCTGTCATCGTCATTGGCATCTGGCAAGGTGGATGCGATTTGGGGCGGTCTACGAAACTTCGAAACTAACCAACTAGAGCTGGAAGGCTTCAAACCAAAAGCGTTTTTCCCTGAAGAACATGGCGTGCCAACCTATGAAGAGTTGGTGTTTGTGGCGAATGCAAACAGCTATGACAAAGAGGCGATTGCCAAGTTTAACCGCGCGATTGAAAAAGCGACAACTTACATCGTCAATCACCCTCAAGCGTCTTGGAAGGAATTTGTTGCTTACGCACCAGACACACTGAACAACGAACTGAACAAACGAGCATGGCGCGACACCCTCACTCGATTTGCACTTCGTCCATCGGCTGTTGATGCCGCCAAATACGATGCGTTCACCGAGTTTATGTACCAACACAAGATCATCTCTAACAAGCCGACTGCCCAAACAATGGTGCCGGTACTTTAGGAGCAACTATGAACCACCAAGATCTTATCAATGCTTGCCGTGCAGAATGGCAAGGCTACACCGAGCATGAATTTGTACAGCAGCTCGCTAAAGGTCAACTTGAGCAGAAAGCCTACTTGCACTACCTCAAGCAAGACTTTCTATTTCTCAAGCAGTATGCAAGAGCCTATGCGCTGGCTATCTATAAAGCGAAAACGCTGACGCAAATGCGAGAAGCTGTACCGAGCGTGGCGGCACTTCTTGAGTCTGAAATTGGTCATCACGTCGCCTATTGCAGTCAATGGGGCATCACCGAAGCCGATATGGAAGCGGAAACGGAAGACTTTGGTACCGTGGCTTATACACGCTATGTGCTCGATGCCGGCATGACAGGTGAGCTTGTCGATCTTTACGCGGCACTCGCCCCTTGTGCGATTGGCTACGCTGTTATCGGTAAAGCGTTGATTGAGTCGCCAACAACGGTATTGGAAGGCAACCCCTATCGCAGTTGGATTGAGCTTTATGCGGGTGAAGATTTTCAATCCGGGGTTCAGGTGAGTATTCAACGTTTAGACAAACTACTCAAAGAGATTGAGCTCGATAGCCAAAGAGGCCAAGAACTCATACAAGTGTTTAAAACGGCCACAAGAATGGAAATTGCCTTTTGGCAGCAAGGTCTTGATACAAAATAAACCCTCAATGCCGACCCTATGGTCGGCATTTTTTCATCTCCCTACCGGTCACTTAACAAACAAAAATCACATCCACAAGCCCCACTTCGGATTTTGTGCCCAAAGTCACGCGTTAACACAATATTTACAACCAAGATTAACATTAGCAACAAAGTTGGTTAGGATGTCGTCTCGTGTTTGTAAGGTTCAAACACTTCGCGCTTACCTTTGTCATGCTTTTCGTGCAAGCAAGGACGATTGATAAAGGATGAGCATCAACAAATGATGTCGAACAATCAGACCATGAGTCGCTGAGCTTCGACCTCATCCCAAGCTTTACAGGGAAGAACTATGCAGTCTTTAGTTGATTTTTTAAATGGGATTATCTGGAGTCCCGCTCTTATTTATTTATGTCTTGGTGCTGGCCTTTTCTACTCCATTCTTACTCGATTTGTACAAGTCCGTCATTTCTTCGAAATGTGGCGCCTACTACTATCAGGTAAGAGCTCAGAGAAAGGGATCTCATCGTTCCAAGCACTGGCCGTTTCGCTGTCTGGACGCGTCGGTACAGGTAACATCGCAGGTGTGGCTGCGGCGATCGGTTTTGGTGGTCCTGGTGCGGTTTTCTGGATGTGGATGGTGGCCTTCTTTGGTGCTGCAACAGCCTACATCGAATCAACACTCGCGCAGATCTATAAAGAGGAAGATCGTGGCGAGTTCCGTGGTGGTCCGGCTTACTACATTGAAAAAGCCATGGGTCAAAAGTGGTACGCGTGGATCTTCGCAATTGCGACTATCTTTGCATGCGGTGTGCTTCTTCCAGGCGTTCAATCGAACAGTATTGGTAACGCCGTGGAAACGGCCTTTGGCACAGGCGCAATGATTGAAACAGCGATCGGTACCATCAGTTTTGCCAAAATTTTCACTGGCGCTGTCATCTCTATCATTCTTGCTTCATCATCTTCGGTGGCGTAAAACGTATCGCGCATTTCACCCAAATCGTTGTTCCTTTCATGGCGCTGGCTTACATAATCATTGCATTTGTGATCATTCTTCTAAACATCGGTGAAGTGCCACGTATCGTGGGTATGATCATCGGCGATGCTTTCACGCCAATGGCTGGCTTTGGTGCTGCAATTGGTTGGGGGTTAAGCGCGGCGTATACTCTAACGAAGCGGGGCAAGGTACCGGTCCTCACGCAGCGGCAGCAGCAAACGTTGATCACCCTGCGCAGCAAGGTCTGGTTCAGTCTTTCTCTATCTACATCGATACCCTGCTGGTTTGTTCTGCAACGGCATTTATGATTCTAATCACTGGCGCGTACAACGTACACGGTCCTGAAAGCACATTCTTGGTTCAAAACCTTGCTGAAACCATTGGTGCTAACGGCCCTGCGTTCACTCAGCTAGCGATTGAAAGTACTATGCCTGGCGTTGGTAAGCTGTTCATTGCGTTCGCGTTGTTCTTCTTCGCCTTTACCACTATCTTGGCGTACTACTACATTGCAGAAACCAATATTGCTTACATTCGTCGTACCTTTAAGTTAAACGGCCTGATGTTCTTATTGAAGCTGGTTCTGATCACCTCGGTATTCTACGGCACGGTGAAAGCTGCGAACCTAGCTTGGGCGATGGGTGATGTCGGTGTAGGTCTCATGGCGTGGCTAAACATTGTCGGCATCTTGATTATCTTCTTCATCGCGAAACCAGCTATCGTGGCACTTAAAGACTACGAGAAGCAGCAAAAACAAGGGGTTGAAGAGTATACGTTTAACCCAGTTGCACTTGGTATCAAAAACGCAGATTACTGGGAAGGTCGATACGAGCGTAAAACAGGTAAAAAGCCTGAAGCGGCTCAAGAAACGGATTCTGCGTCGACTCAGACACAGACATCATAATTAGAGTTAGTGATCGCATAAAGAAAAAGGGGTAGCTTAGCTACCCCTTTTGTCATTCACTGTTCCCGAATGAATGAAACTTAAATTATGCTGCCACTTCGTGTGCAGAAGCTACTGGCGCTTTTTTCTCACCGATAGGCAAAATAGTGCGGCCGTACTCATTGTTCAGTACTTGAGCCATAGCGAAGTAAATCGCACTCGCGCCACAGAAAATGCCTTCAAAGCCTGCGATGGTACC
Organism: Vibrio variabilis; assembly: GCF_003263785.1. GTDB lineage: Bacteria > Pseudomonadota > Gammaproteobacteria > Enterobacterales > Vibrionaceae > Vibrio > Vibrio variabilis. The sequence continues at coordinate 26,622 of NZ_JYJK01000046.1, forward strand.
AATCAATTCACTACCGAAGAAATCACGCGCTGCTAGCAAGAAGAATAGGATAGTTAGTGAACCAAACACTACTTGCTTAGCCACTGGGTAGCAAAGTGAACCAATAAACATGAAACCCGTAAACACGCCCCAAAGCAGTAGGTACCAACCCATGAACTTCGCAGGGCTTGCTGGAAGACCCATGTAAGGCATCACAATAATACCTACAAGCGTCAACCAGAATAGACCGTACGATGTGAACGCAGTGGTGCCGAAAGTGTCGCCACGTTTAAAGCACATCATGCCAACAAACACTTGGCTTAGACCGCCATAGAAAATACCCATCGCCAGGATCATCGAGTCAATTGGGAAGAAACCTGCATTGTGGATGTTAAGTAGGATGGTGGTCATACCAAAACCCATTAGGCCAAGCGGCGCTGGGTTCGCGAGTTTGTTAGACATTGTCAAAGAGCCCTAAATTCAAAATTAGTGGTAAAAGTTACAGAAAAATTTTAATCCAAAATATGAATGTTGAGCAGATCTATTATTTGCAATCTAAGTTTTACAGATTGCATATCTAATATAAGAAGTTTCTGATAGGCATAAAAAAAGCCGACGTAATGTCGGCTTTGTACTGTCAGTCATTGTCTTAATTGACGCAGTCTATCGAGGATTATTCCCACTCGATAGTTGCAGGTGGCTTACCAGAGATGTCGTAAACCACGCGCGAGATACCGTCTACTTCATTGATGATACGGTTAGAAACCTTACCTAGGAAGTCGTATGGTAGGTGCGCCCAGTGAGCCGTCATGAAGTCGATAGTCTCAACAGCACGTAGAGAAACTACCCAGTCGTATTTACGGCCATCGCCCATTACACCTACAGAACGCACAGGTAGGAATACCGTGAACGCTTGAGATACCTTGTGGTAAAGGTCTGCATTGTGCAACTCTTCAATGAAGATAGCATCAGCACGGCGCAGTAGATCACAGTACTCTTTCTTGATTTCGCCAAGTACACGTACACCTAGGCCTGGACCTGGGAATGGGTGACGATAAAGCATGTTGTATGGAAGACCTAGCTCTAGACCGATCTTACGTACTTCGTCTTTGAATAGCTCGCGTAGCGGCTCAACCAGACCCATTTCCATATCATCAGGAAGACCACCCACGTTGTGGTGAGACTTGATGACGTGTGCTTTACCTGTTTTCGATGCTGCAGATTCAATAACATCTGGGTAGATAGTACCTTGAGCCAACCACTTCGCGTTTTTTAGCTTCTTCGACTCTTCGTCGAATACGTCTACGAATACGTGACCGATAGTCTTACGCTTCTCTTCTGGATCAGACTTGCCTTCAAGTGCTGCAAGGAAACGCTCTTCTGCATCTACCTTGATGATGTTTAGGCCGAACTTGTCGCCAAACATCTCCATCACTTGCTCGCCTTCGTTTAGACGAAGTAGACCGTTGTCTACAAATACACACGTCAGTTTGTCGCCGATAGCGCGGTGAACAAGCATCGCCACTACTGATGAGTCAACACCGCCAGACAGACCTAGAATTACTTCATCGTCGCCCACTTGCTCTTTAATGCGAGCAACCGCGTCTTCAATGATAGAACCAGGCGTCCATAGACGCTCACAGCCACAAGCGCCAAGAACGAAGTTCTCTAGCATTTGTAGGCCTTGCTTAGTGTGTGTCACTTCTGGGTGGAACTGAACACCGTAGTATTTCTTCTCTTCGTTTGCCATTGCTGCGTACGGACAGGTATCCGTCTCACCAACTTTTACGAAGTCTGCTGGGATTTCAACAACTTTGTCGCCGTGGCTCATCCAAACATCTTGAGTTTCTTCAAGATCTTTAAAGATTGCAGAGTCACCAGATACTTTAACTTGTGCGTAGCCAAATTCACGCTCGTTAGAGCCCGCTACTTTACCGCCCAGCTGCTCAGCCATGGTTTGCATGCCGTAGCACACGCCAAGAACTGGAACACCTGAATCAAATACGTACTGAGGAGCACGTGGAGAGTTGTCTTCCGTAACGCTTTCTGGACCACCAGATAGGATGATACCGTCTGGGTTGAATTCACGAATATCCGCTTCTTCTACGTCCCAGCTCCACAGTTCACAGTAAACACCGATTTCACGAACACGACGTGCTACTAGCTGCGTGTATTGAGAACCGAAGTCTAGGATCAGAATTCGTTGGTCATGAATATTTTTCGTCATTTTGGGCAATCTTATCAGCTAAGTGTTGAAAACGGAGGCGAGTTTACCCGCCTCTTATCTTTGCTTCAAGGAAAAAAGCAAACGTTTACGTAGGATTTATTTCACTACGTTATCGCTAGTAACCTAAGTGGTTAATTAACCTAAACGATTAATTAACCCAAACGGTAGTTAGGCGCTTCCTTGGTGATTTGAACATCGTGTACGTGAGATTCGTTTAGGCCTGCACCAGAGATGCGAACGAATTCTGCTTTAGTACGCATGTCTTCGATAGTCGCAGAGCCAGTTAGACCCATGCTTGAACGAAGACCACCCATTTGCTGGTGAACGATCTCTTTTAGGCGACCTTTGTAAGCAATACGACCTTCGATACCCTCTGGAACCAGCTTGTCAGCCGCGTTGTCAGATTGGAAGTAACGGTCAGAAGAGCCTTGAGACATTGCGCCAAGTGAACCCATACCGCGGTAAGCTTTGTATGAACGACCTTGGTAAAGGATAACTTCACCCGGAGCTTCTTCAGTACCAGCGAACATTGAGCCAACCATGACACAAGATGCGCCAGCTACGATAGCTTTACAGATATCACCTGAGAAACGGATACCGCCGTCAGCGATAACTGGAATGCCATACTCTTCAGCTGCTGAAGCCGCGTCTGAAATCGCTGTGATTTGAGGTACACCAACACCCGTTACGATACGAGTTGTACAGATAGAACCAGGACCGATACCGACTTTAACTGCGCTTACGCCAGCTTCAATCAGAGCTTTAGCGCCTGCCGCTGTCGCCACGTTACCACCGATGATGTCAAGATCTGGGTAGCTGCGCGAGTTTCGCGGATACGGTTTAGAACACCTTCAGAGTGACCGTGTGAAGAGTCGATAAGTAGAACGTCAACACCCGCTTCAACAAGCGCTTTAACACGTTCTTCGTTACCAGCGCCAGCACCAACTGCAGCACCAACACGTAGACGACCTTGTGCATCTTTACATGCGTTAGGCTTACGTTCTGCTTTGTGGAAGTCTTTTGCTGTGATCATACCGGTTAGTTGGAACTCGTCGTTTACAACCAGTACCTTCTCAACACGTGCGCGGTGCATCTCTTCTTGTACTTCTTCACGAGAAGCACCTTCTTTAACAGAGGCTAGACGCTCTTTTGGCGTCATTACTGCTTCTACTTTCTTAGAAAGGTCAGTAACAAAGCGAACATCACGACCAGTGATGATGCCTACAAGCTCGTTGTTTTCAGCAACAACAGGGAAACCAGCGAAGCCGTGCTTATCAGTCAGCGCAACCACGTCAGCGATAGATGCGTCTGGGCTAACCGTTACTGGGTTAGTCACCACACCTGCTTCAAAGATTTTAACTAGACGAACCTGCTCAGCTTGTTGCTCGATAGACATGTTCTTGTGGATAAAGCCAATGCCACCTTCTTGGGCTAGCGCGATCGCAAGACGCGCTTCTGTCACTGTGTCCATAGACGCAGAGATCATTGGAATATTCAGAGTGATATTCTTGGTCAGCCGAGTGCGAAGATCAGCTGTGTTTGGGAGAACGGTGGAGTGAGCTGGAACGAGTAGTACATCATCGAACGTCAGCGCTTCTTTGGCAATTCTTAGCATTTGCAATATCTCACAATAGAGGAGTTTAAAGGATAATCCGCCCTTATCGTTTCGCATAATAAGGTGATTTGGATTAGATATTGCGGTGGGATTATACGCCCGACGAAATCGCTTGGCTACACATTTTTCTATTTTTTATTTGCATTTACCCCCTTGATATGTATTATATTGCCGCTAATTTCCATACTCACGTCTTTGAGATTAGCTGTGTCCCTATCCCCGCGATCTACTTCTCATTCATCTTCTTCCAATCAGAACATTTACACGGTCTCTCGTTTGAATTCCGAAGTACGTTTATTGCTAGAAAATGAAATGGGGATTGTCTGGTTAGTCGGTGAAATCTCTAACTTTTCTGCACCTGTTTCTGGTCACTGGTACCTCACGCTAAAAGACTCTCGCGCTCAAGTTAAGTGCGCTATGTTCCGTGGCAATAATCGCCGAGTGACCTTTAAGCCCGTCAACGGCAATCAAGTATTGGTAAAAGCGCGTCTCTCTTTGTATGAGCCACGTGGTGACTACCAACTGATCATTGAATCGATGCAACCAGAAGGCGATGGCAGACTGCAGCAAGAATTTGAGAAGCTAAAAATGTCGCTGGCGGCTGAGGGGTTATTCTCACAGTCACTGAAAAAGCCTCTGCCCTCTCATCCTAAACGCGTGGGTATCATCACTTCTAAAACCGGTGCCGCGCTGTTCGATATTCTCGATGTCCTGAAAAGACGTGACCCATCACTGCCTGTCGTTATCTACCCAACAACGGTTCAAGGTGATGCGGCGGCGATTGAGATTGCGCAAGCAATTGGACGTGCCAATAGTCGTAACGAGTGTGATGTGTTGATTGTCGGTCGAGGCGGTGGCTCACTGGAAGATTTATGGTGCTTCAACCATGAAATCGTGGCGAGAACTATTGCTGCAAGTCAGATCCCTATCATTAGTGCCGTCGGGCATGAAATTGATGTCACTATAGCCGATTATGTTGCCGATGTCCGTGCGCCAACACCAAGTGCAGCCGCGGAGCTAGTTAGCAATGACACGTCACATAAGCACGAGACACTTAAGAGCCGCGAGCAAAGACTGCGCAATACCATGCAGATTTACCTTGCTCAGCAAAAACAGCAATTTTCAGCGCTGACACAATCGCTAAATAGTCATCACCCAAAACATCAGCTGCAAAGACAAAGTCAGCTTCTGGATGAGTTTGAATATCGCTTGAGTGCGGCGATGAAACAACGTTTGTCACAAGAAGCTCTGCGTCTTAACAATAAGCAGCATCGATTGATGGCGCTGTCTCCAGACCGTCAATTGGAAAAGCAATCAAACCGACTGATTCAATTGCAAGCTCGACTCAAACAAGCGATACAGAAACAGCTCGATACTGCCAAGCATCAGTTCGCCGTTACAGCAGGAAAACTGGATACCGTCAGCCCACTCGCGACGCTACAACGCGGGTATTCGATTACTCAAGACAGCAATGGTCAGGTGATCACAAATGCCAACAATGTCGAAGTCGGTAGTACCATAACGACGAAACTCGATAACGGTGTTATCGAGTCTCAGGTTATTCGTACAGGGGATATTGGCTAATCTAGCCAGACTTGCCTAGTCCAAAGCCTCAAAGACAAATTTCACTCGGGACTTGGATTTGAGCTCATTGCAGCTATTACAAAAGTAGCTCGCAGAGCCACACGCCTGTAACTTCTCTAACTCAGCGTCACAATCGGGACAAAAACCGATCTTTTTGTAGTGGCGTTGACAATCACTACAGTGATACTGACCATCCCAATCTAATTCTTGATGACACGTCGGACAGTTATTTTGTGTATTTGTCATGACTCGTACCTATATTAGCAATATTTAATATTAGCATCATACGACTTTCATTGCAGACAACGCATTGATGCTAATCAAAATCACCTTTCAGTCTTGGCTCTGTCTAAATACTCCGTCCACTCTGGAGCTAAGAAGCAAGCATTTGAGAATACGTGGTCATTGGGACGGTGCGTCGGTTGCGTCGTTTCACCTTGTACATCTCAGCATCCGCTTTACGGATCAACTTGTCCATCGGCAAATCAGAGCAACACTCTTTGGTAGCAAAACCTACACTAACAGAGATATTGGTCTCTTCCAGTGTCACTGGCTTATTCAATTCGCTACTCAGAGTCTCATAGAACTCTCGAGCCCCCTCTTCGCTTGGAAAACAGCAAAATGCCAAGAACTCATCGCCACCATAACGACCGAGAACCGCTTGAGGCGGCAGTATCGCTTTGAGTTCTTTCGCCACCGCTTTTAGTACTTTATCACCAAAGTAATGACCGTATTCGTCGTTCACCTGTTTAAACTTGTCGATGTCGACAAAAAAGCAGCCCAGTATATTTCCATCGAAGCAATGACTCTTCTCGACTCTCTCAAGAAGCTCACGTCGATTTAAACAGTGTGTGAGAGGATCCATCTGAGCTTGGAAAGTGAGCTTGTCTTCAAGCGCATATTTCTCAAGCGCCACCGAATATACTGCGGCAAGTGATTCTAACACCTCCACCTCAATGGCTTCCGGCGTCGCTGTGCTGTTACTATAGAGAGCAAACGTCCCTAAACAATGTTGCTGTGTAGAAATAACGGGCACCGACCAACAGGCTCGAATATCAGCAGAAGCTGCCAGCTCTGTGTACGGTTGCCAGTTACAGTGCTGTGTCACATCTTCAACGATCACTGAGCGCTTTAGAAAAGCGGCGGCGCCACAGGATCCAACACGCTCACCGATAGCGATGCCATCTATGGCCTCATTGTATGCAATGGGCAGGTTGGGCGCTGCCACTGTGTGCAAACAATGGGTTTCTTCATCCAATGATAAAATTGAAACTCGTTTGTCCGGAAACAAGCGTTCTGTCAGCTTGACTATCCTTGACACTAACTGGGATTGGGGAAGTCCCAGCGCGAGATCCTTTAATAAGTTATTCATGCCTTTATGGGCATCGATCAGCAAGTCTTTATTCATAGTTCGCGTCTTTTTGTTTGCTGCTTTATCACTCTCGCAAAGCGGATAGCAGACTGTTTATTATGCGCTTCAGGCACATACTAACACAGGGGACAGATAGATGAACTATTGACCAAAAGAATATTTGAACGTAATTTAACCTTTAAAGCCTTACATGCGCCGAACAAGGTGATGCAGCGAAAACGATCTTTATATGATCATCTTCAAAAGCTAGCTTGATCAGCGATCTGCTTAAAAAAGAACATTTATATAACCACACACCGAAAGCATAAGTTACATATCCTGTATTTCGATTTTTAACAAAACAAAAATCCAATCTTTAAGTAAAATAAGAGCCCACACAGAGTTTCATAAAAAGATCGTATTTGTCATTATTGAATTACATCGGTGTGCATTTCGATATAGCTCCCATCGATAGCACGCAGCTCAACGTTGATTCTTGAAAACGCTTGTGTCGACGAAATGTGAGTTCCTCCGCAAGGCATGACAACATCTACACCGTCCAAATGACAATGCCAGTAACGAGAACTGGTCAAATAGGGGCCTTCAAGCCTCATCGTTACATCACTTGGTACACTTAGCCAATCTTGCAGTTGCTGATTAACCTTAGTTTCGATATCTGCGAGCTCTTCCAACACTTGTGCGGTATTCAAACCACGCTTTCGCAGCGTCTTGCCCAGTCGATAGTTGTCAAAACAGCGATCTGGCGATACAAAACTCTGCTCTTGAGCATAACTATTAAAATCATAGTGCCCCAAGCCGTCTTTTCGATCGGCATCTTTTCGCCAGTAGGCTAACGCCAAGACTTTATTCAGTGCGAGTGAGGCAATATGACCGGCGCTATGTCCTCGGCTCAGGCTTTGTTGATATTGCTTGTCGACTTGTAGAATCACGCTTTGCTTCTCGGTCAGCTCGGCACCCTTTACAATACGGTGAACGACGACAAATTCCCAACCTTCAGTATCACGCTTAACCGGTATCGACTCTGCAACGTAAAGAACGCCAGTGGCCATTTCAACGGCACCCACTAGACAATCGATAACCTCATAATCAACACCGCTTACCGACAGTGTGCCTTTATCTGCGGGATGATCCGGCCAGATATGACTGACAGGATGAAAAGGCGTCTCTGCGACGACGACGTCACAGTATTGTTCGGTTTGAGAGAGAAGTTGGATCTGACTTTCTAGCGTCCAAACTTGATGGCAAAAGTGCACCTTAGTGGCTGTTATCATCAACCTTTCCTCACGACATAACTTTTATTCAACACAAAAAAACGCCCTCTGATTCAGAGGGCGTCATTACGCTAATGCTTTATTTCTTAGGACGACCTTTCATCATAGTCATCAGGCGCTTACGCTTACGCTCTTGAGAAAGAGTCATCTTACTCGTTTTACCTTCGAACGGGTTGTCACTGCTCTGGAAGTTAATTCGAATTGGCGTCCCCATGATTTCCAATGAACGGCGATAGTAGTTCATCAGGTAGCGCTTGTAAGAATCTGGCAGCTCGTTCACTAGGTTACCGTGAACAACAACGATTGGCGGGTTATAACCACCAGCGTGCGCATACTTCAGCTTCACGCGGCGACCACGAACCATCGGCGGTTGGTGATCTTCTGTTGCCATTTTCATGATGCGAGTCAGTACTGATGTACCTACACGCGTCGTCGCCGACTTGTACGCTTCTTGAACAGATTCGAACAAGTGACCAACGCCTGTGCCGTGAAGCGCAGAGATAAAGTGAATACGGGCAAAATCCACAAAGCCTAGACGACGGTCTAGCTCTTTTTTCACCTGCTCTTTCACGTCTGTATCCAAACCATCCCACTTGTTCACAGCGAGAACAATTGAGCGACCTGCGTTAAGGGCAAAACCTAACAAGCTAAGATCTTGGTCTGAGATATTCTCGCGGGCATCGATAACTACCAATACCACGTTAGCATCTTCAATCGCTTTTAGCGTTTGAACCACTGAGAACTTCTCAACCGTTTCATTGATGCGCTTACGACGACGCACGCCTGCAGTATCAATCAGAACGTATTCACGGCCATCGCGCTCCATCGGGATATAAATGGAGTCACGTGTCGTACCTGGCATGTCATAAACCACCACACGCTCTTCACCAAGAATACGGTTAGTCAGGGTTGATTTACCAACGTTTGGACGACCAATGATCGCCAGTTTAATTGGCTGATCTTGAAGACGCTTGTACTCAGCTTCCGCTTCTTCTTCGGTATAGTCGAGTTTCTCATCTTCCGCATCTTCAAACATGGTCAGGTCTTCGATTTCACCTTCAGTTTCAGAAAGGTGCTCAAAGAAAGGATCCAAGGCGCGGTCAAGCAGAGCGGTCACACCACGGCCATGAGCCGCAGCAATGTGATACATGTTTTCAACACCTAGCTGCCAAAACTCAGCGCTTGCAGCATCAGCATCAATACCATCTACCTTGTTCACAACAAGGAAAGCTGGCTTTTCAATTTTACGTAGGTGGTTGGCAATCGCTTCATCCGCAACCGTCAAACCCGCACGGCCATCCACAAGGAATAGCACGACGTCAGCTTCTTCAATCGCAGCTAACGATTGTTCCGCCATTTTGGTTTCTACACCTTCTTCAGTGCCATCAATACCACCAGTATCGATAACAATGAACTCATTCTCACCCAACTGAGCTTGACCATATTTACGGTCGCGCGTTAGTCCCGGAAAATCCGCTACCAATGCATCACGCGTACGCGTCAGTCTATTAAACAGTGTCGACTTACCCACATTCGGGCGTCCAACTAGGGCAACAACAGGTAACATATTAACCTCTACAATTATTTCTTATTGTAGTTATAGGTAAAAATGCTCTCGTTTTCCTATAACCACAACGTATTCTATCTATCCGAGCTCGAAAAGATCCTTTTGCTTCGCAGCAATAAAACGGCTCCTAACTGAAAATCAGCCAGGAGCCGTTTGTGAATTATATCACGCTTTCTAGTTAATGGTGAGTTTCTTTATTTCACCGTCGCGATTGATGATCACGTAGCCGCCTGGTACCAATGTTGGCCCTACCGCCATGCCGCTGTCATTCGTCATTTGTTGCGCTACAAACTCACCTGTTTGACGATCAAGCCAGTGCAGATAACCTAGGCTGTCACCCACCACAAGGTAACCATCGACAATCACAGGAGCAGTCAACTGACGGTTCTCAAGCTGGCTATTTTCCCAAAGCTCGGTACCACTGCGCGCATCAACGGCAATAACATGATCCGTTTCTGAGATCAAAAACAGGCTGCGGTTGTCCGTGGTCATATCTGTAGCAGAGGAGTAGTTACGCTTCCAGATTGGGTTACCAGAACGAAGATCAATAGAAATCAACTGACCATTGAAGCCCACTGTATACAGCGTGCCGCCTAGGATAATGGGTGAGGAGTCAACATCCACCAAACGGTCAATTTCAGTCGCACCTTTTGGTGTACCCACAGGCTGCTGCCAAATCAGCTGACCACGTTCAATAATGCGGCCGCCAAACGACCATTCGCGGTGCCCCAGAACACACCACCAGACACCGTTGCAGGAGCACTATCACCGCGCAGTGTTAGGTTTGGAACGTCAGTACTGATTGCCCAACGCTCTTCACCAGTGGTTTGTTCTAGAGCCGTTAATACGCCTTGACTCGTGTGCACCATAACAAGACTGGAGTCCGCTACAGGCATCGCCAGAACTTCACCGTTCACTTCTGCTCGCCAAAGCTCTTCACCTGTCTCGACGTCAAGCGCAATCACTTCGCCATTTTCACTGCCGATGTAAAGCTTTTGATAGGCTGCAGCGATGCCACCTGAAAGTCGAGCTGTCACCTCGCCGGTGATATCCACCTGCCAAAGAGTTTTGCCCGTTTCCGGATCCATGGCTTTCACTTCACCTTCACGGCTAGCAACAAACAGCTTGTCATACGCGTAGACCGGAGACAGCTTTGAGAAGAAACTTCCAACGCCATCGCCAATGCTTGAAGACCACTCCGTGCTTGGTGTGAACTCACTTTGCACTTCCGGCAACGGCGCCATAATGATGGTGTCCTCTTCACTCGAACACCCAGCAAGTACACCTAATACCGAGATAGAAAGTAATACCTTTTTAACGAGTCTATTCATCGGCTATAGCCCTTACTTGGCAAGATCATCCAATTTAAGCTGTAGCGCTTGGCTAGCATCTTGTGCTTGCTGCGCTTCGGTGTAAGCGGTATATGCCGCATCACGATCGCCTTCGCGAATCGCGATGTCACCACGAAGCTCTGCCACACGACCAGCCCAGGCTGTGTCCGTGATTTTATCAAGTTCAGCGCGAGCACCCGCGTTGTCACCGGATTCAATCATTAGACGTGCAATACGATAAGTCACTAGCGGAGTAATCGCCGCATCTTTGGTATTGCTTTGCGCCCACTGAAGCTGAGTCAATGCATCTTCAAAGTTGCCTGCTTCCACTTGGGCTTTTGCCAATTGCATTGCTGCTAGAACCGCGTATTCGCTATCTTTGCTGGTATCGATAAATGCTTGTACATCTGCACTTGAGTCTGCGCCTTTTGCGACAATGGACTCAACGGCTTTGCTGTACTGTTCTGATGCTGCTTCCTGAGCTTGGACAACGGAATCTTGATAATAACGCCAGCCAAATAAACCACCTAGACCAACAACAACGCCAAGCACAACGGCTTTGCCGTTCTCTTTCCACCAGTCTTTGATCGCTTCAACTTGTTGTTCTTCAGAATCGTAGAGTTCCACTTCCTGTCCTCTTAAAAGAAATCGTTACCTAAACGAATAGGCAGCTGAAACCTCGCTGCCTATTGTTTTAGGTTTAAACTTAAATAATATCTGCTAATTTAGCGGCTAACTCGGTTTGAGCAACAGTTTCTTGCTCTCCGCCCTGCAAATCTTTGACCACGACCGTATTCTCAGCCACTTCAGTCTCACCAAGCACAAGAGCATATACCGCCCCGACTTTGTCTGCGCGTTTGAATTGTTTCTTGAAGTTACCGCCACCAAAGTGGTTCATTACTCGAATACCTGGGATCGCTTCACGAAGACTTTCAGCAAGCTTCATGCCTGCCATCATAGTGCCTTCACCAGCGGTGACGACATAAACGTCAACACTGCGACGAACGTCAGTCAGTTCAAGCGTTTCCATCATCAGAACCAGACGCTCAAGACCCATAGCGAAGCCAACTGCTGGTGTTGCTTTACCGCCAAGCTGTTCAACAAGGCCGTCGTAACGACCACCGCCACATACAGTGCCTTGAGCACCTAGGCTTTCAGTGATCCACTCGAAAACAGTACGGTTGTAGTAATCCAGGCCACGAACCAAACGTTGGTTAACCGTATATTCGATGCCTGCTGCGTCAAGAAGTTCACATAGACCGGCAAAATGTGCTTTTGATTCTTCATCGAGGTAGTCAGAAAGCTCTGGCGCATCCACCAAGATCGCTTGAACGTCTGGGTTTTTGCTATCCAATACGCGTAATGGGTTGGTGTGCATGCGACGTTTGCTGTCTTCATCCAACACATCAACGTGCTGCTCTAGGTGAGCAATCAGTGCCGTACGGTAGTTAGCGCGCGCTTCTAGAGAACCAATAGAGTTCAGTTCTAGACGAACATGCTTGTCGATACCCAGCTCACGCCAAAGACGCGCGGTCATCATAATAAGTTCAGCGTCAACGTCAGGACCGTTTAGGCCAAATACTTCCACACCACATTGGTGGAACTGACGGTAGCGACCTTTTTGCGGACGCTCGTGACGGAACATTGGACCCATGTACCACAAACGCTGCTCTTGGTTGTAAAGCAGACCGTTTTCAATACCTGCACGAACACAGCCAGCTGTGCCTTCTGGACGCAGTGTTAGGCTATCGCCGTTGCGGTCTTCAAAGGTGTACATCTCTTTCTCAACCACATCAGTCACTTCACCGATAGCACGGCTGAATAGATGGGTCATCTCAACGATTGGCATACGTACTTCGTTGTAGCCATATGCGCTGACCACATGCTTCACTGTATTCTCAACTTTTTGCCAAAGTGGAGATTGTGTTGGGAGGCAGTCGTTCATGCCTCGGATTGCTTGAATAGTTTTTGCCACAGTTTAATACCGTAATTTCGTTGAGATTATTTGTCTTCTACTTGATTGACTTCGATGCGATTCGCGGAATCTAGCATCGACGCTTTCGCTCGAATTTTTGCTTCAAGCTGATTAACGAGGTCATCGTTGTCAAAGCGCTCTTTCTGACGTTTACCGTCTTCATAAAAAGCACTCTTCTTGTTACTGCCCGCTAGGCCAAGATGAGACACTTCGGCTTCACCTGGACCATTCACCACACAGCCAATAATAGACACGTCCATTGGTGTGATCACATCTTCCAAACGCTCTTCTAGTGCGTTGACGGTACCGATCACGTCGAACTCTTGGCGTGAACAGCTTGGACAAGCAATAAAGTTAATGCCGCGAGAGCGGATGCGCAGTGATTTCAAAATGTCGAAACCCACTTTAATTTCTTCTACTGGATTCGCAGCAAGAGAAATACGCAGCGTATCACCGATACCTTCCGCTAACAGCATGCCAAGGCCAACCGATGATTTCACTGAACCGGCACGTGCACCACCCGCTTCCGTAATACCTAGGTGAAGCGGCTGGTCGATTTTCTTAGCAAGTAGGCGGTACGAGTCTACCGCGAGGAATACGTCAGACGCCTTCACGCTCACTTTGAACTGGTCAAAGTTAAGTCGATCAAGAATGTCCACGTGACGCATTGCAGACTCAACCAAAGCCTCTGGTGTTGGTTCACCGTATTTCATCTGGATGTCTTTTTCCAGAGAGCCACCATTGACACCAATACGAATTGGAATGTTCTTATCGCGTGCACAGTCTACGACCGAACGAATACGCTCTTCATTACCAATGTTGCCTGGGTTGATACGCAAGCAATCAACGCCGTATTCAGCCACTTTCAGCGCGATACGGTAGTCGAAGTGAATATCAGCGACCAGCGGAATAGAAACCTGCTTTTTGATCTCACGGAAGGCTTCCGCCGCATCCATGGTAGGAACAGAGACACGAACGATGTCAGCGCCTACGTTTTCCAAAGCTTTGATTTGAGCAACCGTCGCGGCTACATCGGTCGTACGCGTGTTCGTCATTGACTGAACGGCGATAGGTGCGCCATCGCCGATAGGTACATCGCCCACATAAATACGCGTAGAGGGACGACGTTTAATTGGTGATTCGTGATGCATAGTGTTTTCTAAGGTAAGGTGAATCGAGCTACTTTGCCTGAAGTATACCCAGAAAGGTCGACAGGTTCACTCGCTAATGTCATAGAAACCTTCTCAGGCGCGCCTAAAATAACTTTGAAAGGCGCTTTGCCATCCAGACTTAGGTTGTCTCCTGCTTTTTTAATGCCGGTCGACACCGTTTTGCCATCGGCGTCTTTGACTTGGATCCAGCAGTCACCAGAGAACGACATTGTCAGATTAGTCAGTCCATTAGCAGGCTTTGGCTCTGCTACAGCAGGTTCAGTTTGCTCCACCGCCTCAGCAACCTCTATTTCAGCCGGCGCTTCAGTTTGACTAGCCTCAGGTGCTTCGATTTGTGGCTCTTCAGGTGTGGCAACGATCGCAGAGACATCGAGCGTCTTCACTTCGGGCTCCTTGGCAACAAGTTCAGCCTCAAGTGTGGCGATTTTTTCAGTTGCAGGCGCTTCCACTTCAAATGCAGGATCATTGCTCGAAGTGTCCGCGATCTCAGACAAGGTATCTTTTTGTTGGTTTTGCAGCCACCAAACCGAAGAAATACCGATAATAACCACACCAATACCCCAAGTGAGCTTCATGATACGGCTATCGTGTCTTTCTTTATTGGTTTTTTTCGAAAAGCTCTGCATGGGCTGTTCGTAGTGCTGCGCTGCACTATGATTCTCGATGGTGCCGAGCACCTCTTGCTCGTCGATGCCTACTGCTTTTGCGTAGGATCGTAAGTAGCCACGCGTGAACGTTGCGACTTGTTCACCATCGAACTCATTAGATTCTATTTTCTGAATGATCGCGACACGCAAACGCAAACGATCAGCGATTTGTTTCTGCGTAAGACCCAGAGCCTCACGCTTTTGCTTTAGAATGGTACCGGCAAGCATCACTTGCTCGGCTTGCGGTGACTGTTCTGTGGCGTTATTTTGCTCAGTACTCATTGATATTGTACTTCTTATGGTTGTCACTTAGACACGACACGCTTCGTTCGTTATTTTTAATAGGTGTTCGTGGTCTTAGTTTGGTAAATCGCTCGCACTAGCTGTTCAATACAGCATAGTCCCAAATGGCCAACTGCGGCACTTCTCTGTTTGTAAAGCGCTCGATTTTATTATGATTTCTGTCTGACCGATTGAGTTAGCCAGCATCATCTCGATTGGAACTGCTCATCATAGTCGATTCTCCACACGAGTTAAAATGTCCAGAGTAAAAACAGCGCAAATAGTGACATTTTTGATTAAAAATTAACACGACTCATATTTTTCTGGCGACATTTCGTAGTATTTGATTAACGAAAACTATATTTGTTCCGTTATTGTTCAATTATTTATCTAAGAAATGTGGCAAAGATCAGAGTTTGCGAGATGAATTCAAACCGCTGTTTTTACTCTGCTCTGGATACAACAAAGCCAAGTCGAAACTTGGCTTTGGACAACTCAATTTGAGTACGCGAATTACACCGCTTTAACTGGGATCGCTTGCTGGCCTTTTTGAGCTGCAATTTGCTGTGTACGTTTGGTACGGTCAATCACATCACCGACAAGCTGACCACAAGCGGCATCGATATCATCGCCACGAGTCTTACGAACCGTCACAGTGTAATCATACTGCATAAGCGTTTTCATGAAGCGGTCGATACGCGAATTACTCGGCTTCTTATATGGCGAGCCTGGGTACGGGTTGAATGGGATCAGGTTGATCTTCGCTGGCGTATCTTTAAGAAGTTCAGCAAGCTCACGGGCGTGATCCATATCGTCGTTCACATGGTCAAGCAGTACATACTCAACCGTTACCTTACCGCGGTTCGCGTTCGAAGACGCGATGTAGCGACGAACAGATGCTAAAAAGTCTTGAATATCCCAGCGATCGTTAATTGGCATGATTTCGCTACGAAGCTTATCGTTTGGCGCGTGCAGAGAAATCGCTAACGCAACGTCAATTTGACCCGTCATCTGATCCAAACCAGAAACCACGCCTGAAGTCGATACCGTTACGCGACGCTTAGACAAACCAAACCCCAGGTCATCAAGCATCAGCTCAAGTGCTGGCATTAGGTTTTTCATGTTAAGCAGCGGCTCACCCATGCCCATCATTACGACGTTAGTAATTGGGCGGCGACCGGTTTCTTTCTCAAGACCGATCTCACGCGCGGCGCGCCATACCTGACCGATGATTTCCGATACTTTTAGGTTACGGTTAAAACCTTGCTGAGCCGTTGAACAGAATTTACATTCCAGTGCACAACCTACCTGCGAAGAAACACACAGCGTCGCGCGATCATCGTCGGGAATGTAAACCGTTTCTACGTCTTGATCGCCAACACGCATTGCCCACTTGATGGTGCCATCAGAAGAGTGCTGAGCTTCAGATACGGTTGGCGCTTTGATTTCTGCCAAACGAATCAGCTTTTCACGCAGCTTCTTATTGATGTTAGTCATCTTCTCGAAGTCGTCGACACCAAAATGATAGATCCACTTCATGACTTGATCAGCACGGAAAGCTTTTTCGCCCAATTCCTCTTGGAAAAACTGACGCATACCCTTGCGATCAAAATCGAGTAGATTGACTTTTTGTGTGGTCATGGTGCCTCTTCGATGACGGTAAATGGTGTTAAGGGCGCGAATTGTACAGGCTTTAGCCCCCTACAACAAGCGTTACAAAACCCTAAAATATTAAGGTATTCATTTCTAAGTGAACATTTTTTGTACAACAAAAAGTGTCAGGTATTAAAAAAGGAGGCCACGCCTCCTTTTTACTCATCACTGCACTCAATTAACGAGGACAAATTTCTGACTGAGGAAAGAAAAACTCAATCTCACGTGCTGCCGATTCTGGGCTATCTGAACCATGCACTGAGTTGTGACGCATGCTTAGCGCGTAATCCGCGCGGATAGTGCCACACGCTGCTTCTTCTGGGTTAGTTTTACCCATAAGCTCACGATAACGACAAATCGCATCTTCACCTTCAAGTACTTGAACCATGATAGGGCCAGAGGTCATGAATGCACGAAGATCATCGAAAAACGGTTTACCTTCATGCTCAGCGTAGAAGCCTTTCGCTTGCTCGTCGGTAAGATGAACCATCTTAGCTGCGATGATCGACAGACCTGCTTTCTCGATACGGTGATAAATCTCACCAATCAAATTACGCTTAACTGCATCCGGTTTAACGATAGAGAATGTTCTTTCTAGGGCCATTAGTGTTCCTTTTCTTTCGTGTTGTTCTTTTATTAATAGTAATTTTCTTGAATTACTTATCAGCTTGCTCCGTTAGCAAACGAGCGAGTGTGCGCACACCCATGCCGGTTGCACCAGCAGACCATTTGTCGGTTCCTGACTTACGGTAAGTACCCGCACAATCGAAATGCAACCAACCTTTCTTGTAGTCTTCTACAAAGTAAGACAAGAATGCCGCCGCTGTGCTTGCACCTGGAGAGTAGTCACCGCTGCTGATGTTTGACAAATCAGCGAAGTTCGATGGCAACATGCCGCGATGGAAGTCAGCCAATGGCAATGGCCATAGGCCTTCTTTCTCTTGATTTGCGTTGGTCAGTGCTTGATGCGTTAGCTCGTCATCAAATGACATGATGGCGTGGTAATCGTTGCCAAGCGCATTCTTCGCTGCGCCGGTAAGCGTCGCACAGTCGATGATAAGCTCTGGATTTTGTTCACTTGCGTAGATAAGACCGTCAGCAAGAACCAAACGACCTTCCGCATCGGTATTCATGATTTCTACCGTCTTACCATTTTTATAGGTAATCACATCACCTAGCTTAAGCGCGCGACCGGATACCATGTTTTCAGCACAGCAAAGGATAAGTTTTACGCGCTTGTTGAGGCCACGCATGATGGCAAGACCTAGACCACCGGTAATGGTGCCCGCACCGCCCATATCCGCTTTCATCGCCGTCATAAAGTTCGATGGTTTCAGGCTATAACCACCTGAATCAAAGGTAATACCCTTACCCACTAAACAAGCAAATACCGGTGCGTTTTCATCGCCAGTTGGGTTGTAATCCAGTTGTAGCATCGCAGAGGTGCGCTCAGAGCCACGACCAACAGCAAAAATGCCTTCCCAACCTTCGGTGAGTAGATCTTTGTCTTTAACGATGCGGTAAGTCACGTGCTCTGGTGCCGCTGACTTAATAAATTCTGCCGCCATAGTCGCCAGTTGGCGCGGCGCGACTTCTTCAGCACTTTTATTGATGATGTCACGTGTCCAGTCAGTCGCTTTGATGCGCGCGTCTAACTCTTTCTTATCTTGCTCACCCAGTTCAGCAAGCTCGACTTGAGTGCTTTTCTTTGAGTTGCGGTAACCTTGGTAAAATGCCCAAGAAGACTCTAAATCCCAACCTTCGCCTGCAAGTGTGGCGTTTGAAATGCCTTGTGAATCTAACTTGCGAGCCGCGCGTTGAATCGCGCCAAGATCGTGGCCTTCACCGATGTGAATCGTCGCACCTTGCTCTGAGAAAGAAATGATAGCCTTTTCGCCCCATTGTGGCGCCGCCGCTTCTTGGCTAATAAATACCGACATTGTGCTAGACATGGTCTCTCCTTGTCTTGAATCTAATTATTGCAGCTTGCCCGTTGCAGTTCGGCTGCTGTTTCGCATTCTGTGTATCAAATGATGTTATCACTATGTAGAGACAATACCAATGACTGCACCATGGGAATTAATAACAATGTAACATGGTGCGACAAAAAAACGGGCCAAAGGCCCGTTTTTGTATAACTAACTAGTGAGTCTGTTTAATCGTACTCATCCATCCAGCATAAAATCACAGCTTCGAGGATTTTTTCATTTGAGCGATTAGGATCGTCATCAAAGTCTTCCAAGTCTGTAATCCATTTATGCAAGTCTGTGAAACGTACCGTTTTTGGGTCAGTTTCTGGGAATTGATCGCACAGCTCGATAGCGATATCACGAGAATCAGTCCATTTTAAGCTCATGAATCCTCCAGTTAATTAGTGATCTTCAGATGCGTGGTTTAGGGTGTACTTTGGAATCTCTACCACAAGATCTTCATCCGCAACGACCGCTTGGCAACCTAGACGCGACTCAGGCTCTAGACCCCATGCTTTATCAAGCATATCGTCTTCAAGCTCTTCACTCTCTTCTAGTGAATCAAAGCCTTCACGGATGATGACGTGACAAGTGGTACATGCACACGACTTCTCGCAAGCGTGCTCAATTCCAATACCGTTCTTTAGCGCTACGTCTAATACAGTTTCGCCTTCATTTGCCTCTAATACTGCGCCTTCTGGGCAGAGATCTTCATGGGGCAGAACAACAATTTTTGGCATGACTACTTAGTCCTCGATCTAAATGTTATCAACTGATTGACCCGCCAGTGCTTCACGGATGGATTTGTCCATTCGACGTGATGCAAACTCTTGGCTCGCCTTATCAGTGTCTTTAATACCTTGTTCAATAGCATCGGCATCATCGCCATTGCGAAGTTCAATCAGAGCTTCAATCGCTTTAACCAATGCCTGTTTTTCTTCTTCGTTCAGAAGTGCATCGCCGTCCGCTTGCATCGCGGCGATCAGACCTTCGATAACACGGTCGGCCTCTACGCGTTGCTCGGCCAGTGCACGCGCTAGCATGTCATCTTTGGCGTAAGTCATCGAGTCTTTGAGCATGTTGGTGACTTCGTCATCGCTAAGACCATAAGATGGTTTCACTTGGATTTCTGATTGAACACCCGTGCTCTTTTCCATCGCCGTCACAGACAGTAGACCGTCGGCATCAACTTGGTACGTCACGCGAATGTGCGCTGCACCTGCCGCCATTGGAGGAATGCCTTTTAGTGAGAAACGAGCCAGTGAGCGGCAGTCGTCCACCATCTCACGTTCACCTTGCACTACGTGCACCGACATCGCCGTTTGGCCGTCTTTGAATGTGGTAAATTCTTGAGCGCGTGCCACTGGAATTGTGGTGTTGCGTGGAACGATCTTCTCGACCAAACCACCCATGGTTTCAATGCCCAAAGACAGTGGAAGAACATCCAACAGCAGCATCTCAGAATCAGGCTTATTACCTGCAAGAATGTCCGCTTGAATCGCTGCACCAATCGCGACCACTTCGTCTGGGTTAATGCTAGTCAGTGGTGTTTTACCAAAGAAGTCACCAACCATTTCGCGAACCAATGGTGTGCGAGTCGAGCCGCCGACCATGACAACTTCTAGGACGTCTTCAGCATCGACTTCCGCATCTTTCAATGCACGGCGACATGAAAGCAATGTCTTCTTCACAAGTGGGCGAATTAGGTCTTCAAACTGAGCTTTTGTCAGTTCACCCTGCCAGCCAAGGACGTTGACAGTCGCAACATCATTTTGGCTTAGGTCAATTTTTGCTTGTGTAGCCGCGTCCAGTAGTTCACGTTGCTCATGAGCGGTAAGCTCTGACTTGCCTGCTTGCTGCTGCAAGTGGTCGGCAACGAGATGGTCGAAGTCATCACCACCCAGCGCGGAATCACCGCCTGTTGCCAGCACTTCAAATACACCGCGAGATAAACGCAGGATAGAGATATCGAAGGTACCACCACCTAGATCGTAAACCGCAATTACGCCTTCTTGACCACTGTCTAGACCATAAGCAATAGCTGCAGCAGTCGGTTCGTTAAGAAGACGCAAAACATGCATGCCCGCTAGGTTTGCTGCATCTTTGGTGCCCTGACGCTGCGCATCATCGAAATACGCTGGCACCGTAATCACCACGCCAGCTAATTCGCCACCAAGGGACTCTTCTGCGCGCTTACCCAGCGTTTTAAGAATGTCAGAAGAGACTTGAATCGGGTTCTTTGCGCCGCCTGCGGTTTGCAGGACAGGTAGACCATTGTCACTTTCTGTCAATGAATATGGCATTGACGGATAACGAGTCTGAACGTCTGCCAGTGAGCGGCCAAGTAGACGCTTCACAGAAATGATAGTGTTAACGGGATCCAGTGCTGCGTTGTCACGAGCGTCAATACCGACAGTGATACTGTCATCCGCATAGCGAACCGCTGATGGGAGGATCTTATTGCCGTTGGCATCTGGTAATGTCGCGGCTTCACCACTTCTTACTGTCGCGACAAGGGAGTTGGTCGTACCTAGGTCGATGCCCGCTGCCAGTTTATGTTCGTGCGGCGCGGAGCTTTGACCCGGCTCTGCGATTTGAAGTAATGCCATTCAAATATCCTTGGGAGCTTCCATTAACCAAGCAGCTTATCTTCTAGCTGTTCTATTTCACTTTGCAACTTGGCGATAAATTTTAGTTTTCTAACGCTATCAGCAGCGACTGGCCATTCGGCTTGCGAGAGCTGACCCTCTAACTCTGATAACTGTAGCTTGAACATTTTGCTGACCTTGGCTTCAAAGTCAAAAAGTTCTGATTCAGGGTCACTTGAAGACGCGAGATCTTCCAATTCTTCTCGAAGCTCCATCTGCTCCATTAAGAACAGGGGATCTTGCAATGTTTGCTGCTCAGCGCGAATATCGACACCATTTTCGGCCAATAAGTATTCGGCGCGAGATATAGGCTTTTTCAGCACTTCGTAGGCGTCATTGATTTGCGCTGCCTTTTGCACTGCAAGTAGCGGTCGCGCTCAGAGGCAGTGGCAAAGTTATCTGGGTGAAAGCGTTTTTGTAGTTCTCGGAACTGAGAAGAAAGAAGGCTACCGTCCAACTGAAACTGAACAGGTAGCCCAAATAATTCGAAATGGTTCATAGCATTGACTCGCAATTAATGAGCTTGGCCGATGTGACGACCAAGCTCGTCAAAGGTTAAACATTAAAGCTTTCACCACAACCACACTCGCCTTTCGCATTCGGGTTGTTGAACTCAAAACCTTCGTTCAAGCCTTCTTTTACATAATCGAGCTCTGTGCCATCGAGATAAACCAAGCTCTTAGCATCGATGATCACTTTCACGCCTGAGTGCTCAAACACTGAATCGCCATCATCCAGTTCATCAACGAACTCAAGAACGTAAGCCATGCCAGAGCAACCTGTGGTTTTTACACCAAGCGTAATCCAATACCTTTGCCGCGATTATCTAAAAATGTCTTAACTCGGCTCGCTGCTGCGTCTGTCATTGAGATGGCCATACTACAACCTTTATTCGTTTCTCTTGATGATACTGTGTCTTAATAAAGCTAAAGGGCTTGGTTATCCAAGCAGTTTAGTCGTGCTTTTTCTTGTAGTCTGCAACCGCTGCTTTGATTGCGTCTTCAGCAAGAATTGAGCAGTGCACTTTCACTGGTGGCAACTCTAGCTCTTCTGCAATTTCAGAGTTCTTGATCGCTGCAGCTTCGTCGATAGACTTGCCTTTCACCCACTCTGTAACCAGTGAGCTTGATGCGATCGCTGAACCACAGCCGTAGGTCTTAAACTTAGCATCTTCGATGATACCTTCTGGTGTCACCTTGATCTGAAGTTTCATTACGTCACCACAAGCTGGTGCACCAACCATACCACTACCCACAGCCGGATCATTCTTATCAAATGAACCTACGTTACGCGGGTTCTCATAGTGGTCAATTACTTTTTCACTATACGCCATAATAACTTCCTCGAATCCTCTACTTCCTTGAGATTAGTGGTGTGCCCACTCAACCGTGTCTAGGTCAATCCCTTCTTTATACATATCCCATAGAGGAGACATGTCACGTAATTTGTTTACTGCTGTTCTGATCTGCTCAATCGCAAAGTCGACTTCTTCTTCCGTAGTAAAGCGTCCGAATGAGAAGCGAACCGAGCTGTGTGCAAGCTCATCGTTAAGACCGAGTGCACGCAGCACGTATGAAGGCTCTAGACTTGCTGATGTACATGCAGAACCAGAAGATACTGCCAAGTCTTTAAGCGACATAAGTAGCGACTCGCCTTCAACAAACGCAAAGCTTACGTTGAGGTTGTGTGGAACGCGCTGCTCTAGGTCACCATTGACTGTCACAGCTTCAAGATCTTTAACGCCGTTCAGCAGACGGTCACGCAATGCTTTAGCGTGGTCGTAATCTTTCTGCATGTCTTGCTTAGCGATAGCAAAAGCTTCGCCCATACCCACGATTTGGTGAGTTGGCAGTGTACCAGAGCGGAAACCACGCTCATGACCGCCGCCGTGCATTTGCGCTTCTAGACGGATACGTGGCTTACGACGTACGTAAAGCGCACCGATACCTTTCGGACCGTAGGCTTTGTGAGCAGACAGTGAAATCAGGTCGACTTTCATTTCTTGAACGTCGATTGGCAGTTTACCTGCAGATTGCGCCGCATCTACGTGGAATACAATCTTCTTGCTACGGCAAAGCTCGCCGATAGCGGTAATGTCTTGAACAACACCGATTTCATTGTTTACGTGCATGATTGACACAAGCACCGTGTCTTCACGCATTGCCGCTTCCAGCTTAGCTAGGTCAACAATACCGTTTGATTCTGGCTCAAGGTATGTCACGTCGAAGCCTTCACGTTCAAGCTGACGACATGGGTCAAGGACCGCTTTGTGCTCAGTCTTAACCGTGATGATGTGCTTACCTTTCTTGCTGTAGAAGTGCGCCGCACCTTTAATAGCAAGGTTGTCAGACTCAGTAGCGCCCGACGTGAACACAATTTCACGAGGGTCAGCGTTTAGCAAATCAGCGATCTGCTCACGAGCGTTGTCTACTGCTTCTTCTGCTTGCCAGCCAAAACGGTGAGAACGTGACGCAGGGTTACCAAAGGTACCGTCCATCGTCATGTATTGAACCATTTTTTCTGCAACCCTTGGATCGACAGGGCAAGTGGCAGAGTAGTCTAGATAAATAGGCAGTTTCATTCTTTACTCCAATGTATAAGCGACACTACTACGAGCGAACATTGATTCCGATGGGTGCGGTGCTTGTACTTTTTCTTGAGAACCCATGATTTACCGCGAGATCTACGTCTTGTCGGTCTGAAATTTCTAATACTTCGTTATCTACCATCAGCTCACCGAGAGTGATGTTATTTAGGAAGTCACTGATGCGAGAGCTTAAATCTCTCCACAGTGTATGTGTGAGGCAACGTGTACCACCTTGGCAATCTCCTTTGCCAGCGCATTTTGTTGCATCAACAGACTCATCAACTGCAGCGATGACAGTACCGATAGAGATCTCGTCGGCTTCTGCGCCTAAGCGGTAACCACCACCTGGGCCACGAACACTCGCTACCAAACCTGCTTTACGCAGCTTAGAGAACAGTTGTTCTAGGTAAGACAAAGAGATACCTTGACGTTCAGAGATGTCCGCTAGAGGTACTGGGCTTTGCTGTGAGTGCAGTGCGACATCAAGCATCGCTGTTACTGCATATCTTCCTTTTGATGTAAGTCTCATATCACACTATCCACATTGATTATGTGGCATAAATATTTTCATACCTGAGTATTTTAGTCAAGTATTTAATTGACTAAAATACTCAGGTATTTAACCCAGCAAAATATATGGTTATTTTTTAACCCCAATTGCTTTTTCAACGGAGGTTAAAATGCCGCGCAATGTATTGATTTCCGAGGCTTCAGGACGTGTTCGACTAAACATTCTTCGCAGCTTATTCATCACAAGACCCGGCTTATCCTTAGAGATAAACTGGGTATCCATGATGACTTTTTCAAGGTGTTGGTAGAATAATTCCAGCTCTTTATGGCGTGGATAATCGACTTCACTTGGCTCAGAGTACTGCTGAGCTTCTCGCTCTAAATGCGCGACTCTGACTTCATAGCTGAGTGTTTGCACCGCCATAGCAAGGTTGAGTGAGCTGTACTCTGGGTTCGCAGGAATACACGTATGATAATGACACAACTGTAGCTCGTCATTGGTTAATCCGGTGCGCTCGCGCCCAAACACCAGAGCGACTGTGTGCTTTTCGCCTTCAATCGCAAACTTCTTGCCGCACTCACGTGGCTCAATCATCGGCCAATCTAGAGTACGTGAGCGCGCACTTGAGCCGACGACTAAGCCGCAATCTTCTACCGCTTCTTCTAGAGTCGAAACGATTTTTGCGCCTAATGCTATATCACTCGCACCTGCTGCCAACGCAACCGCCTGTGAATCTACCTCACATTGAGGGTCAACAAGCACCATCTGGCTCAGTCCCATTACCTTCATCGCTCGAGCAGCCGAGCCGATATTTCCAGAATGAGAAGTCCCCACCAGGACGATTTTTACGTTGTCTAGCATTGTCACGTTGCACTCATTTTACACAATCGCAGAATGGTAACATAAACTTGACTAAAGTAGTCAGGATCTTTCTATTCATAAAATTAACAGCACAAAAAATAACCACTTCCCTTTTGCTAAATCTTTGGTATACTTCGCGCCGCTTTTTGTTCTTTAACATCCGTTGGGAAAATTCGTATGCATCCAATGCTAAACATCGCTATACGCGCTGCGCGTAAAGCGGGCAACCATATTGCTAAATCACTAGAAAACACTGACAAGATTGAGTCAGTACAGAAAGGCACTAATGACTTCGTTACTAACGTAGACAAAGAAGCCGAAGCAATCATCATCAGCACTATCCAAGCTTCATACCCAGACCACAGCATCATTGCTGAAGAGGGTGGCCTAATTGAAGGTAAAGATAGCGACGTACAATGGATCATCGACCCACTGGATGGCACCACTAACTTCGTTCAAGGCATTCCTACTTTCTCTGTGTCTATTGCCGTTCGCATCAAAGGCAAAACAGAAGTAGCGTGTGTTTACGACCCAATGGCTAACGAGCTTTTCACTGCACAACGCGGTGCTGGCGCTCAGCTTAACAATGCACGTATCCGTGTAAAACAGCTTAAAGATATCAAAGGTACGGTTATCGGTACTGGCTTCCCATTCAAGCAGAAGCAACACTCTGAAAGCTACTTCAAAATCATGTCTTCAATGTTTGTTGAGTGCTCAGACTTCCGTCGAGCTGGCTCTGCAGCTCTAGACCTATGTTATGTTGCAGCGGGTCGTCTAGACGGTTACTTCGAGCTTGGTCTAAAACCATGGGACATGGCGGCAGGCGAACTGATTGCTCGTGAAGCTGGTGCTATCGTCACTGACTTCTCTGGCGGTACAGAGTACATGAAGTCTGGTAACGTTGTTGCTTCAAGCGCACGTGGCGTAAAAGCGATGTTAAAACACATCCGTGAAAACGGTAACGAAGCTATCCTTAAGTAATTCTCTAGAGCTTAAGTAGTTCCGTAAAAAAAAGTACAGCCCGTCACAGCTGAATTTTAAAATCCCGACCTATGGTCGGGATTTTTTTGTTTGGCACCTAGGTAATTTAGGTTTTGGCCAGTAGACCGATTATTGCAGGTCAAAAAAAGCCACTCTTTCGAGTGGCTTTATCAATGTCATCAAATCCAATAATCTGCCTTACGGCATCTCATCAAACTCAGCGCCTTCTTTTTCAATCTGTGGCGGCATTAGGTGCTCTTTCTGGATACCCAGTTTCAGAGCTAGCGCAGATGCAACGTAGATAGAAGAGTAAGTACCGACTGTGATACCTAGTAGCAATGCTGTCGCAAAGCCGTGGATCATCGCACCACCTTGAGTGAATAGTGCGATAACTACGAACA
The DNA here is from genome assembly GCF_003263785.1 of Vibrio variabilis. Classification (GTDB taxonomy): domain Bacteria; phylum Pseudomonadota; class Gammaproteobacteria; order Enterobacterales; family Vibrionaceae; genus Vibrio; species Vibrio variabilis. Next base: position 53,256 of record NZ_JYJK01000046.1, read on the forward strand.
AGGTAGTACCGGACGTAATCAAGGTACGGCTTAGTGTTTGCGTGATTGAGCTGTTCATGATGTCAGCTGGCTCACCCTTACGCATCTTGCGAAAGTTCTCACGGATACGGTCAAATACAACGATGGTATCGTTGAGTGAGTAACCAACAACCGTTAGAAGTGCTGCCACGATAGTCAAATCGACTTCAATCTGCATCAGCGAGAAGATGCCCAGCGTGATGATAACGTCGTGCGCAAGCGCGAGTACCGCACCTGCAGCCAAACGCCATTCAAATCGCACCGATACGTAGATCAAGATACAGATGAGCGACACAAGGATCGCAAGACCGCCCGCCTCTGTTAGTTCATCACCTACGTTTGGACCCACGAACTCGATACGACGCATTTCAACGTCTTCACCCGTGCCCAAGCGAATAGCATCGAGGATCTGATTACCCAGCGCCTCGGCTTGCATATCGTCACGAGGACGCAGACGAACCATAACATCACGAGCAGAACCGAAGTTCTGTACCGTGGCATCGCCAAAGCCTTTTGCTTCCAACGCTGAACGGACTTCTTCAAGGTTTGCTGGCTGTTCAAAGCCTACCTCGATCAGTGTACCGCCTGTAAAGTCTAGACCCCAGTTCAACCACTTGGTCGACAGTGTAAAAATAGCTGCACCGATCATCACAATGGATAGAACGAACGCAACTTTTGACCAACGCATAAAGTCGATCGTTTTGTCTGCTTTCATTATCTGAAACATAACTAACCCTTAGATCGACAGTTTGTTGATACGCTTACCGCCATAAACCAGGTTCACGAGACAACGTGTACCAATGATGGCTGTAAACATAGAAGTAATAATACCGATAGACAGTGTGACCGCGAAGCCTTTGATCGCACCTGTACCGACAGCAAATAGAATGATCGCTGTGATCAAGGTAGTGATGTTCGCATCGGCGATGGTACTGAATGCGTTAGCGTAGCCTTGGTGAATCGCTTGTTGAGGGTTACGTCCCTCTTTAAGCTCTTCACGTATCCGCTCAAAGATCAGAACGTTCGCATCCACCGCCATACCCACGGTCAGTACAATACCTGCGATACCTGGCAGCGTCATGGTCGCACCTGGAATCATCGACATGACACCAACAATAAGAACGATGTTCGCCATCAGTGCCATATTGGCAAACAGGCCAAATCGACGGTAGTAAACCAGCGTAAATAGCATCACGGCAATCATACCTGTGATACACGCTTTAATACCCATATCGATGTTTTGCTGACCCATTGATGGGCCGATAGTACGTTCTTCAACAATCGAAATCGGCGCAATCAGAGCACCTGCACGAAGCAGTAGTGCTAGGTTGTGCGCTTCAGCAGCAGAATCGATACCTGTGATACGGAAGTTACGACCAAGTGCAGACTGAATCGTCGCTTGGTTGATTACTTCTTCATGCTTATCAAGGATAACCTTGCCTTCTGGCGTGCGTTTACCGCTATCTTTGTATTCAGCGAAAACCGTTGCCATTAGCTTACCGATGTTCTGACGAGAGAACGCCGCCATCTTGTTACCACCTTCACTGTCTAGTGAGATGTTAACTTGTGGGCGACCATATTCGTCTGCGCTGCTGCTTGCATCAGTAATGCTCGCACCGCCTAAGATAACGCGCTTCTTAAGCACAACCGGACGACCGTCACGATCGAGCTTAATCTCGCTGCCCGCTGGTGCGCGACCACTTGCTGCCGCAGCTAAGTCAGCCGAGCTATCAACTTCACGGAATTCTAGTGTTGCTGTTGCGCCCAAAATTTCTTTCGCGCGCGCAGTGTCTTGAACACCCGGTAGCTCAACCACGATGCGACTCGCACCTTGACGCTGAACTAATGCTCCGCCACACCTAGTTCGTTTACACGATTACGTAGGATAGTGATGTTCTGCTCAACCGCGTAGTTACGAATTTCTTGAAGGCGAGTTTCTTTGAATCGAGCGACCAAAGCAAAGCGGCCGTTTGAATCAGAGTCGAAAAAGTCCATATCTGGGTATTTGGCTTCCAGTACAGTCTTCGCCTCTGCAAGTTGCTCAGCATTACGTAGCAGTACTTCTACGCCATCTTTACCCGCTGGGCGGATAGAACGATAACGGATGCGCTCTTCGCGAAGATCGCTTCTAAAGCCTTCTTCTTGCTGACCGACCAGTTTTTCCATCGCCGCATCCATGTCAACTTCCATCAAGAAGTGAACACCACCACGAAGGTCAAGACCGAGTTTCATTGGCGCAGCGCCAATAGATTCAAGCCAATCAGGAGTAGCTGGAGCAAGGTTAAGTGCAACGATTGAATCTTTGCCTAACGCTTCACTGATGATATCACGGGCACTTATCTGAGTATCAGTGTCAGTAAAACGAACGAGAATGGAGCCATTTTCTAGAGCAATGGACTTACGAGAGAGTTGCTCTTCATCAAGAGCTTTAGTGACAGTATCCAGCGTCGACATATCAACAGAGGCGCCACGCGCCCCTGTAATTTGAATAGCCGGATCTTCACCGTATAGATTGGGAAGTGCGTATAACGCCGCTGCCGCAATGGCGAATATCACCATTAGGTACTTCCACAAAGGGTAACGATTTAGCACAGCGAGATCCTATAGCTGTTTTATAGAGACTTCAGCGTACCTTTTGGTAGCACTGCAGTAACGAAGTCTTTCTTGATAACTACTTCATTGTTGTCGTTTAGTGCGATAGCAATGTAGTCGTTGTCTTCAGCGATTTTAGTAATTTTACCAATTAGACCGCCGTTAGTTAGGACTTCGTCGCCCTTACCCATAGAAGCCATTAGGTTTTTGTGCTCTTTTGCACGTTTAGCTTGTGGGCGGTAAATCATGAAGTAAAAAATGACCGCGAACATGCCTAGCATGATTAGCATTTCGAAACCGCCACCTTGTGGTGCTGCTTCAGCTGCGTGAGCTGCAGAGATCAAACTCATCGGAGAACATCCTCTTTAATGTAAATACATATCCAAAATTGGGCTATCCCCCTATCTTTTCAAGAAGCAAACGGTAACTCAATGTTTCTTATTCGCTTAGAGGCACAAAAAGTGTGACCCAGAGCTAGGATTTGTTACCTATTGCAGGGATAGCCGACTATTTAGCCAACTATTGAGCGTCGACCTTCATATCTAGTGGTGGCACTTCGCGGTTGCGACGTGCGTAAAACTCTTCCACAAACTGCTCAAAACGATCTTCATCAATCGCCTTACGGATACTTTCCATCAGCATTTGATAATGACGCAGGTTGTGAATGGTGTTTAGACGTGCACCCAAGATTTCGTTACAGCGATCTAGGTGATGTAGATACGCTTTCGAGTAATTCTGACAGGTGTAGCAATCACAGTTCTCGTCTAGTGGACCTGTGTCTGTTTTGTTTGTCGCATTACGAATCTTAATCACACCGCCAGTCACGAATAAGTGACCGTTACGTGCGTTACGTGTTGGCATTACACAGTCGAACATGTCGATACCACGGCGAACACCTTCAACCAAATCTTCAGGTTTGCCTACACCCATCAAGTAACGTGGCTTGTCTTCAGGCAGCTTAGGGGTTGTGAACTCAAGAACGCGGTGCATTTCTTCTTTTGGCTCACCAACAGCAAGACCACCCACCGCGTAGCCATCAAAACCGATGTCAGTCAGACCTTTTACCGACACATCACGCAAGTCTTCGTATACGCTGCCCTGAACAATACCAAACAGTGAGTTTTCATTTTCTAGCTTATCGAAGTGATCGCGAGAGCGCTGTGCCCAACGAAGTGACATTTCCATCGACTTCTTCGCTTCGGCGTGAGTCGCTGGGTATGGTGTACATTCATCAAAGATCATCACTACATCAGAGCCAAGATCTTTTTGGATTTCCATAGATTTTTCTGCATCCATGAAAATGCGGTCGCCGTTCACAGGGTTACGGAAATGCACACCCTCTTCTGTGATCTTACGGATATCACCAAGCTGAATACTTGGAAGCCGCCTGAATCAGTCAGGATAGGACCATGCCAGTTCATGAAGTCGTGCAGATCACCGTGCAGCTTCATGATTTCTTGGCCTGGGCGAAGCCATAGGTGGAAAGTATTACCAAGAAGAATTTCGGCACCTGTACCGCGTACTTCTTCAGGTGTCATACCTTTAACTGTACCGTACGTACCCACTGGCATAAATGCCGGGGTTTGTACTGTACCGCGTTCAAACGTCAACTGACCACGACGAGCATGGCCATCTTTTTTCTTAAGTTCGTATTGTAATTTCACGAAGCCTCCAAATTGCCAGAGACACAGTCTGACTCAATCTTAAAACGCACTAACAAGCGTAGCTTGCCGCACTTAGATCCGCCCGCCTAACACAACTCGTTAGGCGAAAGGTTTTGGTGTTCCCTACCGTATTCCACTGAGTCCTTGAGTGAAATAAAAACTGTCGCTCACTACAGACGTCAACTACGCCGTCTTCTTAGTAATGAACATCGCATCACCGTAGCTAAAGAAGCGATATTTTTGCTCTACTGCATGCTTATAGGCATTCATGACATTGTCATAGCCTGCAAACGCACTCACCAGCATGATCAGCGTTGATTCTGGCAGGTGGAAGTTGGTCACGAGACAATCCACCAGCTGATACTCATAACCTGGGAAGATGAAAATTTCGGTATCACCAAAGAAAGGCACCAGCTCGGTACCATTTTTCAGTGCATCTTGCGCAGCACTCTCCAGTGAGCGCACTGAGGTGGTACCCACTGCAATGATGCGGCCGCCGTTCGCTTTAGTCTCTGCAATCGCATCCACCACGTCTTGAGGTACTTCCACGTACTCTGCATGCATATGGTGGTCATGAATATTTTCAACGCGAACTGGCTGGAATGTGCCAGCACCAACGTGCAGCGTCACATACGCAAAGTTGGCACCTTTCGCTTTGATCTGCTCGAGAACACTGTCATCAAAGTGAAGACCAGCAGTAGGCGCCGCAACTGCGCCTGGCTTTTCGTTATAAACCGTTTGGTAGCGCTCTTTATCTGCATCTTCATCTGGACGATCGATGTAAGGCGGCAGTGGCATGTGACCCACATCATTTAGGATCTCAAGCACTGTCTTGTCTGACTGCATTTCAATTTCAAACAATGCATCGTGACGCGCCGTCATGATCGCTTGATATTCGTCGTTTTCACCCAAGAATAACTCGGTACCTGGCTTTGGTGATTTTGAACAACGTACGTGGGCAAGAACGCGCTTGTCATCAAGCATACGCTCTACCAGTACTTCTAGCTTACCGCCAGAGGCTTTGCGACCGAACATACGTGCCGGGATAACACGCGTGTTGTTGAACACAAGAAGGTCACCAGGCTGAACTTGGCTGACGATATCGGTGAAGTTTCCATCTACAACTTCACCCGTGTTACCGGTCAATTGAAGCAGTCGCTTGAGCTACGCTCCGCCTTTGGGTAACGAGCAATCAGCTCATCAGGTAATTCGAAGTGAAAATCTGAAACTTGCATAACACCAATCTTCTCTATTAAGCGACTAAAACGGCGAAAAAATTCGCAGCCGCATAGTATAAAGTGACCCGTTGGAATAGCAAGCTGAACCGACGTTTGTGACCAGTTATCCCGTGATTTACCAAGCGCCATTTAAACCACTTTGTCAATAGGGATATTTTGTGAGTTGAACGTCAAAAAACGATGTTAATCTCAGATTTAATCAGTGAAAAAATCTATAGTTAAAGTACACAAACAGCACGAGTTGGAGGCCATATGATTAAGGTCCAAGATATGATGACTCGCAACCCTCACACCCTATTGCGGTCTCACTCACTAGCCGACGCTAAACACATGATGGAAGCGCTCGATATTCGCCATATTCCCATCGTCGATGCCGAACGTCATCTGCTAGGCATTGTTTCACAACGTGACGTTCTCGCGGCGCAAGAATCTATCTTGCAGAAAATACCCAGCGATCAGTCTTATACTCTGTCGACACCACTTAGCGAAGTCATGCGCACTAACATTATGACCGCAGAACCGCGAGCGGGTTTGAAAGAAAGCGCTCTATATATGCAAAAACATAAGGTCGGTTGCTTACCTGTAGTACATAACAAACAACTGGTCGGCATTATCACTGACAGTGACTTTGTCGCGATTGCAATCAACCTATTGGAGCTGCAAGAAGATAGCGAACCAGAAGAGCTTCAATCCGAAGGTGATAGCGAAAGCGTCAGCCTGTAGGCATGGCGTAGCGTTAGGATAAACGTAGAAAAAAGAAGCGGCTGACGCCGCTCAAATCTACCGACATTCTGTGGTCTTATTTGACCACGAGGGGCAGTGCTCAAAACAGGTTTAGTATCAGTTTTCATTTGTAGCTTTTAAACAACAGGTGATGAGCTGTTGTTTTGCCAGCCAAGCAAATTAGCCTACCAACTCTTTGATGGCTCAGTATACAAAGTGCTGATTTCTTATTGCCTTAAAAACCTCAAAACCGTCTGTTTACATTACCGCAACCCACTTTAGAGTTACAACTCCAAAGTGGCTATTTTTACGAATTCGATAGTTTCCTCTTTCCGTATCAAGGACACTATTTCTAGCCATTTTCGTTGTGAGTTACGTAAATTAATTTCAGAAACGAACATTGTGACATGTTGAATGTTTAAATCAGCCAACGTCGCGAGCCCTCCTCTCCACTTAGTTAGACTAGCATCGACAAAGCTGACAATACTTTTTCAAAATGTCACAGTGTAAAATTTACATGGTCAAGCCACTGAAATGATTGAAAACTAATTCAACATCTCCATGATTCACTGACCGAAAATAATTTGAATTTCCAGTAATAAATACTAAAAAAGGCACCTAAAATGGTGCCTTTCACTAGTACAATTTCGGTCGTTTCTTGGAAAACGGGCTATAGCAACTCAGAAACCACATCAGCAAGCTGTAAAAACGAATCACGTCTTGATGAACTTGGTCGCCATACCAAGCCAATATCACGATGCGCCTGTTGGCCAGGTGGCTCAATCACAATCAAGTTTTGATTTTCAAGCAAACCGTGCTCAATCGCCATTTGTGGAATGAACGTGGTTCCCAAACCGTTTGCCACCATCTGTACCAAGGTATGTAAACTCGTGGCGCTAAATGGGTTGATCTTCTCTTTTTCAGTGAGCTTACACGCCGACACTGCGTGCTCAGTCAGACAGTGCTCGTTTTCTAACAAGAAGACCGACTCATCGGGTAAATCATCATATTTGATTGGTACTCGAATACTGTCGGCTTGATTACGGCTAATGACCATCTTAAATGGGTCGTGACCAACAATGCAGCTTTCCATCGAACCGATATCCATTGGCAGCGCAAGAATCAGCACGTCTAGTTCACCATGCGCAGCGCCGCCAGCAAATTCGCGGTGGTATCTTCTCTTAACAGTAAGTTGAGCTGCGGATAACGGGCATTGATCTCCTGTACCAGATCACACAACAAGAAAGGCGCGATCGTTGGAATACAGCCGAGTTTTAACTGACCCTGCATCACGTCACCTTGGCAAAGATTACCCAGCTCAATCAGATCCTGACCTTTAGCTAGCAGCTCACGGCCTTGAGACACCACCATCTCGCCAGCTTGGGTAAAGACTAATGGGCTTTTCTTGTCTTTCTTTTCATAGAGAGGACAACCGATAAGCTCTTCAAGATTTTGAATGCCCTTACTCAAGGTCGATTGACTGACAAAACAGCGCTCAGCTGCCTCGCTAAAGTGTCGGGTTTCGTGAAGTGTAACCAGGTAATGAAGCTGCTTTAAACTTGGCCATTTATTCATTTCAACTGCCTGTTTTTGAACCAATATCAAAAAAGGAAATCGACCGTATGGCTTCATCGCTTTTTTCGATGGAATTAATCTATTATTTTCGCTTTTTTCAATACTACAATGTGTACTATAGTTTGTCTCGCACAAACACGGACCAAACCAAAATGGTTTGAAATTATCCCTATTTAGGAGCAAAAAAAATGGTACTAGTTGGTCGTCAAGCCCCAGACTTTACTGCAGCAGCTGTTTTAGGTAACGGTGACATCGTTGAGAACTTCAACTTCGCTGAGTTCACTAAAGGTAAGAAAGCGGTTGTTTTCTTCTACCCACTAGACTTCACTTTCGTTTGCCCATCTGAGCTAATTGCATTCGACAACCGTCTAGCTGATTTCCAAGCTAAAGGTTGTGAAGTTATCGGTATCTCTATCGATTCTCAGTTCTCTCACAACGCATGGCGTAACACTGCTATCGAAGATGGCGGTATCGGTCAAGTGAAATACCCTCTAGTTGCTGACGTTAAGCACGAAATCTGCAAAGCGTACGATGTTGAGCACCCAGAAGCAGGTGTTGCTTTCCGCGGTTCTTTCCTAATCGACGAAGACGGTATTGTACGTCACCAAGTAGTTAACGACCTACCACTAGGTCGCAACATCGACGAAATGCTACGCATGGTTGACGCTCTTAACTTCCACCAGAAGCACGGCGAAGTTTGTCCTGCTCAGTGGGAAGAAGGCAAAGCAGGTATGGACGCATCTCCAAAAGGCGTTGCAGCGTTCCTATCTGAGCACGCAGAAGACCTATCTAAGTAATTCGACCCTTCACCCTGCGCTCAAACCAGGGTTGATGGTTGGACAAATATAAAGCGAAAAACGCACGCCAATCATTGAAGAAGAAACGAGTTAGCCCAAAAACGAAGCCCGAGTCACCGACTCGGGCTTTTTTTATTTTCAGATTTCCTGGTCAGCGATATATTGATAGTAGTCTTTCTATTGAGAATTATAATGAGCTACCAACTTGAAGTCTGTATCGACAATATCGAGTCACTCGCTTATGCCATCGCTGGCGGCGCAACCCGCATTGAACTGTGTTCATCTCTCGCCTTGGGCGGCCTTACTCCAAACGCTGGATTAATCAAACAAGCGGTTCAGTCGTCTAGCATTCCAATTTACGTCATGATTCGACCTCGTCAGGGCGACTTTCTGTATGACTGTGATGATGTTGAAATCATGGCAGAAGACATTCGTACCGCCGCAAAATATGGCGCGCAAGGCGTCGTGCTCGGACTTTTAGACAAAGACGGACACATCGACATGCCACGCTCAATTCGCCTCGTAAAACTGGCTCGTGAGCTTGAGCTTGGCGTCACCTTCCACCGCGCATTTGATCAATGTAAACACCCGAAGCAGGCACTTGAGGATGTCATTGCTCTAGGCTGTGAACGAATACTCACTTCTGGATTAGCATCCAATGCATTAGAAGGCGCATCAAAATTAGCAGAGCTAGTTGAGCAAGCCGATGGCCGCATATCCATCATGGCCGGTGCAGGTGTTTGTGCCGACAACGTCGCAACGATCATCGCCACCAGCCAAGTACAAGAAGTGCACCTATCAGGTAGATCTTCTCGCAGCAGCAAAATGCACTTTATCGCCAACGAGGCAAAAATGGGCGCTGATGATGTCGATGATTTCGCTATCCCGGTCACCAGTAGCGACAAAATCCGCGCCGTCACCAAAGTGCTAAACTCTCTATAAAACAAAAGCAAAGAAAACAAACTTGGAGAAGGACTTCTATGGGCAAGAAAAACAAAATGGACAAAAAGCTCTACGAAAGTGAACTGGCTCGATTACAGATCGAGCTAGTTAAGCTACAAGAGTGGGTGAAACAAGAGGGGCTCAAAGTCGTCGTGGTGTTTGAAGGTCGTGATGCTGCAGGAAAAGGTGGCGTCATCAAGCGCATCACTGAAAAGCTTAACCCCCGCGTTTGTCGAATCGCTGCCCTGCCCGCTCCAACTGAAAAAGAGAAAACCCAATGGTACTTTCAGCGCTATGTGGCGCATTTACCTGCTGCGGGTGAAATCGTACTGTTTGATCGCAGTTGGTATAACCGTGCTGGCGTTGAGAAAGTCATGGGGTTTTGCAGCGATGAGCAGTACCAAGAGTTCTTACGCTCTTGCCCCGAATTTGAACGTATGCTGGTTCGTTCCGGTATTGTTCTTCTCAAATATTGGTTCTCTGTGTCGGACGAAGAGCAAGAAAAGCGCTTTTTAGAGCGGGTGAATACACCGATCAAGCGTTGGAAGTTCAGCCCAATGGATTTGGAATCTCGCAATCGCTGGGCCGAGTACTCACAGGCCAAAGACACCATGTTTTCTTACACAGATACCAAGCAGTGCCCGTGGTGGGTTGTACCATCCGATGATAAAAAACGCGCGCGACTAAACTGCATCACTCATCTACTTAGCCAAATCGATTACCAAGAGGTCACCTACCCAGAGATCGACTTGCCAGAAATCAACAAAGAAGCTACATGCGAACGCCTATTGAAGAACAATCTTTTGTGCCGGATAACTATGACTGAATCGTCTCAACTGTTTAGTCGACTTGATCTAAACCTATTAAAAACCTTTCGTATCTTGCTGCAAGAGCGCAACACCCGTAAGACTGCTGAGCGTCTATTTGTCACTCAGCCTGCGGTTAGCCAAGCGTTGCAGAAACTGCGTACAGCTTTTGAAGATGAGCTGTTTGTCAAAGTGCATGGCGGCCTTGATCCCACCCCTTTGCATTGGATCTTGAAGATAAAATTGCGCCATTTCTTGACGGTCTCGAAACCGCACTCAATCAAATTGAGGACTTTAACCCAGCCACACTTACGGGAACGATGCGCATAGCATTGGCACCTATCGTCATGGCTAGCCTTTCGGGAGCCTTATTTACTGCATTTAGACAACAAGCCCCGAACCTAAATTTAGAGCTACTCAGTTGGAGTCAAACTACCGCAGAACAAATTCGCAATGGTGATGTGTTTTATGGCGTGCATTACGATCTAGACAACCTCTCCAAAGAGCTCGCGCGCGATCCCCTGTTTGATTTAGAAGGGCGCATTATTGTTCGACAAAGGCACCCTATTACTAAGCCGATTATTACTCCCAAAGACTCGGTTGGTTACGAACTGGCTTCGCTCATCTCTCCAGGATGGAACGATCACTTCACCTATGCCAGCCACATCTTAGAACAACAAGGCTACACACCGAAAGTAGGCTTTCGTTCAGAGATGTTGTTAGCACTTATCGATGTGATTGAATCTACAGATATGCTGCTCCCGCACTCCAATTTGTTTCCGATCCATAACTACCCACACCTTCGTTCGCTCAAGGTGCAAATAGATGGGCAGATCTATACCAAGCGCCTGCTGGGCTACTTACACAACAAAAACCGCCACTCTGCAAAAGCAAAATGGATAGAATCCATCATCAAAGAAAAATTACCGCAGCAAGCCAATAAGCATGGCTAATTAAAACTATTAGCCATGCTACTTAGTCAGTATAAACAGGAGCCGCTACCATCGGCGCTCCTCCTGTTTGCTATTAGGTATGACCATGAAAAAGCTGCTACTACCCATCCTTGCAACCCTGCCCTTCACCGCCATAGCGTCGCAAGCTCAAGCACAGAGCATCCATCTGTCACCGGATGTTAAAATAGGGGTTTTTAACGGTGCTGGCGTTCAACTGGGTGTCGCTGATGCTCTAGGAATGGATGCGGTTTACTTCAGCTATGCACGCAAGTATTACGATACCGACCGATATGACGAGACCATCGACTCTTATCGTCTAGGTCTACAGCATATGTTTGGCGATCGCGAAAACTATGGTCTGCAAGCGGAAATCGGCCTTGCCAACTATCATGGTGAGAAGCGCACCAACAGTGAACTGCTTAATCGCAGTGCCAACGGACTGAGCATCAGTGCGGGTTACGTGTATATGCTAAACCCAAGCTTTGGCCTAAGAACCGGATTTGATTATGATGTTTTCGGTGCGAGTAACACCTTCATTTCTATGGGCTCGCACTTCTCATTAAACTTTGGCGTGGTCGGGCGCTTCTAAATAGAAACAAAAACGACAAATTAGAGTATGTCGTTAATGGCCTTCTCATCTAAGTGGCGGATATCTTTTCCCTTAACGAAGTAGATAATGTACTCACAGATATTTTGACAGCGATCGCCGACCCGTTCGATAGCGCGCGCTGACCACATGACCTGAAGAATGTTGGGGATGTTCTTTGGGTCTTCCATCATATACGTCATTAGCTGACGGACCACCGCTTCGTATTCCGCATCTAACTTATCATCTAACTTGTAGACTTCCGCCGCGGCATCAACGTCCATGCGAGCAAAGGCATCAAGTACTTGGTGCAGCATGGCAATGGCCTGTCGGCATAGAGGCTCTAAAGACACATGGAACTTCTGGTGCTTAGTTGAAGGCTGCTCTATAGCCACACGTGCGATACGAGTTGCCACATCACCAATGCGCTCTAAATCAGTAATGGTTTTAATAATGGCCATCACCAAACGCAGATCTTTGGCGGTGGGCTGACGCTTGGCAATGATGCGCGTACACGCCTCATCGATAGACACTTCCATCGCATTGACTTTGTGATCGTCTCTTACCACTTTGCGGGCAAGTTCAATGTCGTCTTTGTGCAGAGCCTGCATTGCAAACGACAACTGTTGTTCAACCAAGCCTCCCATGGTCAAAACATGGGTACGAATAGACTCAAGCTCGGCGTTGAATTGACCTGAGATATGACGACCAAAATGCATGTGTGAAAATTTCCTGTTGCAACCCTAAAGCCATTTAATCAGCCGTAACGGCCTGTGATGTAGTCTTCAGTTTGTTTTTCTATCGGTGAAGTAAATATAGTATCTGTATCCGCGTACTCTACCAGTTTTCCAAGATGAATGAACGCGGTATGGTCACTCACTCGAGCTGCCTGCTGCATATTATGGGTCACGATCACAACCGTATACTTGGTTTTAAGGTCGTTAATCAACTCTTCGATAGTCAGTGTAGAGATGGGGTCAAGCGCCGACGTCGGCTCATCCAGCAGCAACACCTCAGGTTCAATCGCTATAGCACGAGCAATCACCAATCGTTGCTGCTGACCGCCAGATAGCCCAAATGCGTTTTCATGTAAGCGATCTTTGACTTCATCCCACAGCGCCGCTGCTCGCAAAGAGCGCTCAACCGCATCATCGAGATTGCGACTGTTTTTGATGCCTTGCAGCCTAAGTCCATATACGACGTTTTCATAGATGGATTTAGGAAACGGGTTCGGGCGTTGAAACACCATGCCTACACGGCGGCGCAGCGTCGCCACATCGACTTTGGGATGATAGACATTGCCACCATGAAGCTTCACTTTGCCTTCAACCGTGCACCCTTCAATCAAATCATTCATTCGGTTAATGCAGCGCAGCAAAGTCGATTTACCGCAGCCTGATGGACCGATAAATGCTGTCACTTGCCCTTTGGGGATTCGCATCGATACATCATCCAGCGCCTGCTTATCACCGTAGTACAAGTTCAAGTTTTCAATCGCGATGGCGGTTTGCTCATCACTTAGGTTGTTCACATCTAAAGGCGTTGGGTAGCCCAGAGTCTGGTTAATAGAAAACATGATTAATCTTGTCCTAATGTGCGGTATTTTTCGCGCAGGTTATTACGTATCGCTATTGCCGTTAAGTTTAGTCCAACCACAACGGTAACCAACAAGAACGAAGTGGCGTACACCAATGGTCTCGCCGCTTCAATATTGGATGTCTGAAAACCCACATCGTAAATATGAAAACCGAGATGCATGAACTTACGCTCAAGGTGTAAAAACGGAAACTGTGAATCTACCGGTAGACTGGAGGCCAATTTTACCACGCCAACCAGCATTAAAGGTGCTACCTCACCCGCCGCGCGAGCAACCGCTAAGATTAAGCCGGTAATGATGGCAGGGCTTGCCATCGGCAGCACGATTCGCCACAAGGTTTCCGACTGCGTAGCACCAAGCGCCAGAGAGCCATGACGGGCAGACGTTGGAATACGATTCAAGCCTTCTTCTGTCGCCACAATCACCACCGGCAGTGTCAAAATGGCTAGAGTCAGCGATGACCACAGTAGACCCGGCGTTCCAAACGTTGGCGCCGGCAAACGCTCAGCATAAAACAGAGAATCGATAGAGCCGCCAATGGTGTAGACAAAAAAGCCCAATCCAAATACACCATAGACAATCGACGGTACACCAGCCAAGTTGATAACCCCAACCCGTATCATGCGTGTCAGTAAATTATTCTCAGCGTATTCATGCAAATACACCGCCACCAGCACACCGAGCGGCATCACCATGACCGACATGATAATCACCAGCAGTACGGTGCCAAAAATAGCTGGGAACACGCCGCCTTCAGAGTTTGATTCACGTGGGTCATCCGATAAGAACTTCCAAACCTGATGTCCCCAGTGAGAGAGCTTATCGGCGTAGCCCATTTGATTCGGATACCAAAAATCCAGTACGCGATTGAGGCCGATTTCTAATCGCTCGCCACGCATATCTTCGACAACCAAGGTTTTGCTCGCTAACTCAGCCCTTAGCTCATCAAGCTCAATGTCGGTTTGACTTAGCTGCTCACGAATGATTGCATTTTGCTGCTGGTAGCGAAGCGTTAACTCCTCAGTTAGCACGCCATTCAAGCTATCACGGCGCTGCTTCAAACGCAGGGCTTCAAGTTGGTGGTTGAGTCCCTTTAATCGGCGCTCGGTAATGCCGTCTATGCGATCGCGGATCAGCGCTATCTGTTGAAGTTCAAACGTTAACGTATCGGCTATCGCTGTCTCTTGCAGACCCTCGACACCTTTAAGAGCAAGGATACGGCCGAAGAAATTTCCCCCACGAGTACGCTCAATCACCACAAGATCCGAGGGCGTCTGAGCATCATGAAGCTCAGATGAAAGCAGAGACAAAAAGTCGATGCCATACAAATCTCGATTGGCTACCTTGATGCTATAGCGCTCTACCTTACCCTGTTCTAAGATCTCGTTTGGTAACAGCGACTCCGCATTGGGTATATTGTAAGTGGGTACCCAAGTCTTTGAATAAACTTGCCCAATTAATGCCCCGCCTTGGTCATCTTGCCACTGGTAGAGCGGCGCTGGCCAAAAGTAAGTCAGTCCTCGCCAACCAATAAGCAGCAATAAGCCAAGCACGGAAATCAAACTGATGCTGACCGCACCACCGGTGAGCCAAACCCAAGGTGACCCAGATTTGAACCACTTAAACATGTTCCGACTCCCCTACACAATTAAAGCGCACTGTACTTCTCCCGGAGTCGTTGTCTCACCCATTCTGCTAGCGAGTTGACCACAAAGGTAAAGCTAAACAAGATGAGTGCGATCAAGAACAGCAAACGATAATGACTGCTGCCAACTTCTGATTCTGGCAACTCGACAGCCATCGTGGCTGATAGCGTTCTCATACCTTCGAAAATATTCCAATCTAGGATCGGCGTATTACCCGTTGCCATCAGCACAATCATGGTCTCGCCAACTGCGCGTCCTAGTCCCATCATGATCGCAGAGAAAATGCCGGGACTGGCGGTTAGCAGCACGACATAGATCAGTGTTTGCCACTGCGTCGCTCCCAATGCAAGCGAACCATCAGACAAGTGTTTTGGTACGGAGAAAATGGCATCCTCGGCAATGGTGAAAATGGTAGGGATAACCGCAAAGCCCATAGCAAAACCGACAACTAACGCATTGCGCTGGTCAAAATCAATCCCATGTGTCGCGAGAAAGACCCTTGCATCACCATTGAACAGCATCACTTCCATGTCACTAGAGAACGTCATCGCCAAATAGATAGCAATCAAGATGACGGGTATAAGGGTGAAAGGGTGTAAGCCACTTGGCAGCTTTGATGTGTATGCTTTAGGGATGGCATACCACACCGCACCAGATAGCAAAGAGAGCAGCGGCAATGCCACCAGCAACAGCAAAATCGCGGGTAAATGGGTTTCTACAATAGGTGCGAACCAAAGTCCCGCTAAGAAACCAATGATAACCGTTGGCAATGCTTCCATCAGTTCGATGGTCGGCTTGACTACGCGACGCATTTTCGACGACATAAAGTATGCAGTGTAGATAGCGCCAAACACCGCGATCGGCACCGAAAACAGCATCGCAAATAGCGCTGCCTTAATGGTACCAAAGGCGATAGGAACCAAGCTGTACTTCGCCTCAAAATCATCGGAAGCGGCCGTGGTTTGCCAAATAAATTCTGGCTCAGGGTAGCTTTCGTACCACACCTTTTGCCACAGCGCGCTCAGCGAGATCTCTTGGTGCTCGTTAGGCAGATAAGCGCGATGCATTGCACCGTTAGATAGCACTAGCGCATGGTGGCCATTGTTCGACAAGCTGAAATCAAGCACGTTTGAGCTCGGCACTGGGCTCTCAGCAACGAGTTTTTCACTTGTGGTATAGAGGCTTTGTAGCTGAAAGCTGTTTGGTGCTGAGTCAGAAGTCGTTGGACTCGAAAGCAGTACGTTGAAGCCCTTACTCGTCGCCTCTGGCGTCAAAAACGCGATGTCAGCATCAAACTGAAAAGAGCGAATAGGGGTAAGCTTGCGCTCACCTTCGGTCAATACATCAAACCATTGCCACACCTGATGATTGTCATATTGCACCAACAAAGAGTACGCCCCTGACAGCAGGTGCAAACCACTCACGTTGGCACCATTCGGCGTAGATAGATCGACCACTTCACGTGCTTGCAACGATTGCGCGTCGCGATTTATCACCACGAGTTGATTTCCGGAGCGAACGTACAGGGTGCGCCCATCTGGCGTCAACACCAGCTCTTTAGCACCTTCAATCGCTGTCGGCATGAGAGCGGTTGTAGCAATAAAAGAAGGCTCACTGGCGTCTGCAGTGGTGATATGTTGTAGAACCTGAGTTTGTAGAATACCGCGCTCATCGATGCTGGCAAACACAATGTCATCTTTGATGATCACCGCACTGACCAGCTCCGCACTAGGTAACGAAATCCATTGCTCCTCAACAAGCTCTGGAACAATCAATTGTGCATCACCACTAGCTTGATCCAGTTGCAACTTTGGTTTTAACGCGGAATAACGACCTTTGTTATCCACTGTGAGCAAAGTTTTGTCATCGATAGCTTGCAGACGAACAATGCCATCGGGCAAGCGATGCTTTTTCTGCTTCCCAGTGACAAGCGACTGTTGGATATAACCGCCATCGGCAAAGAAGAATACGCTGTCATGCCCACTGTCGCTGACTAAGGTTAAAACGGGCGTATCTGCGATATCCGTGCTTATCGCGGGCTGCCATGTGACCTCGTTATCGGAAAACAAAGGCAGTGTGACATAAGCTAAGTAGACAAAGATGAAGATAAGCCCGGCGAGTACACTCAAGCCACCAAATGAGACGATCCAACGCACCAGACGATCTTTGATCAGACGCTTTCTATCTTTGGTATGAAGTGAAAAGTTGGCCGTTGCCATAGTCTACTAGTGTTCTCTTATGATGCAGTTTGGGTGTTTGAGGCGTTTGCCTTCAAGGACGAGAGGCAAGTGAACAGCATGCACGAATTGCCTCAACATAATATGTCGTTTAGATGACAATTATATTACACAGCTTCTAAGGTGCTGAAAATAATGAAATGTGCCGCGTTGCACGCGATTTGAAATAAAAGTGTCATATAGTATCTCTATGGTTCACGGCAAGAGTCATCTTACATTCCGCTTTGCTACCTTCCAGTAGCGAGCAAAAAACGTCGGTGGTTGAGTACATGAGCGCAGAAAAACTTTATATAGAAAAAGAACTTAGTTGGTTATCGTTTAATGAACGAGTACTGCAAGAAGCCGCGGACAAAACGGTTCCTTTGGTCGAAAGGATCCGCTTTTTGGGGATCTTTTCCAACAACCTTGATGAGTTCTACAAAGTTCGTTTTGCCGACGTCAAACGTCGCATCTTGATCAACCAAGACCGTGGCGGCAATGACAACTCTAAACACCTACTTGGCAAGATGCAAAGCAAAGCGCTCAAGCTCAACCAGCGCTTCGATGAGCTATATAACGAGCTGATCATGGAGATGGCTCGCCGCCGAATCTTCCTAGTCAATGAAACTCAACTTGATGAGACCCAGCAAAAGTGGATTAAAAAGTACTTTAAAAAAGAAGTACTGCCGCACATCACCCCACTTATGCTCAAAGACGACATTGATGTTTTACAGTTTCTGAAAGATGAATACGCCTATATCGTCGTCGACCTTAAAAACAATGACAGCTCTAAGTATGCGATCTTAGAGATCCCAACCGATCACTTGCCTCGCTTTGTTATGGTGCCAGAGCAAAAAGGCAAACGCCGTAAGACCATCATTCTGCTTGATAATATTATCCGCTACTGTCTTGACGATATCTTCCGTGGTTTCTTCGACTACGACGAACTCAACGGCTATGCCATGAAGATGACCCGCGACGCAGAATACGATCTGAGCCACGAGGTTGAACATAGCTTGCTTGAGCAAATGTCCGAAGGGGTGAGCCAGCGCTTAACGGCCATGCCGGTGCGATTTGTTTACGAGCGAGATATGCCAGAGGAAATGTTGACGACACTGTGTGACAAGCTGGGTATCTCCAACTACGACAGTTTGATCCCGGGTAGCCGTTACCACAACTTCAAAGACTTTATCGGCTTCCCTAACGTTGGTCGAGATTATCTAGAAAATAAGCCTCTGCCTCCGATGCGTTGCGCTGACTTTGACGGCTACGACAACACCTTCGATGCGATCCGCGCTCAAGATATTCTGCTCTACTATCCGTACCACACGTTTGAGCACATTACTGAGTTAGTGCGCCAAGCCTCGTTCGACCCTAAAGTGCTAAGCATAAAGATTAACATCTATCGAGTTGCCAAAGATTCACGCTTGATGAATTCACTGATTGATGCCGTGCACAATGGCAAGAGCGTCACAGTGGTGGTTGAGCTCCAAGCTCGCTTCGATGAAGAGGCCAACATTGAGTGGTCAAAAGTACTGACCGAGAATGGCGTCCACGTAATTTTTGGTGCGCCGGGTTTGAAGATCCACTCTAAGCTACTGCTGATAAGTCGCCGCGAGGAAGGAGAAATCGTTCGTTACGCTCACGTGGGTACAGGTAACTTCCACGAGAAAACGGCACGTATTTATACCGACTTTTCACTGCTCACGGCGGATCAGGAGATCACCAACGAGGTGCGCAATGTATTCGGCTATATCGAGAACCCTTATCGTCCAGTCAGGTTCAACCAACTGATTGTTTCGCCACGCAACTCACGTAAGCAGCTCTATCGCTTAATTGATACCGAGATAGCTAACGCACAAATTGGCAAAAAAGCGGCGTTGACGCTCAAAGTAAACAACCTCGTGGACAAAGGCTTGGTGAGTAAGCTTTACGAAGCAAGCGGCGCAGGCGTAAAAATCAATATGATCATTCGTGGTATGTGCTCTCTGGTACCGGGAATTGAGGGGGTCAGTGATAACATCAAAATTATCAGTATTGTCGATCGCTTTTTAGAACACCCTCGCGTTATTATTGCTCACAATGATGGTGATCCACAGGTGTACATCTCCTCTGCAGATTGGATGACGCGAAACATCGACCACCGAATTGAAGTGGCGACACCTGTGCGAGATGAGCGCTTAAAGCGACGTATTATCGATATCGTCAACATCCACTTTACCGATACGGTAAAGGCTCGTTGGATTGATAAAGAGATGAGCAACACCTATGTTCCTCGCGGTAATCGCAAGAAAGTTCGTTCACAAATTGCTATTTACGACTATCTTAAACAGGTAGAGAAGCAAACTAGAAAAAGCAAACAACAACTAGAACATAATGAGTCAAACCACGGACACGAACACTAAAGAACAACCAACCAACGACGTTATCACCAAAGATGTGGCGGCGATTGACCTTGGGTCAAACAGCTTTCACATGGTGGTCGCCAAAGTCGTCGATCAAGATTTACAACTGGTTAGCAGGCACAAGCAACGCGTCAGACTCGCGTCCGGTTTGGATGAGCATGGAAACTTGGATGACGCCGCAATGGAGCGAGGCCTAGAGTGCCTCGCGATGTTTGCCGAACGTCTACAAGGCTTCGAGGTCGACAATGTTCGCATTGCTGCAACCCATACACTCCGCATAGCCGCTAATGCTCATGTTTTTTTGCAAAAAGCTCGCGATGTTCTGCCTTTCCCTATCGAAATCATTCCGGGTGAGGAAGAAGCACGTCTTATCTATGCAGGCGTTGCGCA
This sequence comes from Vibrio variabilis, assembly GCF_003263785.1. Taxonomy (GTDB): domain Bacteria; phylum Pseudomonadota; class Gammaproteobacteria; order Enterobacterales; family Vibrionaceae; genus Vibrio; species Vibrio variabilis. The sequence goes on from NZ_JYJK01000046.1 coordinate 73,404, forward strand.
CACACAAACTGAATCCAATTCAAAACTGGTTGTCGATATTGGTGGTGGTAGTACCGAGCTTATTATTGGAAAGGCGTTTGAGCCGGTGCTGCTTAACAGTACTCAAATGGGCTGCGTCAGTTATACCGATAAGTACTTTGCGAACGGTAAACTTTCATCTAAAAACTTCACCAAGGCCATTCTGTCTGCCAGACAACGTCTTGAAGCACTTACTCCACGTTACAAAAAGAAAGGTTGGGAAGTCGCACTCGGCTCATCTGGCACCATCAAAGCCATCAAAGAGGTGCTGGTTGGAATTGGCTATGAAGATGGCATCATCAGTAATAAGCGTCTTTATAAGCTCATCGACAAGCTGTGTGAGTTCGACAGTATCGATGATATCTCACTACAAGGATTAACCCCTGAGCGTAAGCCAGTATTTGCAGCCGGTGTTGCCATTCTCACCGCGATCTTTGAGAGCCTTAAAATCAAAGAGATGCATTTTTCTGCAGGTGCGCTTCGTGAAGGCCTGTTATATGAGATGGAAGAACGTTTTGAGCGCTCTGATATCCGTATGCGCACAGCAGAGAACTTAGCCAAAAAACACTTTGTCGATCTTGAGCATGCCGCCCGAGTGCGAGGTCAAGCGCATGAGTTTTTGAATCAAGTGTACGAGTCGCTCGGATTGAAAAAGAAAAGTGAGTTGTTTAGTTTACTAGAATGGAGTGCTCTGCTTCACGAAGTCGGACTGAGCATTAGCTATCAACCTTCCACCGTCACTCGAGTTATATTCTCAACCATACCAATATGCCCGGCTTTAACAGCGAGCAGCAGTTGGTGCTTGCCACCTTGGCGCGCTTTCAGCGCAAAGCACTTAAACTGCAGGAGCTCCCAGAGTTTACTCTCTTCAAGAAAAAGCACATTGTTGGCCTCATTGGTATTTTGCGTTTGGCGATCATCGTCAATGGTCAGCGCAATGAGGAGCTGCTGCCACTTGAACTATCCATCGACGATGAGACTTGGACACTCACCAGTACCCAAAGCGACTGGCTAGAGCAAAACAAGTTGCTGCAAGCGGATTTACAAACCGAACAAGTCTATTGGGAGTCAGCAGGTTGGAATCTGGTGTTCTAAACGCCTGGATGTGACTGACTACTAAAAACGGAAAAAGCGGCAAATAGGCCGCTTTTTGTTTATCCGTTAGGGCATCAGCTTATTCGATGCTCAGCCTACCTTGGCCAGTTCACCTTTGGCAAAATCAAGACTCACCGGAACATAGCCATCTTTCTGGACGATCCTTTGCCCTTCTCTAGAGTAGATATAACGAATATAAGCCTCTTCAATAGGCGAGAGTGCGCGGTTGGGATCTTTATTCACGTACACATAGAGAAAGCGCGATAATGGATAGTGCCCAGACTGAACATTCTCCTGAGTCGGCAGTACGTATTGCTCCCCATGATTGGCAATCGGCACCAACTTAGCACCAGAAACCTGATAGCCGATCCCAGAGTAACCTATGGTATTAATCGATGACGCGACAGACTGCACTACAGAGGCAGAACCCGGCTGTTCATTAACATTGCGTCTAAAGTCGCCGCCACACAGTGCTTTGTCTTTAAAGTAGCCATAGGTACCGGATACCGAATTGCGACCAAAGATTTGAATCGCACGTTCATTCCAAGGCGTTTCAATCTCTAGCTGCTGCCACGTTCGCAGATACTCAGTTCCCCCACAGCGAAGGGTTGATGAGAAAATCGCATCGAGTTGCTTAAAATTAAGTCCTTCAATCGGGTTATCAGTGTGAACAAATAACCCGATAGCATCGATAGCAACTTTTAGCGCTGTTGGTTTGTAGCCATATTGGCGCTCAAAGGCTTCGATTTCACGCGATCGCATCTCGCGGCTCATGGGGCCAAACTGCGCAGTCCCCTCTGTCAGTGCCGGTGGCGCCGTCGACGAGCCAGAAGCTTGGATCTGCGGGTTCACATTTGGATAAAGATTTTTGAATTCTTCGAGCCATAATGTGGTCATGCCGGAGAGCGTATCTGAGCCCACAGAAGACAAGTTACCCGATACGCCAGAGAGCTTACTGTACTTGGGGAGTTCCTGTGCTAAAGCAGTGCCTGACAACAAAACACACAAGGTTAATCCCCTAGCGACGCGCGCTACTAACGTCGTCATCACTGAACCACCAAGCGCTCTGGCAGAATGAACGAGAACTTACTGCCTACGCCCACTTCAGAGTGGATTTCCAAGTGTGAGTCGTGATGCGATAACGCATGTTTGACAATCGCTAAGCCGAGTCCACTACCACCAGTATCACGAGAGCGTGCTTTATCGACTCGATAAAAGCGTTCAGTCAATCTATGCAGATGCTGGGCTTCAATGCCATCACCGGTATCTTCAACCTCAAGATGAGCACCTTGAGAAGATTGATACCAACGCACTTTGACATTAGCGCCAGGAGGTGTGTATTTCACTGCGTTGTAAACCAGATTTGAAATCGCACTGCGCAGCTGATCATCATCACCAAATACGCGCAAGCTGTTATCGACATCAAAAGCGATCTTATGTTGATCATCACCGCTGAGGCTCACTGCTTCTTTTTCTAAAACCTCAAGCATAGCTGGTACATTGACGACTTCATCGAGCTCGTGCATCGGTGCGGCTTCAATCTTAGACAGCGTTAGCAACTGATTAACCAAGCTGTTCATGCGGTTGAGCTGCTCTGTCATGACGCCATGCGCTTTAGTCCACATAGGGCCGACAACCATATCTGGATCTTCGGTCATCTCTAAGTAACCTTGCAACACCGTCATTGGCGTTCGAAGCTCGTGAGAAACGTTCGCAAAAAAGTTACGACGCATGCCTTCAAGCTGCTTCAGCTGGCTGACATCACGCACCACCATCAGGTGTTCACCCTCTGTGTATGGCACAATACGCAGCTCAAGCATTCTCTCAACATTGAGGGGGAGCGCATCTCCAACGGTTCGGAGAAGTCTTGCTTACTGATGTATTTGATAAAATCAGGCGTGCGAATCAAATTCGAGATGGGCTGTCCCGAGTCATCAGGCCAACGAAATCCTAGTAGATGTTGAGCGAGCTTGTTACACCAAACGATATTACCTTCACTTCGAAATACAACGACGGCATCAGGAAGCGATTCCGCACCGTTTTTAAAACGGCGGATAAGGTTTGTTAGCTCTTTACGCTTGCGGCGCTGCCTTTGCTGAAGGCGATAGATGCCGTTAAACAATGACTCCCAATTGCCTGTACCCGATGGTGGGGTTAGGCGCTTTTCATCCCAGAGCCAAGCAGACAAGCGTAGCTGATTATGTAGGTGCCATATCAACTGCAAAACCGTGGCAACCAGAAGCAGCCACGGCATGTATCCAAATATCCACCCAACGACAATCCATGGGGTGTAAAAAAAAGCCAGCTCCCAGGCCAGCTTTTTCCAGGTTAACCTTTCAACCATTTACCTCTCCAGTTCGATGCTAGCCCTTGGTTGAGAATCGGTAGCCAGCGCCTCGAACGGTTTGAATCAATTTATCATGACCTGCAGATTCAAGAGCTTTACGTAGACGGCGAATGTGTACATCAACAGTGCGGTCTTCAACGTAAACGTTGGTGCCCCATACGTTGTTTAGTAGCTGCTCACGACTGTAAACGCGCTCTTGGTGAGTCATAAAGAAGTGCAGCATCTTAAACTCAGTCGGCCCCATATCAAGAGGCTGATCATTCGCAGTAACTCGGTGAGAAACAGGGTCTAGCTTAAGACCTTGCACATCAATCACATCTTCAAGCGCTGTTGGTGTCACGCGACGGATTACCGCCTTAAGGCGAGCAACCAGCTCTTTTGGTGAAAATGGCTTAGTGATGTAGTCATCCGCACCCACTTCTAGGCCGCGCACTTTATCTTCTTCTTCACCACGAGCAGTAAGCATCACAACAGGAATATTGCGTGTTAGCTCTTCGCGTTTCATGTGCTTGATAAAATTAATGCCAGAACCGCCAGGTAGCATCCAGTCTAATAGAACAAGATCTGGGAAAGGTTCAGCCAGTTTGTTAACTGCTGTATCGTAATCTTCCGCTTCAACAGCTTGGTAGCCTTTCTGCTCTAATACGAAACACAGCATTTCGCGAATTGGTGCTTCATCCTCGACCACCAGGATCCTTCTAGACATATCTGAATAACCTTTTGGAATCTAATCAACTTCATGCATTATCAAGAATTATTATGACACTTTTGTGACCATTGAAAACAATTTTTAATATAACTTTCGCACAAGATCTATTGCGATAATCGAGATTTAAGCTAGGACAATTTAAGCAAAATTGCCTATTATGTGCAGCTATCTATTCTAAAGGTGAGAGTAATATGTGGTTTAAAAACTGTTTGGTCTATCGATTCAACAAGGAACTTGAGTTTAATGCAGATAAGCTAGAGCAGCAGCTTGAAGAGTTTCGCTTTACACCTTGTGGCAGCCAAGACAAGCAGAAGTTTGGCTGGGTTACGGCGCTGGGTAAGCATGGCGATATGATGACCCATGTTTCTGAAAACCGAATTCTACTGTGTGCCAAAAAAGAAGAGAAAATGCTGCCAGCGTCGGTTATCAAGGACTCTCTCGCTAGCAAAGTAGAAGCGCTTGAGACTCAAGAAGGTCGCCCTCTGAAGAAGAAAGAGAAAGACGATCTTAAAGACGAAATCATCATTGATCTTCTACCACGTGCGTTTAGCCGCAGCAATCTTACTCACCTTCTAATTATGCCAAAAGAAGGCTTTGTGATTGTTGATGCTAGCAGCTACAAAAAAGCTGAAGACGTGATTGCGCTGCTACGTAAGACCATGGGTAGCCTTCCTGTTATTCCAGCATTCCCAGAGCAGCCAATTGAGAACACGCTAACCGAGTGGGTCAAAACCAACGAAGCACCAACTGGCTTTAACCTTCTTGATGAAGCAGAGCTTAAGTCAGTTCTCGAAGATGGTGGCGTTATCCGTTGTAAGAAACAAGAACTGTCGAGCGACGAGATCCTAGGTCACATTGAAGCTAACAAGTTTGTGACTAAGCTGGCGCTTAACTGGCAAGACCGCATCGAATTTGTCTTGGCTGATGATGGCAGTATCAAACGCTTGAAGTTCAGCGACGAGCTGAAGGATCAAAACGATGATATCCCACGCGAAGACGCCGCAGCGCGTATCGACGCAGACTTCTCACTTCTTTGTGGTGAATTTGGTGCCTTCTTGCCTAACCTGTATGACGCACTAGGCGGCCTACCTAAGCAATAACCCCTTCTTTACTAAGCTCGCTTCTCAACCGTACCCACACTTCTAGAGCAGCGAGCTTGATTCAAAACTTGGAAATCTCCCCATACTAGCGTAAAATTTGCGCCCCTTAGTGCCATTAGGTGGCACAACACTGACTTGTAATCAGATTAGAGATATAAAGCAATGTTTACTCCAGAACTTCTGTCACCAGCTGGCAGCCTCAAAAACATGCGTTATGCATTCGCTTACGGCGCAGATGCAGTATACGCAGGTCAACCTCGCTACAGCCTTCGTGTTCGAAACAACGAGTTTAACCACGAGAACCTAAAAATCGGTATCGATGAAGCTCACGCACAAGGCAAGAAGCTGTATGTGGTATGCAACATTCAACCACACAACTCAAAGCTAAAGACGTTCATCCGCGATCTTAAGCCTGTGGTAGAAATGGGCCCTGACGCCCTAATCATGTCTGACCCTGGTCTTATCATGATGGTTCGTGAAGCATTCCCTGAAATGCCAATCCACCTGTCTGTACAAGCGAACGCGGTAAACTGGGCGACAGTTAAATTCTGGGCTGCGAATGGCGTTGAGCGCGTAATCGTATCTCGTGAGCTGTCACTGGAAGAGATTGAAGAGATCCGTGAACATTGCCCTGAGACTGAACTAGAAGTATTCGTACACGGCGCACTTTGCATGGCGTATTCTGGTCGCTGTCTGCTGTCTGGCTACATCAACAAGCGCGATCCAAACCAAGGGACATGTACTAACGCATGTCGTTGGGAATACAAAGTTGAAAAAGCAACAGAGAACGACGCAGGTCAAATCGTAGAAGAGTTCACACCAGAAGCAGAGCCTGTTGAGGTTGTAGACGAGCGTCCAGAGACGACTATTGGTCGTGGCAAGCCAACTGACGAAGTTGTACTGCTTTCTGAAAGCCACCGCCCTGAAGACAAGATGGCGGCATTTGAAGATGAGCATGGTACTTACATCATGAACTCAAAAGACCTGCGCGCAGTTCAGCATGTCGAGCGTTTGACGAAGATGGGCGTTCACTCGCTTAAAATTGAAGGTCGTACTAAGTCTTTCTACTACTGCGCACGTACTGCACAGGTTTATCGTAAAGCGATCGACGATGCCGTTGCAGGCAAACCATTCGATGAGTCGCTAATGGGTACGCTAGAGAGCCTAGCTCACCGTGGTTACACCGAAGGCTTCCTGCGTCGTCACACACACGACAGCTACCAAAACTACGACTACGGCTATTCTGTATCTGACTCACAACAGTTTGTTGGTGAGTTTACCGGTAAGCGTCGCGGTCACTTAGCGGAAGTGGAAGTGAAGAACAAGTTTATCGTTGGTGACAGCCTCGAACTAATGACACCAAAAGGCAACGTTGTCTTCAACCTAGAAGTGATGGAAAACCGCAAGTCAGAAAGCATTGATGACGCAAAAGGTAACGGTCACTTTGTCTTCATTCCAGTACCAGAGGAATTGGATCTGGACTACGCACTACTGATGCGTAACCTAAACTCAGGACAAGATACACGTAACCCAACGGGTAAGTAATCATGGCGCTGCTCATTACTGACAAGTGCATTAACTGCGATATGTGTGACCCGGAGTGCCCGAACGGTGCAATTACAATGGGTAGTGAGATCTTTGAGATCGATCCTGCTCTATGCACTGAGTGTAAAGGTCACTACGAAAAGCCAACTTGTCAATCGGTATGCCCTATCACGAAATGCATCATCACCGATCCAAACCATGTGGAAACGGATGAAGAGCTGCTAGAGAAGTTCGTGATTATCCAAGGCATGGCCTAAACGCAAAAAAGCCTCCAAATGGAGGCTTTTTTTATTACCCAGACTTTTCGATTGGGAACACATTGCAGTACAGCTCTTTCTCGTACTGTATCTCCAGCTTTTTGCGCCAGTTTTCCGCAGAGTTTATGGGAATCAAATAGAATTTCTCTCTGCTTGTATCAGTCACAAAGGCAATGCCGTGTTGCATTAATTCGTAGTGAATGTCATTTACAAACCCTAACGTAAAGCTTTGCCTACCAGATAATTGATTAATGTCTTCTCTGGTTAGGATCACTCCGTCTTTTTCCGTCGCGAACCTCTCTCTCAGCCATCGGGCAAACTGCCTTGATGATATCATTGTCATAACAGTAGTCCTTACCCAAAGTCATAGGGGAACCGCCCCCTACAAAGCAGTAGAACAGTCCTAAGTAAGACAGCAATAAAACCTAGAAAACAACGACTAATCCACTGAAGTACTGATAACAATAGTCAACATCCAACCACTTCTCCAGTCGCATTTGTGAGAGTGATACCAATCAGGTAGTTAACCGTAATGGCTGCCATTGTCGTAATAGCTTGCGGGCTCAAGCGCGACGAATATAACTGCGACATCGAGCTCTTTACCCAAAGCAGATCGGATCTGTTCCGTAATAGCAGTAGCCACCTTATCCTTCACCTCCTGACCACGCTCAAACCACAACACTTCCACAAATGGATAGGCGTGACTTAACTTGCCATCAAAGTAGAACGCTGAGCTAACATGCTCAATAGTAAAGTCTTCTCTTGGGCAGTCCATAAGCGGTTGAAGCTCGTCAACTAACGGGCTAGAGAGGGTTTTGACTATCTCTGATTCCAGAGCTCTAAAACGTAAATGAGGCATAATCATATCCATGTATGTAATGATGATTATGAGTATATCAGTGAACGATAAGATTCGAGAATGTAGAAATACAGAAATGAAAAAGGCTCCGACCTAAGTCAGAGCCTTTGAATATGGCAGGGGTGGAGAGATTCGAACTCCCAACACGCGGATTTGGAATCCGCTGCTCTGCCAATTGGAGCTACACCCCTATCTTCGTATTTAATGAGACGACTCTC
>NZ_JYJK01000047.1 GCF_003263785.1 Vibrio variabilis
TTTAATTTTAGAAAGAGCCCGTTTGAAAGAACGGGCTTTTTTAGTCCCTAAGGACAAACCACGATGCTGATATAGCTCAGGTGGTAGAGCGCATCCTTGGTAAGGATGAGGTCCCCAGTTCGAGTCTGGGTATCAGCACCAGTATTTAGAGTCATCTTGCAGAGCAAGGTGCACCCAAACAAGATTTTGTTTGGCGACCATAGCATTGTGGACCCACCTGATTCCATGCCGAACTCAGAAGTGAAACGCAATAGCGCCGATGGTAGTGTGGGGCTTCCCCATGTGAGAGTAGGACATCGCCAGGCTTTATTTCCGCGCCTCAGCATAAGCTGGGGCGTTTTCGTATCTGTTGTTTGTAGATTTCCTATCATAAATCGAATGGCAGAGTACTCTTGCTGATGTCTATATTCCTTAGCCACCAGAGCACCAGCACCCCTCTTAAATTTCGTAGCCTGTCTATTTATTACTATTAGCATGATTTTGCTACTGATTCAGTTACACTTTAAAGCATGTTTCTGAACTAGTTATCTATTATGAGCTCACAACTACCATTTATTATCTCGGGTGGGCCAGGTTCTGGAAAAACCACATTACTAGAAGCGCTTGGGGAGCTGGGTTTTCAGATATTTCCTGAGGTTCCTAGGCTGCTCATTGAGCAGCAATCTAGACTTGATGATGGTGTATTGCCGTGGACGCAACTTGAACGCTTTGCGGAAATGTGTTTCCAGGAAATGGTTATTCAAAGAGACCTTGCTCAACAATCGAAACAGCTCAGCTTTCTCGACCGGGCTATACCTGACGTATGCGCTTATTTGGGGTTTGGAAATCTTCCAGTTTCAGATGATATCTCTCGTCAGGCTAACAAAGGATATCAGCAGACAGTCTTGTTTTGTATGCCCACTCGTGAGACTTATGTACAAGATGAACTACGCCCTTATCCATTTGAAGAAGCACTGTCGATTCATCAAGCGCTGTATTTGCAGTATCAAAGCTTAGGATTTCAAGTTATTGAGATCCCGTTAATGTCTGTACAACAGCGGGTCGAGTTTGTTGTTGAACTGTGTCAAACTCATACTGCAACTACAATTAGCAAGGAGAGCTAAGGAACAATGCACGACAAATTGCCTCGTCAACTCATAGAGCCTGTCTCTCACTTACTGTGCTTTGTTCGTTATTTGATTCAGCGCATGTCTCATGACCGAGTGAATGTCAACGCCGGCTATCTTACGTATATCACGTTACTCTCTATCGTGCCTATGTTGACAGTTCTGTTGTCAGTGTTGTCCTCATTTTCAATATTTGCCAATGTTGGTGAAGTGCTACAAAATTTTATCATCCAACACTTTGTGCCCGCAGCCGGTGATGCTGTGTATACGGCACTCACTGAGTTTGTTGCTAATACCGGTCGTATGACCGCAATAGGTAGTGGTTTTTTGTTTGTCGCCGCCTTGATGCTCATCTCCAATATCGACAACAATCTCAATTACATCTGGCGAGTCAAAGTAAAGCGACGTCCGGTGTTCTCCTTCTCTATGTATTGGATGATATTGACCCTTGGACCAATCTTGGTTGGTGCCAGTATTGTAGGAACCTCCTATCTCACGTCATTAAAGATCTTGGAGCATGAGCTACTCAGTGGTGCGTTTAGTTTCTTTTTAGGCTGGTTGCCAGCTTTTCTTGCACTGTTAGCATTCACTGGGCTTTATGTTCTCGTTCCTAATAAGAAAGTCTATTTAAGCCATGCCATTATTGGCGCTGCAGTGGCGACATTATTATTTGAAGTGAGTAAGAAAGGCTTCGCGTACTACATTACTCAGTTCCCTTCTTATCAGCTGATTTATGGGGCGCTAGCGGCTATTCCAATCCTTTTTCTCTGGATCTATTTATGTTGGTTTATCGTTTTGATCGGTGCCGAGTTCACAGCTGCACTAGGAGAGAAAGAACACTGGCGGCTAAATAGCCCCGTGATACAATCGACAGCCGAAAAAAAGCAATTGACCCAAAAGGAACAACCGAGTGATAGCACTGATACAGAGAGTGAGTGAGTCTGCTGTTAAGGTTGACGGAAAAACGGTCGGCGAAATCGGTAAAGGTCTGTTGGTCTTGTTAGGTGTTGAAAAGGACGATGATGAAGCAAGGCAAAGCGTTTGGTTGAGCGCGTCACGACCTACCGTGTTTTTGAAGATGAAGCCGGCAAAATGAATCTAAACGTCAAGGATGTGGATGGCAGCGTTTTAGTGGTTTCACAATTTACGCTACCAGCGGATACCAAGAAAGGGACTCGTGCAGGCTTTTCTAAAGGCGCACATCCGGCGGATGCTGAGCGACTATATGACTATTTTGCTGACCATTGTCAGCAGGTATTACCAACAGAACGCGGCCAATTTGCTGCTGATATGAAAGTGTCACTCATCAACGATGGTCCTGTAACGTTCTGGTTGCAGGTATAAACGAGTAACGCGTTAAGTTTACATGCGAAAGGATATCTATGTTTAAACTCATTACTCCCAAGACAGAAAATCAGCTCAGCAAGTACTACCACTTTCGATGGCAGATGTTACGTGAGCCGTGGCGACTGCCGGTGGGATCAGAGCGTGATGAGTACGACGAAATGAGTCATCACCGCATGATTGTCGATGGTCGCGGAAGGCCTATGGCGATTGGACGTTTGTATATCACGCCCGACAATGAAGGCCAGATCCGCTACATGGCGGTAAAGAGCAGTCGTCGCGACAAAGGCATGGGCTCATTAGTGTTGGTTGCACTCGAGTCTTTTGCTCGTCAAGAAGGCGTTAAGCGCCTGGTATGTAATGCCCGAGAAGACGCCATCTCTTTCTATGAGAAAAATGGCTTTAGCAGCCAAGGCGAGCTTAACGACCAGAAAGGGCCAGTACGTCACCAGCAGATGGTGAAACCGCTTGATCCTTTAGCCAAAGTTCTTCGCAGACCAGAATGGTGCGCAGAGCTGCAAGAGCGCTGGGAACAGCAAATACCTATTAGCGACAAGATGGGTATTAAGATCAATCAATATACTGGCTATCGCTTTGAATGCAGTGCGCAGCTCAATCCTAACCTCAACCCGCATAACACTATGTTTGCTGGTTCCGCATTTACGTTGGCAACGTTAACGGGTTGGGGCATGACTTGGCTACTGATGCGTGAGCGTGGTTTAGTAGCGGATATCGTGCTGGCAGATAGCCGAATTCGCTATCGACACCCAGTAGAGTCAAGTCCGGTCTCAGTTACGTCTCTGGATGGTATCAGTGGTGATTTAGACCGGTTAGCGGCAGGTAAGAAGGCGCGTATCGTGATTAACGTAACTATCTACAGTGATGACACGCCAGCAGTCGAGTTCGTCGGCACCTACATGCTCTTACCCAATTATCACGACAAACTACTGTCGAGTTAACAGGTTAGCCCTCACCTCATGGTGGGGGCTAATTTTATTGGCAGCTCTTTATTGGTGTTGTGGTGATATCGCCAGTAAGCATGTGTAGTTTATAAGTGCTCTTACAGGACTCGGTTAGCTCGATGTTGAGAGCTTCAAGGGGCTGCGAGCTCAAATCAATACTCTGCTTCGTTTCACCATTAAGATGTTCGCTAACAATCTTAAATGGCATCAGCTCAACTCTCCCTCGATCTGCGGTTAATTTCAGCGGGGTAATATCGACTGAAAACGGCGCCTGAGCGTGTTCTGTTATAACTTCTGTATTATAGAAATTCGCGCTAAGCGCTCCAGATACTGTTTGAGAGAAGGCATGTTTATCAGCAATCAAAGCGTTCATTTCTAACTCGATATCAGCTGCACCGGTAAACCCTAGCGCAGAAGGGCTACTTAGGTACTGGGTAAGCTGCACAGGCATTGAGAAAGCGTTGGCGCTGACTTTAAGCGGTTGGCTTGGCGCAGCAAAGTCTAGCTCGGCATTGGCCGTTAGATAACCTTGCTCGAATGGGACAAATAAGCGATTCAACTGCCACTTGCCTTGCTTGCTCTCGGTTTCAACAATGATCTGATTAGCGAGCACCTTGTCGATACTGGCGCTATTGGCAGATGCCGTTGCTTTTCCTTGCCACAATCCCCACTGGTAGTCTTTTTTAAGGACGAGGTCATTTGCCTCCATATTGAAGCCAGTGACTTGCCAAAATGGCTTACTGGCCAATTGAATCCACTGAGAGCGATTAAAGGTCGCGTTATCAATAGAGATCGTCTTGATGTCGTTGACGTCGATGTCATTAAACAGAGTCAGTAAAGAGGCATCGCCAGATTCTTGGATAAACTTGATGCCATCAATATTAACCTTATCCAGCTTTACTGTGTTGGGGTGAGTTCTCCCGACACTTGTACGCGCCCTTGCTCAAACCGTGTATCTAAGTCGGCTATTTGGATCTGATCTTTACTAGCGTAGAGTTCTATCGTTGGCTCGATAAACTCAAATCCTTGCCAGACGATTTGATCCGCATCGATAGAAAGGTAAGCTTGCTGCTGAGACCATGGCGTTTTATCGAGCTCCAGTCCCTCAACAGAGGCGCTGATGTTGCTGATCTTACTGCCGTTATAATTTAGCGATGAGTTAAGAATATCAAGGCTGTTGATGTGATTAACGTACTTCCGAAATAAAGACAACCAAGGATCATCAAGATGGGTTTGCTCTAGGCTTAAGCGATTGATGGTGGTGTTCACTAATGACCATCCACGTTCGAGTTTTTGTGCTTGTGTAGAGATAGTTGCGCCGTTCCATGTGAAGGAAGCGCCGTACAGCTTGCGGTCATTTCCTGCAAGTAGGCCATCAAGTAACACATCATGCAGCGCAGAGCCTTGATAATTAAGCTGAGAAGCCTCTAGTTGGATTTCGCCTTGAGATGACATAAGTGAATCACCAGCGACAAGTCCTTTTATTTGCAGGCGCAGATCGTTGATGATCAGTTCACTGTCGCTGTAATCCATATGATCAATCGCCAGGTTTTCGATCTGCCAGCGTTCAATCAACTCTAACGGTAGTGGTTCTTTGCCATTTAGAGTCGTGCCATCAATCAGCAATTCTTGAACAGTGAGCGGTTGTTGAGCCGACAAATGACCTGCCAACCAAACAGAGAGCGTCGCAACGTCAATTGGCGGCTGCTCCGCAATCTCAAATCGAGCATTTTCAAACGTGATCTGATTAGGATAGTGATAGTGAACGGCTTCACTGGTGACATGGATATCGAGCAGTTTCTCTAGCGCGTAACTGACCATTGGCTTTGCGTATTGAGTGTGCAATACCCCAAATACCAGCAAAATGGAAAGCAGACCCAGTGCCATGAGGGCAACGAACAGTGCAACAATCTTTCTTACCACAGTGACAAAGCCTAATCGTTCAACATAAACAGTAATTTAGCGTGTATGGATGAAAAAAGCCCTCTAAATGAGGGGCTGGGTTTAAAAAGTTGGATTTCTATCTAACTTATTAGTCTAGCTGCGGGCCTGCTGCAACCAGTGCTTGGCCTTCCGCGTTATCGGTGTACTTGTCGAAGTTCGCGATGAAACGCTTAGCAAGATCTTCCGCTTTGCTTTCCCACTGTAGAGGGTCAACATAGGTCTCACGAGGATCTAAGATCGATGGATCCACGCCAGGAAGTGAAGTTGGTACTTCTAGGTTAAACACAGGGATATTAGTGGTTTCCGCTTTTTCGATAGAGCCATCAAGGATCGCATCGATAATGCCGCGAGTATCTTGGATAGAGATACGTTTACCTGTGCCGTTCCAACCCGTGTTAACCAGGTAGCTTCAGCGCCAGCCGCTTCCATACGCTTAACAAGTACTTCAGCGTACTTCGTTGGGTGTAACGTTAGGAACGCAGCACCGAAACACGCTGAGAAGGTTGGCGTTGGCTCTGTGATGCCGCGCTCAGTGCCCGCTAGCTTAGCCGTAAAGCCTGATAGGAAGTGGTACTTAGTTTGCTCTGGAGTTAGCTTAGATACTGGTGGTAGAACACCGAACGCATCAGCAGATAGGAAGATCACTTTATTCGCGTGACCGCCTTTCGATACTGGCTTCACAATGTTGTCAATGTGGTGAAGTGGGTACGAAACACGCGTATTTTCTGTTTTCGAACCATCATCAAAGTCGATAGAGCCATCATTGCGAACAGTCACGTTCTCTAGTAGCGCATCTCTGCGGATCGCATTGTAGATGTCTGGCTCTGCTTCTTTCGATAGGTTGATCGTCTTCGCGTAGCAGCCACCTTCGTAGTTGAAGATACCGTCATCATCCCAGCCGTGCTCATCGTCACCGATTAGCGCACGTTTTGGATCGGTCGATAGGGTGGTTTTCCCTGTCCCTGAAAGGCCGAAGAAAATTGCAACATCACCGTCTTCACCCATGTTCGCAGAACAGTGCATAGAGGCGATATCACGAAGTGGTAGGAAGTAGTTCATCATTGCGAACATACCTTTCTTCATTTCGCCGCCGTACCAAGTACCACCGATAAGCTGCATTCTTTCAGTTAGGTTGAACACAGTGAAGTTTTCAGAGTTAAGGCCGTGCTCTTTCCATTTTTGGTTGGTGCACTTAGCGCCATTCATCACAACGAAATCAGGCTCGAAAGTAGCAAGCTCTTCTTCTGTTGGACGAATGAACATGTTTTTAACGAAGTGCGCTTGCCACGCTACTTCAGTGATAATACGAATGCATAGGCGCGTATCCGGGTTGGTACCGCAGAATCCGTCGATCACAAATAAACGTTTATTGGATAGTTGACCAGTAACCAGAGTTTTAAGGTCGTTCCATGCCTCTTGGGACATAGGTTTGTTGTCATTTTTAACTTTATCGTTAGTCCACCACATGTTTTCTTCGGTTGTGGCGTCTTTAACAATAAATTTGTCTTTTGGAGAGCGTCCAGTAAAGATTCCCGTATCTACAGCAACGGCGCCAAGCTCAGTAACTACGCCTTTCTCGTAGCCTTCTAGACCTTCGCGAGTTTCCTCTTCAAATAACTGTTCGTAGCTTGGGTTGCGAACGATGTCAGTTACGCCAGTGATTCCGTACTTGGTTAGATCGATTTGTGCAGCCTTGTTAATGTCCATAACGGTCATAGGTGCTCCTTATTGGATTTTTTGTAGGGATTTTAAAATTGTAGTAATAATTGTTTAGTTGTTATTTTGTTTTTTATTTTGAACTCCATGCTAGCAACGGATATCCGAGAAAACAGGGAGGTAGTTCAAAAATTAGTCATCAGTTATTGATGGTTTTAAGTGTTTTGTCACATATTGAATTTAGGTGATTTCTCCTCAAAGCAAACCTTTGCGCTAGATCAAATGTAACACATTAAAACCGCCTCTAGTTAGATGTTCTGTTCATGTTTTTTGCAACATTGTTAAAAAAAACGAACAAAAAAAGCCAGTTCGTTAACGAACTGGCTTTTGGGTCTGAAAACGTTCAGATTTTAGTGCACGGTGTTATCACCAGCGCCTGATTGCGCGTCTGCAAAAATCGCTTTGATTTCTGGTTCATCGAAAGCGTACGTGGTACCACAATAATCACAGTGAAGCGCGACTTCGCCATCTTGTGCAAGAATATCCATGATCTCTTCTTGTGCTACTGTTGAAATGGCACCCGCGCTGCGTTCACGTGAGCAGCCACAGAAAAACTCAACGTGTTTTGGCTCGAATACTTGTACTTTGTCTTGGTTGTACAAGCGATACAGTAGCGTATTCGCCTCTAGGCCAAACAGCTCTTCGTCTTTTACTGTATTGGTTAGTTGTTCTAGGTGTTCAAAGTCTTCTGCTGAACCAGTGCCATCAGGCATCACCTGTAGCATCATACCTGCCGCATGGGGTTTACCTTCAAACTCACCTGAGCGGATCCACAAACGTGTTTTTAGCTGCTCAGAGCGTTCGAAGTAACCTTCAAGAACTTCAGCAAGAGTGTCACCTTCTAGGCCAACGACACCTTGGTAGCGCTCGCCCTTGTCAGGAGTGATGGTGATAACTAGGTAGCCTTTGCCCATCATGTCATGGATGTTAGCATCGTCGGCAATGTCACCTTCCCAACGCGCTACACCACGAAGCTTTTGGTTGTGGTCACCGTTGATGACAGCAAGTGATACCGGACCGTCACCTTGAAGCTGCATCGTAATCGAGCCTTCAAACTTAAGTGTCGCAGTCAAAAGGCTGGTGGATACAAGCAAGTCACCAAGTAGCTTTTGTAGCGGAGCTGGGTAGTCCTTGCTTGATAGAATTTCTTGATAAGCTGTATCCAGTTGTACGAGTTCGCCGCGCACAGACAGTTCTTCAAAAAGGTAGCGGTTAAGTATGTTGTTAGCCATTGAGGAAGCTCCAGCTTATTGGTGTTTAAATTTAATGATGTCGCGACGCTGTTTCTTGTCAGGTCGACGCTCAGGACTTGGGTTATGTGCGTGCAGTTTTCTTTTCAACGCGTTGTCTTCTCGCTTGGCGATACTCTCTGAAGTCTCGCTATAGAGAGTCTGGGCTTCCGGTGCACCTCGACGTTGATCAGAGATTCGCTCAATGACCACGGTTTTCTCTTCATTACCTTGGCGAAGGGCGATGACTGCTCCCAATTCCACTATTTTACTCGGCTTCGAGCGCTGTCCATTGTAGTGGACTTTGCCGCCGTCGACCATATTTCGTGCGATACTTCTGGTTTTATAGAAGCGAGCAGCCCATAACCATTTGTCCAAACGAACGGAATTATTCTCGGAACTCATTGTGAATCCTACTTTCTAAGTCAGTATTGGTGAGCCAAACTGAACTAGTGATAGATTTATCTTGTTATTGGTGTACTAAATGGTGCTTAGGTCTAAAAAATTCAACCCCGAGACTTGCAATAGCATTACTGTCACAGCAGATATGCTATAGTCTGTCGGTTAGCAAAGAGCAAAAAGTTGCTTATATCTTCGAGATTTATAACATAGTGAAATATCGGAAAGTTCATTATCTAGCAGGAAGTTAAAAGGGTGAAAGGAATATCTATATCGGCGAATGGCATGACCGCTGCCTCTTTGACTTCATTTTTACGACGTTGTACGCAGTACCAGCCTCAAATTAGCCTTCTCGTTACCTTAATATTACTTGTTATCTCCTGTTGGATCGCGGGGGCTTTGTTGTGGCAGTTGTTTCCGCAGTCGCACTCCGTAACACGCTGGGTCGCACCAACGGCGGTAAGTACCGCAACTCATGTGCAAACCGCTAAGTTGCAATCGTCAGATATCAATAACGCCAATATCTTTGGCCGTTACAGCAAAGAGCAAAAAGTGGTGCAAGCGCCAGTAGTAACTGATGCGCCTAAAACTCGTCTTAATGTGGTGCTCGTTGGTTCTGTGGTGAGCTCAAATCCAGAGCGTAGTCTTGCGGTTGTTGCTCATCGAGGTAAGCAAGGCACCTATGGTATCGGTGAACAGATTGATGGAACCCGTGCGACTGTGAATGCGGTTTTTATCGATCGGATCATCATTTCTAACTCTGGCCGTGATGAAACCGTCATGCTTGAAGGCTTAGAATATAAAAAGCTGGAGTTGAATCAGCGCCCGAAAGCCGCCGCTTCTAATATCGCTGGCAATAATCCTATCGACTCCGAAGAGAAGTTAGCGGCGATCCGTAACACCATTACCCAAGATCCACAGCAAATATTCCAATACGTCAGGCTTTCTCAAGTAAAGCGTGATGGCAAGGTAGCAGGTTATCGAGTAAGCCCAGGGCGTGACCCTGAACTGTTCAATTCGGTTGGTTTGCAAAATGGCGATATCGCCATCGCACTCAATGGCGCTGACTTAACCGACCCTGCTGCGATGGGGCAGATTTATCAATCCATCACCGACCTAACCGAGTTAAACCTCACCGTTGAACGCGATGGACAGCAACATGACATCTTCATTCAGTTTTAGTCATGTCGACCGTATTACAAGGGAGCAATAAGTGAAAAGTTGGCTTAAAACAAGTACCTGGTTATTGATGGGGAGCCTGATGGCGGCACCCGCGGTATCAGCCAATGAATTTAGCGCCAGTTTTAAAGGCACTGACCTTCATGAGTTTATCAATATTGTTGGGCGTAACCTCGACAAAACCATCATCGTCGATCCTTCCGTGCGCGGTAAAGTCGACGTGCGCAGCTATGACGTGCTGAATGAAGAGCAGTATTACAGCTTTTTCCTCAACGTCCTTGAAGTGTATGGCTTCGCGGTGGTTGAGATGGATAACGGCATCCTAAAAGTCATCAAAGCCAAAGACGCCAAAACCTCCGCGATTCCTGTTGTCGGTGATACTGATATTGCCGTAGGCGATACTGTGGTCACGCGTGTGGTTGCGGTTAAAAACGTCTCGGTACGTGAGTTGTCACCACTGCTAAGGCAGCTCAATGATAATGCGGGTGCGGGTAACGTGGTGCATTATGACCCGGCGAATATCATTCTTATCACCGGCCGCGCTGCGGTGGTAAACCGCTTAGCGGAAATCATCCAGCGTGTTGACCAAGCTGGTGACAAAGAAGTGGAAGTGGTGGAGCTGAAAAACGCGTCTGCAGCAGAAATGGTGCGTATTGTCGATGCGCTGAATAAAACCACAGATGCCAAGAATACCCCTGCGTTCTTGCAGCCTAAGCTGGTGGCTGACGAGCGTACCAACTCCATTCTTATCTCCGGTGACCCTAAAGTGCGTCAACGCTTGCGCCGTTTGATTGGTCAACTGGACATTGAAATGGCCACCAAAGGCAACAACCGTGTTCAATACCTAAAATACGCCAAAGCGGAAGATTTGGTCGATGTGCTAAAAGGCGTGTCAGACAACCTGCAAAAAGAGAAGCAAGCAGGCTCGAAGTCAGGCTCTACGGCTAATCGTACGGAGGTTATGATTGCCGCACACCCGGATACCAACGCACTGGTTCTTACTGCACCGCCAGATATTATGAAGGCGCTACTTGAGGTGATCTCTCAGCTGGATATTCGCCGTGCGCAAGTCTTGATTGAAGCGCTGATTGTAGAACTTGCTGATGTTGATGGCGCTAACCTTGGTGTTCAGTGGGGCTCGGTCAACGGCGGTAGTGTGGTGCAGTTTAGTAACACTGGTGCGTCTATCGGTAGCGTGATGGTGGGTATGGAAGAAGCCAAAGATAAGAAGACCACGGAAACGCGTGTCGATGCTGATGGTAACCCATACAACGTAGAAACGACTACAACCGGTGACTTCTCTAAATTGGCAAGCGCATTGAGCGGTGTGCAAGGTGCCGCTGTAGGCATCGCGCTAGGTGACTGGACGGCACTCATCACAGCGGTTTCTAGTCAGTCAAACTCGAACATTCTGTCATCGCCAAGCATTACCGTCATGGATAACGGTGAAGCTTCATTCATCGTTGGTGAAGAAGTCCCGGTTCTGACGGGTTCAACCGCAGGGTCAAATAACAGTAACCCATTCCAAACCGTTGATCGTAAGGAAGTGGGTATCAAGCTAAAAGTCGTCCCACAGATTAACGAAGGTAACTCGGTTCAACTGAATATTGAGCAAGAAGTATCTAACGTCCTGGGTGCGAACGGTGCCGTTGACGTGCGTTTTGCTAAGCGTCAACTCAACACTTCAGTCATGATCCAAGATGGTCAAATGTTGGTGCTTGGTGGTTTGATTGACGAACGTGCAGCAGAGAGTGAATCGAAAGTGCCGTTCTTGGGCGATATTCCTTACCTTGGCCGCTTGTTTACGTCGACCTCGACCACGGTTGAGAAGAAGAACCTGATGGTATTCATCAAGCCAACCATCATTCGCGATGGCATGACATCAGACGGTATCACGCAGCGTAAGTACAACTACATTCGTGCTGAGCAGCTGTTCAAAGCGGACAAAGGCCTTAAGCTGATGGATGATGGCTTTATCCCTGTATTGCCTGAGTTTAATGAGACGGCGCGTTACCCATCAGAGATCCAAGCGTTTATTGATCAGGTGGAAGCGAAGTAATGATGGAAAGCCAGAGCATCGCCCGCTAGCAAACCGTTTGCCGTTTAGCTTTGCTAATCGCTTTAAAGTGGTGTTTGAAGCGCAAGAGTCGCAGTCGGTTCTCTATTATGTAGAACCGCTGGCGCTCAATGCGTTGCAGGAGGTAAAGCGGGTATTTCGAAAACCGTTTTCATTGCATGCACTGCCGTCGAGCGAGTTTGATGCTAAGTTAACTCAGGCTTACCAGCGTGACTCCTCTGAAGCGAGACAGTTGATGGAAGATATTGGCGCGGACAGTGACGACTTCTTCTCATTGGCAGAAGAGCTGCCTCAAGATGAAGACTTGTTAGAGTCCGATGATGATGCGCCAATCATTAAACTGATCAATGCCATGCTTGGCGAAGCGATCAAAGAAGGCGCGTCTGATATCCATATCGAAACCTTCGAGAAAGTGCTGTCGATCCGTTTTCGTATTGATGGTGTATTGCGTGACGTTTTGGCGCCAAGCCGTAAACTGGCACCGCTTTTGGTATCGCGCGTTAAGGTCATGGCTAAGCTGGATATCGCTGAAAAACGCGTACCACAGGATGGTCGTATTTCACTGCGTATCGGTGGTCGAGCAGTGGATGTGCGTGTATCAACGATGCCATCATCGCACGGCGAGCGTGTGGTCATGCGTCTATTAGACAAAAACGCCACTCGCCTCGACCTGCACAGCTTAGGTATGACGGCAGATAACCACGCCAACTTTAGGCATCTTATCGGGCGCCCTCACGGCATCATTTTGGTCACCGGTCCCACAGGCTCGGGTAAGTCGACCACGCTGTATGCGGGCTTACAAGAGATCAACAGCAATGAGCGCAATATCCTCACTGTTGAAGACCCGATTGAATTTGATATTGATGGCATTGGTCAAACTCAGGTGAATCCTAAAGTCGATATGACTTTCGCTCGAGGCTTGCGTGCTATCTTGCGTCAAGATCCCGATGTGGTGATGGTGGGTGAGATCCGTGACCTAGAAACGGCGCAAATCGCCGTACAAGCCTCATTGACCGGTCACTTGGTGATGTCTACCTTACACACCAACACAGCCGTAGGTGCGATCACGCGTATGCGTGATATGGGTATTGAGCCATTTTTGATCTCCTCTTCGCTACTGGGTGTGCTGGCGCAGCGTTTGGTGCGTACTCTGTGCCATGACTGTAAACAGCCATATGAAGCGGACACAGCGACTAAGCAGTTGTTTGGTGTTGCGGAGTCTGAGCCGCTAACGCTGCACAAAGCGGTGGGTTGTGAGCGTTGTAATCAAAAAGGCTATCGCGGCCGTACGGGTATTCATGAGCTGTTAATGGTCGATGACAAGGTGCAATCACTGATCCATGACGAAGCAGGTGAACAAGCGATTGAAAAAGCCGTACGCTCTCATACCCCAAGTATCCGTGATGATGGCTTCCATAAAGTCAGACTCGGCGTGACCTCGCTTGAAGAAGTCATGCGCGTGACTAAGGAAGCGTAAGTGGCAGCATTTGAATATAAGGCACTCAATGCCAAAGGTAAGCAAGTCAAAGGGCTGATTGAAGGTGATAATGCTCGTCAGGCTCGTCAGCGTCTAAAAGAGCAAGGCCTCATCCCGGTTGATATTGTTGAAGCCAAAGGCAAAGCGTCGTCAAATTCATCGGGCGCAGCCAATGCGAAACCGATGTTTAAACGTGGTTTAAGCACGCCTGATTTGGCTCTGATAACTCGCCAGCTATCTACCTTGGTTCAATCAGGCATGCCGTTGGAAGAGTGTTTGCGAGCGGTGTCTGAGCAGTCGGAAAAGCCACGTATTCGCACTATGCTGGCCGCCATTCGCTCTAAAGTCACCGAAGGTTATACGCTGTCTGACAGTCTTGCTGATTATCCACACGTCTTCGATGAGCTATTTCGCTCCATGGTGGCAGCCGGTGAAAAGTCGGGTCACCTAGATTCTATTTTGGAGCGCCTCGCGGATTACGCTGAGAACCGTCAGAAAATGCGCTCTAAGCTGCAACAAGCGATGATTTACCCTGTCGTGCTGGTGGTATTTGCAGTCTCAATTGTGGCATTTTTGCTCGCGGCCGTGGTGCCTAAAATTGTCGGTCAATTTGTGCAAATGGGGCAAGAGCTGCCAGCGTCAACGCAGTTTTTGCTCTCTTCTAGTGACTTTATTCAAGAGTGGGGCTTATTGCTGCTTGGTGGTTTTACTTTGACCTTGTACCTAATCAAAGTTGCACTTCGTAAGCCATCGATTCGCATGAGCTGGGACACCAAAGTGTTAGGGCTTCCTCTCATTGGTAAAATTGCTCGTGGCCTGAATACATCGCGTTTTGCGCGCACCTTAGCGATTTGTACATCGAGTGCCATTCCTATCCTAGAGGGGATGAAAGTCTCTGTGGACGTGATGACCAACCATTTTGCTAAGAAGCAAGTGTCCACAGCAGCCGACAATGTGCGAGAAGGGGCAAGTCTTCGTAAGGCACTTGAGCAAACCAAGCTGTTCCCGCCTATGATGCTGCATATGATCGCCAGTGGTGAGCAAAGTGGTGAGCTAGAGAGCATGCTGACGCGTGCGGCTGACAACCAAGACCAAAACTTTGAATCAACGGTGAACATCGCCCTTGGCATTTTCACCCCAGCACTGATCGCCTTAATGGCAGGTTTAGTACTGTTTATTGTGATGGCGACCCTAATGCCGATTTTGGAAATGAACAATTTGATGTCTGGTTAATCTAATCAGTCAGATGGTTAGTATTGCCCTCCATATTGAGGGCGTTTATTTGGAGTTAGAGATGAAAAAAACAATGAAAAAACAATCCGGCTTTACCTTACTAGAGGTAATGGTAGTGGTTGTTATTCTGGGTATTTTGGCAAGCTTTGTCGTGCCTAACTTGCTGGGCAACAAAGAGAAAGCAGACCAACAGAAAGCAGTGACGGATATCGTTGCGCTGGAAAATGCGCTTGATATGTACAAGCTGGATAACAGTGTTTACCCAACCACGGATCAAGGCCTAGAAGCGCTGGTAACCAAACCGACTAACCCAGAGCCGCGCAAC
The DNA here is from genome assembly GCF_003263785.1 of Vibrio variabilis. Lineage (GTDB taxonomy): Bacteria > Pseudomonadota > Gammaproteobacteria > Enterobacterales > Vibrionaceae > Vibrio > Vibrio variabilis. The sequence continues at coordinate 14,992 of NZ_JYJK01000047.1, forward strand.
TACCGCGATGGCGGTTACATTCGTCGTCTACCTGCTGATCCATGGGGTAATGAATACCAATACCTAAGCCCTGGCGATAAAGGCACTATCGACATCTTTACCCTAGGTGCTGACGGCCAAGAGGGCGGTGAAGGCCCAGCGGCTGATATCGGCAACTGGAACATCCAAGACTTCCAGTAATCACCAAAGGAGAGGCGGCAGCCTCTCCTTCGTTCAAAGTGAATCTCCATGTTGTTGCAGTTAAAACGTCGTCAAATAGGTTTTACCTTACTGGAAATCATGCTGGTACTGGTGCTGCTGTCTATCAGTGCAGTAGCGGTGATTTCGACCTTGCCTCAGAGTCAAAGTGACGACACTAAACAGCAAGCGCAGCGTTTATACCAAAGGCTACAACTGTTCAACGAAGAAGCGATGTTGGCAGGCAAAGATTTTGGTATACGTGTTGATGAAGCCAAAAAGCAATACGTGTTTCTAGAGTTGACGTCTGAAGGGTGGCAACGCGTGTCACTCAGTAAGATCCCAGAAGAGACGACCTTGCCAGAGACCTTGTCGATCAAGCTCGATTTAAGCACGGGTATTTGGGGTGAGGATGACCGGTTATTTGAGCCTGGCTCTTTGTTCGATGAAGACATGTTTGCCGATGTGGAAAAAGAGAAAAAACCAGAAAAGCCACCACAAGTCTTTATTCTCTCTAGCGGAGAGATCACCGAAGGTGCATTTGTTGTTGCGCCGGTGAATAGAGCACTGCAAGACCAAACTTGGTATGTTGAAGTCAAAGAAAATGGGCAGTTGGCGCTTATGGATGTGAAAGACTGGAATGAAAAAGACCGTTAGAGGCATGACCCTGCTAGAGGTGCTGATAGCGCTGGCGATATTTGCCACGGCGGCCATCTCTATCATCCGAGCGGTCAGTCAGCATATTAACACCCTAAGCTATCTGGAAGAGAAGGCGTTTGCCAGTATGGTGGTCGACAATCAGATGGCTAAGCTTGTGCTCGACACCGCTAAACCTAAAGCTAAGAAAGGCAAAGAGAAACTGGCGGGGCGTGAGTGGTATTGGAGTATTCAGCCGGTTGAAACGGCAGATAACTTACTCTCTGCGGTGGATGTCAGCGTGGCCACTGATGCGAAAGCGAGCCCGATAGTGACGGTGAGAAGTTATGTCGACAAGTAACCGTGTTAAAGGCTTTACCCTCATCGAAGTGCTGGTGGCCATTGCGATTTTTGCCAGCTTAAGCGTAGCGGCCTATCAAGTGGTAAATCAGGTGCAGCGCAGCAATGAGCTTTCTCTTGAGCGCAGTACTCGACTGCAAGAAATCCAGCGTGGCTTTGTTTATCTAGATAGCGACTTTAAGCAGTTGGCGCTGCGTCAGTTTCGTCATGAAGGGGAAGAGCCTCTGTCTCGTCTGATGCTGTGGCAAGAAGGGTTATTGGAGTCTGAAGGGCGAGGTTTACTGTTTGCTCGTCTCGGTTGGCTTAACCCGCAAAACCAATTTCCACGTGGTGAAGTGGCTAAGATAGGTTACCGCCTGCAAGAAGGTAAGCTTGAGCGTTTGTGGTGGCGTTATCCAGATACTAGCGTGGGCGAGCCTCCTGTGGTGCTCCCCATATTTACCAAGGTGGAAGCCTTTGATATGCGTTTTTACAATGGCGAATCTTGGAGTAATGAGTGGCAAACCGATATGACGCTTCCGCTTGCGGTGGAAGTAAAAATCCGGTTTGAGGATTTTGATGAAATTAACCGTATCTATCTGACCCCAGCAGGTACGCTCAATGCGACATCTGGCGGTAACAATAATGGTTCAGAGGGTGGTAATACTCAGGGTAATAACCAAGGCGGTAACTCATGACAAGAGTGACGGTTAAATCCCAAAAAGGGGTCGCCTTGATTGTGATTCTGCTGTTACTTGCCATTATGGTCTCTATTGCGGCCACAATGTCGGAGCGTCTGTTTAGTCAATTTACTCGTGCGTCTAATCAGGTGAATTATCAGCAAGCATATTGGTATGCGATTGGCGTCGAAGCATTGGCATCGGTGGCGATAAAAGAGAGCTACAAAGACAATAAAGACAGCGTGAACCTCAATCAGCCTTGGGCGATTGAAGAGCGTACTTATCCACTCGATTATGGTGAGGCGACGGGCTACATTCGTGATATGCAGGCTTGTTTTAATATCAATGCGTTATCGACGGTGCAGCCGAACCAAAACAGCGCAACCAAGCCATTTTTAGTGCGCTTTTTCCAAAAGCTGCTCGAGGAAAGCGGAGTCGAAAACTACCAAGCAGAGCAGGTGGCGGACTCCACATGGGAATTTGTCAATAAAGAGACCAGTGTGCGCTCGGTATCCGGTGTCGGAGACAGCTACTATGAGTCGCTCTCTCCTGCCTATGTGGCGGCTAATGGCTTGATTGCTGATAGCTCAGAGCTTAGAGCGATTAATCAGATGAGCGGTGAGGCGATGCTCAGTATCAGCCCTTTGGTTTGTGCATTGCCAACAAGCGACTGGCGCCTCAATGTTAATACGCTGGTTGAAGAGCAGGCTGGACTATTATCAGCGCTGTTTGCGCCGAATCTCTCGTTAGAAAATGCGAGACAAATGATAGAGAACCGCCCATTCGATGGTTGGTCAGGAATTGATAAGTTTCTCGCTGAGTCGCAAATGGCCAGCGTGGATGATAATACTAAACAGCAAGCACAACAGTATCTTGCTGTAGACAGTGCCTATTTTGAAATGGACACTCAGGTTGTGGTTGGAGAGTCGCGGATGCGTCTTCGTAGCCTGTTTTATAGCCAAGATAGGCAGGAAGTGACGGTCGTTCGTCGTCGATTTGGAGGATTTAGTGAGCGAGTTCTTAACCGTTCGCCTGAATAGCCAGCCAGATAGCCAAATACATTGGGCGGTATGGTCAACTAGTCAGCAAGAAGTGATAGCCAGCGGAGAGCTTAATAACCTCGACCAGCTCGCTGACATAAAAGAGTATGCACAGCAGCGTGTGACGTTGCTGATGCTGAGTGGACAGGATGTGCACTTTGCTGATGTCGAGATCCCAGCAGGTGGCGCGCGTCAGTTTGAGTCGATGTTGCCGTTTATTGTCGAAGATGACATCGCACAAGATGTCGATGAGCTGCACTTTACCATCTTCAGTAAACAAGGTGGTCGCGCTTCTATCGCTGCGGTGGATCGCCAATACCTTACGCATGTGATTGATCGCTTTGCAGAGCAAGGTATCGAAGTCAAAAAAGTGATCCCAGATGTCTTGGCGTTGCCGCAAACAGAGCATGTGAGCGCGATTCATCTCGACGGTCAGTGGCTGTTTCGTACGGGCAATCAAAGCGGCCTTGTTGTCGATGAGGGTTGGATGGATGCGGTCATTGACTCCGATTACTTAGTGCAATCAACCAGTGACGATGACAGCAAAGTAGTGATAGAGAGCTACTCTCCGGTTGCCAAGTCCCTGGCTGAGCGATCTTTGCATATCGACTGGCAAAGCATGCCGCCAGAGCCAGCGATGGCACTGCTGTCAAAAGGTACCGTAGAAACGAGTGCTAACTTGATGACTGGTGAGTTTAAGCCGAAAGCATCGTTTTTAAGGCATTGGAAAGTTTGGCAGAAAGTCGCTATTGCGGCCTCAGTGCTTATTGTCGCATTGGTCGCGCAGCAAGTGGTGTTGGTGAATCAATACGAGGCTCAAGCGGCGGCCTATCGTGCCGAAAGTGAACGAATTTTCCGCGCGGTTCTGCCAGACAAAAAGCGCATCCCGACGGTGAGTTACCTCAAGCGTCAGCTGGATGATGAGCTGAAGAGCCTTGGAGGCAGTGACCTGTCGAGTGCCTCAGTGTTGGAGTGGTTGTCGAAACTTCCCGATACCATAGGGCAAGTGAATGGCATGCAAGTGCAGAGTTTTACATTTGATGGCAACCGTAATGAAGTTCGCATGAATGTCACCAGTCGAGACTTTGATAGTTTTGAAGCCGCGCGAGTGAAGCTAGAAACGCAATTTGAAGTGTCTCAAGGGCCGCTTAACCGTAATGGCGAGCTGGTCATGGGTAACTTTGTACTTAAGAAGAAGTAGAGCGTAATGAAAGGATTATTACTGAACCTTCAAAGCTGGTGGCTGAGTATCAGTCAGCGAGAGCAGCGACTGGTCGTGGCTTGTTCGCTGGTGGTCGTGCTTGGCATTGTTTATTGGGGAATCTTAGCCCCTTTTGCTCAACGTACCGAGCTTGCACAATCACGTATCCAGTCTGAGAGGCAGTTGCTTACATGGGTGAAGCAAAAGGCGGACGACATTTCTCAGCAAAGACAAGCGGGCGGGGTCGTTGTTTCCAAGGAGCCGCTTAACCGCGTGATTACTTCGTCGACGAATCGATTCAGTATTGAACTCATTCGTATGCAGCCACGCAATGATCAGTTGCAAGTATGGATTAAGCCGATTCCGTTTGAGTTTTTTGTTAATTGGCTGTTTTACTTGCAAGACAACCACGGAGTGACGGTTGAGATTTTGGATATCGACAAGGCTGACCAAAATGGTGTTATTGAAGTCAACCGATTGCAATTTAAAAGAGGTGGCTAAGTGGTAAAAAAAGTCATCAAGTACGGCTTACTGTGTACCACAGTTTTTGCTGCCAGCGCGATTTACCACCTGCCTGCCAGTGTTGTGATCAGCTATGCCCCTATGCCTAGAGAGCTCGCTCTGGATGGCACTACAGGTACTATTTGGCAAGGCAACGCGCAGAATGTCAGGTTCCAGCAATATTCCATCGGTGATGTGTCGTGGCAGTTTAGTTGGTCTAGTCTTTTGACGCTCTCGCCAGAGTATTCAGTGCGCTTTGGCCGCGGAAGTACGTTAGGTCTATCGGGGCGAGGAAATCTTGGTGTGAGCATGTCTGGTGCTTACCTTGAGAATGTTCTTGCTTCGATTCCTGCGGATACCGTGGTTCAGTACGCGCCTATTCCGGTACCAATTAAAGCGGGTGGTCAGTTGGAGCTTGCCATTAAGTCTCTCAACTATGCGTCGCCATGGTGCGGCAGTGGTGATGGGAGCTTGTCTTGGAATGCAGGGTACATTGAATCACCTATCGGTAGCTTAGGACTGGGGCCGACAATTGTGGACTTATCTTGTGCAGACAGTGTGCTTTCTGCAGCGGGTAGCCAGAGCAGTAATCAGGTGTCGAGTGAGTTTTCTGCGAGTGTGACGCCTAATCGACAGTATCAATCACAGGCATGGTTTAGGCCAGAGTCTGAGTTTCCGACGAATATGCGTCAGCAGTTGGGATGGCTTGGTAACCCAGATGGCGAAGGGCGGTATTCGTTCAATTATCAAGGGCGCTTTTAAGCGAGTGCTATGTTAAACAAAATAAAAAGGAGGCTTAGCCTCCTTTTTTAATTTTAGTAACTAAAGCAGAGTGTTAGCTCTGAACTAGGATCTGATCCCACGGCAAATCTCGATCGCCAATCACAATAAAGTTTGGGTTTTCGAGTGTTTCGCGCTCGTTGTAAGAGAGAGGCTGAAGCTCGGTATCGACAATGGTGCCACCGGCTTCTTCAACAATGCATTGTGTCGCTGCGGTATCCCACTCGCCAGTTGGCCCAAGGCGCAGATAGCAATCGACAGCTCCTTCAGCGACCAAGCAGGCTTTGAGAGCGGCAGAGCCAAGAGGCACTAAGTCATAGTTCCATGCGCTGCTCATTCGCTGTGTGATGCGATTGATATTTTGACGACGGCTAATGGCAATAGCGATAGATTGCTGTGGCATCTCGTGTTTGAGTATTTTGATGCGCAGGCTTTCCCCAAGACTTGGAATTTTCCACGCCCCTTTGCCTTCATAAGCGTGATAGGTCACGCCGGACACCGGTGCGTACACCACGCCCATGATCGGCTTGTTGTCGCTCACTAATGCAATGATGGTCGCAAAGTCGCCGCTGCGGGCAATGAACTCTTGAGTACCATCAAGCGGGTCGACCAGCCAATAAGTGCTCCATTGTGAGCGTTGCTCTAAACTAATATCCGCTGCTTCTTCAGACAAGACAGGGATATCTGGTGTCAGCTCAGAGAGCTTTTCCATAATCAGTTTATGCGCAGCTAAGTCAGCGCTGGTCACTGGGGTTTCGTCATCTTTGGTAAAGGCTTCGTAGTCTTTGTTCTCGTAGATGTCGAGAATAAGCTGGCCAGCCTGACGTGCGATGTCGATGACAGCAGGAAGGTGATGCGATAAATCTAAATGTCTTGTTGTCACGTTATAACCCCAACTCTGACTTCATTCTTAGCATTAGTAGCAATGCGGTAATACTGCGCGCTTCTGAGAAGTCGAGATGAGTCAGTAGCTCATCGGCTTGTGCCAATGGCCATTTCACGATTTCTAGCGGCTCTGGTTCGTCCCCTTCGAGTTGCTCTGGGTAGAGATCCTGAGCAACAAACAAAGTCATGCGACTGGAGAAATACGAAGGCGCGAGAATCACTTCTTTGAGTGGCGTTAGCGTGTTGGCGCCAAAACCAATTTCTTCTTTGAGTTCACGCACTGCCGCTTGTTCGGCACTCTCGCCCAGGTCGATGAGTCCTTTTGGAAAACCCAGTTCGTAGCGCTCGGTGCCTGCTGCATATTCGCGAACCAGCAAGATATCCCCATGCTCAGTGATCGGCACCATCATGACCGCATTGCGACCACTCGGTTTCATGCGCTCATACGTGCGCTTTTCGCCGTTCGAAAACGCTAAGTCTAAAGCCTCAATTTTAAATAGCCTAGATTCAGCTACTGTCTTTTGGGCTAAGATCTCAGGTCCTTTTTTGGATGGCATGGGCGTTCTCCTCCGCTGGGTGCCAATGTTTTCTAGAAGGCTAGGGTGTTTGAAACGCTTGCTCGTTGCAAACATTAAGCACCTGGCACTCGAATAGTAGTTAGTGATTAATATATATAGGATTTGGACGCGCGCCAAATGGTAGTGCCAAAAAAAGAGCGCAAAGGTTTACCTTGGCGCTCGATTCGAAACAAATTTGGCGAAGAGCCATCCTTGCTAGTAGTAAGAATGCTCGCCGCGATCGTGTTCTGTCATATCTCTTACAGCGGTTAGCTCACCAGAGAACTCTTGAAGAAGCTGTTTCTCAATACCTTCTTTAAGGGTCACATCTACCATTGAACAACCGTTACAACCACCGCCGAATTGCACGATGGCAATACCTTCTTCAGTAATTTCCATCAAACTTACGTGACCACCGTGACCTGCAAGCTGTGGATTAACCTGAGTTTGGATTGCGTACTCAACACGCTCCATCAGTGGTGCATCATCGGCAACTTTGCGCATTTTTGCGTTTGGCGCTTTCAGGGTTAGCTGTGAACCCATTTTGTCGGTAACGAAGTCGATCTCTGCATCTTCTAGAAATGGTAGAGAGAGCTCATCAACATAGGCGGATAGTGCTTCGTACTTGAATTCGGTGTCGTTAGACTCAACCGCTTCTGGTGGGCAGTAAGACACGCCACACTCAGCGTTTTGAGTGCCTGGGTTAACGACAAAAACACGGATGTTCGTTCCCTCTGGCTGTTGAGCCAGCAGTTTAGCGAAGTGGCTTTGAGCACTTTCTGTAATAGTAATTGGATTTGACACGACGAATACCTGAGTAAGTTTGTAGGTTATTACCCCATTCTACTCCTGTCACGAGTAGATGCCAAAAAATTTTGCACATCCTCTGCGCAATCTGGCTGACAACCCAGCAGTGGGCTTACTTTGGGGTACGGCATAAACAATAAATATCGATTTTTTCTACGTTCACTTCAAGTAATAATTCACTCAGATGCCGAACGGTTGCACCGGTTGTGACCACATCATCAATAATGGCGACGTGTTTTGACGTGGGTCTTTGTTGGAGCGAGAACGCTTGGCGGACATTCTCCATTCTTTGTTGCCGATTGAGGCTTTTTTGAGTCGCGGTTTGGCGGTGCTTGCGAAAAATGCTGTCGGCGGTTTTTACCTCTGGCAAATGCTGCGCGAGTTGCAACATTATGAGTTCACTAAGGTTAAAGCCACGTTTTAATTCGACATGAAGCTGCGTCGGAACACAAATCAGCAGTGGTGCGGGCTCACTGATACGCTTGGCGAGCAATTTACTCAGCGGTGGCAATAACCAAGGTTCCTTATGTTGTTTTATACGTTGGATAAAAGACGACAGTGGTGGCCGATAATCGCCAAGACAAGTCAGCGTTTGCCATGGGAGTGGTGTGGTGAGGCATGCACCGCAGATCTCGGCGGTGTTGTCCATAGTCAGGCCACAGCGCGCGCAGCGATGGCGCTCAAAGTTAAATAATGGCTGGCAGTGCTCACACCAAAGATTGTGGCCAAGGGAGCGGTCAATCGTAAAGCCGCAGACATGACATTGTTTTGGTAGCCGAGATAAAAATCGCATTGGTCTGAGTTGACGTGTAAAGGAATCCTATTAGCATGGGACAATTCGAAGCAGAAAAAGAACCAAATCAGTAGGAGAGCGTGTGAGCAGTTCGGCAAAAGTACATTGGCAGGTGGAAGGGCAAGGACCTGATTTGGTGCTAGTGCATGGTTGGGGCATGAATGGTGCGGTATGGTCTGCGTGCGTGAGTGAGCTGGCTGAGCATTTTACGGTGCACACGGTGGATTTACCTGGTTATGGCTACAGTCACCAGATTGGCTATGATTCTTTGACACAGCTGGTGGATGCATTGCTAGTAGAGGCGCCAGAACGTGCTATTTGGCTTGGTTGGTCACTAGGTGGGTTAATTGCGACACACATTGCTCATGAGTATCCAGCGCGTGTCAGCCAATTGGTTACCCTGGCGAGCTCACCAAAAATTTTCCCAAGGAGAGGGCTGGCGCGGGATTAAGCAAGACGTACTCGCCGCGTTTATGGTGCAGCTCAGTGATAATTTTACGGTAACGATAGAGCGTTTTATGGCGCTGCAAGCATGGGCAGTCCGAGCGCACGTCAAGATATTAAGCTGCTCAAACAAGCGGTGCTTTCTAGACCGATGCCTTGCCCTAACGCATTGATGCTCGGCTTGCAGTGGTTAGATAAGCTCGACTATCGCAGTGAGCTTGCTGCACTAACCATGCCTGTGCATCGCTGGTATGGGCGCTTAGACGGTTTGGTACCGGTGCGAGTCGCTAGTTTGTTAGATAAACAGACGGGCGCTCATCAAAGTCATATTTTTGCCGCCTCTTCCCACGCTCCCTTTATTACTGAAACGGCTGAATTTATCGCTCGGGTTCGTGAGTTAGGTCGCTAATTTTTGCGGTTTTTTTGCACAAATAGGTAAAGGTTGGCACTGTTTTTCCGATAATCTAATAGATAGATTGCTCGTCGGTCTAGGTTAGTTGTTGAGGTTTGGCGAAAATCACTCACAGCAGAGGAGCGTGACCTATGATAGTGTCGCCCAACAGTGTTAGTGCCCCAGTTATCGCTCCGTCGGTCAATCCACAAACCGAGCAGGCGGCGCGTGATAACAAAGTACGTGAACCTATCGTGCCTACGGTTGAGCTGGCAAGGACGAATGCTGAGCGCCGAATTAATGAGGAAGAAAAACGCCGTAAACGTTCGGCATGGGATCCTGCGGAGCATCCAGACTATGATGCTGAAGAAGTGTCTCCTGAACGTGAAGATCCGATTGAGCGCCTGTTTTATTTGTTGTCATTGAGCAGCTACAGCCAGTCTCAAGGTAAGGGATATGCGATGCGTTTTCGCCTGCCTGCCAAAGTGCTTCAAGAGGCGTTGATGGCCGGAAAAATGGCCAAGCGCCGTACGGTGATTCGCTATCATTATGGACACTCGGTGGCGCCGAATACGCCCTCGGACATTATTGCGGTTGGATGATGCTGACTATTGGAAAGCAAAAAGAGCACTCAAGGTGCTCTTTTTGCTTTTTGGGGCTGGTTATTTTTTCGCTTTAGCGAAAGCAGCTGCGAAGGCACCGCCCATCGCACTGTTGCCCGCCTCCTGGCGATTCGAACGTTGACGCTGAGCGCCACGCTGATTATCTCGGGCAGGTTTACTTGAACGAGCAGGGCGGTTATCTGCACCAGGTTCATCGTTAAGGCGCATTGACAAACCAATACGCTTACGGCCTGCATCTACTTCCATGACTTTCACTTTAACGATATCACCGGCTTTCACCACTTCACGCGGATCAGCGACAAACTTGTCCGTTAGCGCAGAGATGTGCACTAAACCATCTTGGTGAACACCGATATCCACAAACGCACCGAAGTTAGCCACATTTGAAACGACACCTTCGAGAACCATGCCTGGCTCAAGATCGTTGATGGTGTTGACGCCTTCAGCGAAGGTGGCGGTTTTAAACTCAGGACGAGGATCTCGGCCTGGTTTATCTAGCTCTCGGATGATGTCGGTGACCGTTGGTAGACCGAAGGTCTCGTCCGTGTAATCAACCGCATTGATGGTGCGAAGGAAGTTGCTGTCACCGATGATAGATTTCATTGCGCGACCGGTTTTCTCCGCAATGGATTTGACTACAGGGTAAGCTTCTGGGTGCACGGCGGATGCATCGATTGGGTTTTTACCATCCATGATGCGAAGGAAGCCAGCACACTGTTCAAACGCCTTAGGACCAAGTCGCGCCACTTTTTTAAGTGTGGTACGAGCTTCGAAGCGACCGTTTTCATCACGGTAGTCGACAATGTTTTGTGCCAGTGTAGAAGATAAACCCGCTACACGGGTGAGTAGCGCAGCAGAAGCGGTGTTTACATCAACGCCGACAGCGTTTACACAATCTTCCACAACCGCATCTAGACGTTTAGCGAGCATGGTCTGGCTGACATCATGCTGATACTGACCTACACCGATGGACTTAGGTCGATCTTCACCAGCTCCGCTAGTGGGTCTTGCAAACGTCTTGCAATAGAAACCGCACCGCGCAGCGATACGTCCATATTCGGGAACTCTTTTGCTGCCAGCTCAGATGCTGAATATACTGAAGCACCTGCTTCACTGACGATGATCTTCTGCACTTTCAAGTTGCCACGCTTAATGACATCGGCTGCAAAACTGTCTGTTTCGCGCGACGCCGTACCATTACCGATGGCAATCAGATCGACGTTAAACTGGCGAACCAGCTTGTCTACCACATGAGCGGCTTTGTCGTATTGTTTTTGAGGTGCGTGTGGATAGATGGTGTCGGTTGCGAGCACTTTACCCGTCGCATCAACAACGGCGACTTTACAACCGGTGCGCAAACCTGGGTCAAGGCCAAGTGTGGCTTTTGGACCCGCGGGCGCGGCCATCAACAGATCTTTCAAGTTAGTGGCAAATACCGTAATCGCGTCCACTTCCGAGCGCTCTTTGAGTGCACCCATGAGTTCCGTTTCCATGTGCATGGAAACTTTAATGCGCCATGCCCAACTGATCACTTGCTTGCGCCATGCATCTGCAGGCGCTTGGCTAAGATGAATGCCATAGTGCTCAGCAATCAGGGTCTCGCAGTAGGACTCACGAGCGTTTTCATCGTTGGCTGGGTCGGCGTTAACCGACAGCTGCAAGAAGCCTTCATTGCGGCCACGAAGCATCGCCAGCGCGCGGTGAGACGGCACTTTGCTCATCGCTTCATCGTGTTCAAAGTAGTCTTTGAACTTTTCACCTTCTTGCTCTTTGCCTGTCACAACGCGTGAGCGCAGTTCCGCATGGCGATTTAGATATTGGCGCACTTTCTCGAGTAGGTCGGCATCTTCTGCGATGCGTTCCATAATGATGGCACGTGCGCCATCCAAAGCGGCTTTGCTATCGGCAATGCCTTTTTCACTGTCGATGTAACTCGACGCAGCACTTTCAGGTTCATTGTTTGGATCTGTCCATAGCAAGTCGGCTAGAGGCTCAAGGCCGGCCTCGATAGCAATTTGACCTTTGGTGCGACGCTTTGGTTTGTATGGTAGGTACAGATCTTCAAGACGAGTTTTGTTGTCCGCATTCTCAATCTCACTGCGCAGCTCTGCGGTCAGCTTGCCCTGATCGTCGATGGATTTCAGAATCGTCTGACGTCGGTCGTCCAATTCACGCAGGTAACTTAGACGGGAGTCTAGGGTGCGAAGTTGGGTGTCATCCAGCCCCCCAGTGACCTCTTTTCGATAGCGAGCGATAAATGGAACTGTGTTACCGTCATCAATAAGGGTAACGGCGGCTTCAACTTGCTTGTGACTGACGTTCAGCTCTTTAGCAATCAGTTGACAGATAGCTTGGCTCATCCGTGTATTCTCTTTTTTGTTGTGTGGGGAGTGCGCGGGCACTCCTAGATATCCATAGGATATAAGGGCATCAGCGGTGATTTGCAATTCCTTGGTCATTTTTCTGCGCCACGTTTTTGATATGTGTTTTTGCTATCGGGAAAGGTGAAACCAAACGAGGAATTGCTAATTAATTGATAATCGCGTGGATATTCCGTTGATTTTCTGTAAAGTTTAAAGGAGTCGGTAAACGAAGTGATTCGACCGTTGTCTTAGGAACTCATGCGTATTTAGAGCCAGTCGATGAATGGATGTATTAAAATGAAAACTACAGCAACTAAGTTGGCGTTAATTCTTGCCACAATGACAAGCGGGTGGGCTTTGGCTGCACCAGATCTTTCTACTACCCAAGCGCCGGTTCTCTCTATTGAGGATAAGATTGTCCTTGGACGCGTTGAAAGTGTTTACTACCAAGATATTGAAGCGCTCGAAGGCATACCATTTGTCGGCAAAATCGATACGGGCGCTGATACTACCTCAATGCACGCTGAAGACATTAAGGTCATCAGTAACAACCCTAAATACCAGGGCCTCAGTGACGAGAAGCTGATGCAAACCATCGTCGATGAGTACGGTGGCTCAGCGAGTGACTGGTGGCTGGAAGAATTCGATAACGACGAGCGCAACTTCCAAGGTGTCGTCAGCTTCACTTTGCGCCACCCTTATACCGGAGAAAAAATAGAAATGGAGCGCCCATTGACGCGCACCAGCGTCATTCGAAGCCGCACTAGCTCGACGCCTATCTACCGCCCGGTTGTCACTCTGCCTATGACCATTGCGGGCAAAACTGTCGACACGGAAGTGAACCTTACCGACCGAAGCGGCTTTAGCGCCCCAATCTTGATCGGTAAAACCTTTCTAGCCAACAACGCTTGGGTCATGGCTGGGTACGACTACCTGCAAGAGCAGAAAGATGCCCAAGTGATTGGTCGCCGTGAATCTGGCTCGGTAGCGGATGTGCCGGTAGATGTCAGCATCTCTTTGTCGAACAATTACAGCATTCTCAATGCGCAAAACATTGAAGTAGACAAAAAGCCAATTCAGTAAGTTTCGATTTGGTCGGCAAGGAAGGCGCACAGAAACGTGTGACGTATCCGCTCGTGAAAATGCTCTCAGTGTCTAGCAACGAGTACCCTATGATCTTTGTGCCATTTAAAGGTGGTAAAGACTTTGAGGGTACGATTCAGGTTTACCTAAAAGATCGCTCGAAGCAGAGCACTCAGCTTCGCCTAGGTCTGAATACGCTTAACAAAAACTTTATCGTTGATACCGGCGCTAAAGGAAAGCTTGAGAAGAAAAAGCAGAGCTTTGCCGCTCGTATGAAAGACAAGCCGCTGGTGGTCTCACCAACGGAAAGCTTGATCCTCGATGGTGTTCAGCTTGATGCCAAACCGTCATTTGCGGTGAGCACGCCACTTCTGAAAGTCAGCAGTTTCGAAATCATTGAAGCTAAGGGACGCGATAAAGTGGAGTACTACTTGTCGAGTGACTTGGGCAATGAAGAGAAGATCCGCAAAACCATTTTACGCCGCATCAAAGTGGGCGATACGGTAAGGCCAGTGGTCGATGGTGAGTTCATCGTTGGTGATCGCACCGTGACGGTGGAGTTTGCGCTTGAAGCCTCGATAGTGATGAAGCGATAAGCCATACTTTATCATCGGTAAGAAAGCCACGAAGGCCGGCGTACTGGTGAACACTCGCAGTGAGAACCTACTCGATGCTTACCCTGTGTTCACGGCAGGTCATATTGAAAATGCCACGGTGGAAGGGCTCTCTTTCCCAGTGAAACTGGATACCGGTGCTGATGTAAGCTCGATGAACGCGACCAACATCAAGCAGTTTGAAAAAGACGGCAAGAAGATGGTGACTTTCACCTACAGCAACGACATGGGAATGAAGCAAGAGTTTACCCGTGAAGTGGTGGATGTGATGCGCATTCGTGCTAAGGCTGGAGAAGAGGCGAATGTTCGCCCTGTAGTGAACATGCGCGTGAAACTTGGTGATGTTGAGAAAACAGTACGTGTGAACCTGCAAGACCGCTCTCGCTTCCACTACAGCATGATTCTCGGTAAGAACTTCCTGAAGTATGGCGTTGTGGTCAGTAGTGATGAGAACTTCCTACTGGGCAACGAGATAGGCAGTCACTAACGACAGCTACTGGATAAAAAAATGGCCGCGAACTTCGCGGCCATTTTATTTTGAGTGCTTGTTGATATTGAGTACTTAAGACTCTTTCTTATCCTGAGGATTGGATTCGTCTTTCGTCTCTTCTGCGTCTTGTGGCGTCTCCGCTTGAGGCTCAGACTTCTCAACTGGCGCTTCTTCGTCATCATCGTCTGTGTTATCAACGATGCTGTGCTTTTCTTTCCAGTTTTCCCAGCGCTGATAAGCCAACTCTTGCATGTCGGTGGTTTTGTCCGCCTCATCGACAATCTCTTGCCCTAACAAGTGCTCGAAGATGTCTTCCAGAGTGATGATGCCTTGGATGGTGCCGTATTCGTCGACAATCATCGCAATTTGCAGGCGTGCTGCCATCATCTGTTCAAACGCTTTTGGCAACATGATGGTGTTAAACAATACCTGGATTGGGCGCATCACCGAACCCAGTTGCTTTTCGCCGCTGCCTTGCTGTTGAAGCTTAAACAGCTCCAAGCGGTGCACAAAGCCGAGAATGTTGTCTTTCTGCTGGCTATACACCAATGGGCGTGAGAACGGCGTCTCTTTGTGCTCAGTCAAAAACTCATTGATGGTCATCTCAGCTGGTACACGGAACACCACTGGACGAGGCGTCATGACTTGCGTCACTGGGATGTCTTGAATGTTCAAAATGTTATTCAAGATGTTCGATTCGCCTTCCGCGAACTCGCCGCTTTCTTTCGCTAGCATTGCCATTGCTGATAGCTCATCACGCATTTTCGGTGTTTCATGGCCGCGCGCTAGGCGTTTTAGTGATTTGCTCTGAGAACCACACAAATGGCGTCAGTGCCCACACCATCCAGCGTAGGATAGTCGCTGAAACCGGAGCCAGTTGACGCCAGTAGGTTGCACCGATGGTTTTCGGGACAATTTCTGACAGCACCAAAATACCCAGCGTCAGTACTGCTGAGAATACGCCTAGCCATTGGCTACCGAACACTTTTGCAGCTTGTGCACCGGCACTTGCCGCACCAATAGTGTGAGCGATGGTGTTTAGGGTCAAAATAGACGCCAAAGGTCTATCTAACTCGGCTTTGAGCTTAGATAGCCTTTCTGCCGCTGGGTGCCCTTGCTGTCTTAGCTGTGCAAGATAGCTTGGGGTAATGCTCAGAAGTACCGCCTCTAATACCGAACAGATAAAAGAGACACCAATAGCAACAGCGACATAAACCGTTAAGAGAAACATTCATTTCCTAGTAAGTGCACACATCAACCTAACTTTGCTGCAAAAATGAGCCTGTGCATTGTTGGTGAGTGCTTAAAAAACAGGTGCGACGAACCGATTTATCAGGCTTATCAGTAGAGTCGCAGAGCATTTATGGGACTTTATGCAATAAATTACAAGGTTTCAAACCCAATCTTAGCGTAACAAATTGTGAGTTATTGCTCATAAAACGGTTAAATCTACGTCATAAGCGATAAAGAAGCGCGACAAACCTTTGCCAGATGGGGGCTTTATGATTTAGAGTGGGCTTTAACTCGATAACATGAAGAAGGGAAACCTAATGAACAAGACCCAATTAATCGATTTTATCGCTGAAAAAGCTGACCTATCTAAAGCACAAGCTAAAGCAGCGCTAGAAGCGACGCTTTCAGGCGTATCTGAAGCGCTAACTGAAGGTGACCAAGTTCAACTAATTGGTTTTGGTACGTTCAAAGTAAACCACCGCGCAGCTCGTACTGGTCGTAACCCAAAGACTGGTGATGAGATCCAAATCGCTGCTGCTAACGTTCCAGCATTCGTAGCTGGTAAAGCACTGAAAGACGCAGTGAAATAATTTCTACAGCACCGATGTTTACATCGGTGCTGTTCTCTCCATCTCATTCTTCCTTTGGATTGATTGCTAAGCGTGTTTTAGATCAGCGCGATTACCTATCTGTCTCCTCACTTTAAGCTTCATTTAACTGAACGCGACGCACCATTTGCTGTCTTAACTGTGTCACTCGGTGTTATTCGTTTAGTGCGCGTTCAATAGAGGTGCCTCGCAACTATGAAAAGAATACTGTTGGTTTCGCTTCTTGCAGCTAGCTTGCTTGGCTGTTCGTCTTCGCCTTCTCCGAGTATCAATCAATTTTCAGACTACACCGGTGGTCAGACACTGGGTGATGCAACCAGTTTTTATTGGTATACCGAAAAACTCACTCGTCCTTATAGCGCTGCTGATTACGTCAACATGAATGACTACGGTTGGTATCAATCCAACTATCGCTGGAGTGGTGACACGCTGAGAGAGTTTGTGCGCGAAGGTGTACAAAATGACTTGGAAACGGGCGCTGTGACTTACCGCATCCACGTACGATTTAACAAAGAGGGTGAGGCGATTTATCAGCAGTACCGCCGGAATGGTAAAGTGCTGCCGGTGAAAAAAGCCCAGCTTGAAAATTACCAACGTGAAGCTTCGCTGTTAGTTGAACGAGTAAAAGAGCAAGACAGTGATGGTTTAGAGCTGGTTCAAGGCCACTGGGATGGCGAGACGCTGGAGACTTGCAGTGGTATTGAATTTAATGACATTAAGTTTGAGGAAAGCCTGCCGAGTTTTGTAGTCAAGCGTTTGGCTGAAGTCGAGAGTTATGTGGCTTTTCTAGGTAGCACTCGGCTGACCGGAGCAAGAGTAGAGCAGTTGCTGATGCTCGCAGATGGTTCGAAAGATTGCATACCAAAACCAGAACTGATTCAGTGATAATAAAAAAGAGGCTCTTTGAGCCTCTTTTTTAATGCTTAGCGGTTATGGTATTAAGGCTAGTTGGGTGTCTTTGTTGAGCATTACCCACCAGCGACTGCCATATTGACTATCGTAACCAACCACAGGGGCATCGCCACAAGCAGCAGGGCGTTGTGGTGGTGTTTCGATGTAGCTCTCATCCCATGGCCCCTCGACAACGCATTCTCTTGTGGTTAGTGGTTGCCATTTATCTTCACGGTAGTGTGCCAATTGAGCATTGTTGTGATTGAGAGATGTGTTGGTGGTGAACTCTAACCCGAAAGTATCCGCAATGTTTTTATCGACATCCCACATTTGGGTTGCTGTGCTTGGTAAGTTAGTGACGGGTGCTTTCGATGTCCCATCGGGTTGCGATTTAGCTAGACCAGAGTCAGTCTTTAAGTTTTTAGCAGCACCATACGCACCTTGATAAGTTCCACCATGTACCTGCATACCACTGATGATCACCATATCGCTGAGTGTATCTTTGGTTTTTTCTAGCCAGCTCACCGTAACGTGCTCTTTCATATCTATCGTCGTTTCGTTGACGACCACACTACCCGTTTCGGCGCCAGTATCATCGGTTTTCTTGTCACCTTTGACCACTCGCTCCGCTGCGTTTAGGTTCGGATCCCAAGCCTTGTTTTCCACATACATAAACTGGTGTGCCAGTCGCATCATGTCATTCATGGTTTCAGCACGTGACTTACCGGCAGTGTAATCCATACTGCGCGTTTTCGAGTCGATACGGTTAAAGGTGTTGTTGGTGCCACCGACCAATTGAACGGTCGAACCATCCTTAGCTACGCAGTGATTAGTGTAGTATTTAACAAGGTGATTTAGCACCGGACGCTGTCCTTCCGGGATAGAGTTAGGATAGATGATCGATTCACACCGATTCAGTCCGCGAGTGAACTGATCCATCAACTGCCACTGAATTGAACCGTCGGCCAGTTCCTTCTCGCCATCTTCATTGCGGGAAATGGTATGTGGGGCTGAATATGCACGATAGTCGACTCGGTCACCTTTGAAGGTCAGCATTGGGGCATTAACATCAAAGTGGCTGGAGCCATTCTTATTGGTATCGACTTTATGTTGGATGATGTCCTGAATTTTCTCTCGCTCGCCATAGCGATATTCGTACCCCTTGTACGAAGCGTTCCCAGTAATGATTTGGGTATAGCTTGGCATTCTGTAGTTACCGCCAGAGGGGGTAGACCCGAGTGTGCTGTTATCGGTATCGCCCTCTAGCTGAGCTTGCACGTTCGAGCCGTAGCGTCGGGCGTGGACTTGTGAGCGTTGGTATTGGTGATCATGACCTTGAACCCAAATGACATCGTGTTTCGCAAACAGCTCTTTAATGTCTTGGTGAATGTCGAATAGCAGATCCTTGCCCTTCTCACCCTCAACAATCTCTTCTCTAATTAGGCCGTACTTCGCACCAACAAGTCCGTTGTGGCTAGCTATGACAACATGCTCGAATTGACCTTCATTGGTTTCAATTACCTCGGTTATCCAATCGAAAGCGACAGGCAAATTATTGTATGCCAAAGCAATGACTAGCACGTTGTTGCGCTTTACGTAGTAGTTGAGCCACTCAGAGCCGGGCATGTGGATCGCATCTTCTGGGATGAAATGACGCATGTTTTCGATCCACTCTACCGTGTAGGCATAGCTTGTCTCATGATTTCCCATCAAAGGAATAAACTCTATCCCGGCTTCTCTGTATTTCTCGGCGACGCCAGTCCATTGCTCCCATTCTTTTGTGGAACCGTTATCAGTCAAGTCGCCCACAGCAATGACCATATTGGCACCTTCGGCTTGGTGCTTTTTTAGTACCGCTTCCATTGGATGAATGGCGACATTGTAGCCACCACCTTGGGTGTCAGGGAGAAGACCAATTTTTAGCTCGGGCGCTGTCATGTGTGGTGGATCGATCACAGGTTTGGGTTGAGTGGTTTGAGAGGAAGAGGACTTTTCGCAACCTGTTGTCAGAGATAAAGCAAGGGCAATACTGACCGCACAAAGAGATTTGAGGTGATACATAGAGAATTCCTAAAGTTAAATGCGCGGATACTTTAGGGATACACAATTAAGGTTCGGAGGCAGTTTTATTGCGAGGAAATGAAGCTTTGGTTATGGTGTTATGACATTAAGCTAATGATAAATAAAAGCTATATTTTTATTTTTAAGTGCCATTGAAATAGATAAGGGTGCCGAATGGCACCCTTATCAAACTAAGCAAAACGCGTTACTTTTGCTCGCGTGCAATCGCACGGTAGCCGATGTCGTTGCGGTGGAACATGCCGTCCCAGCTGATCTTCTTAGTCAGCTCATACGCGCGCGCTTGCGCTTCAGAGACTGTGTTGCCTAGGGCTGTCGCACAGAGTACGCGACCGCCGTTAGTTACAACATTGCCGTCTTTGTCTGCGGTGCCTGCGTGGAATACTTTCTCGCCTTCCACTTCTGTTGTTGGTAGGCCAGAGATAACATCACCCTTGTTGTAAGACGCTGGGTAACCACCAGCCGCTAGAACGATACCGATAGACGCGCGTGGATCCCACTTAGACTCAACTTGGTCTAGCTTCTTGTCGATCGCAGCTTGGCAAAGCTCAACCATGTCTGATTGCATACGCATCATGATAGGTTGTGTTTCTGGGTCGCCAAAGCGGCAGTTGTATTCGATGACTTTAGGCGTGCCGTCTTTGTCGATCATCAGACCCGCGTATAGGAAACCTGTGTATGGGTTACCTTCTGAAGCCATGCCGCGCACCGTTGGATAGATAACTTCTTCCATGATGCGGTTGTGAATTTCTTGCGTCACAACTGGAGCCGGAGAGTAAGCGCCCATGCCGCCAGTGTTAGGACCTGTGTCCTTATCACCCACACGTTTGTGGTCTTGGCTGGTTGCCATTGGCAAAACGTTTTCGCCATCAACCATCACGATAAAACTTGCTTCTTCGCCGTCTAGGAACTCTTCGATAACCACACGGCTGCCAGCATCACCAAATGCGTTGCCAGCTAGCATGTCTTTGATGGCGTCTTCCGCTTCTTCTAGCGTCATCGCAACGATCACACCTTTACCAGCGGCAAGACCGTCAGCCTTAACTACGATCGGAGCACCTTGCTCACGAACGTAAGCCAGTGCAGGCTCGATTTCAGTGAAGTTCGCGTAAGCGCCAGTTGGGATAGCGTGACGCGCTAGAAAGTCTTTGGTGAATGCTTTTGAGCCTTCAAGCTGAGCAGCAGCTTGAGTAGGACCAAAGATCGCTAGACCTGCATCGGTGAATGCATCAACTACACCAATCACAAGCGGTGCTTCTGGACCCACAATCGTTAGCTCGATGCTCTTCTCTTTTGCAAACGCCACCAGACCTTGAATGTCTTCAACGTCAATCGCAACGTTTTCTAGCTTAGGTTCAAGCGCAGTACCTGCGTTACCTGGTGCCACGAAAACCGTTTCAACATTTGGATTCTGAGCTACTTTCCAACCCAGAGCGTGCTCACGACCACCAGCACCAATAATTAGAACGTTCATTTAATAATCCTTTCAAAATTTGGATTACTCTAAGCAGTTGGTGTTGTAGCAAGGCAGTGCTTGAATTCATCCCCGGGAGCATAGCTCAGCTATGTGACCGGGGTGAATGAAAGCGCTAACGCGGCTACAGCGCCAAATGCGACGAGTAATTAGTGACGGAAGTGGCGCATGCCTGTGAATATCATCGCCATGCCATGCTCATCAGCCGCTGCGATAACTTCGTCATCACGCATAGAGCCACCTGGTTGGATAACGCACTTAATGCCAGCTTCTGCAGCAGCGTCAATGCCATCACGGAACGGGAAGAACGCATCTGACGCCATTACGCAGCCTTCAACCTGCAGACCTTCGTCAGCAGCTTTGATGCCAGCGATTTTTGCAGAGTACACGCGGCTCATTTGACCTGCGCCTACACCAATAGTCATGTCGCCTTTTGAGTAAACGATCGCGTTTGATTTAACGTACTTAGCGACTTTCCAGCAGAATAGCGCATCTTTCAGCTCTTCTTCTGTTGGCTGACGCTTAGAAACCACTTTAAGGTCATCAAGCGATACCATACCTTGGTCGCGGTCTTGAACCAGAAGACCACCGTTAACGCGCTTAACGTCAAAGCCCGTTGTCTTCGTTGTCCACTCGCCACACTCTAGTAGGCGAACGTTCTTCTTAGCCGCAACCACTTCTACTGCTTCCGCAGAAACAGAAGGTGCGATAATCACTTCAACGAACTGACGCTCAACAATCGCTTTCGCTGTTTCTGCATCTAGCTCTTGGTTGAATGCGATGATGCCGCCAAACGCTGACGTTGGGTCAGTTTTGTAAGCGCGGTCATACGCTTCAA
Organism: Vibrio variabilis; assembly: GCF_003263785.1. Classification (GTDB taxonomy): domain Bacteria; phylum Pseudomonadota; class Gammaproteobacteria; order Enterobacterales; family Vibrionaceae; genus Vibrio; species Vibrio variabilis. The sequence goes on from NZ_JYJK01000047.1 coordinate 36,519, forward strand.
GGATGTCTTTACCTAGCGCAACACCACATGGGTTAGCGTGCTTAACGATAACGCAAGCTGGTTCTGCAAACTCTTTCACACACTCAAGCGCTGCGTCAGTGTCGGCGATGTTGTTGTAAGACAGAGCTTTACCTTGGATCTGGCGAGCAGTAGACACAGAAGCTTCTTCTGGGTTTGCTTCTACGTAGAACGCCGCATCTTGGTGACTGTTTTCACCGTAGCGCATGTCTTGCTTCTTCACGAACTGTTGGTTAAACGTGCGTGGGAATTTAGACTCCGCATCGCCTTCCTTGTTCTCACCGTAAGATGGAACCATGGTGCCGAAGTAGTTCGCGATCATGCCGTCGTAAGATGCCGTGTGCTCGAATGCTGCAATAGCGAGGTCGAAACGTGTCTCTAGAGTAAGAGATTTGTCGTTTGCGTCCATTTCAGCAATAACGCGGTCGTAGTCGTGTGCATTAACAACGATAGTCACGTCTTTGTGGTTTTTCGCTGCAGAGCGAACCATAGTTGGACCACCGATATCGATGTTTTCAACGGCGTCTTCTAGTGTGCAGCCTTCTTTTGCTACCGTTGCAGCAAATGGGTATAGGTTAACCACAACCATATCGATTGGGTTGATGCCGTGAGTTGCCATCACTTCGTCATCTTGACCGCGACGACCTAGCACACCACCGTGTACTTTCGGGTGTAGCGTCTTAACACGACCATCCATCATCTCTGGGAAGCCAGTGTAGTCAGATACTTCAGTTACTGCGATGCCTTGCTCAGCAAGAAGGCGAGCAGTACCACCAGTAGAAAGGATATCAACACCGCGTTGTGCTAGTGCTTGTGCGAACTCAACGATACCAGTTTTGTCAGATACGCTGATTAAAGCGCGGCGAATTGGACGAGCGTTACTCATGCTTCTGTTTCCTCAAAGTCACAGATTGTGTTGCTGTGTACAGGCAAACGATGGGTTTGGCCTGCGGATTTAAAGATAGTTGCCAAATAGGACGAGGTCTTTCATGATTGAGGCGACCCAGTCGTCTGTTGGGCAAATACCCTTGGATTTTTATCACCGGGGTGGCGATGGCGCGTATTCTAACCAATCTATTACAAAAAAGCTCGCGCAATCGTTTGGCATAGGCAAAAAAAGTGCAAAAAAGGCTGTTAAAGAACACTTTTGTAACAAAGAGGTTAATTTAAACGGTTATGTTTCAAATAGGTGAGTTAGCAAAACGCTGCAAGGTGACGTCAGATACGTTGCGTTTTTATGAAAAGAACCAATTGATTGCGCCTGTTGGCCGCAGTGAGGCGGGGTACCGTCTTTACAATGAAGAGAGTCAAAGGCAAGTTCGTTTTATTCTTAAGGCGAAAGAGGTGGGTCTGAGCTTAGATGAAATCAAAGAGCTGCTCGGAATCAAGCTTGAGGCCACCGAGCACAGTTGCTCTGAAGTAAAGGCCATTACGTCTAGTAAGCTTGAACTTATTGATGACAAAATCGTGGAGCTTACCAGAATCCGTGCCGCGCTTAAGAAGATCAATGATGCCTGCTGTGGACATGACCATGACGCGAGTCATTGCTCAATACTTGCGGCGTTAGAAGTCGCAGATGAAAAGTCGTGATGAAAAGAAAAGAAGATAAGGGAGGCATTGCCTCCCTTGTTACGGAGTGCGGCTTACGATTGCACTTTAAATGCCCCCACACCGACACTTAATGTGTTTCCATTCTCCATCAACTGCTCACTGGCTTCGGCAAGCTTTTTCGCTTCATTGGCCGACTCGCTGCCATGATCAGCAATTTGCGTCAGGTTCTGGCTGATTTCATCGGTTGCCAAGGTTTGCTGCGAACTCGCTGCGGCAATTAACTCATTGAGAGACGCAATGTTGCTCACGCGTTGTTCGATTTGCTGCAGTGCTTGCTTGGCCTCTTCCGTGTGTTCAATGGTTGCTGCGGATTGCTGTTGAGTCAACGTCATGGATTGACTCACCTCCGCCGCTTGGCTTTGCAGCTTTTGAATGATCTGCTCAATTTCATCGGTACTGCTTTGAGTTCGAGTCGCAAGTGTTCTTACTTCGTCCGCGACCACGGCAAATCCGCGCCCTTGTTCGCCCGCTCGAGCGGCTTCAATCGCGGCGTTCAGTGCCAATAAGTTAGTTTGCTCAGCGACGCCACGAATAACCTCAAGCACAGAGCCTACTTCCTGCGTTTCTGTTGCTAGCATCTGAATGTTTTGCTCAGTTTCAGTGAGCTGCGTTGATAATGCCTGCATATGTGAGGTGGCAAGCTCAATCACTTCACCGCCGTGTTGACCTTGCGAGCTCGCTTCCTGAGCGGCCTCTGCAGCCTGCTGTGCGGAATTCGCCACTTCTTGGTTGCTGGCATGCAGCTCATTCATCGCAGAGGCAACCGTGTCAACCGCTTGCTGCTGTTGCTGCGATTGAGCTGCGCCTTGTTGCGCCACAGTATTGAGCGCGACGGCAGCTTGAGTAATATCTTCAGTGACTGGCTTGATATCACGAATGATGCTTTCCAGCTTGTGGGTGAATCGATTGAACGCTTTGGCAATATGGCTTAGCTCATCGCTTCCAGTTTCGGGTAGGGTCTGCGACAAATCGCCATCGCCACTGGCAATGTCGTCCAATGCTGCCAATGTATCTCGACACGGTTTGACGATGCTGCGGCCAATGAAATAGGCAATCACCAACATGACAGCTAAGGCAGCGACAACACTCATCAATACTTTTTTAACTGCTTGCCAAGTGAGTGCATTCACATCATCGACATAAACGCCAGAGCCAATTACCCAGCCCCATGGCTTAAACAGTTTGATGTAGGAGACTTTCTCGACGGGAGACTCAGATCCCGGCTTTGGCCACATATAATGCACTAAGCCTGACTGCTGCTGTTTGGCGAGGGTAACCATGTCGACAAACAGCTTCTTCCCGTTAGGGTCAGCAATTTGGCTAAGATTTTGTCCATTGAGAGCAGGCTTCATTGGGTGCATGACCATGGTGGGAGTGAGATCGTTGATCCAGAAGTAATCATTGGCATCATAGCGAAGACTTTGCACGGCACTGGCTGCCGCAGTCTTAGCTTGCTCCAGGCTTATCTCTCCCTTGATGTGCTGCTGGTGGTAGTGCTCCACTAAGGTATAAGCGGTTTGTACTAAGTGTTGGGTTTTATTCTGTTTGTTGGTCATTAATGACTGCTGATAATCGAGCAGTGCCAAAATGAGTGGAATAATTAGAGCAACGGAAACGAGTCCGATGAGCAGAAACAGTCGATGTTGAATCGAAATGCGGCGCAGAAGCGGTGTAGTCATAGCAAGAATTCCTTTCTTGAAAAAAGAGTGCATCACCTTTGGTCATTCGGCATGCTGATTGTTGTTATAGCTATACCCTATGCCATGTTCTGCTCTGACTCTATGCCACTATCGTCTAATTATTAAGCGGGTCACAAAGCTGGGTTTGAGCCCAGCTTTGCAATTGTGGGTGTGGTTGCTTATGGGTAGAACGACTTTAAGCAACCCTAGTTCTTTTTGGCGTTCACTCAAATCGGAAGCTATAACTGATAGTCATTGCGCTCCCTAGCGAGTTCAGAGAAGTATTCGACAAACTCAAACTGGACATGATGCTTGTCTTGAAAATAGGCACTCTGGCGATGAGGGTGTTCGCCGCCCATGTGATCCAGCGGGTAACCGGCGGCCTCAAGTCGTGAAATAGTCTTTTTTACATCGTCGACAACAATGCCAATATGTTTAACCCCGACCCAAGGCTGCTGCCATGTTCTTGCCTCTCCTTCACCGCCATCTTGGATGGTGATGTAACTCTCTTCTGTTCCAACATGATACCAGCGCATCGGTTTACCAAACCAATCATCGGTTCGACCTTCTCCTCGTATTGACCAGTCGGGTAGTGCTGCCAAAAGCAGCCCAACAGTGTGCTCGGCATCAATTACGGTAATATTGGCGTGTTCTACGTAGCTTTTCATAACGTCTCCTTGTTTGTGTTCGATAAAAAACGGTAGATGACGTTAACGATAAATCCTCAAGTTAAGTTGAGGTCAACAGGAAATTTAACATCAGTGGTTAGCGAAGGTTTGAGTGAGCTTCGGACAAAGAAAAAGGGCCTGAAGCGTGTGCTTCAGGCCCTTTAATCTCAAATACGTTCGCTAAAGGCGAATTAGTTCATGCCGTATTTCTTAAGCTTCTTACGAAGAGTACCGCGGTTGATACCCATCATAGTTGCTGCGCGAGTTTGGTTACCGCGAGTGTACTGCATGATGGTGTCTAGTAGCGGCTGTTCAACTTCCGCTAGAACTAGTTCATACAATTCAGTGACGTCTTGACCATTTAATTGAGCAAGGTAGTTCTTTAGAGACGCTTTTACAGAGTCACGTAGTGGCTTCTGAGTGATTTGGTCTGAAGATGTTACTGTAGTAACTGTCAATGGTTCTGAAGTCAAATTTTGTTCGAACATAATCGGTTTAGCTCTTCTCGTAATTATGATGCAACGTTGTCAAAATAACCTTGCAATGCGTCGAGCTGTTCATTTGCAGCATCAATCGCGTTGAAGGTACGGCGGAACTCACTCGCCTGTTCATGTTCTTTTAGGTACCAGCCAACATGCTTACGCGCGATGCGTGGACCTAAAAACTCACCATAAAACTGGTGAAGCGCTTGAACATGACCAAGCAAGATACCCTGCACATCCGAAGTCGGGCGCTCAGGCATCAGTGTGCCGTTTTCCAAGTAGTGTTGGATTTCCTCGAAAATCCATGGCCGTCCTTGGGCCGGACGTCCAATCATCAAAGCGTCTGCACCGGTGTAATCCAGTACATATTTCGCTTTCTCTGGGCTATCGATATCACCGTTAGCGATAACCGGTATAGAGACAGCTTCTTTTACCGCTTTGATGCTGTCGTATTCTGCCTCGCCTTTGTACATGCAGGTACGAGTTCGACCATGAAGGGCGAGCGCCTGTATGCCGCAGTCTTCGGCTAGTTTTGCAATTTGGACACAGTTTTTATTGTCTGTATCCCAACCTGTACGGGTTTTTAATGTCACAGGGACATCGACGGCATCGACGACGGTACGCAGGATATCTTCGATGATATCTGGGTACTTTAGTAGTGCAGAACCCGCCAGTTTCTTATTCACTTTTTTAGCAGGGCAGCCCATATTGATGTCGATGATTTGCGCACCGTTTTCAACACTGAACTGTGCCGCTTCCGCCATAAGCGTTGGATCGGCACCTGCTATTTGCACGGAACGAATACCAGATTCACCCTCGTGCACCATGCGCTGCTGTGACTTGGCTGTTTTCCACAGTTTCGGGTTTGAGGACATCATTTCACTGACGGCCATACCGGCACCGTAACGAAGGCACAACTCGCGGAACGGTCTATCGGTAACACCCGCCATGGGTGCGACAATGAGGTTGTTCTTAAGTTGGTATTGTCCGATTTTCAAAACATCGCCACAGGTTTACACAAGCAAGGGCGCGCATTTTACGCATTTTTTCGGTGCGTGAAAAGACTAATATTTGAGCATTTACAATTTGTTTCTGCAAATTGTCGCATTTTCAGGCGCTTAGTCTTAAAACTATTCCTTTTAGAGCAAAAATAGCGGTGTTTTAGTCCTTTAAAACACCGCTATTTAAACGAGAATGGTTATTTTTTGCCCGAGATTCGACACCACTCGTTCAACTCAACGATAGGGTCAATGCTCATTTCATCGCGGTAGTAGTTAGCAACGTCTTCTGCTTGGGTATCTAGCACGCCAGACATGGCGAGTTCACCACCCGGCTTAACGAGCCCTTTGATGATGCCTGACAGGTCACGAAGGGGACCCGCAAGAATGTTAGCGACCACGACGTCGGCAATCAGATCTTCAGGTTGATCCTGTGGCAGGAATAGCTCTAACTGGTCTGCTACACCATTGCGCTGCGCGTTGTCTTTTGACGCTACGAGTGCCTGAGGATCAATGTCGATCCCGATGACTTTTGCCGCGCCCAGTTTGATCGCCGCAATGGCTAGGATCCCTGAACCACAGCCAAAGTCGATAACTGTTTTTCCAGCAAGATCTAATGACTCTAGCCACTCAAGACATAGAGCTGTGGTTGGGTGAGTACCGGTACCGAATGCTAGACCTGGGTCAAGCATCACGTTCACGGCATCTGGCTCTGGCACATCGCGCCAGCTTGGGCAGATCCACAAACGTTCACCAAACTTCATTGGGTGGAAGTTTTCCATCCACTCACGTTCCCAGTCCTTGTCTTCTAGCTGCTCGACTTTGTGCGCGAAACCTTCCGGTAGCATATTGCTGCCTTTAATGGTCTCAACTACCCACTTAGTGTCTGCTTCGGCATCATATAGTGCGACGATATCGGTATCGCCCCATAAACGCGTCTCACCAGGCAGCGGCTCAAATACAGGCGTGTCGTGTGCATCGAGGAAGGTGACAGACAATGCGCCCGTTTCTTCCATCAGCATGTCGCCGATTTGCTCTGCATTTTCATTGGTCGCGTTGAGTTTAATTTGAATCCAAGGCATAAGTTGGGTCCTAGCAAGGTGAATTTTGCGCAGAGTGTAGCAGATTCACTGACACTCGGCATAAAAAAACCCGCCGTGGCGGGTTTTTATCAAGAGGGAAGCAATTAGCTCATGCCAAGCTTCTTCTCTAGGTAATGAATGTTAGCACCGCCGTGTTGGAAGTTCTCATCATTCATGATTGATTCTTGTAGAGGAATGTTGGTCTTGATGCCTTCAATAAACATCTCACCTAGAGCATTCTTCATGCGAGCAATCGCGACATCGCGGTTCTCACCGAACGTGATCAGCTTGCCGACCATTGAATCGTAGTGCGGTGGTACTGTGTAGCCTGTGTAGATGTGCGATTCCCAACGAACGCCCATACCGCCTGGCGCGTGGAAGCGCGTGATGGTACCTGGACATGGTAGGAAGCGCTCAGGATCTTCCGCGTTAATACGACATTCAATCGCATGACCACGCAGTTTTATGTCATCTTGAGTGAACGACAGCGGTTGCCCCGCTGCTACGCGTAGCTGCTCTTTGATTAGGTCAACGCCAGTCACCATCTCTGTTACTGGGTGCTCTACCTGAATACGCGTGTTCATTTCGATAAAGTAGAACTCGCCGTTTTCGTATAGGAATTCAAACGTACCTGCGCCGCGGTAACCGATCTCGATACATGCACGAGTACAACGTTCACCGATGTACTTACGCATCTCTTCAGTGATGCCCGGTGCCGGTGCTTCCTCGACAACCTTTTGGTGACGACGCTGCATTGAACAGTCACGTTCGCCAAGGTGGATAGCGCCGCCTTGACCGTCTGCGATAACCTGAACTTCAACGTGACGAGGGTTTTCTAGGAATTTCTCCATGTAAACCATGTCGTTGTTGAAGGCAGCTTTTGCTTCTGCGCGAGTCATAGCAATGGATTCGACCAGCTCACCTTCACTGCGAACCACACGCATACCACGACCACCGCCACCACCAGAGGCTTTGATGATCACTGGGTAGCCAATGCGCTTAGCGTGCGCTTTGTTCTTCGCTTCATCGTTGTCAAGTGGGCCGTCAGAGCCAGGTACACATGGTACGCCCGCTTTCTTCATTGCTGTGATAGCCGATACTTTGTCGCCCATCATGCGAATCGTGTCCGCTTTTGGACCGATGAAGATGAATCCAGAACGCTCAACTTGCTCAGCAAAATCGGCATTCTCAGATAAGAAACCGTAACCTGGGTGGATCGCCACAGCACCTGTTACTTCAGCGGCTGAGATGATGCGTGGGATGTTTAGGTAGCTGTCGATACCACGTGCTGGACCAATACAGATGGCTTCATCAGCAAGCAATACGTGTTTAAGATCGCGGTCCGCTGTTGAGTGAACAGCGACCGTCTTGATACCTAATTCTTTACAAGCGCGCAAAATACGAAGTGCAATCTCACCTCGGTTTGCGATAACGACTTTATCTAACATAGTCAAAGCCCCGCTTATTCGATAATAACTAGCGGTTGATCGAATTCTACAGCTTGACCATCTTCAACTAGGATAGCGGTAACAACGCCAGACTTGTCTGCTTCAATCTGGTTCATCATTTTCATTGCTTCAACGATACAGATAGTGTCGCCAGCGTTGACTGATTGGCCAACTTCAACAAATGGCTTTGAGTCAGGGCTTGGCGCACGGTAGAAGCTACCTACCATTGGAGAAAGAACTTGGTGACCAGCTGGTACTGCAGGTGCTGCTTCTTCAGCTGCAACAGGTGTCGCAGCTGGAGCTGCTGCAGGCGCAGCTACTGGAGCAGGCGCTGCTGCGTATTGAACAGGAGCTGGTGCAGCAACAGGACCGCTGCGGCTGATGCGTACTGACTCTTCACCTTCAGAAATTTCTAGCTCAGCGATGCCAGACTCTTCAACCAGTTCAATTAGCTTCTTAATTTTACGAATATCCATGTTTCTTTCTCTTCGTCTTGTGAGTAAGACGGCTTTGCATTAAGCCGTAGAGTATTTGGTTAGTTTGCTTTTAGTGCCTTGATGGCTGCTGAAAGCGCAAATTCATAGCCTTGTGAACCTAATCCGCAAATCACCCCTTGCGCCACATCGGACAGATAAGAGTGATGACGGAAGGCCTCTCTGGCATGAACGTTTGATAAGTGCACTTCGATAAACGGGATTGAGACACCCAGCAATGCATCACGCAATGCCACACTGGTATGAGTAAACGCTGCTGGGTTGATGATGATAAAATCGGTATTCCCAAATGCCGCGTGTATGGCCTCAATCAGTTCATATTCACGATTAGATTGAAGGTGGGACAGCTCGATGTCGCTTCTGCCGCTTGCTTTTCTAAGTTATCAACAATTTGTGAGAGTGTTTCACTGCCGTAATGTCCCGGCTCTCTGACACCTAAAAGGTTAAGATTTGGGCCATTTAAAACTAGAATTCGAGACTTTGCTGTCATATTGTCGCCATCTTCGGTTAACGTGAAATAAACGAGGTTTATCCCAAGTTTACATAAAAATAGGAGCTGCTGAGAAGCTCATTAAGCTCGTATTTTTAAAAATTGACCAAGATTATAGCTAATTCACAACATTTAGCAGCAATTTACTGGTCTAATCACCTGTAGTCTGGCAGAAAATTTGCAGCACAGAGCACATTTTGACAGGCTGCTGAAAAAACCTGAAACAAAAAAGCCGCCCAATTGAGGGCGGCTTGTTATCAAGTTGTCAAAACAGTCATTAAGCCAGTTCGGCTTTTTCGGCAATGAGCTTGTCGACCACGCTTGGGTCTGCCAGTGTGGATGTGTCACCTAGGTTGCTGGTGTCACCTGTTGCGATCTTACGTAGGATACGACGCATGATTTTGCCTGAGCGGGTCTTAGGCAATGCATCGGTCCAGTGCAGCACGTCTGGTGTTGCGATAGGGCCGATTTCTTTACGAACCCAGTCTTTCACTTCTTTGTGCAGCTCTGCAGATGGGAACTCACCATCGTTTAGTGTGATGTAGCATAGATAGCCTGACCCTTAATGTCGTGCGGGATACCGACGATGGCCGCTTCTGCAATCTTATCGAAGGCAACTAATGCCGACTCAATCTCAGCGGTACCCATACGGTGACCAGAGACGTTAAGCACGTCATCAACACGACCTGTGATCCAGTAGTAGCCATCTTCATCACGGCGTGCGCCGTCGCCAGTAAAGTACATGCCTTTAAAGGTAGAGAAATAAGTCTGCTCAAAGCGCTCATGGTCACCATAAACGGTGCGCATTTGCCCTGGCCAAGAGTCAAGAATGACGAGGTTACCTTCGGTCGCACCATCGACAATGTTGCCCATGTTATCGACCAATGCCGGTTGTACACCGAAGAATGGGCGAGTTGCCGAACCTGGTTTGAGCTCTGTGGCTCCCGGAAGTGGAGTAATCAAGATGCCGCCTGTTTCTGTCTGCCACCAGGTGTCGACGATAGGTGATTGCTCATTACCGATAGTTTTGTAATACCATTCCCAAGCTTCTGGGTTGATAGGTTCGCCAACTGAGCCCATGATGCGCAGGCTGTCGCGAGTTGTGCCTTTCACCGCTTCGTCGCCCTTCGCCATTAACGCGCGGATGGCCGTCGGTGCAGTGTAAAGAATATTCACTTGGTGCTTATCGACCACTTCGCTCATGCGGCTCGTATTTGGGTAGTTTGGCACGCCTTCAAATAAGATGGTTTTAGCGCCATTGGCAAGCGGCCCGTAGATGAGATAAGTGTGGCCAGTGATCCAACCTACATCCGCAGTACACCAGAAGGTTTCCCCTGGTTGGTAATCAAACACGTACTTAAAGGTCATGGTCGCATAAACCAGGTATCCGCCGGTGGTGTGCATTACGCCTTTAGGTTTACCTGTAGAGCCTGATGTATAAAGGATGAATAGTGGATCTTCCGCGTTCATCTCTTCTGGTGGGCATACTTCAGAGGCATTGGCTGTCGCTTCATGCCACCACACATCACGATGTTCATGCCAAGCCACATCGCCACCCGTGCGCTTGAGCACCATGACTTTAGAGATGGTTTTCACTTCTGGGTTAGTCAGTGCTTCATCGACATTCTTTTTCAGCGGTACTGCACGGCCGCCGCGAACGCCTTCATCTGCAGTGATAACGACCTTAGCGTCGGAATCGATAATACGACCAGACAGTGCTTCAGGAGAGAAACCGCCAAATACCACAGTATGTACCGCACCAATGCGGGTACACGCGAGCATGGCCACTGCCGCTTCTGGCACCATTGGCATGTAAAGACAAACCACATCGCCTTTGTTTACGCCTTGAGCCTTAAGCGCATTGGAGAACTTACACACTTCTTTGTGCAGTTCGTTAAAGGTTAGCGTCTTGTCGTCTGCTGGATCATCGCCTTCCCAAATGATAGCAACATCGTCGCCACGCTCTGCCAGATGGCGATCAATACAGTTGGCTGAGACGTTTAGGGTGCCATCTTCAAACCAGCGAATGTCGACGTGGCCAGTATCAAAAGAAGTTTGCTTGACCTTAGTGAATGGTTTAATCCAGTCAACGATTTTGCCGTGTTCGCCCCAGAATCCTTCTGGGTCTGAAACAGACTGTTGATACATGGATAGATAAGTGTCGTTATCCGCGTGGGTGTTAGTTTTAATGTTTTCTTTTACCGGATAGACATGAACTTCACTCATTGCTTCTCTCCTTTGAATTGAGCTTAGCGGGCTAGGGCTGAACTAGATCGTGTATTAACTCTCGACTAGTTCGCTGCAATGAGCAATTAGACTTTAGGCGTACTGAATAAAAATCGAACTAAATTAGTGGCTTAGGTTGGTGTGTAATGAGATCTTGGTCGCAGTTCTGGCGATTTTAGTTCTGAGGTCTAAATGGTGGCAATGTGCCACGGGTCAGTTTCAGGTACACCATGGCGGCTGCTTTCGCATCTTCTAATGCGTCGTGTTTGTGATAATTGGGGATCTGTAAATGACGGCAGATGGCTTCTAGGCTCAAGTCAAAATAGCCATTGGGCAATTGTTTTAGAAGTTGATCGTTGTAAATCTGACTGACCTCGACCAAGGCGTTTGGCAATGGGAACCCCAAGTGCTTTTTACACGCACGATCAAGGATCTTTTTATCGTAACGGATGTGGTAGCCAACGAGCGGGCGATTACCAATAAACTGTAGCAGCGCCTTGATCGCTTGCTTCTCGCTAATGCCGTGCTTGAGATCGTCATGGCGAATATGGTGAATTTTGATGGAATCCTCATCGAGGGTCTTTGGTGCGGACAGGCGCACTTCAAATGGGGCGCTGGTAATAATGCGATTGTCGATGATTTTTGTTGCCGCAATGGTAACAATGTCGGCCACGTTCGGGTCGAGGCTGGTGGTCTCACAATCGAGTGAGACAAACTCATCGGGATCGGGCTTGGTGAACAAACCTTGGTAAGGCGTGCCTTTTGTCCGGTAGCGCCAAAAGGCTCTGGTGACAATATTCATGTTTCACCTCGCTACGTTAGTGGCGAATTTGATAGTGGTAACCAAGCCATTGCTTGAACTTTTTCACTACATGCAAACCGTGTCTAAGTAGATCTCGCTCGGGTCGTTCAAGCGCATCCAATTTTATGGCGTTGCTCGTGTCATGGTGGGAAAGTTGCTGCTGAAGGCGTAGTTTAAATAGGTGTTTGAGTGCCTCTGATAGATTCTCAGCCGTCGCTTTCTCTAAGACTCGTTTTGCCACCAATTGGTCGATGCGATCAAACGTGTTAGTGGCATCAATGGCGTATTCCATGCTTAATGCTCTGACGCCGTGCACGATAGGGAAGATCCCCCTTGTTTGAGATCGACGCCTTGCTTCGAGCTTTTTACGTTACCAAATAGGGTGAGCGGCACCGCGAAGTTAAGGGCAGGGCGAGTGAACTCGGTTAAGATCAGCTCTTGTCCCTCCATTTTTTGTTGCAGGTGCTGCTTGACCGGTGAGAGTAAGGCTTCGTTGCCGGCTACTGCTCTTGCATCAGCGAGAATGGCAATCTCCATGACACTTTCGCTGTTGGCACTGGCGACCAACTCATTAATACGCTGTTGCCAAGCGTCAGTCGTGCGTACCCAGTGAGGGTTGCTGACCATGACTTTGCCAGGCAAAGTGGATAGCCAAGACGTGCGAGCGTGTGGTTGAGTTCATCAAGCACTTTTTGTTGATTCGGCCATTCCAGACCTGGCTCGAGAATGAGCGCATTGTCTTGATCCGTTTTAAGAATTTGCTCGCCGCGCCCTTCAGAGCCCATCACAACTAAGCAGCAGTGATTGTGCATCGCGGGTGGTACTACAAGCTCAAAGGCACGCTCAATGATTTGTTCGTTAACGGCTGAAACCAACTCCATCATAAATCGGGTGCGAATACCGTTGGTTACAAGGCTATCGACCAGTTGCTGTTGACGATTAGACGCTAGAGCCAGCTCTTCAACACTATTCGCGCGGGCAATGCTGAGTGATAACACGTGAGAGTGGGTGGAGAACGCACTAAGAATCTGCGTCATATCGAGCATTCCCACCGCTTGGCTGCCTTCACACACCATTAAGCGCTTTACTCGTTGACGAGTCATGGTCACCATGGCGTTGAACAAAAACTCATGCTTCTCCACTTGATGCACAGGATAGGTGGCAATCTTGCCAATCGCGGTGTCGCTGTCTAGCTTGTCGAGCACCACGGGCGTGGAGCATGTTGGTACGAGTGACAATGCCATAAGGCGTGGCATTTTTAGTGACGCGAGGGTCGTCGCTGGTAAGTTCAATCAATGCCGCGTCCACGCCTTGGCTAAGTAAGGTTTCGGTCACCGTGGTGATCGGCATGTCTGCAGGCAGAATTAATGGCGGATGGTAGATGTCCTCATCGACTTTGGTGAGGATAAACTCGCCTAAATTTTGCTGTTTTTGCGCCTCTTCAATCAATTGTTGGCGTGTCGCCAGGCTAGTGTCGAAGTAAGCGGCGAACTGACCGTTGCTGTGATAAAGCGAGAGAAATACATCTTTAGGAAGTAGGTAAACCAGCGTGTCTTCTAGGGCGACGTAATCATGTTTGACGGTTTCACTGAGTATCGCTCTGACATCAAACATATCGTCATAAGTATAGTGAGCGTAGACTTCTTTTTGTTCGCTATCGCGCTCTTCGACGGAGCCCTTGATAATGATATGCAGATGGTCGGCATGGCTACCCGCCTTTAGGATGGTGTCTTTGTCTCGATAGTAGGCGACATCCAGCGCGGAGCGAAGCTCGGTTTGTTGGCTGTCACTGAGTCGATCGAAAGGTGGTGACGACATATTGAATTTATCAGGCATACCAGAGCGCTCCATTTTCTCCCATCATGGCTATAGTCTGGCAAATTCGTCGCCAAGCTCCAGACGACTTTAGTCGAACACGGTGAGTGGGGTTCTTCTGAGGGTCTTCGCTGCGCAGGATAGGGGGAAATTTACGCTAGAGATTAATTCCCTTTTTATGAGCAAGGTCTCGTTGCATAATAGCGCCACTTTTAATCCGCCTATCCTGTTGTAGCAAGGTTCATTGACATGTTAACGCCTTCCCCTTTTGCTTGGGTTTCCCAATATTTATTTGGTTTCTTTTTTGCCTACGGCGTGTATTTGCCGTTTTGGGCGTTGTGGTTTGAAGACCAAGGGGTGTCAGCTGCCGATGTTGGCTTGCTCATGGGGCTGGGTTTTGCCACTCGATGTGTGGCGAACCTGCTTATCACGCCGCGTATTCACAAAGCCGAAAGTCTATTGCCTGCGCTGCGCTGGGCGACGTTAGCGTGTACTTTGTTTGTGGCTGCACACTTAGCTGCAGGGCCGAGCTTCGCGATGCTAGCGTTAGTCACTGTACTGTTTAATTTGAGCTTTGGTCCTGTGGTTCCATTGTCAGATGCGGCAGCGAACCATTATGCGAACAGGGATATGCTTGATTATGGGCGCACACGCCTTTGGGGCTCGGTGGCCTTTATCGCTGGCTCTTCTGTGGTGGGTTACCTTGCTTCTCAATTCGGTGCCAACATGATTGTTTACACGGCTTTGGCAGGCTTTGTCATCTCAATGCTACTGGTGATGCGTAATCCTGCGACTATGCCGGTATCACAAAGTCATGATGATGCAGCAAGGCCGAAGCTCAGCGCGTTATTAAAAGAGGCGTCAGTCATTCGCTTTTTGGTCTTGATTGCGCTTATTCAAGGCAGTCACGCTGCGTACTACAGTTTTAGCTCTATTTACTGGAAAGAAGCCCGTCACCCTGAGAGCCTCATTGGTTACCTGTGGAGCTTGGGTGTGGTATCGGAAGTGATGCTGTTTGCTTTTAGCAAGAAATGGTTTGCTGGCTGGTCGCTACGTACTCTGTTTGTGATTTCATCCGTGGGCGTTATTGTGCGTTGGGGCTTGACGGCTTCAACCACCGCTGTCGGTGCCTTGGTGGTGATTCAGCTTTTACATGGCGTGACGTTTGCTATCGCGCATATTGCGGCGATTCAATATATCCAGAAGTCAGACGCCAATAAAATGGTGGCATTACAGGCGCTCTATAACGCTATCCCACTCGGTGCGTTCATTGCTCTGATGATGGCTGTGAGTGGTTGGGGTTATGAGAATTGGGGCGCGAATGTGTTCTGGGGTATGGCGGCGATGGGCGTATTGGCGCTGTTTATCAAAGTCGAACCAGGTAAAAATGGCGTGAAAGATATCCAGGAAAAATCTCAGCCTGAGCCACAGAAATGAGTTACGGAGTTTGAGAAAGTTTGTGATAACCCTTTAAATAATAGTTAACGATTTTAAAGGGATATCACTTATGCAAGGATGGATCGTCGTCCCCGTGTCATTGGCCTATTTGGGCATCTTATTTCTTATTGCATGGTACGGGGATAGGCAAAAAAAGTGGTTATCCAACTGGCGCCCCTGGGTTTATAGCCTATCCATTGCGGTTTACTGTACCTCCTGGACCTTTTACGGCACCGTTGGTCAGGCCAGCAGCAACCCTTGGGCGTTCTTGCCCATTTATATCGCGCCAATCATCGTTTTTACCATAGGGTGGCGCGTCATCGCTCGCCTTATCCTTATCGCCAAGCGCGAGCATATCACCTCCATTGCCGATTTTATCGCGGCTCGCTATGGTAAATCCCAAGGCTTAGCGGTTGTCGTGACCTTAATCGCTGTCGCGGGGATCTTACCCTATATCGCATTGCAGCTGCGCGGCATCACCATGGGGCTTGAAGTCGTCGCCCCTGATTTAGCGTCTGAGCTAGGTTATCAAGATAAGCACATTTCTTGGTTTGTGGTGGGTGCATTGGCGATCTTTACCATGCTGTTTGGTACTCGCCATATTGATAACACTGAGCATCACCGAGGCATGATGATGGCGGTGGCGTTTGAGTCTATCGTTAAGCTGGTGGCGTTTTTGGTGGTTGGGGTCTTCATACTCTATCTCGCTTGGGAGCGCCCCGATATCAAGCTCACCGAGCTTGCCTCAAGTACTTATCAATCTCCCAATATTCCCACCTTGTTGATCCACACGGGATTGACCATGATGCGATCGTCTGTTTGCCGCGCCAGTTTCACACTATGGTGGTTGAGAATGAGCGTGCCCAGGACTTGCATACCGCGCGTTGGTTATTTCCAGCTTATTTAGTATTGATGGGGCTCTTCGTATTGCCCATTGCTTGGGTGGGGCAAGGTCTTTTGATGGGCACCTCACCAGATACGTTCGTGATTAGTATTCCCAAGTTTGCTGAAGCGAACAACATTGCTTTACTGGCGTTTTTGGGGGGCACTTCGGCCGCGAGTGGCATGGTGATTGTATCGACTATTGCCCTGGCCATCATGATGTCCAATGACCTAGTGATGCCACTACTACTGCGCCGCATCAAGCTGGCACATCGCTCTCATCGACATCTATCTGGGCTGCTACTGATCATTCGCCGTGCTTTGATCTGTGTGTTGTTATTTGGCGCGTGGCTGTTTTATCAGGCGCTCGATACCATTCACTCGTTGTCCGCGATTGGTTTTCTCTCCTTTTCTGCGATTACCCAGTTCGCACCCGCATTGATTGGCGGTATGTATTGGCGCTCAGGTAATCGCAAGGGGGTTTATGTAGGCCTGTTTGTGGGCTTTGCTATCTGGCTAATTACTTTAATGAGCGAAACAGGGTTGCTAGCTGGGGATGCGAGTACCAACTTATTGCTGCGTATCATCACGCCACCAGACCTGTTGGCCTCATGGGGTATTGCGAGTTCCGACTGGGGAATGCTGATCTCTGTAGTATTGAACGCGCTTTGCTTTGTCGTCATTTCACTGGCGACGCGTTCTAGTCTGACCGAGCGTCTTCAGTCGGCCTCATTTGTGGGTACGCCGCTACCTGAAAGTGAAAACCTCAGCCTGTATCAAAGCCGCGTGACTGTCGCAGAGTTAGAAATGCTGGCCTCACGTTTTGTCGGTCGCACGCGGGTGCGCAGCGCATTTAGACATTACTGGAAGCAACAAGACAATCAACCACTACCAAACCAGCAAGCATCCGCGGAGCTTATCAGGCATACCGAGCGTGTCCTTGCCGGGGTATTTGGTGCATCATCCGCGAAGTTAGTACTGACTTCGGCGCTGCAAGGGCGCAACATGCAGTTGGAAGAAGTAGCGACCATTGTCGATGAGGCCTCGGAGCTTTATCACTTTAGTCGCGGCCTGCTACAGGGGGCGATTGAGCATATTGGTCAAGGCATTGCCGTAGTGGATAAACAGTTGCGACTGGTGGCTTGGAACCGTCGATATTTGGAGTTGTTTAGCTTTCCTTCTGGACTTATCCAAGTCGGGCGACCCATTGCGGATGTGATTCGCCATAACGCTGAACAAGGCTTATGTGGTCCGGGCGATCCCAATGAACACGTGCGCAAGCGTATCTTTTACCTTGAGCAAGGATCGCCGCATACCTCGTCGCGCGTTCGCGCGGATGGCAGCGTGATTGAAGTGCAAGGCAACCCAATGCCTGGTGGCGGTTTTGTGATGAGTTTTACTGACATTACTGTATTTAGAGAAGCGGAAACGGCGCTTCGCGATGCTAATGAACGATTGGAAGAGCGTGTAATCGAGCGAACTCGAGAACTTGAGCAGCTTAACCAACGTTTGGTATTGGCAACGCGTCGTTCGGAGTCGGAATCTCAATCGAAAATGCGCTTTTTGGCCGCGGTGAGCCACGATTTGATGCAGCCACTCAACGCCGCTCGCTTGTTTGCTTCCTCATTGTCTGAAGTGAGCAAAGATGAGGAAGCGCGAAAACTATCAGGCCATATTGAAAGTGCCCTTGGCGCTGCGGAAGAGCTCATTGGCGATCTGCTCGATATCTCACGTTTGGAGTCAGGTAAGCTGCAAACCAATGTCCGCGGTTTTCATCTCTCTGAAGTATTTGAGACGCTACAAGCGGAGTTCAGTGCTATCTCGAAAGGTAAGCAAATCGATTTCTCCGTGGTTTCTAGCTCGCTTATCGTTAAATCCGATCCTAAGTTGTTACGTCGTGTATTGCAGAACTTTTTGACCAATGCATTTCGCTACAACCCCGAGGGCAAGGTCTTGCTTGGTGCACGGCGTATCAATGGTCGGGTGCGGATCGATGTTTGGGATGACGGTATCGGTATCCCAGAAGATAAGCAGAAAGAGATCTTTAACGAGTTTACACGTGTTGACCAAGCAAGAGCTGATAGGGGCTTGGGGCTTGGGCTCGCGATTTCTCGAGGCATTGCCCGTGTGCTCAATCATCAAATCTCCATGCGCTCGTGGCCAGATCGAGGCAGTGTCTTTTCTATTACGCTCGATCTGGCTAGCGAAGTTGCAGCAGAGCCAGTGAAAGCGACAGCAACCAATGATGCCGGACTGAAGCATCTGAAGGTGCTTTGCGTCGACAATGAGCCAGATATTCTAGTTGGAATGGAAACCTTACTGGCTCGTTGGGGCTGCGATGTGCGTACTGCACTTGATTTGGTTGGCAGTCTTAAACACTTAGACCAAGGGTGGGAGCCTGACGTGATTCTTTCTGACTATCGACTTGATAATGGCCGTACAGGGCTTGAAGTGCTTCAACAATTTAGATTGCGGGTAGGTGACTCATTTAAAGGGGTGATCATCAGTGCTGATCGCACCGAGTCAATGCTTGAGGGCATTAAGTCCAATGGCTTTGCCTTCATTGCCAAACCTGTTAAGCCGCTCAAGCTGCGCGCGATTCTCAATCAATCATAACCTCTCTTTGATTAAGAGGTATGCTGTTATTGTCACGGTTGTTGTGGCTAAGGATAAATGGCATGCCTCTGATATCTTTAGCTAATATTCCGGTCTTTCCGCCTTACTCGACAGTTGATTTACTGATTTCCAATAATGCTTACCCATAGAGAAGCGAGTTTCAGATTAGCGACACCCAAATGTTTGTTTAATAAGTTTTTTTCGAAAATATAGCGCTGAATCCGACACTTTTTTGAAATTAATGTGACCTATGTCGGATCTTTTTGAGTATCACTAAGTTAAGCAAACGAGAAAAAACACCATGCGTAGGTGGAATAAAAATCGTTACTACTATCAGTTTTGTTTCGTTTGCTCTGTGATTTTAAGTCTTCGCAATTACGAAGAGGTTGGTTGAGCGTTAGGTTGTGTTGCGTTCACTGGATGTCGAGCACTTAATCGTGCAACTCAATGAGGCTTTATTATGAAAAAACTACTACCACTTGCAGCCATCATCGCTATGGCACCGACTTTGGCTTTAGCAACGGCAGACAATCTTTACGGGTCGGGCGGCGTGCACACCGAATACTTTGAGACGAAAGCCGAAGCAATGGCCGAAGTGAATCGTATTGTCGATGAACTCTCCTCTAAACCGTCACACGAATTAGCGTTTGTGCTGCGAACCCCATCTAAGAGTCTTGACCGTAATAGTATCGAAATTTATGACAAAGACGTGTCTTACAAAACTAAGCTCGATGAAAGTGGATCAACCATGTATCAAGGCACGGTCAACGTCGAGTATCGTTATTCTCGCTACAACTAGGTAACGATGTCGTTAACGCAACAAAGCCGCTGTAATCCAGCGGCTTTGTTTCGTATAGCTACTGTTATTACTCTGGGTGATAAGTGGTGCTTGGCTGATATCTTTACGCAATATCACCGTAACTTTACCTTACTTGACAGACGCTTTACGAATTTCCAACTATTCTTATTCATAAGGAAAGAGGCTTTCATATCGTTACATTTTTATTGTGACTTTCCTCAATTAATTTGGCGTATTTAGGTGTTTGTTAACCAAAGACTTTTAAGGTTCTAGTACCTGAGTCGACATTTTTTTTGAAATTTATGTGACCTATGTCGGGTCGTATAGAGTAACAATGAAGTAGTGAATGCGACGAAATGTTGTCTTTAACTAGAATGAGAATCTTTATGATTCTTGGTTTTGTTTTTGTTGCTTTTAATACTTTTTAGGTAGGTCTTCGTAATAACGAAGGAGTTGGTTGAGCGTTAGGATGTGGTGCGTTCACCTGATTGTTGAGCACGTTAGGGTGCTATTTATGAGGTGTCATTATGAAAAAACTATTATCTCTTGCAGCAGTATTCGCGATGGTTCCAGCGGTATCGTACGCGCAGTTTGATAACATTTACGGTAACGGCGGCGTACACACAGCTGTACACGCGACAGAAGCGGAAGCCATTGCAGAAGGCAATCAAATTATGGAGACGTTATCGAGCACTCCATCTCATGAGCTCGTGTACATTCTGCGTACACCGCACAAGAGTTTGAAGCACAACAGCGTAGAAATTTATGACGCCGATGTGAAGGTTAAGACGGTTGCTTCGACCGACGGCGCACCAATGTACCAAGGCTTTGTCGATGTTGAGTATCGTTTTGCACGTTACGACTAAGTTTATTTTCGCTAGCACGAAACAAAGCCGCTGCATATGCAGCGGCTTTTTCTATTTTGGTATTGGTAAGATTAGTGGTTGTGTGCGGCGCCGGCGCCTTTCGGGTAGCGAATAGACTCAACCATATCTTGTACGTCTTTTGGTACTTCAGCCGTAAACTTGTTAACGATAATGGAAACCGTGAAGTTTAGACACATACCTAGTGTACCGATGCCCTCTGGGCTGATACCAAATAGCCAGTTGTCTGGTGTATTTGCCGCAGGGTTTACAAACTTGAAGTAGATGATGTAAGCCGCTGTGAACAAAATACCTGAAAGCATACCCGCGATTGCGCCTTCTTTGTTCATCTTCTTGTAGAAGATGCCCAAGATAATCGCTGGGAAGAAGGATGCAGCAGCCAGACCGAAGGCAAAGGCAACAACCTGAGCTACGAAGCCTGGTGGGTTAATACCGAGGTAACCCGCACCGATAACCGCCGCTGCCGCGCCTATCCGAGCATACATGAGCTCCTGTTTATCGGTCATGTCGGGTTTAAATCCTTTCTTGAGCAGGTCATGGGAGACCGCCGTCGAGATAACCAAGAGTAGACCCGCTGCCGTTGATAGTGCCGCTGCCAAACCACCCGCGGCAAGCAGTGCTACGACCCAGTTTGGAAGTTGAGCCAGCTCTGGTGAAGCCAGTACGATGATATCGCGGTTAATTTTCATCTCGTTACGCTCGTCACCTGAGTAGAACATACGACCATCGCCGTTCTTATCTTCCCAGCCAACAAGGCCCGTGCTTTCCCAGTTCTTATACCAGCTTGGTGCTTCTGTCGCTTGAACCCCTTTCATGTCTGGACCGTTAATGGTGTCGATCATGTTAACGCGAGCAAACGCTGCTACCGCTGGAGCAGTGGTGTAAAGTAGCGAGATAAAGACCAGTGCCCAACCTGCTGAGATACGTGCATCTTTAACGCGTGGAACGGTGAAGAAGCGAATGATTACGTGTGGAAGACCGGCTGTACCTACCATAAGTGCTGCACAGATAAAGAACACGTCTACCATACTCTTCGACCCATCAGTATAGGCGGTGAAACCTAACTCCTCTGTGAGTCCGTCGAGCTTATCAAGCAGGTAGGTTTCTGAACCTGAGATGGTAGAACCAAAGCCAACTTGTGGGAAGACTGAGCCTGTCATCATCAGAGATGTAAACACTGCTGGTACTAGGAAAGCGAAGATAAGAACACAGTATTGTGCTACCTGAGTATAGGTAATCCCTTTCATGCCACCCATCACCGCGTAGAAGAATACGATGGCCATACCGATGACGATACCAAGGTTAATATCGACTTCTAGGAAGCGAGAGAATACCACGCCGACCCCACGCATCTGACCGGCCACATAAGTGAACGAGACAAAGATAGCACAGAATACCGCAACCATACGTGCTGTCTTAGAGTAGTAACGATCGCCAATGAAATCTGGCACGGTGAACTTACCGAACTTACGTAGATAAGGGCTAAGCAAAGTGCAAGGAGTACGTAACCGCCAGTCCAACCCATTAGGTATACCGCACCATCGTAGCCGATGAATGAGATAATACCTGCCATCGAAATAAACGACGCTGCCGACATCCAGTCTGCTGCGGTCGCCATACCATTTGCCACTGGGTGTACGCCGCCACCTGCGACATAGAACTCACTAGTAGAACCAGCACGAGCCCAGATTGCGATACCGATATACAACGCAAAGGTGATACCGACCAGAATAAACGTCCAAGTTTGAATATCCATTATTTGCGCCTCTTAGTCTTCTTGTACATTGTACTTTTTGTCGAGCGCGTTCATGCGAGCGACGTAGACGAAAATCAGCGCAACAAAGGTGTATATCGATCCTTGCTGTGCAAACCAGAAGCCCAATTTGAACCCTCCAAATTGGATGGCATTAAGCGCGTCAACAAATAGAATTCCCGCGCCGTATGAGACAATAAACCATACTGCGAGTAGGGAACCCATGATTCCTAGATTTTCCTTCCAATAGGCTTGAGCTTGTTCTGATGATTCGAACGCCATGGCCTTCTCCTTTGTCATGTTTGCGTTAACGTATTGTTACGTTTAATAAGGTAGCAGGCTGATGACAAGAACTCAGTGCAACTTTAGTCGACTGCAGAAATAATAAAAGCGCCATAAAAACAGGCGCTTGAGTTTGAAGGGAAATAAAACTGTGATGTTAATCTAATGTTAAATTAGCCAAAGGTCTAACGTATATCGACAAATTTAGATATAAAAGTCTTTGATACCTTGCAATAAGTTGCTCACGGCAACCGCAGCAAGGATTAAGCCCATCACTCGGCTGATGATGGCGGCACCCACATTGCCGATCCACTTTTGGATCGTTGTGGCGCCGAGTAGCAGAAGCAAAGTGATCAGGAGTACGGCGAGCATCACTAGCGCTGTGAGTCCCTGATCCATAATAGAGTGTCGATGATTGTCAGTCAGAAGCACAATAGCCATCATAGCGCCTGGCGATGCAATCGATGGGATCGCCAGTGGATAGACGGCGAGATCGGCGAGTTGATCGCGGCTGACTTCTTGGCTCAGTTTGGTTTCTTCTTCGGGTTTGCTTTCACCAAATATCATGGTCAGTGCAAAAAGCAGAAGAACCAATCCGCCCGCGGCTTGGAATGCAGGTAGCGGTATCTGCATCGCTTCAAGCAGTAACTGACCGGCGATAAGAAAGAACAGCAATACGCCAAAGGCGATGGCGACCGCTTTTAGTGCGACGATGCGACGATGTTTGACATCAAGATGTTGGGTTTGAGAAAGATAAACGGGAACCGAGCCAATAGGGTCAATGACAGCCCAAAGCACGACGAATTGAGTAATGAGAATACTGAGCAAAGCGAACCTCCCAGAGTTTGGTGAAACAGAGGGATAACATGAGCCAGTGACGGAGAACCGCATTTTTGAACTGATAACCAAGGCGGTAACAACTGGCGGCGCTATTATTTAACGTATTGTGGCTGGTATCAATGTTTTAATAAACCTATTCATGCCCCGTTACATAATAGCAGCTTGGACATGAACTGTCGGCGATCTTATCGCTAACCTTCTGATTCCATTTGTTGTAATAGGATCACGGCTTGGGTTCGGTTTTTAACGCCTAGCTTTCTAAAGATGGCGGTCATGTGTGCTTTGATGGTTGCTTCTGACACATTGAGGTCATAAGCAATTTGTTTATTGAGCAAACCATCGGAGAGCATACCAAGCACTTTGTATTGCTGTGGTGTCAGCGTTGAGATTTTCTCTGCTAGGTCATTATTTTCGCTGTTATCAATGAGCAGTTCTGGAGGGAAGTAAGGCTCCCCTTCAAGCACTTTGTTTAGGGCGCCAATAAGCGCGCGCATATCACTGGATTTGGGAATAAACCCAAATGCGCCATGCATCTTAACTTGTGAAACGATACTTGGCTCTTCGCTGGCGGAGATAACCACAATAGGAATATCGGGATAATCGGCACGCAGATGGATAAGGCCGGACATCCCATTGGCGCCTGGCATTTTTAGGTCGAGCAATATCAGATCCGGCTCTTCGTTTTTTTCTAAAAGACTGAGCAAAGAGTCCAACGAGTCTGCTTCCAGCAGATTCGCCCCACTGATCGCCATGTGAACAGACTGAAACAGCGCGTTCCTAAACAGTGGGTGATCATCAGCAATAATGATGGTATAGCTCGGTTCCATAGCGTCTCAGTTATTTTGCAAAAGTGTTAACGTTATTATTGATTCTGCACTGAGTTTGGACAAATGAATCAATACAAAACTCTGAGCAGAATCGACTTTTTACTGTACGCGGACGCAAAAGCTTAGGTGTTATTCTTTAAGTAGCGAATGTTGGCTTAAATGCTCTAGAAAATCCTCGGCGCCAACAAAACCGGTTAAACGCGCACTTGGAAGCGGAGTGCCATTCGCATCCCAAAACTCGATAGTCGGCAATCCTAGCACATCCATCGCTTTGAGCATTTCGATATCCTGTACCTGATTACGCGTGACATCCGCTTGCAGTAAAACAAAGTTAGCAAGGACAGGTTCGACATTGGCATCGTGGAAGGTGTACTTTTCGAACTCTTTGCACGCAACACACCAATCGGCATAGAAATCGAGCATCACAGGTTTACCGGCAAGTTTCGCTTTGTCTAGCTCGGCATTGAGCTCGGCTAGGTTGTTGACTCGAGTAAAGCTTACGCTGATCTCGGACTCGTTACTGGTAGGTGCGCCAAGCCAGTGATTGAGTAGCGGCTGCGCTGACGCAAATAGACCTAAAATTGCAATAATGCCGACACAGCTTTGCTTCCAGCCACCAAATGGCAGTGCATTCTTTTGATGATACAGCCAGCTAAAGGCGGCGATGCCCAAGCTAGACCAGAGTACGCTGCTCCAAAATTCTGGCAGTAAACGCTCGAGCAAGAAAATAGGCGCAGCAAGCAGTACAAAGCCAAACAGGATCTTTACTCGCTCCATCCAATTTCCCGCTTTTGGTAGTAGCTTGTTGCCAAAGACCGCAGCGGCAATCAATGGGATACCCATACCAAGCGCCAACGCATACAGCGCGACACCACCAGTCAGCAAGTCGCCACTTTGTGCCACGTACAGCAGGGCGCCGGACAATGGAGCGGTCGTACAAGGCGAGCACACTAGGCCGGATATCGCCCCCATGGCAAACACGCCTAACAGGTTGCCGCCTTTTTGTTGATTGCTGAGGTTATTGAGCCAAGTTTGTACGCTGCTTGGTAGCTGCAAGGTATAGAGTCCAAACATCGACAGTGCCAGAGCCACAAAAAGGATGCTCAAGCCAATAAGCACATACGGGTGCTGCATCGCGGCTTGAAATTGCATGCCGGCCGACGCCACGACAAGGCCAAGTAAGGTGTAGGTAAGCGCCATGCCTTGCACATAGACCATAGATAACAGCAGCGCTTGTTTATGGCTGCGCTTGCCGCCGCCCAGCACGATACTGGTAAGGATCGGATACATTGGCAATACACAAGGCGTGAAAGCGAGGCCAATACCGAGCAGTAAAAATAGCGCTGGCGTCCACCAGTTTTGTGCGAGTTTGTCGGTTAGATCGTTATTGCTACCAGAGGGAGCTGTGCCAGTTGTTGCTGGCTGTGGTGTTGCTGCCGGTTTGCTGTTGTCTGCGGCAGTTGTCGCTGCTGGTTGGGTGTCAGTCGTAGTATCAGAAACGGCATCAAAGCTAAATGGCGTGATGTCGATAACGCGCGTTTCTGGTGGGTAACAGAATCCCGCTTTGGCGCAGCCTTGATATTGCACAATCAGTTTTGCGCCAGCTTGATATTGGCTTAATGGCACTTCAACAAACAGCGGCTGGGTGTAAATCGTCACATCCCCAAAGAACTCATCGGTGTACGGCTCACCTTGTTGCAGTTCAATATTGCCGAGGGTGACGTTTTCGCCACTAAAGCTTAATCGGTCTTGATAGAGGTAATAGTCAGGTTTGACTTGCCAGTCGATGAAGACTCGGTCGCCTTGCTGATAGGCGTTCATTGGAAATGCTTGATCAACAGGAACAAAGGTATTCGTGCCACTAGGGGTAAAGGCATTGCTGGTGTTGTTGTCTCCAAATAGAGCCCAGCTAGGCAACGCCAATGTGGTTAGGGAAAGCAGCAAAAATTGAGAAAGTAGTCGAGTCATGAACGCTATGCAACCAAGGTTTAACAATATAATGAGGTTATATGATGTTAAGACAGGAAGATAGCGAGAAATGTTTCATCGAAGATAAAAAAAGAGCTGCGATACAACGCAGCTCTCAATTCTTTTTGCAATCCATTTGCTAGGGATTAGCCGATCAATAGACCGCCAAATGCAAAACCAAGCGCAACCGCAGTCGCGATAGTGGTCACGCCCGGAATGAAGAATGGGTGGTTGAACACATAGTTGCCGATGCGTGTTGAGCCTGTGTCATCCATTTCAACCGCAGCAAGCAGGGTTGGGTAGGTAGGCAGTACAAACAGCGCACTGACTGCGGCAAACGAAGCAACCGCGGTCAATGGTGCCACGCCAATCGCTAGTGCTGCTGGCATTAGGGCAACGGTTGTCGCGCCTTGTGAGTAAAGCAGCATTGAGGCAAAGAACAGAACCATCGCTAGCATCCACGGGTAGTCTTCTAGTAGCGCGCCCGCTAGCTCTTTAATGCCGTCAACGTGCGCGTTCACAAACGTTGAGCCAAGCCATGCCACACCCAGTACACAGACACACGCTGTCATGCCAGAGCGGAATGTTGCCGCTGAAGGAATTTTAGATGCGTCGATTTTGGTGACTAGCGTAATTGCCGCCGCTGCCGCCAACATGACCGTCATGATGGCTTCGTTACGGCCAAGCGCAGGATCTTCAATCAGGCCGATAGAGCCAGAGATCGCTGCTGCGTAGCACACCACGAATGCTATCGCGCCCAAGAAAATGTAGGTCGCCGTTTTTGCTGTCGGTAGAATATTACGTTCTTTCGCGTCACTTAGCTTGATAAGGCCTTGCGCTAGACGCTCTTGGTACACAGGATCATCTTTAAGCTCGCTGCCCATGAAGTTAGCGACAAAGGCACCAACCATACAGGCGATAAAGGTGGTTGGGATACACACAGCCAGTAGCGCTAGATAATCGACCCCCATTGGCGCTAGCATTGCCGCAAATGCAACCACCGCGGCAGAGATAGGAGAAGCTGTGATCGCGATTTGCGAAGCCACAACGGCAATCGACAGTGGACGTGATGGACGCACCCCTTGGCCTTTCGCCACTTCAGCGATTACAGGCAGCGTAGAGAACGCGGTGTGACCGGTACCTGCCATAAGCGTCATCAAGAAAGTTACAATGGGAGCATAAAAGGTGATTCTTTCTGGATGTTTGCGAAGGAAGTCTTCAGCAATTTGCACCAGCCAGTCCATACCACCAGCTACTTGCATCGCAGCAATCGCAGTGATTACCGACATAATAATTAAGATCACATCCACCGGGATGTAAGCTTGGCTTGTTGGTACACCGAGTACCAGTGACAGGGCAATGACACCAGCACCGCCGGCCAGACCGATTCCAATACCGCCAATACGTGCGCCTAAATAAATAAACAGCAGTACGACGGCAAGCTCTATAGCAACCATAGTCAATCCTTGTTTCGAGTGTCCGTTATCAAACGCGATGACAAGCGGACGTTGTAGATAATATTAGGGAATAAGTTTTACCAATGAGAAATAGGTACTAAAAAGGCTCCCCCAAATCGGGAGAGCCTTTAGGCGTCATTACTCGTAGCGCTTGGCTTTATACTGAGGTTTCATCAGATTGTCCACTGAGAAAATGTCATCTAACTCTTCTTCAGATAGAAGGCCGCGCTCAAGTACCACTTCTTTTACGCTCTTACCGGTCTCTGCACAGATCTTACCGACGATGTCGCCTTCATGGTGACCGATGTAAGGGTTGAGATAAGTGACGATACCAATTGAGTTGTAAACGTAGCTCTCGCACACTTCTTTATTCACAGTAATGCCATCGATGCACTTGTCGCGCAGGTTGATACAGGCATTTTTCAGAATATCCAGAGATTCAAACATGCTTTGTGCAATCACTGGCTCCATGACGTTAAGCTGAAGCTGACCGCCTTCCGCAGCGAAAGAAACGGTGTTGTCGTTACCAAGCACTTTAAAGCACACTTGGTTCACCACTTCAGGAACCACTGGGTTCACTTTCGCTGGCATGATAGAAGAACCCGCTTGCAGTTCAGGTAGGTTTAGCTCGTTAAGACCCGCGCGCGGACCAGAAGAAAGCAGGCGTAGGTCATTACAAATCTTAGACAGTTTCACCGCTAGGCGCTTAAGTGCACCGTGCGTCATTACATACGCGCCACAGTCAGAGGTCGCTTCAATAAGATCTTCTGCAGGTACACACTCCAGACCTGTTACCTCAGATAGGTGTTTAACGGCAAGCTCTTGGTAGCCTTGCGCTGCGTTTAGGCCAGTACCGATGGCTGTTGCGCCGATGTTCACTTCCAGCAGTAGTTTAGAGGTGTACTCTAGAGCACGGATCTCTTCGTTCAGCGTGACTGCCAAGCGTGGAATTCTTGGCCTACTGTCATTGGCACCGCATCTTGAAGCTGAGTACGGCCCATTTTCAGAATGGTAGAGAACTCTTGCTCTTCGCTTCGAATGCGCCTTTTAGATATTCAATTGCATCGATGAGCTTTTGTACGCTGTTGTAGACAGCGATACGGAAGCCCGTCGGGTAAGCACAGTTTGTTGATTGACTCTTGTTAACGTGATCATTTGGGTTAATGAACTCATATTGGCCTTTCTCTTTGCCCATCAGTTCAAGTGCCACGTTCGCGATCACTTCGTTGGTGTTCATGTTCACAGAGGTGCCGGCGCCGCCTTGGAACACGTCCGATGGGAACTGATCCATGCACTTGCCTGTTTCAAGGATCACGTCACAAGCTTGAATAATATATTGAGCGATGTCTTTTGGAATCACGCCAAGCTCTTTGTTGGCGAGCGCAGCGGCTTTCTTGGTCATGACCATACCGCGAACAAAATCGGGCACATCAGAAATGGTCACATTGGAGATATTAAAGTTTTCGATAGCGCGTAGCGTGTGGATGCCGTAATAAGCATCGGCCGGGACATGACGTTGGCCTAATAGATCTTCTTCAATACGAGTGGCTTGAGTCGCAACTGTTTGCTCAATAGTAGTTGTCGCCATATTTTGGATCCTTAGAGAATAATTCTGCGTTAGTTACAGTTCTTTTTGCCAAATCTGTATTAAGAATCCATTCGCCAGAATAATTGGCTAGTTATTACGTCCTGACTTATGGGGTACATATTACTCAAAGTGGCACATAAAAATAGTAGCCAGATCACCTTTTTCACTTAATTATTGCAAAGGTCGACAAAGTCCTCGTGAGATGAGATTTTGCTCATAAAATTCTCCCCAATAACTGAGTCGATTTATATTTTGAAAAACTCATTTTGTGCGCTTAACGGTTGAATCTGAGTAATTTATTTGTGGTTTAGTAAAGGGTAGGCGTAAACTGACAGCAAACCAAGGAGGAGCGTGTGTTTCCGATACTGTTATTGCTATTTATTTTTGTTCCAATCATTGAGATTGGGCTATTTATCCAAGTCGGCGGTTTTTTGGGCTTATGGCTACTATCGGCCTAGTGCTATTGACGGCGGTAGTGGGCGCCTCACTAGTGCGTAGTCAAGGCTTGCAAACCCTGATGTCAGTACAGTCGAAGCTGCAGCAAGGTGAAATGCCAGCGCAACAAATTGTTGAAGGGGTGATGTTGGCGGTCTCAGGTGTGCTGCTCCTTACCCCGGGCTTTATGACGGATGCGATGGGGATGCTGGTATTGCTGCCAGCACCGCGCGCGGCCATTGCCAAATACCTAATGAGTAAAGTGGTCGTGAAAAGCATGTCTGGAGGGTTCCATCAAGGCGGTTTTCATCAAGGTGACTTCCAGCAAGGACCGTTTGATTCCCATCGCGACCATCAGCGCGATGGCAACACCTTTGAAGGTGAGTTTGAACGTAAAGACGATGACGACCGTAACAAGCTGAACTAATGATATTTAACCGCATCAAGCTTTCACGACGTAGCTGGAACAATGTGCTTATCATTGGCATTGCTTTTTTTATGTTGATGATGGCTGCGCCGACTCTGATCAAGCAATATTTGCTGGAGCCAGCAGCGCAGGCGAGTGAAGGTTTGGTGCTTGACCCAAGTGTCGAGCCAATAGAAATCAACTACGCTGGTATCCAGTTTTACAAGCAGAGTGATACCTGGCGCGCGATTCCTAATAAATGGAATCAAGATGCTGAAGGCGTCGTAGCACGCTGGAAGGCGATGCAGGGCACGCCCGTTGATAATGTCACCTATCAGAAGCTTAAGCCTGCGTTTGAGCATCCGATGACGATCGAAGTGTGGTATCACGAGGTTGAAGAGCCGCAGCGTATTACCGCTTACCCGTTGGAGCAGTTTTGGCTGCTCAGCACCTACGATGGCCTATGGGTAGCGGTAAGCTTTGAAGGCAGTGAACTACTGCCACAGGGTGCGAGATAAACGCATCTATTTCTTGTCCACTCAGTCAATGACCAGTTAAGCGTAGACATCATGCCAGAATTACCAGAAGTTGAAGTTTCTCGCCGTGGGATTAGCCCGCATCTATTGGAACAAACCATTCAAGAGATCATCGTGCGCCAGCGTCAGTTGCGCTGGTGGATCCCGGAAGAGATCCATGATCTACATGGTGAGCCCATAACCGCAATACGCAGACGAGCTAAGTATTTGTTGTTAGACACCCCCAAAGGCACTGCCATTGTTCACTTAGGGATGTCGGGCAGTCTGCGTGTATTGGAAAACCCGCCGCCAGCTGAAAAGCATGACCACGTTGACTTGGTGCTTAGCAACGGTAAGGTCATGCGCTACAACGACCCACGCCGCTTTGGGGCTTGGTTGTGGTGTGCTCCGGGTAAGTCCCATGAGCTTTTGGATAACTGTGGCCCAGAACCTCTTACGGACGAGTTCAATGCGGATTGGATGCTCTCGCGCGCGAAGAATAAACGGGTCGCGATTAAAACCTTCATTATGAATAACGCGAACGTGGTCGGGGTGGGGAACATCTACGCTTGTGAGTCACTTTTTAGTGCGGGTATTCTTCCGACGACACCGACTTATAAAGTGACGTTGAATCAATGGCAAACCCTAGTAACAGAAATCAAACAGGTGCTAGCACAAGCGATCACTCAAGGTGGAACTACGCTAAAAGACTTTTCGCAAACGGACGGTAAGCCTGGCTATTTTGCCCAGGAGCTACACGTATATGGGCGAGCTAAACAACCTTGTCATGGCTGCGGTGAGCCGATCAAAGAGATGAAGATAGGTCAGCGAAACACTTTCTTTTGCGATGTGTGCCAGAAGTAGTGATACTGAATGCTGAGAATAAAAAAGCGCTTGCCGAGGCAAGCGCTTTTTTCATGGCAGTCGTTCGCCCTTTTGGGGTAACGGGCGATAACACTCAGCCAGCGTTAGATATTGTCGTAAATACGTTTGCCATCGCGCTGAGTTTCTAGCAGATATAGGTTCCACATGTACTGTTCCGGCTTGTCACGCAGCAGCTCTTCAATGGCGGCGTTCATTGCCCGTGCGTCTTGTTCTTCATCTCCCGTCGGGAAGTTGTCGATCGCTGGCAGAATGTGTACTTCGTATTTGCTAGTTTGGTCATTGTAGGCTGGCAGTACTGGTACCACCTTAGCGCGAGACAGACGCGACATTTTACCAAACCCTTTTAGGGTCGCTTTTTCTGCAGCAAAGAAGGGCACAAACACCGAGTTTTGTGGGCCATGATCTTCATCTGGCAGCCAATAACCGATGTAACCATCCTTGATGGAGCGAACAAACGGCTTTACGCCGGCGCTGCGAGCAAAGATGCGTCCCCCATACTGCATGCGCTGGACGTGCATCAGCCAATCACCGATTGGGTTGTTCTGCGGCTTCATGATGGTGGCTACTTTATGGCCTTGAGCTGCTAGCATAACCGCAGGATAGTCCACTGCCCACGCGTGCGGCGCCAAGATGATGACGTTCTCGCCCGCATCCAATAGCGGCAGTAGGTTCTCTTCACCAATCATCACACCACGATTTTGATTGTGCTTGGTTGAGCGCACTAAAAACTCAGAGTAACCCAGCAGGTATTGGCCTGCTTTGGCAAAGGTCTCTTCAACGATGCGCTGGATCTCTTGCTCGGATTTCTCCGGAAAGCATTTTTCTAGGTTTAGACGAGTGCGTCTGACAACGCGACCATTTTTACCGACAATGATCCCGGAAATATAGCGCGCGAAACGATCGCGAGGCTTCGCGGGAACAAAAGCTAGGAACACCGCAAGCAGGATGCCAAGCCACGTACCCCAGTGTTTTGGGTGTAAAAATGCCCACTGGAAACGAGGATCATAGAGGTTTTTATCGATATGTTCTTGATTGCTCATAATGCCTACTCGTTACAGATAGCGAGAGTTAGTTTTGGTTTCGTCAGGAACCGACTTGAATCGCTTGTGCATCCATAGCCACTGTTCTGGCGCGCGCAAAATGATCTTCTCTACGTACTGATTCATTAGTGCTGCTGCGGCCACTTCGTCTTTCTTTGGATATTCATCTTCAATGGAGATGTCAGCGATGATCTCATATTTACCATCGGCATTTCTAAAACCAGATCCTGGAACGATGGCACACTTACTGGTGTAAGCCAATATACTGGTGCCCGTGGTGGTGCAGGCTTCTTCTACGGCAAAGAAAGGTACGAACACAGATTTGTTGTGACCATAATCTTGATCCGGAAGGTAGAACAAACGGTGACCTTGGCGCATGACGCGGATCATCGATTTTAAATCGGTACGATAAATCAGTTTGTTGCCGTTGCGAGTACGACCGCGGTACTGGATGAATTCGTAAGCGGGATTACTGTGTGGACGATAGGCGCCATACCCTGGGAGCCCCAGCACAGCAAAAGCGCGAGCGGTGATCTCAAGGTTGAGTGCGTGCACGCAGCACAGCAGTACGCCTTTATTGTTGGCTTCATGTTGCTAAGTGCACTGATGTCTTTCTCGACCAGAATACGTTTAAAGCGCCAAGTTGGCCAAAACCAAGTAATGCCCGTTTCGATGAGCGCCATGCCAGAGTTCTTAAAGTTCTCTTCCACAAAGGCGTCTATTTCTTGAGGGCTTTTTTCTGGAAATGCCAACTCTAGGTTACGACGCGCAATTTGAGCGCGCTTGCCGCCAAAGCGCATGGCGAATTTGCCAAGGCCACGACCGAGTTTATACAGCAGCGCGTAAGGTAGCAGGTTGACAATCAGTGCCAACAGGCCAAAGCCTATCCACACGCCCCAGTGTTTGGGATGCAGCAGTGACAGGCTGAAGTCCGGTTTTTTGTCAATTTTCATTAGCGTTATTGCAGTTGTAGTTTTAGCAGCGCCCAGTACTCGTCAAAGGTGGACGTAGGGGTGTATTTAAAATCAGAACGAACAAAGCGGTTCAAGCTGCCTTCTACTTGACCGAGTAATTGAGCTGCGAGGATCTTTTCATCCACCGGGAAGCTTTTGCCTTCACGAATCTTGCGCTCACGCAAAATTTGACGCAGAGATGTCTCAATTCTTTCATAAAGCTGATTAATTCGGTCACGTAATCGTTCATTCTCAAACATTAGAGCATGGCCAGAGAGAATGCGACTCAAACCTGGATTACGTTCAGAAAACGCCAGAATCAATTGCAACACCAGACGAATGCGAGTCAGGGTGTCTTTTTCTTCATCTAAAATGCGGTTGATGCGAGACATGAGCGACTCTTCGATGAACTCAATCAGTCCTTCAAACATACGCGCTTTGCTTGGAAAATGACGATAGAGTGCCGCTTCAGACACGCCCACTTGCTTGGCAAGTTTTGCGGTCGTGATGCGAGACGTCCCTTCGTTGGACTCTAGCATCTGAGCAAGAGCCTGAAGGATCTCCTCTTTTCGGTTCGACTTTCTCGTAGCGGACATAAATCCTATTCCTTTTGATTACTGCATGCCGAAATCAGCACGATAACGCCCATAAGTGAATCTGTTAGTGTACCTAAGCGCGTTTTATCCACACAGTTCAACGTGCTAAATGGTTGAAGTGTGTAACAATCTATCTCGCAAGGTGGGCGAGCAGAGGGAGTGAGGCGGCGCAGTGTTTGTACCACGCGGCCTTTAACTGCCTAGCGTTAGCGAGCTATGCCTCAGAGAGCTATGCGTTGATGAGCTTAGCACTGATGCACTCGAGAATAGCGCGGCCTAACTCGATTTTCTTTGCGCTACCAAGCGCTTGCTGTCCGCCTTGCCAGTACACGGTAATCGCATTTGAATCACTGTTAAAGCCTTGACCCGCAACAGAGACATCATTTGCACAAATCATGTCCAGATTCTTACGAGAAAGCTTATCCAATGCGTAAGTTTCCACATCTTGGGTTTCTGCCGCAAAGCCAACGGTAAATGGACGAGACGTGCTGAGTGAGGCGACATCGGCGATAATGTCTGGGTTTTTCACCATCGCTATCTGCATATCATTGTTGTCTGCGGTCTTTTTGATTTTTTGCGTCGCGACATCGACAGGGCGGTAATCGGCGACCGCCGCACAGCTATAAAGATATCGTGAGAGACTGCAGCGTCTAGAGATGCCTGGTGCATCTCTGGCGCGCTGGTCACATCGACACGCTTAACGCCAACTGGCGTAGTAAGCGCAACGGGACCTGCAATCAGAGTGACATTAGCGCCCATTTGACTGGCCGCTTCGGCAAGTGCGAACCCCATTTTTCCAGAGCTGTGGTTGGAGATATAGCGCACAGGGTCAATCGCTTCACGCGTTGGACCTGCGGTAATCACCACCGATTTTCCTACCAAGGCTTAGGACCAAAGAACTGCTCACAGCGCTCAACCAACTGCATTGGCTCGAGCATGCGGCCAGGACCGACATCACCACAAGCCTGCTCACCTGCGGCTGGTCCCCAAATCATCATGCCACGACGGGAAAGCGTTGCGATGTTCTCTTGGGTGGCGATATTGCGATACATCTGTTGATTCATCGCCGGTGACACCGCAATAGGGGCGTCTGTGGCGAGCACTAACGTGGTCAGTAAATCGTTGCCCATTCCGGCCGCCATGCGACCGATGAGATCGGCAGTCGCAGGTGCAAGCAGAACCAAGTCTGCCCATTTAGCCAGTTCAATGTGCCCCATTGAGGCTTCAGCG
Source organism: Vibrio variabilis (assembly GCF_003263785.1). Taxonomy (GTDB): domain Bacteria; phylum Pseudomonadota; class Gammaproteobacteria; order Enterobacterales; family Vibrionaceae; genus Vibrio; species Vibrio variabilis. Next base: position 71,725 of record NZ_JYJK01000047.1, read on the forward strand.
GCAGGGTCAAGCAAGCTATCAGATACCGGTCTTCCCGAAACGGCTTGCATCGTCAGTGGGGTGATAAATTCTTTTGCCGCTTTCGTCATCACGACTTGAACCTCGGCACCACGTTCGATTAGGCGTCTGGTTAGCTCGGCACATTTATAGGCGGCGATGCCACCGCTAATACCAAGCAGTATTTTCTTACCCGCTAAAGTTTGCATAGCTTGCTCCTTACAATTTTCTGCGGCTAAGATAGCAAAAGCCATGCTCCGCCGCTACTGTCGTACCGCTGGCACAAGATTTTCCCACCTTTGCAAGGAGTCCTCACTAACAAACTGAACAGTTACATAAAGTCCCTTCTAGGCTCGCAGCCTATCACCTGCTTACTGCAACTTTTGATGTTATGCGTCATAACTTCCCTAATGTTGATTTTCCCCTCTATATAGCTATGACATTACATCAGCTCCCCAAAGACTCCATGCCGCGAGAAAAATTACTTAGCCGTGGCAGTCACGCGCTTTCCGATGCTGAGTTACTGGCGATATTTTTACGAACCGGGATAAAAGGGAAGAATGTGATTCAGCTTGCTGATGATCTGCTGGCTGAGTTTGGTTCACTACGCGCTCTGTTTTCCGCTACCAATGACGAGTTTTGTCGGCATAAAGGACTTGGTGTCGCTAAGTATGTGCAGCTTCAAGCGGTACTGGAAATGAGCCAGCGCTATTTATCAGAGACCCTGCAGCGTGGTGATAGCTTAAATAGCCCTGAGCACACCAAGCACTATTTGATGTCGATACTGCGCGATCGTCAGCGCGAAGCCTTCTATATATTGTTTTTAGATAACCAAAATCGGGTGATTGCTGATGAGGTGATGTTTGAAGGCACCATAGACGCGGCTTCTGTATACCCAAGAGAAGTGGTTAAGCGCGCGTTAGAGCATAACTCCGCGGCGCTAATACTGGCGCATAACCATCCATCGGGGATTGCTGAGCCGAGTCAGGCCGACAGAAGGATCACCAGAAGATTGAGTGATGCACTTGGACTGGTCGATATTCGTGTGCTTGACCATTTTGTGATTGGCGATGGGGAAGTGGTCTCGTTTGTCGAAAGAGGCTGGATTTAGCCCTTTAAACAGGAGAAAGCGTTTTTTATTGTAATAACTGTGATACAGAGCTTTTGTTTTGGTGATTTTCTGCTATGATTCGCGCACTAAATTATCAACCAACATCAGCTCAAAGTGAAAAAGATCAGCAAATCCTTAAAAAAGGATCTGTTCGGGTCTTGAGCAATGCATGTCAAGTTAGTATAATGCGCGACCTTTGATAGCCTTGTATGGGTATTCCATAATGGTTATGGCCTCTTATAATTGAGGTTCGGCCACCAAGGTTGATATCGAGCTGAAACGATTTGGAGAAGACATTCATGTCCCGAGTATGCCAAGTAACTGGTAAGCGTCCTGTAACGGGTAACAACCGTTCACACGCACGAAATGCTACCAAGCGTCGTTTTCTGCCGAACCTACAAACTCATCGTTTCTGGGTAGAAAGCGAAAAACGCTTTGTTAAACTACGTCTAACCGCTAAGGGTATGCGTATTATTGATAAGAAAGGCATCGATGCTGTTCTTGTTGATATTCGCGCTCGTGGCGAGAACGTATAAGAGGAATTAAGCAATGGCTAAAGGCATTCGTGAGAAAATTCGTCTAGTATCTTCTGCAGGTACTGGTCACTTCTACACAACTGACAAGAACAAGCGTAACATGCCAGGCAAATTTGAGATCAAAAAGTTTGATCCAGTTGTTCGCCAACACGTTATGTACAAAGAAGCTAAAATCAAATAATTGATAAGTTTCTGCTTGTAAGTATTGAAAACCCAGCTTCGGCTGGGTTTTTTATTGCCTGACATTCAGGCTCGGGTCACGCTCTCGTTAAAAAGGGCTTAAACCGCCCCTTCAAAACCAAACTGTCGCCACGCCTCATAGGCAATAATCGCCACTGCATTGGATAGGTTTAGACTGCGCGCATCTGGCATCATAGGTATGCGAATGCGTTGCTCCATTGGCAGGCTTTCAATCACTTCTGCAGGTAAGCCACGAGTTTCTGGACCAAACAACAACACATCACCTTGCTGGTACTTCGCATCGGTATGGTGGCCGGTGGTTTTTGTGGTGCAAGCAAACAAGCGATAGTTCGGGTTGTTTTCTTCTAAGTAAGCAAGAAACGCCGCGTAGTCTTTGTGGCGTTTTACGCGCGCAAGATCGTGATAGTCGAGACCTGCACGGCGTACTTTCTTCTCTTCTAAATCAAAACCAAGCGGTTCAATAAGGTGTAGGTTTGCACCGCAGTTGGCACAAAGACGGATGATGTTTCCGGTGTTTGGAGCAATTTCTGGCTCGTAGAGGGCGATATCAAACATAGTGGCTGTCGACTCATACTAAACAATGCGATGAGTATACCTGAAGTAGACAGTAAAGCGACGGGGAGAGGAATACAGCGCACGCGAGGGCGCACGCTGTCATGATTTTAAAGCTTATCCGTCACAGCCAGCGTCGCTGCCACCATGTCATGACCAAACTTAATACTGCGCTCAGGCGACCAACCATACAAAGGATCTGGATAGTTGTTGTTGTCCTTAAACGGCATCTCGATGGTGTATGACAAGCAGTTGAACTGCTCAGCAACCCAGTTTGAACCGACGGTTAGATTTGCCTTACCCGGCTCGTCTTTATCGTAGCCATAGTCGTCTTGGAACTCAGGAGTAATGGTGAGTAGCGCTTGTTTGAACGCATTCTCAAGACCGGCGTGTCTCTCATCATAAGAAGGAATGCCTTCAGAGCCAGCAGCAAAGTTGTATGGGATCGCTTCATCACCATGAATGTCCAAGAACATGTCGACGCCCGTCTGAAGCATCTTCTCACGTACTAGGAATACCTCAGGCTTTTTTCCATAGAAGGTGTTTGCCACTCACGGTTTAGGTTGACACCCACCGCGTTAGTGCGCAGGTGACCGCGGTTTGCGCCATCTGGGTTCATGTTTGGTACTACGTAGAGCACGGCTTTTTCTAGCAGCGCTTGCGCAGTGGTGTCGGTTTCATCGACAAGGCGCTGGATCAGGCCTTCCATAAACCATTCTGCCATGGTCTCGCCTGGGTGCTGACGAGCAATCACCCAAATGTTCTTTTTACCTTCTTCTGGCTCGCCAAAAGTGAGCAGTGACATATCGTTGTTGTCTAACGTATGACCCAGGGTTTCAAGGGTGCAGTGGTGCTCGGTTTGCGCCATGTGCAAAAGATCGAGGTGGCGGTCATAAGAGTACGGTGCAAAGTAAGCGAAATACATGGAGCCGCGCTCAGGTAGCACGTTGAAGCTCAGTGTGTCGCCATCGAACTCAGATGGAATACGGAACCATTCTTCGCGGTCGTAAGACGCGACCACATCATAACCTTTCCAGCCTTCAGGGTAGCTGACTTAGCCAAATCAAGGATCTTGATGGTGTGGGATTGTTCAGCCTGAGTTTCTAGGCGGAAATGAAACCACTGATAAAACTTAGACTGATGGTCATTTTGTATCTTTAGCTGGATATCGTCTTTATTCTCAATGCTGACAACCTCAATGTTGCCACTTTCGAAATTGCTGAAGATCTTCATCTGCTTGATTCTCTTATTGTGTTGAGCATGAGCCGGAAGGCTACCACAAAGAGTGTAGAATCAATATCGCTTCGTTGCCTGATTTATAGTGGCAGCTCTACGTGCATTTTTAGACCGCCTAATTCACTACGTGATGCCATGATTTGGCCGCGATGTTGAAGAATCGCGCTTTGCGTAATTGCCAACCCTAAGCCAGTACCACCTGAGTCGCGATCGCGAGCGGTAGAAACCCGGTAAAACGGCCTAAAGATATCTTCAAGTTCATCATCAGGTACTCCGGGGCCATCGTCTTCAACAATAATGTGCAGCATGTCATCGTGCTGATACAACGCAATATTGATCTCGGACTCACCATAGCGGATCGCATTACGCACGATATTTTCAATCGCACTCATGAGCAGCTTAGGATTACCAGCGATAGAGAGCTCCGGAATCGTTGAGAAGTGCAAAGTTTTGCCTACTTGCTCGGCTTCAAACTGAGCATCACTGAAGATCTCCTCCCAAAGGCTGCTTGCTGGCTGACTTTCGCGGGTAACATGACTGCCGGTGTTCATCCGAGACAGCTCCAAAAGCTCGGCAATCATTTGCTCAAGACGCTGGGCTTCCGTGTCTATGCGGGTCAGTTCTGCGCTCTCACCTTGCTTACGGGTCGCGAGACCTGTCGCCATGCGGAGCCTTGTGAGAGGTGAACGCAGCTCGTGGGAGATGTCTGACAGTAGCCTTTGCTGACCGGAAATCATTTGATTCACAGCCAGTACCATTTGGTTAAAACTTTGTCCTGCTTGCTTAAACTCTGTCGTGCCAGTTTCTAGAGTCGGATCTGGATTGAACTCTCCCTTGGCAACACGCTTGGCGGCGCGCTCAAGACGGCGAGCAGGTTGGCTCAGTGCCCATGCCAGCCAAAGCAGAAGCGGCGTGCTGACGGCCATCACCACTAACAAAAGTTGGAATGGTTTATCAAACATTCTGAGTAAAAACGGCGGAGGTTGATTCCAGCGCATACCGATATAAAGGTCATACTCTTGCTTGGCTAAGTTAATCGGTACAGGGCCAACCAGCATGTAACGGCCGTAGAGTTTTTGCATTGGCTTGTCGAACGTATCAACCGAGGTAATGAAGTTTTTCAGCATACGCTCTTTAAAGTCGACATGCTTCTGAGTACTTAAGATGTTGCCGGCTTTATCGACAATGAAGAAGCTTGGTCCTTTTGTCTTGCGGTCTTTATTGTGCATACGCTCGGACTTATCCAGTTGATAGACAATACGACCAATACTTGGTTCGTTGGCAAACTGACGTTCAATTCTGTCACGAGATGCTTTTATCTGACCAAGCCCCTCGGTGGAGACTTCTCTCGCCACGCGAGGATCGAGGTGGGGCAGTGCCAGTACCGCAATCAGTACCAGCAACATGGTAAACCAAAAGATCGCAAAAATTCGGCCGTAGAGGCTGCTGATTTTTGGCAGTTTCATGCTTACTCCTTCACCAGTAAGTAGCCACGACCGCGCAAGGTTTTAATCCTTGGCTTACCATCGCTCTTTTCTGGCAGCTTTTTACGTAAGTTAGAGACGTGCATATCCACCGCTCGGTCGAATGCTGACAGTCGCTTGCCGAGTACTTCAAGACTCAGCGCTTCTTTGGTTAGCGTTTCCCCTGGGTGCTGGACGAAATAGTGCAGCAGCGCAAATTCGGTGGTGGTCAGGTCGAGTGCCTGGCTTTGGCACGTGGCTTCTTGTTTGGCTGGGAATACCTGAATGTCATCAAAACGTATGCCATCGGATGAGCTCGATTCTGATTTGTTACTGGTGCGCCTTAATATGGCCTTGATGCGTGCGAGCAGCTCTCGGTCGCTAAATGGCTTAGGTAGATAGTCATCGGCGCCAAGTTCAAGACCAATGACACGGTCTATCTCCTCACCCTTTGCCGTCAGCATCAATACTGGAGTATCCCAATTTTCGCGTAGCTTCTTAAGCGTATCCATACCATTGAGGCGCGGCATCATCACATCCATCAATACTAAATCAATGGTCTCGCTCATTGCCTCTAAGCCAGCAAAACCATCGTTGGCCTCTGAAACCTCAAAGCCCTCATAGCTTAAGATGTCTTTGAGAAGGCTAGTTAGCTCGGTGTCGTCATCGATAAGAAGAATGTGTGCCATGATCTACCTCGGTCTTGTTGTGCCCTGTAATAATAAAGCGTTCGTGGCTCAAAAAAGCGATCTTTACGATTCTTTACGCTCACTGTACGTTGCTTTACGCCTCAGCTTCTATTCTATACTCAAGCGCTGCAGAGGCAGCCATGGCATGAATCACATAAGGGTAAAGATTATGAAATTTTCAAAGAAATGGGTTATCGCTGCAACGGTTCTTCCACTCGCACTAGGTTCTGCCAGTGCACTCGCTTACGGCGGTGGTAAAGGTGGTCATCACGGTAAAGGTGGCGAAGGCATGTGTGGCGGTTTTGACGGCAAACGCATGTTCCGCGAATTAGACCTAACTGATGCACAAAAAGAGCAGATGAAGCAGCTACGTGAATCGAACAAAGCGCAGATGAAACAGAAGTTTGATGGCGATTTCACGGCTAAGAAAGCAGAAATGCAAGCACACCAGCAGCAAATGCAAGATCTCGTATTAGCCGACACGTTTGATGCAGATGCGGCGAACGCATTGGCAACGCAAATGGTTGAGAAGCAAGCGGAGCGCCGCGTGAAGATGCTTGAGAAGCAACATGAAATGATGAGCATTTTAACACCAGAGCAGAAAGCGAAGTTTAAAGAGCTGTCTCAAGAGCGTATGGAAAAATGTTGGTCGAAAATGGAGAAGCGTGCAGAAAAACGCGCTTCTGAGTAATCGGCATATCTAGCGAGTCTAGAGTGAGCCTCGCTTTTAAGACAACGCAAGCGAATGTTAAGCGACCATTTTTGGTCGCTTTTTCTATTTTTGTCATCATTTATCGGTATACTTGCTTTGTGTTTAGAAATATCTTCAAGGAACAACCACACAGCGCATGAAGGACAATTACGCGAAACTGGTGACCACGGCTGCATGGGCAGCGACCACGGTAGCCACCATCCTGTTAATAGCGAAAGTGATCACTTGGTGGGTCACCGGCTCGGTAAGCTTACTGGCTTCTTTGATCGATTCATTGCTCGATATCGCCGCCTCATTGATCAACTTGATTGTGGTTCGATACTCACTTCAGCCTGCTGATAAAGAGCATACTTTTGGTCATGGTAAGGCCGAATCGCTGGCCGCACTGGCACAATCGATGTTCATCACGGGCTCTGCTTGTTTTCTCATTCTTAACGGTATCGATCGTTTCTTCCGGCCGCATGATCTCCAATCGCCTGAGTTGGGTATTTATGTCAGTCTATTCGCCTTAATCGTGACGTCGGGCTTGGTTGCGTTTCAAAAATATGTGGTTCGTAAAACCGGTAGCCAAGCGATTGCGGCCGATTCACTGCATTATCAAACCGACCTATATATGAACGTGGCGATCATGGTCGCTCTTGGACTGAGCTGGTATGGCGTTGGGCAAGCAGACTCGGTGTTTGCGATTGGCATTGGTGTGTTTATCTTAGTCAGCGCGATAAAAATGGCCTATGAATCGGTACAGTCGCTGCTGGATCGTCAATTACCGGAAGAAGAGCTCGTTGTTATTCGTCAGGTGTGTATTGACGTGGAAGGGGTGATTGGTGTGCATCAGCTAAGAACGCGCATGTCAGGCCCGGTTCGTTTCATTCAGTTACACTTAGAGTTAGATGACCATCTGCCTCTTATAGAGGCGCACCGTATTGCTGACAGAGCAGAAGAAGAGGTCATTAAAGCGTTTCCAGGCGCGGATGTGATCATTCACCAAGACCCATATTCTGTGGTGCTTCACGAAGAAGCAGAGCAAAAGCAGCAAGACTTTTAGCAGGCTGGGCGTAGATGGTGACACGTTGTGGGAGGAGGTTTTGCCGTAATGGCAATGTTAAATTCCATTGTCTATTATCAATGCGCGTGATAAAAAAGTGCGATTCTGATGTGAATCAACGTACGAGCCAGTATAAACTGTAATACTCTTACATAAGTAATAAAGTTACGTCAGTGGTGTTTTGGGGAACACGCTGAGTCCAGTGTAACGATAACAAGATTTCCGTATGTCGCCTTCGAGGGTGCCATACTTACAATTTAAAATTAGATTGCCAAATCGAGGGTGAGCATGATTAAGAAAATTGGTGTTTTGACAAGTGGTGGTGACGCACCGGGTATGAATGCTGCAGTACGCGGCGTGGTACGTACTGCTCTGTCAGAGGGTTTGGAAGTGTACGGCGTATACGACGGCTATCTTGGTCTATACGAAGACCGCATCAAGCCTCTTGACCGTTCAAGCGTTTCTGATGTGATCAACCGTGGTGGTACCTTCCTAGGCTCTGCGCGATTCCCAGAATTTAAAGAAGTGGAAGTTCGTGAGAAAGCCATTGAGAACCTGAAAAAGCACGGCATCGACGCTCTGGTTGTTGTTGGTGGTGACGGCTCTTACATGGGCGCGAAGAAGCTAACTGAAATGGGCTACCCATGTATCGGTCTTCCAGGCACTATCGATAACGATATTGCAGGCACGGATTACACCATCGGTTACCTAACGGCACTCAACACTGTTATCGATGCGATTGACCGTCTACGTGACACGTCATCTTCTCACCAACGTATCTCTATCGTTGAGATCATGGGCCGTCACTGTGGTGACCTAACCCTAATGTCAGCCATTGCAGGCGGCTGTGAGTACATTATTACTCCAGAGACAGGTCTGAACAAAGACCAGCTAATCAGCAACATCCAAGATGGTATTGCGAAAGGTAAGAAGCACGCGATCATCGCGCTGACTGAGCTAATGATGGATGCGAACGAGCTAGCGAAAGAGATTGAAGAAGCAACTGGCCGTGAAACTCGCGCGACAGTGCTTGGTCACATCCAGCGTGGTGGTCGTCCAACAGCGTTCGACCGAGTTCTAGCATCTCGCATGGGTAACTACGCGGTTCACCTACTACTAGAAGGTCACGGCGGCCGTTGTGTGGGTATCCAGAAAGAGCAACTGGTTCACCATGACATCATCGATGCTATCGAGAACATGAAGCGTCCAGTTCGCACTGACCTATTCAAAGTAGCGGAAGAGCTGTTCTAATTCAGCCTTCTCTCGAGAATAGAAAAACCGCTGCCTTGGCAGCGGTTTTTGTTTGCCCGCAGTAAAGTGGCAGACACGCAGACATAAAAAAGCCGGCTCAATGGAGCCGGCTCTTGGTAATCGGTTCGATTACTTAGCTTTTGCTGCTGCCGCTGCTTTAGCGATGGCTGCGAAGCTCTTAGCGTCTAGAGATGCACCACCAACTAGAGCACCGTCGATGTCTGGTTGTGAGAAGTAAGCTTCTGCGTTCTCTGGCTTAACAGAACCACCGTATTGGATGATTACTTGCTCAGCGACTGCAGCGTCTTTCTCTGCGATTAGAGCACGGATAGAAGCGTGGATACGCTGTGCGTCTTCTGCAGTTGCAGCTTTACCAGTACCGATAGCCCAGATTGGCTCGTATGCGATGATAGCGTCGTTTAGCGCTTCAACACCGTAAGCGTCGATGACTGCGTTGATTTGACGTGCACATACTGCTTCAGTTTCGCCAGCTTCGTTTTGAGCTTCAGATTCACCGATACAGAAAACTGGCTTCAGGCCGTTCTCTTTTAGGAATGCGAATTTCTTAGCGATGAACTCGTCTGATTCGTTGTGGTATTCACGACGCTCAGAGTGACCGATGATGATGTGAGTTGCACCAAAATCTTTCAGCATTTCTGGAGACATGTCGCCAGTGAAAGCACCGCTGTTGTTTAGGTCAGTGTTTTGTGCACCAAGGATGATCTTGTTGCCGCCTTCTGCGATAACACGCTCAGCTAGGTCGATGTAAAGTGCTGGTGGAGCTACCGCCACGTCTACACCAGTTACGCCTTCAAGTTCAGCGTTTAGACCAGTTAGCAGCTCAGTTACCATAGCTTTGCTGCCGTTGAGTTTCCAGTTACCCATAACTACAGGTTGACGCATGAGATTTTCTCCAAAATCAGTGTTTGTAATAAACGAATGTAAAAAATAAACGTGATTACGAAAGAATATAACAGATTAATTCACGTAGATCATGATTGGGGTCATTTCTTTATCGCTTTGGTATCTTATCCTAACAATTGCCCCGTTTAGAGAGCTCTGAATGGCGTGCCCAAGTGATCCAGTAAACAGAATAATAGAATACTTCTCGGCATTTTACTCGCGGCTTGCTATACCTTGTCGCTATTGGCCAAAAAAAGGGAAGTCGTATGCCGAATCTGGTTTTAGAATATTCGAATACAGCCGACGAAAGGTTGAATGTACAGGGGCTACTGGAAGATCTGCACCGTGTAACACTCAACTGTGGGTTGTTTGATGCTGACTCGGTGAAGTCTCGTTCACTGCGCAGCCACAACTGGTTGATCGGCGAGTACGGGGATAGCGAAGATTTTGTGCACATCAGTTTTGAGCTATTGTCTGGACGAACGGATGAGCAAAAGCGCGAGTTGTCGCGTAAGCTGATGGAAGTACTTAGAGAGCAGGCGAGCCATATTAAGAGTTTGACGGTGAATATCCGCGATATGGACAAAGCCTGCTTTCAAAAGGTTACTAATTAATATGAGAGTGATTTGATGTCGTTAAAGTCGTTACTGTTTTCTTTTCATGGCCGTATTGGTCGTAAGACGTTCTGGATGTGGAATGTCTGTTATTACTTAGCCATCATGGTATGTGCTCAGGGGTTGAACTATCTATTCCCAAACGTGGTGCACTTTTTATTGCCGGTACTCTTGGTGGTACTGCTTATCCCTGACTTGGCGATCACGGCTAAGCGTTGGCACGACCGTAATAAATCCAGCTGGTGGCTGCTATTAAATGTACCGCTCGTATTTGGACGCATGAGTTTGCCGACACTGGATCCGGCGACAGCTGCTCAGCTTCATTGGTTCAAAGTGTGATTTCATTGGCTGCGTTAGCCTGTGGCGCTTGGATCTTGGTGGAGTGTGGTTTCTTGAAAGGCACTGACGGTCAAAACCAATATGGTGATGAGCCTCAGCAATAAGCGGCTCAAAATGGCAAAAGGGAAGCGTTGGTTTCCCTTTTTTTATGCCTGTTGTCTTTGTGCTAAAGGTTGTACTACTCGGTCAGCGCCACTCTTGCCCACGATCAAAAGGAACGATGTCTGCACTGCATTGAGGTGTTTGCGTGTCTCCTTGCAGCGCATCGGCAAATTTGACGATTTGTTTGTGTAGCTCTTCTCTCAACAGCACATTGGCATGTATCGGGTTTTTGGCGCGTTGAAGTACCCGTTCAATGTGAGACTGTTGGGCGTGCAGTCTTGGCTGCATATCACTGGAGCAACCAGCAATGAACTGCTCACACAACTGATGTCGAAGCTGGCTAAGCTGTTCTGGGTTGTCTTTGGCCATTGCTGCCAGCTCTTCAAATGAAGGGAGTGAAATCGACTCTGCCATGTCTGCATTCCTCTGCTAACTAACGGTACTGCCTAACCCGATCCTGAGTTGGGGTGTATAGTTAGCCTAGGAGCTAATGACAGAAGACAAAATAAAAAGCCTTCAAAGTCTCAGTAGTGAGACGGCTTATTCGTCTTTTGGTTGGAAGGTGTAGACGCAGCGTCTTTCACCTTGGACGATGTGCTCATCGCGTTCAACGGAGACGTTTTCCCCAACAAGCTTTTGAAATACATTGAGTTCTGATTGGCACAGTGCTTCGCAACGCGTCGCAGCGATGCAAATGGGGCAATGATTTTCTATTAGGACATACCCATCCCCATTCGCTTCACACTCTGCCATGTAGCCATCTTTTTCTCTTAGTTCAGCCAGCTTGCGAACCTTGCTGTGTAAATCTGTCAGCGTTTCAAAGTGTTGTCGATAGGTATTAAGTGTGTTTTGCTCGCGCTCTTTGGCGACTTTATCTAATCCTTCGGAGCCGAACACAGTCTCAATCGCATCGATAAATTGAAGCGTTAGATCGCTGTGGCGATCAGAGAAACGGGCATGCCCTTTAGCGGTCAGTGACCAATGTCTATTTGGGCGGCCGACCTTGACTTTGACATCCTCAAACTTCAAAAAACCATCTTCTTCAAGGCTTTGTAGGTGCTGCCTAGCCCCCATAGTGGTAATGCCTAAACGCTCAGCAATGTGTTTTGCAGTGACAGCGCCTTCGCGTTTTATGATGTCTACGATGTGGTCGGTGGCTTTCATCAGTGAATCCGTTCGTTTGTTCAGCCTTAGGTAAAGATAGTCGGGGTATTATGGCGGATAAGGTTAATAAAGCAAATGATTTACAATCTTGAGATGAGCATTCCAGCAGTATCGACTCTCATAGATATAAAAAAAGCGCTGATAACCATCAGCGCCTTTGACGAAGCTTTATTGACTTATAGGATGATGTCGCGGATTTCTGGATCTTTACGCTCTAAATAGTGCGTAGACTTGATGCGACGAATCGTGCGGCAGCGTCCACGGATCAGCAAGGTTTCCGTCGTTGCGATGTTGCCTTGACGAGTGATGCCTTCAAGCAGGTCACCTTTGGTAATGCCGGTCGCTGAGAAAACGACGTTGTCGCTACGAGCCATATCTTCCATACGCAGCACGACGTTTGCTTCAACACCCATTTCAGCACAGCGTGCGAGTTCATCTTGGCCTGCAGTGCGGTTTTCTTCTGTATCGCCTTTAACAACGTGGCGTGGCAGTAGTCGGCCATTCATGTCACCATCAAGTGCGCGGATAACCGCAGCAGAGACTACACCTTCTGGCGCGCCGCCAATACAGTACATCACATCCACTTCGCTATCTGGCATACACGTTAGGATAGAAGCGGCAACATCACCATCTGGCACAGCGAAAACGCGAACACCCATCGCTTGCATCTCTGCAATGACGGCGTCGTGGCGTGGCTTAGCAAGCGTTGTCACTACCAGCGTATCTAGGGTTTTACCTAGCGCAGCTGCGATGTTTTTCAGGTTTTCAGTCAGTGGCTTATTAAGGTCAATCACGCCCTTCGCGCCAGGCCCTACCACAAGTTTTTCCATGTACATGTCTGGCGCTTTCAAGAAGCTGCCTTTTTCACCAGCGGCAAGCACTGCAAGGGCATTTGACTGACCCATCGCCGTCATGCGAGTCCCTTCGATAGGATCAACTGCGATGTCGACGGCATCACCACCAATACCTACTTGCTCACCGATGTACAGCATAGGTGCGTCATCGATTTCACCTTCACCAATAACGATTTCACCTTCGATGTCGGTCTTGTTCAGTAGGCTGCGCATGACCTCCACCGCTGCACCATCGGCAGCATTTTTGTCGCCTCGGCCTAGCCACTTATAGCCTGCTAGGGCGGCACCTTCGGTAACTCGTGAAAAAGCCATTGCTAAATCGCGCTTCATACTGACTCCAATCTAATGAAAATTGACAAATGATTTACGGCGCGAATTCTAGCATATCAAAAGGGAAACGTTTGCCTTTTTCTCTGTTCGGACGCGATCTTGTCGCTAAAATCTTGAATGATTGAGCATAGTGAGAAACAAAACTCTGCTATGTTGCACTTGCTAGGTAAAGCTTGGGTGAGTTTGCGGCGCTTTTTTGACCGAATAGTGAAAAATCTGCAATATAGAGCGTGTCTATCTTCTCTAGGCTGAGTAGAATGGGGCACTATAGGATGAAGCATTTTCATTTCACAGGATCAAACAAGGGTAGGCCGAGATGTCTTTTGAAGTACTGGAACAACTAGAAGCAAAAATTCAAACTGCAGTGGACACAATCGCTCTTCTTCAGATGGAAGTTGAGGAATTGAAAGAAGAGAAAGCACAACTTGCATCGCAAGCTGAAGAACTACGCAGCAGCCGTGAAGAACTTGAGCAAAAGTCTGAGCAGATGCAACGTGAGCACAGCCAATGGCAAGAGCGCATTCGCAACCTACTAGGTAAAATGGACGAAGTAGAGTAATTACCTACTTAGCCAATATGAATAATCGAAAAGCACTCAAATTGAGTGCTTTTTTTGTGTCCGTTGGTCTAACCAGTGCATCTCACAATCTATTAACTTTTCGTGTACTAGTTCAAGACGTATACTAAGTCTAACTAGGGAAAGGAAAAGTTAGAATGAAAACACGTGACAAAATCGTCTACGCCGCCCTCGACTTGTTCAATTCAGATGGCGAGCGCAACGTGACAACCAACCATATTGCGGCGCACATTGAGATCAGCCAGGCAATCTCTACTATCATTTCCGAAACAAACAAGAGATCGTTCGTGAGATTTTTGCCCTCTATTCGCAAGAGCTTATTGAGCGCTTCACTCCGGTACAAGGTCAGCAAGAGAGCTTAGCGTTACTAAAGCACTACCTAGATTCCATTTTTACGCTGATGTGGAAGTACCGTTTCTTCTACGCTAATTTGCCGGAAATTCTCCAGCGCGATCCCAAATTGCACGAAGAGTACATTGAAGTACAAGAGCGCCTGCAAGGTAATCTGATTAATATCTTACGTGCTTTTGTTGAGTTGGAGTTACTGACGCTCAATGAGAAAGAGCTGAAGTCGTTAGTGACCACTCTGCACATGATGGCGGTCGGTTGGCTAAGCTATCAGTCGGCGATGTCACCACGTACCAAGATCACCGAAGAAGTGATTCAACAAGGCATGCTGCAGATGATCCATGTGGTGAAACCACTAGCGACCTCAAGAGGTAAAGAGCAGCTGACGCTTCTTGAAGATGGCGTGCGCATCATGGGCTCGACCACGAGTTGATCTCGCTAACGGCATGATATATAGCCAATTCGTATTGTTACAAACCCTACTTTATTAGTAGGGTTTGTGGTTTCAGGGACGACGAAAGGATGAGTGTGACTGTGCATTATGACGTATTTAATGGCGACGCCGATGGCATACTAGCCCTACTGCAATTGCGTTTAGCGCAGCCCAAAACATCGATACTCATCTCCGGTATTAAGCGTGATATCGCTTTACTTCAGCGTGTGCCCGTTGGGCAAGCAAGATCAGTGACGGTGCTGGATATCTCCATGGATAAGAACCAAGCCGCGCTTGATGAGCTTTTGGATCATCATGTCCCTATTACCTATATCGATCACCACAAAGCCTCTGCGATTCCGGATAGCCCTCATCTTGATGCTCATATCGATCTTGATGCTAACACTTGTACTGCGCTGATTGTTGATAAGCAGCTGCAAGGGCAGTTCAGGCTCTGGGCAATCGCGGCCGCCTATGGTGACAATATGCTGGCGAGCGCTGAGCGCTTGGCCTCTGATTTAGGACTGAGCCGTGAGCAGCGCGAAGCGCTTAAAGAGCTGGGCACCTTAGTCAATTACAACGGCTATGGTGAGAGCTTAGAAGATTTACATTTTGACCCAGTTGACCTGTATCAGAAGCTTTTGGCCTACCATGATCCTTTTGATTGTCTCCGCGATCCAAGCTCGCCTTATCACTTCCTGAAAACTGCGTTCGAGCAGGATGAAAAAGCATTGAGCGCGGCGCAGACTCGTCATGAATCCGCGCACCTTAAAGTGGTATTGCTTCCTGACAGCGCTGCGGCGAGGCGCATGTCGGGGACTTGGATCAATCGACTGGCGAATGAATCACCGAATCAAGCGCATATCTCTTTGGTGCCTAGAACGGATGCGAGTGGTGAGCTAGCTATACCGTCTCGGTTAGAGCGCCAGTAAACAATAAACAAGGGGCAGGGGAGATCTGCAGTCAGTTTGCGACTGGTGGCGGGCGCGAAGCGGCGGGTGGGATTAATGGCCTGCCAGAGAGCGAGCTAGCAAGGCTCATTGAAGTGACAGAAGCGCGCTACTCATGATAATGAGTAGCGGCATGCGATTAGCGTTTTAGCCAGCTCTTTGGGTTTTGTACTTTACTGTTGCGGCGGATCTCGAAGTAGAGAGACGAGGTGTCTTGACCTCCAGTATCTCCAGCCAGGGCAATGGTTTCGCCGGCCGCGACTTTATCGCCTTCTTTTTTCAGTAGCGTTTGGTTATAGCCGTAGAGGGTCATGTCGCCTTTACCATGGTCAAGCAACACGACTAGCCCGTAGCCACGCAGATAATCAGCAAACACCACAGTGCCCGAATAAACGGATTTCACCGATGTGCCATAGTTGGCCGCAATGACCATTCCCTTCCAGTTGACTTGCCCCGTTTGCTTGGTGCCAAAGTTGTGCAGCACTTTGCCTTTAACCGGCCACGGCAAACGTCCTTTCTGACGACCAAGGCCATCCATCGGAACTTGATTACGCTTCGCCGCTTTGGCGATTTCCGCTTTGAGGCGAGTTTCGTTGCGCTGCAGTTCGGCGAGATAGTTCTTATCGCTGGAAATGCTTCGGCGGATCTTCGAAACCGTGCTTTGTCGACTGCTGCGGTTTTTCGCCAGCGCATCGCGCTTCGCTTTCTGCTGCTCAAGTAACTGGGCAATCTGATTGCGCTCAAGTTCTAGGGCTCGTTCGCTTTCTGCTAGCTTTAGCTCAGTGTCAGCCAACTCTTCTAAGGTTTGCGCACGCGCTTTAGCAAGGTATTGATAGTACTGACTAATGCGGTCTTGATCTGGATCGGTACTCAGCACGCCAGAGGCAGAGTTATTTTGCTTGGTGACGTAATAAGTTTGTACCAACTGAGCGAGGATTTCTTGCTGCTGCTTTTTCTGCTTGGTCAGCGCTTCTACTTGCTTGTGGAAACCATCGAGATTTTTGTTGGCTTGAGTGAGCGCTTGCGTTGTGGCTTTTATCTCTTTCTCGACATTAGAAATGCCTATTTCCTGCTCACGAAGCGACTTTTGCAGGTTATCGAGCTCTTTTTGCTGCGCAGAGAGCGACTTTTGCTGTCGGCTAATTTCACTTTTAACGCCACTGAGTTCATTTTGGTTGGCAAAACTATGCGCGCTTGGCAGTGCCAGCCCTAAACACACCACCAGTGTCGACAAACGGGGCAGTACTGATGTATGAGAGGTAAAAAGCCTAAATTTGTTTGGTTTCATCCTAATTCCACTAAACGCAGCGACAGAGTTTGCTCAATATTCTGGGACATAGTAACCATAACCGATTGATAGTTCACTACGACAGACCAAAATGTGTGCCTTCAAAGCGATGTTGTCATTATATCCATATATGGCAGTTTTCAGGCAAAAAAGCGCAAAATAAAACGGCACAAACAAAAACGCCGATGCAAAGGCATCGGCGTTTCAATCATCTCAGTAAGAGTGATTACTTAACGAGAACTTCACCAGACATTTCTGCTGGGATTTCCATGTCAGTCATGGCAAGCATTGTTGGCGCAAGGTCAGACAGTTTACCGCCTTCTTTGAACTCAACCGCTTTGTCACCAACGTAGATCAGAGGTACTGGTAGGTTAGTGTGAGCAGTGTGCGTACCGCCAGTCACAGGGTCTACCATCATCTCTGCGTTACCGTGGTCAGCCGTGATCAGCATTTGACCGCCAACTTCTTTGATAGCGTCTACGACTTGGCCAACGCTTGCATCTAGAGCTTCGATAGCTTGCTCAGCGGCTTCGTAAACACCTGTGTGACCAACCATGTCTGCGTTTGGATAGTTACAGATGATAGTGTCGTACTTACCAGACTTGATAGCGGCAACCATCTTCTCAGTGAGCTCTTCAGAGCTCATTTCTGGCTGTAGGTCGTAAGTCGCCACTTTTGGAGAAGCAACGAGCTGACGCTCTTCGCCGTCAAATTCGTTCTCAACACCACCGTTGAAGAAGAACGTCACGTGTGCGTATTTCTCTGTTTCAGAGATACGTAGCTGAGTTTTACCTGCTTTCGATAGCCACTCACCGTACGTGTTCTCAAGAGACGCTGGTGGGAAAGCGATAGATAGCGGGATGTCAGCTGCGTATTGCGTTAGCATTACGAAGTTGATTGCTGGGAATACTGCGCGCTCAAAGCCATCAAACTCAGGTACGAACGTACGAGTGATTTGACGTGCACGGTCAGCTCGGTAGTTCATGAAGATAACTGCGTCGCCATCTTGGATCGCTGCGTCTTCTTGACCTTCTGCTTTGATAGCCGTTGCTTTAACGAACTCATCGTTCTCTTCACGAGCGTAAGCGGCTTCAAGACCGGCTACTGCATTGTCGTAAGTGAACTCAGCTTTGCCTTGAGTCAGCAGGTCGTAAGCAACCTGTACGCGATCCCAGTTGTTATCACGATCCATTGCGTAGTAACGACCGATTAGAGAGCTACGCGGCCTTTACCAAGCTCAGCAAATAGCTCGTCGAAACGCTTTAGTGAACCTTCAGCGCTACGAGGCGGTGTATCACGGCCGTCTAGGAAGCAGTGTAGGTAGATTTTCTCAGCGCCACGCTCTGCTGCCATTTTCACAGCTGCGTAGATGTGGTCTTCGTGAGAGTGAACACCACCTGGAGACATAAGACCCATTAGGTGAACCGCTTTACCTGCAGCCACTGCTTTGTCGATAGCAGCAACAAGCGCTTCGTTCTGAGAGAACTCACCGTCAGCGATGGATTTAGTGATGCGAGTTAGGTCTTGGTATACCACACGACCTGCGCCGATGTTGGTGTGACCTACTTCTGAGTTACCCATTTGACCGTCTGGTAGACCCACGTCCATACCAGAAGCCGAAATAAGAGTGCGTGGGTTGTTTGCCCACAAGCCATCCATTACTGGAGTTTTTGCGTTGTTGATTGCGTTGCTTGCGTTGTCTTCACGGTAACCCCAACCGTCAAGAATCACTAGAGCCATTGGCTTCTTAGCTGACATAGTTATAACCTCGTCAAATCGATAGTAACTTTACAGAAAACAAATTAGCGTAATTTTACTACACTTTTTACCCATAACTGTAGTGGCAGATCAAATAATGTTTGTGATTACCGTTGCTGGGTTACAGTTTTATCTAGCTGATTCGTCTGTTTGTTCTCTGCGTGAGGTAATCATAGACGCTATTTTCGTCAGGTACCTCGGCTTTATCTCTATTATTACGTCGAGTTTGGTCGCTTTGACTAATCGGTTTTTTCTATCTTTGTGATAGCGTTCTCTGTGATAGCGTTGAGCATCTTGGCGTGAAACCAAGCGAGGAGAAGGATCCCAATTCTCTGCTCGAAACATTTTCCCCTCTCGCCACGGCGAGGCTAAGCCGCTATACTCCTCGACTGATTTAATGTTCAACTATCTAAGAGCACAAGTGATGCAAGAGTATTTAGAATTTTTCCAACAGAACATGATCATGGCGCTAGTGTGGGTTGCACTATTTGTTGCTCTGATCGCTAACATCTTTAAATCAGCGAATGCCGCATACAAAGAAGTGTCTGCAGCACAAGTGACTCACATGATGAACCGCGAGAACGGCATTGTGGTGGACATTCGTTCAAAAGACGAATTCAAGCGTGGTCATATTACTGACGCACTTCACGTTTTACCATCTGATATCAAAGCGGGTTCTTTCGGTAGCCTTGAAAACCACAAATCAGACCCAATCATTGTGGTATGTAAGACTGGTCAAACGGCGCAAGAGAGCGCGAACTTGCTTGCAAAAGCAGGGTTTGAAAAAGTTTACTTGCTGAAAAATGGTCTAGTGGCTTGGAGCGAAGCAAACCTTCCACTGATTAAAGGCAAAAAATAAAACAGAATTTTGAGTAATTTCGCGGCAGTTATGACCAAGGGATGTGATAAATGCCACGGGAATTCAAGGCTCGCCTAGTCATCAAACATCGGCTCGGCTAGTCTGCAACAAAACTCATTAACGTTTTGACAAATTTAGACGTATTTAAGGAAATCATCATGGCTGAAGCAGCTCCACAAGAAGCACAACAAAACTTCGCAATCCAACGCATCTTTCTAAAAGACGTATCCTTTGAGGCGCCAAACTCGCCAGATATGTTCCAGAAAGATTGGAACCCAGATGTTAAGCTAGATCTTGACACTCAAAGCCGTGAGCTAGGTCAAGGCGTATACGAAGTAGTTCTTCGCCTGACAGTGACTGTGAAAAACGCAGAAGAAACGGCGTTCCTATGTGAAGTACAACAAGGTGGTATCTTCACTGCAGAGCAAATGGAAGCAGGTCAACTTGCACACTGCCTAGGTGCATTCTGCCCGAACATTCTATTCCCGTACGCTCGTGAAACTATCTCAAGCCTAACGATGAAAGGTACGTTCCCACAACTGAACCTAGCGCCAGTTAACTTTGACGCACTGTTCATGAACTACCTACAGCAGCAAGCTCAGCAAGAAGGTCAAGCGGAAGCTTAATCTCGCTTGCAGAGTAACTCTGCGAGAAAGAGTGGATGTTTTGAAAATGCACAGCGCATCGCGATGTGCATTTTTTATTGGCATACAGTAACTTATACCCAAGTCGTCTTGAGTGGCTACACTTTGAGGGTTACTTGGGTATAACAACGAAACGCAATCATACCGACAAATTGGGTGGTGTTATGAATAACGCATATGGAAAAGAAATCGCAATGACTGTATTGGGCGCTGGCTCTTACGGCACCTCTTTGGCGATTTCGCTTGCGAGAAACGGCGCGAATGTGGTGATTTGGGGACACGAACCAGAGCACATGGCGAAGCTAGAAGCGGATCGTGCTAACCACGAATTCCTACCGGGCATTGAGTTTCCGGAGTCTCTGATTGTTGAATCCGATCTCAACAAAGCGGTACAAGCGAGCCGTGATTTGCTGGTTGTGGTACCAAGCCACGTATTTGGTATCGTTTTGAACAGTGTCAAACCACACTTGCGAGATGACAGTCGTATTTGCTGGGCAACCAAGGGCCTAGAGCCTGAAACCGGTCGTCTACTTAAAGATGTCGCCCACGACATCATTGGTGAAGAATACCCGTTAGCAGTATTGTCCGGTCCAACGTTTGCTAAAGAGCTGGCGGCTGGTCTGCCAACGGCGATCGCCGTTGCCTCTCCAGATGCGCAGTTTGTGGCGGATCTACAAGAGAAGATCCACTGCAGCAAAACCTTCCGCGTGTATGCCAACGATGACTTTACTGGCATGCAGCTTGGTGGTGCGGTGAAGAATGTTATCGCCATTGGCGCTGGTATGTCTGATGGCATCGGCTTTGGTGCCAATGCCCGTACGGCTCTGATCACTCGTGGCCTTGCGGAAATGACCCGTCTTGGCGCTGCACTAGGTGCGAAGCAAGATACCTTTATGGGTATGGCAGGGCTGGGTGATTTGGTACTGACCTGTACTGATAACCAATCGCGTAACCGCCGTTTTGGTCTGGCTTTGGGGCAAGGCAAGGATGTGGACACCGCACAGGCAGACATTGGTCAGGTAGTAGAAGGCTATCGCAACACCAAAGAGGTGTGGCTACTGTCGCAGCGCATGGGTGTGGAGATGCCAATTGTTGACCAAATCTATCAAGTATTGTATCAAGGGAAAGATGCGCGTTTAGCCGCGCAAGACCTCCTTGCAAGGGACAAGAAAGCCGAGCAGCAATAATCGCTCGACGGATAACTGACTATCCATCGTAGGATCGAAAATGAAACACTGTGAAAAACAAAATGTCTGGGAGTGCATTGTCAGAGAAGCCCGAGAGCAGGCCGAGCAAGAGCCGATGCTGGCGAGTTTCTATCATGCCACCATTATTAACCACGAAAGCTTTGGTGCAGCGCTAAGCTACATCCTTGCCAATAAGCTTAAGACGGCCTCTATGCCGGCTATGGCAGTGCGCGAAGTGGTGGAACAAGCGTTTAACGCTGACCCTACCATCACCGATGCGGCGGCGTGTGACATTTGTGCCACGGTGAATCGAGATCCTGCGGTCTCTATGTACTCGATGCCACTACTGTACTTAAAGGGCTATCACGCTCTACAAGGATATCGTGTTGCCAACTGGCTGTGGTCTCAAGGCCGTAATGCTCTGGCAACGTACCTTCAAAACCAAATCTCGGTCGCGTGTCAGGTGGACATCCACCCGGCGGCTCGTATCGGTAAAGGCATCATGCTCGACCATGCGACAGGCATCGTCATTGGTGAAACGGCCGTGGTGGAGAACGATGTTTCTATCCTACAGAACGTAACACTTGGCGGTACCGGTAAAGAGTGCGGCGACCGACATCCGAAGATCCGCGAAGGCGTTATGATTGGTGCTGGTGCTAAGATCCTCGGTAATATCGAAGTGGGTAAAGGCGCTAAGATTGGTTCTTGTTCTGTAGTGCTTCAGCCAGTGCCTCCGCATACTACGGCAGCGGGCGTTCCGGCGAAGATCGTCGGCAAGCCGAAAACGGATATGCCATCGCTGGATATGGATCAGCAGTTTAACGGCAAGTCACAGACCTTTATGGGCGGTGATGGTATCTAACTGATAGCCGACGCAGAATGCTAGAAAGCCAAGGCAATGCCTTGGCTTTTTGTCTATTTGGCCAATGAAGGCAGATGTTTTCGCCTCACCGACAGTGCATACAAGTAGGCAAGCACGCCACCAGTGACATTCCCTAAAGCCACACCAATAAACATCCCCTCGACACCATACAGCATGCTACCCAGAGCGGCGGCTGGAAGCGTAAACACAAACAGCCTCATGGCACTCCACATGAACGCTTTGTTGGGTTCATGCAGCGCGTTCATTCCACTGCCAAGCATCATGATGATGCCCTGAAAGCCGTAGCTAAATGGCACCACGAGCAGGTAATGCCAAAGGATATCTCGCACCGTTTGTTCTTGAGAAAATAGCGCAGAGATTGGAATGCTGAGCGGCACCATCATCACAAAGACCAGCAATTGAAACAGCAGCGAAAAACGCATACTGAGGAATAGCCCCGCGAAGCTGCGCTGTGGCTGCTTGGCACCAAAGTTTTGCGACATAAATGGCGTTAAGGCTGAGCTGAGTGATATCAGCACTAAGATAAGAATCGACTCAACACGCTGCGCCGCCCCATAGGCAGCCACGGCCGCTGTGCCATGAACAGAAAGCATCTTCATTAAGATTGCCCTGAGATTGGCGACATCGCTGTCGACAAACCAGAAGGCATGCCAATACGTAGGATCGCAATCCAATCTTGCCAAAGCTGCGAAGGTTTGAGTTGGCCGAGTAGCTTTTCTCGCTTGGTGAGTACATACAGCGAACCAGTCAGGGCTCCTAGCCAAGCGATACCACTCGCAATTGCAGCACCTTGAATGCCAAGCTCAGGAAACGGACCGATACCAAAAATCAGCAGTGGGTCGAGCAGGCCATTAATAAAGCCTGACAGCATCATGATCTTAGCCGGTGTTTTGGTATCGCCAGTGGCGCGAATGGCGCTGTTGCCCGCCATAGGGATCACCAACAGTGGCACAGTGAAGTACCAGATCACCATGTACTCTCGGATCAGCGGGATAATGTCATCGCTGGCACCCAATAGCTTGAATAGTGGCTCAATGGTGTAAAGACCTAAGGTGGAAGCCAACATGACCAAAACCACGGCCAGCAACAAGCCATGGGTGGAGAAACGCGCCGCATGTTGGGTATTGCCCTGACCAAGCAAGCGTCCGATATTGGTGGACAGCCCCATACCAATCCCCATGGTGATGCAGTTAACACCAAAGGTCACAGGGAAAGTGAAGCTAATAGCCGCGAGGGCTTGGGTTCCAAGCAGCGAGATAAAGAAGGTATCGACAAGGTTGAATGCCAGTATCGCCACCATGCCAAAGACCATAGGCACGGTCATATTTCGAAGCACAGTGGATATCGGCGCGGACAGCAGGCCGTGTTTGTCTTGCATGGCATTCTAAGCTTGGTAAACAGGTGGCTAGAATACAGTAATTAACCCGTTGGTGCGACAACCGACGCGCGCCGGCTCAGGTTTCGCAACCCAATCTTAAATTTCGTTATTTTTGTCACAATTTTTTGGCATCCTCCCCTTGGGATCGCCAAAAACGCCCCCAACATATTCAACACAAGGCCTTGAAGGCAACCTAATAAGCTAAATGGAAAATAATCAGGAGAATCGACCGATGAATATCCGTCCTCTACACGACCGAGTTATCGTTGAGCGCCAAGAAGTTGAATCTAAATCTGCTGGTGGCATCGTTTTAACTGGTTCTGCGGCAGAAAAATCAACACGTGGTACAGTTCTGGCTGTGGGCAAAGGCCGCATCCTAGAAAACGGCACTGTACAGCCGCTAGACGTGAAAGTAGGTGATACGGTGATCTTTGCTGAAGGCTACGGCACTAAGACAGAAAAGATCGACGGTAAAGAAGTTCTGATCATGTCTGAAAACGACATCATGGCTATCGTTGAATAATTAAGTAGACGTTGAGTAATTTTTTACTCTAAACAAGCTATCCACTGAATTTAGATAAGGAAATAACAATGGCTGCTAAAGACGTTAAGTTTGGTAACGACGCACGAGTTAAAATGCTAGAAGGTGTAAACGTTCTAGCGGATGCAGTAAAAGTAACACTAGGTCCTAAAGGCCGTAACGTAGTTCTAGATAAATCTTTCGGTGCACCAACTATCACTAAAGATGGTGTATCTGTAGCGCGCGAAATCGAGCTTGAAGACAAGTTCCAAAACATGGGCGCGCAAATGGTTAAAGAAGTAGCCTCTCAAGCGAACGATGCTGCTGGTGACGGTACAACAACAGCAACAGTTCTAGCGCAAGCTATCGTAAACGAAGGCTTAAAAGCCGTTGCTGCTGGCATGAACCCAATGGATCTTAAGCGCGGCATCGACAAAGCAGTTGTTGCTGCGGTTGAAGAGCTAAAAGCGCTGTCTGTTCCTTGTGAAGACACGAAAGCGATTGCTCAGGTTGGTACTATCTCTGCGAACTCTGATGAGAGCGTAGGTAACATCATTGCTGAAGCAATGGAAAAAGTAGGTCGTGATGGTGTTATCACGGTTGAAGAAGGTCAGGCTCTACAAGACGAGCTAGACGTAGTTGAAGGTATGCAGTTCGACCGTGGCTACCTATCTCCATACTTCATCAACAACCAAGAAGCTGGTTCTGTTGAGCTAGAGAGCCCATTCATCCTTCTTATCGACAAGAAAGTATCAAACATCCGTGAGCTACTTCCAACGCTAGAAGCGGTTGCTAAAGCATCTCGTCCACTGCTTATTATTGCAGAAGACGTAGAAGGTGAAGCACTAGCAACGCTCGTTGTGAACAACATGCGCGGCATCGTGAAAGTAGCGGCTGTTAAAGCGCCAGGTTTCGGTGACCGTCGCAAGTCTATGCTTCAAGATATCGCAATCCTAACTGCGGGTACTGTGATCTCTGAAGAAGTCGGTCTAGACCTTGAGAAAGTGACGCTAGAAGACCTAGGTCAAGCGAAGCGCGTTTCTATCACTAAAGAAAACACGACTATCATCGATGGCGTGGGTGAAGAAGCGATGATTCAAGGCCGTGTTGCTCAAATTCGTCAACAAATCGAAGAAGCGACGTCTGACTACGACAAAGAGAAACTTCAAGAGCGCGTAGCTAAGCTAGCTGGCGGTGTTGCGGTAATCAAAGTTGGCGCAGCAACTGAAGTTGAGATGAAAGAGAAGAAAGACCGCGTTGAAGATGCACTACACGCAACTCGCGCAGCGGTTGAAGAAGGCGTAGTAGCGGGCGGTGGTGTTGCACTTATCCGTGCAGCGTCAAAAGTAGCTGGTCTTGAAGGTGCTAACGAAGAGCAAAACGTAGGTATCCGCGTTGCACTTCGCGCAATGGAAGCACCAATTCGTCAAATCACTGCGAACGCAGGTGACGAAGAGTCAGTGGTTGCAAACAACGTGAAAGCAGGCGAAGGCAGCTACGGCTACAACGCAGCAACAGGTGAGTACGGCGACATGATCGCAATGGGTATCCTAGATCCAACGAAAGTAACTCGCTCTGCACTTCAGTTCGCAGCATCAGTTGCAGGTCTTATGATCACAACAGAAGCGATGGTGACTGACGTACCTCAGAAAGACGCACCTGCAATGCCTGATATGGGCGGCATGGGCGGTATGCCAGGTATGATGTAATCCATCAGAGGATTCTGACAAAGCCGAAGGGAAACCTTCGGCTTTTTTTGTGCTTGCTTCATAATTAACCAATATTTCGTGAGAGTGTTGCAGGATATGACAAATCTCTGACAAAACCTATGGTCAGCGTCACTAGCATCACCTAAACTTATCAGTTGACAATAAAAAAAGTCAGTGGAGACTATTATGAAAAAGGCAGTAGCAGTATTAGCAGTGGCAGCAGCAATGGCATCACCATTGGCGCTTGCTGAAAGCACTCCAGTGATGTTCTCATCACTAAACGGTTTCAACGCACCTGATGCAAATGCAGTAGGTGGCGTACGTCTGGCGGTTCTTCACGGTCAAGTGAACGAAGTGAAAGGTGTGGATTTCTCTGTACTAGGTATGTCGGAAACTCAACGTACAACCGGTGTGAACTTCGGTCTGTTCTTTGGTGCTTCTAAAGTGACTCAAGAAATGAAAGGTGCTTCTCTAGGTATCTTCAACTGGAACACAGGTAAAACGACGGGTGTGAACCTTGCGGCAGTGAACGTGACTAACGATGTAAAAGGTCTTAACTGGAGTGCGGTGAACTACTCTGAAGGCTACACAATGGCCGACATTGGTATCGCGAGCTTCTCAAACAAGTCTAACTTCCAGTTTGGTCTTTTCAACAAGACAAACAACATCGATGGCGTACAGATTGGTCTAATCAACTGTGCAGACAACGGTTTCTTTAAGTGTTTCCCAATCATTAACTTTGCGAAGTAATTCAGACTCTAATTTAGAGCGTTAGAATTCGATAAAGCCCTGCATACGCAGGGCTTGTTATTTTCTCATTCGGTTGCGGTTTTGCATGGTTTGGTGCACACCACGTCGTAGGCTCTTAAAGCTGCTTTCAATCTTATCGACACCAAGTAGTACCGTTAGTGCTAACACCGTTAAGATCACCGATTCTTTGTGATGCCCCAGCCCTATCATCATGCCTAGACCGGCCAACACCCAGATCACCGCAGCCGACGTCACCCCATGGATTTTACCGTCTTGAGTCATCATCACCCCTGCACCCAAAAAGCCCACACCAGTAATGATTTGACCGAGCACGCGCGCTTGATCGAGCGTGTTGGGAGAGAGCGATACCGCCATAGACATAAACAGGTAGGTGCCTGAGACGATCAAGATAGCGGTGCGAATGCCCACAGGTTTACCGCGAGTTTGGCGTTCAAGCCTATAAGGGCGCCATTAATCATACAGGCCCCAAAGCTTGCCATGAGAATGGTCCCATATCGAGTAGTTGTGTCAGTTCCACATTGCCTCCTAAAAAGCGCAGTATCTGACTAAAAGACCGCCTGATCGAACAAAATCATTTTATCGAGACGGAAAAAATTACTCGAGATGCAGATCAAGTGGCGTTTTACTCGCCTTGCCGCCTTCTTCTCGCATGAGTTTAGGTACAAGATACCCTGACACACGCGCAATCAGACCTTGGATGATCGCTTTCGCTTGTTCATCACTGATGTAGAAATGCGCTGCACCTTGTACTTTATCGAGTACATGCAGGTAATACGGCAGAATTCCTGCGCCAAACAGCGCGTGACTGAGCTCGAACTGAGCCTCCACGCTATCGTTGACGCCTTTGAGCAGGACGCTTGATTGAGGAGTGTCGTACCACTCGCTTTAATACGCGCCATCGCTAGCTTGAACTCATTATCTATCTCGTTGGCATGGTTGATATGAGTGACCAGTACAGGATTGAGACGAGTGTTTGCGAGCAAGTGGCAAAGCTGCTCTGTAATTCGCGCCGGTATCACGACCGGAAGGCGAGAATGAATGCGAAGCGTTTTAAGGTGTGGGATCTGTTCAGCACGTTCAATCAGCCAACTCAGTTCACTGTCTTTGGCCATCAATGGATCGCCGCCAGATAAGATGAGCTCATCAATTTCCGGTTTGTCAGAGATGTAGTCGAGCGCCTGTTGCCAGTTCTCTTTGCCACCCTTGTTCTCGTTGTACGGGAAATGGCGGCGAAAGCAGTAGCGACAGTTCACCGCACAGCCTCCTTTTACAATCATCAAAGCACGATTGTGGTATTTGTGTAGCAGGCCAGGTACCGCGTTATCTTGCTCTTCGAGCGGGTCTTCTGAATAGCCATCGTGGACTTCAAACTCTTGGCTAAGAGGCAACACCTGTCTAAGCAAAGGATCGTACGGGTTGCCTTTTTCCATGCGATCGACAAAGCTTTGAGGAACGCGCATGGGAAACAAACGTCTTGCCTTAAGTCCGTTTTCCCAAGGGGTCGCCTCAATTTCTAACTGCTCAAGCAGTTTGTAAGGGTCTGAGATCGCATTCGATAGCTGTTTGAGCCAGTTTTGCTCAACAGAAACAAGATTTCGGGTTATGATAGGCGACATTAAATTTAACTCGAAGAACACTAAGAGGATACAATGGCTACTGTTAGCACCAATGAATTTAAAGGCGGTCTTAAACTAATGCTGGACAACGAGCCTTGCGTAATTCTAGAAAATGAATACGTGAAGCCAGGTAAAGGTCAAGCGTTCAACCGCGTTAAAATTCGTAAGCTACTGTCTGGTAAAGTTCTAGAGAAAACCTTCAAGTCTGGCGAAACTGTTGAAGTTGCTGACGTGATGGATATCGACCTAGATTACCTATACACAGATGGTGAATTCTACCACTTTATGAACAGCGAAACATTCGAACAGATCGCTGCAGACGTTAAAGCGGTTGGCGACAACGCGAAATGGTTGGTAGAAAACAACACTTGTATGATTACTCTTTGGAATGGTAACCCAATTACTGTGACTCCGCCTAACTTTGTTGAGCTAGAAGTAACAGAAACGGATCCAGGTCTGAAAGGTGATACACAAGGTACTGGTGGTAAGCCTGCAACACTAACAACTGGTGCTGTGGTACGTGTACCGCTATTTATCCAGATTGGTGAAGTGATCAAAGTTGATACTCGTACTGCGGAATACGTAGGTCGCGTTAAGTAATCAGCTTAAAGTGAAGAATTTAAAAGGTCGCCAAATGGCGACCTTTTTTGTATTTGATGCAAAGCAAAGTTGCTAGGCAGACGGTTACTCTTCTGGGCGCCAACTAAGCGCGCTGGCTACCGTGCCCAGTGCAAGAGTGTCCATTTCTGCTTCTGGCAAACCCGCTAATGTTTGCAGTGTGATGCTTCCATTGGTTTGCGCCGCCGCGACTTCGACGCTGCCACGACTAAAGCTGTAACCCAGTGGGTTATCAACACTCATCATTAGCCCCTCACCATCGTGCACGGAAGCAACGTTAAAATGCGTGCTGTTCAAGCGGATAAAACCTTGTTCTTTTTTGGCGGTTGATAAGCTGATGGCTTCCGATTTACGCTCCATCTTGTATTCGCCAACACTCTTACCGGACTCGCTGATTTGGCAAATATACGGGTCATTACCGCCAAATGAGAAACTGCCAATATCGACGCTGGTGCCACCGCCGCTACACACTAGTGTCCAAGTTTCGCCATTATCAGTACGCGTCACCTCAGCAACCATCTCTCCCTCTTTGGTATTGATGGTATTAAACCAAGAACTAGTAGAAGCGCTGCGCGAGTATTTACCGTGGTAGCGACCCGCGATATCGAAGGTACCTTCAGGACCAAAGCCCCAAAAAGTACCATCGGTTTTAAGCAGTAATTCAGGCTGCTCGGAAACTGCCTGTGACTTTTCCATAGTGACGGTAGAACCACACCCAAATAGCGCACTGGAAATCATGAGTACGCAAATAGACTTTTTCATTGTTACATCTCTTGTTGTCATTAATCGCTGATGATTTTATCGATAGCGTGGTAATGACAATGTATGAGTGTGTCCAGATGTTTACTGAGTCACGCTGACCCTAAATTAGTCCTTTTGGTGTCTAATGACTCGCAAGTTTCTCCTTCGTTAATTACTTCGTCTATTCCTTGTTATATAAGCGAATTATTCGATTTTTATAGTGATTAACATTTTGATACATTAACTACGTTGTCAATGAGTTGCATAATCTTGAAGCCAAATTTTCGCAACGACAACAAACAGGAGAAACACATGGAAAGTCGTGGAATAGGAGAAAGCCTGAAAATAACTGAGCGTCGTAAGTGGTTGCACAGTGCGCTTAAAACAATGGTCTATGCCGTGCCCATTCTGGCGGTTGGATTGACAGTGAATAGCTCGGTGTTAATGACAGATGCTGGCTACAGTTATGTCCATCAAAATAACTTAACAGGTGAGTTGGATGTCTTCACTGAGCCGGGAATTCACTTTCGGATGCCTTTCCTATCGAAGATCACTAAGTACGATCAAGTCATCACGGTGTCTTTCGGTAATAGTATTGAAGAGAATTTGTACCAGCGGCTTCAAGCGCAAGATCCGGTTCAAGTTCGATTTGCTGACACCTATATAGGGCAGATACCCGTCACGTTTCGATTTAAGCTCAGTAACGATCCTGAAGCGATGAAGAAAATGCATCGAGAGTTTCGAAATAACAGCAACTTAATTGACGCGCTTCTGGTTAAAAATGCTCGCAACGTAACGGTCATTACCGCAACTCAATACACGGGTGAAGAGTTCTTCCAAGGTGGCCTTAACCAGTTCAAATCTAAGCTTGGCGATCAGTTGCGTGAGGGTATTTACCTGACAGAGCGTAGGCAGGTTGAAGTGGAAGAGATGGATCTGGCTCCTGTTGGGGTCGATCAATCGAATGCTAATCAATTGCAGAGAACTAAGCAGTTAGTCTGGAAAACGGTGCCCGTTGCGGACGCTACGGGTCAGCCGATACGTCAAGATAACCCGTTGCAGCAATATGGCATTCAGGTGACTCAAGTGACGATTGGCGACCCGCAACCGGAAAAACAGCTTGATCAGTTACTTGCCGACAAGAAGCGTTTGGTTGCCGATCGTATTCGTGCCATCCAAGAGCAAGAAACGTCAAAGGCTCAAGCCGAAACGGAGCAACTGCGTAAAGAGATCCAACGTACACGTGAAGTTCAAGATGCGCAGCGCCAGAAAGAGCTGGCGATCATTTCGCAGCAAAAAGAAGTTGAAGTTGCTAGACAAATTGCCGAGCGGGAAATCGTAGAAGTTGAGAAAACCAAGCGTCTGGCTGAGGTAGATAAAGAGAAAGAGCTAGCCATTGCAGAGGCTAACCTAGCGATTCAAAAAGCCAATGCGCTGTCAGCAGAATTTGAAGCCAAGGCGATTTTAGAAAAGGGTCGCGCAGAAGCTGAGGTACTGAAAGCGAAATACGCCGCATTGGGAGCCAACCACGAGGTGTATCTGGCTGAGCTAAATCGTGATGTGGCGAACTCGCTGTATAACAACTTAACTAACTTTCAGGTGCAAATGCCGCAAAACTACATCGGTGGTGGGCAAGATCAAGGTTTGACAACTAATCTTGATGTGATTACCGGTTTTGGCGCTTTGGGGCTAATGAACCAGACCAAGCAGTTGGTGCCTGAGCAGTAAATACAAAAACAGCAACTATAAAAAAGGCCGATGAGCAGAGTGCTCATCGGCCTTATCTTTACTTGGCGATTAGATCATAAAGATGAAGATAATCGATAGTGCACTGATTAGCGCTGCAAAGAAGTAACAAGCAATTTTACCAACCACACCCGCATGGATCTTAAGATCGTGCATACCGTGGTGTAGGCGGTGCATGGCATGCCACATTGGCAGTGCTAGGGTAGCGATAATAAATAGCGCGCCGATAATGCTAGTCGCAAAATCTGCCACACGCTCATAGTTCATTGCTTCTGGGCTGATAATGCCCATTGGCACTAGGATACCCAGCACAAGTACCGTCACAGGGGTGATCATGGCAAACCATGTACACCGGCACCAAACAGTCCCCACCATACAGGTTCGTCAGAGCGTTTTGGGTTTTGATTAATCACGATTCACTCCTTATACAATGATGAGAACAACTAGTGAGATAGCTGCAACCGCCGCCCACTGAGCAAGAACAATGGTCTTCTTCTCGACTGGCTTGCCTTTCAGTTTGATTGGCATAACCTGTGGCATCATGCTGAAGAAGGTTTGCGCGTGGAACAGGCTTCCTGCAAGCGCCACGATGTTGATCGCGATAACAATTGGGTTAGCCATAAAGTCTAACCAGCCTTGCCAAGCTTCTGGGCCTTTCACTAGCGAACCTAAACCAAAGGTCAGGAAGATGGTGAATAGAATTAGCGGCAGTACTGTTGCTTCGCGTAGCATGTAGAAGCGATAAAATGGGTGTTCTTTCCACCAAGTTCGCTTCATTTCACGAACATAAGGTTTTCTGTTACTCATTTTATGCCTCCTGTGGTTTTAGCATGGCAATAACGAAGTCTTGTGAAGACGCCACTTTGCCTTGGTTTACCGCTGCTGCTGGGTCAACGTTCTTCGGACACACTTCAGAACAGTAGCCCACAAACGTACAGCCCCAAGCACCATTCTCGCCGTTGATCATTTTCATACGTTCAGCCGCACCGTTGTCACGCTATCGAGGTTATAACGATGCGCCAGTGTCAGTGCAGCAGGACCGATGAACTCAGGGTTTAGACCAAACTGAGGACATGCCGCGTAGCAAAGACCACAGTTGATACACCCAGCAAATTGCTTGTATTTCGCCATTTGCTCAGGTGTTTGGATGTTAGTACCATCTTCTGGCTTACGGTCGTTACCAATGATGTATGGCTTGATGGCTTCTAGGCGCTCGATAAACGGCGTCATGTCGACTATCAAGTCTTTCTCGATTGGGAAGTTCGCAAGAGGCTCAATCTTCAGACCATTTTGATGATCACGAAGGAAGCTCTTACACGCCAGTTTTGGCACGCCGTTCACCATGATGCCGCAAGAGCCACAAATCGCCATACGACAAGACCAGCGGTAAGACAGATCTTTGTCTAGGTGGTCTTTGATGTAACCAATCGCATCGAGCACAGACATGGTCTCATCGAACGGTACTTCGAAGGTTTGGAAATACGGTTCTGCGTCTTTCTCTGGGTCGTAACGCAGGATTTCCACTTTCTGAATACGGTTTGCTGACATTATGCTTGCTCCTCCGCATTTTGATCTTTGTTGGCTTGCTTCGCTGCTTCTTCTGCCGCCGCTTTTTCAGCCGCTTCACCGTATAGACGCGCTTTAGGCTGCGACTTAGTGATGGTAACGTTGCTGTAGTCAATGCTTGGTGCACTGTCTTCGTTAAAGAAGGCTAGCGAGTGTTTTAGGTAGTTCTCATCATCACGCTCAGTACAACCATCATCTAGACGTTGGTGTGCACCACGAGACTCTTTACGCAAGATTGCAGAGTGAACCATAGCTTCAGCGACTTCTAGGCCGTAACCCACTTCGATGGCGTACAACAGGTCTGTGTTGAACACTTTGCCTTTGTCTTTGATGCTGATTTTCTTATAGCGCTGTTTTAGCTCGGCAATCTTCTCAAGCGTCGCTTGCATCAGATCTTCTTGGCGGTAGATACCACAGCCCGCTTCCATGGTGTGACCCATTTCAGTACGGATTTCTGCCCAGTTTTCATCGCCTTCTTGATTCATTAGCGCAGCAATGCGTGCTTCTACGGCCTTCACTTGCTCTTCAATAGCGCTGTCATCCCAGCCCTTGAACGCTTTAGCGCGCTCAACCGCTTGCTCACCGGCAACACGGCCGAAGACCACAAACTCAGCGAGAGAGTTAGAACCTAGACGGTTCGCACCGTGAAGACCAACGGACGCACACTCACCCACAGCGAATAGACCTTGGATACGAGTTTCACAAGTCCCACTGGTTTCAATACCACCCATGGTGTAGTGCACGGTTGGACGAATTGGGATTGGCTCTTTTGCAGGGTCAACGTTGACGTACGCTTTTGCAAGCTCACAGATAAACGGTAGACGCTCTTGCAGGTACTCTTCACCAAGATGGCGAAGGTCAAGGTGAACCACATCACCCAGTGGGTGCTTGATGGTGTTGCCTTTTTGCTGCTCATGCCAGAATGCTTGAGACACTTTGTCACGAGGACCAAGTTCCATGTATTTGTTTTTCGGCTCACCAACCGGTGTTTCAGGACCCATGCCATAGTCTTGTAGGTAACGGTAGCCGTTCTTGTTGACGATGATACCGCCTTCACCACGACAACCTTCGGTCATCAGAATGCCGGTACCAGGCAGACCTGTTGGGTGGTACTGAACAAACTCCATATCACGCAGTGGAACGCCGTGACGATATGCCATCGCCATGCCGTCGCCAGTCACGATGCCGCCGTTAGTATTACAGTGATAAACTCGACCTGCGCCGCCGGTTGCTAGGACAACGGATTTTGCCTTGATAGTGACCAGTTCACCTTCAGACATATGAATTGCAATCAGGCCCTGAACCTCACCTTCAACCACAAGTAGGTCAACCACAAAGTACTCATCAAATCGTTTGATTTGATCGTACTTCATCGACGTTTGGAACAGAGTATGTAGCATGTGGAAGCCGGTTTTATCCGCCGCAAACCATGTGCGTTCTACCTTCATACCACCGAAACGACGGACGTTCACTTCACCGTTTTCTTTACGGCTCCATGGACAACCCCATTGCTCCATCTGGATCATTTCACGTGTGGCATTTTCAACGAAATATTCAACAACATCCTGTTCACAAAGCCAGTCACCACCGCCAACGGTATCGTTGAAGTGGTTATCTAGGCTATCTTCATCCTTAATTACAGCCGCAGAACCACCTTCAGCTGCCACGGTATGTGAACGCATAGGGTAGACTTTAGAGATCAGAGCTACTTCCATTTCTGGGTTAGCTTCTGCTGCTGCAATGGCAGTACGAAGACCAGCGCCGCCTGCGCCGATGACTGCGATATCTGTGGTAATTGTTTTCACAGTTATCCTCCAGTGTGTGAGAGCGAGTTTTGCTCGCGAGTTATAGTTAAAGGCTTGAAAGCTTTTTTATTAAGGCAATCAGTTTAGATAAGCGACGTGGCAAAAAAATTGACTGAGTTAGGTTTTTGCTCCGGTAATGCATGACGAGGCATAGTATTTCTATGATGTGTGATTAATATCACTTGTGATTGAGAACTTTTGAGTCCGCACTTACAATAATTAATAACATTAACTAATGAGTTTGATAATGATTACCAACCAGTGGCAGCCCACAGCATCTATAGCGTTACTCAAAAAGCGCGCCGAGCTGATTCAGTCAATTCGCAGCTTCTTTATGACAAGAGAGGTAATGGAAGTCGACACACCGGCGATGAGTCATGCCACGGTGACCGATGTGCATTTACATACCTTTAAGACGGAATTTGTCGGCCCTGGTTATGCCGATGGTCGCCAGCTTTATTTTATGACCAGTCCTGAGTTTCATATGAAGCGACTGCTTGCGGCTGGAAGTGGGTCTATCTATCAGATAAACAAAGCATTTCGTAATGAAGAGAGCGGTCGTTATCACAACCCAGAGTTCACCATGCTTGAGTGGTATCGTGTTGGGTTTGATCACCATCAGTTGATGGATGAGATGGACGAGTTACTGACGATGGTACTTGGTTGCGGCCATGCTGAGCGCATGACTTATCAGCAGGCGTTTATCACGCACCTTGGCGTTTGTCCTTTAAGTGCAGAGATGTCTGCGTTACGAGAAGCTGCAGCACCACTAGGCTTGAGTGATATTGCTGATAAAGAACAAGATCGCGATACGCTATTACAGCTGCTGTTTAGTATGGGTGTTGAGACTCAAATCGGCAAAGACGCACCTGCCTTTGTTTACGATTTTCCAGCTTCACAGGCCGCGCTTGCTAAAGTGAATCCTGAAGATGAGCGCGTTGCTGATCGCTTTGAAGTCTATTTCAAAGGCATTGAACTGGCGAACGGGTTCCATGAGCTGGACAACCCGGAAGAGCAATTAGCGCGCTTTGAAGAAGATAATCAAAAGCGGTTGCAAATGGGTCTTACACCTCAGCCGATTGATCATCATTTGATCGAGGCGTTAAGAGCAGGTCTACCCGCTTGCGCTGGCGTCGCGCTGGGAATCGACAGACTCATTATGCTCGCGCTGGGCGCAACTCATATCGATGAGGTTGTCGCTTTTCCGTTCCCTGTAGCCTAGCTCACCAAAATACTGGTGCCGATGACGGCAAACACGGCACCAAGCCAAGCGTACTTATTGGGTCTTTGCTTGGTGTAAATCCACAGTAGCGGCAAAACCATAATCGGCGTGGTTGATGAGAGTAGCGCGACCATGCCTACATTGCCTGTCTGCAGCGCAAACAGAATCAACGTCATACCGACTGCCATGGCGAGAAAGCCATTGAGCGCGGTAATTCCAAAAATAGACCAATTAATAGGGTTCAAACTCTTGGCGTGCTTAGCGCCAGTAAATAAGAACAGACTGTGGGCAACAAATGCGGTGATCATACGAATAGCAGAGGCAGCCACAGGGTCGATGCTGGTTTGCATCACAGGCTTAGCAATAATACCGCCTAGTGCCTGACACAGCGCAGCGGTGATCCCCAAACCCACCCCAAACCAAACATTACCTTTGATGGTTTCAAGCTCACTCGTTTTACTGTTGTTTGAGCCTCTACGCCCAAAGAAAATGGCGGTAGCAACACCCGAAAAAACTAAAGCTGAACCTACAAGCTCAATGGGTGACATGGTCTCTGAGAAAAGAAAATAACCGAGTACGGCAGAGAATACCGCGTGACAAGAGAACAGCAATCCTGCCTGTCTTGGCCCCATTCGATTCAAGCATGCGAACAGCGCTGTATCCCCGATAAAGATACCGATTAAACCCGAGAACATCATTGGCGTGATATGCACGGACTCAACGCTTGCCCAACCACCAGTGATGGCCGCCATTGAAGAAAGCATCAAGGCGGTACAGCCCATTCTCCATCGGCTATAAGAAAATGAGCCCAAATGTTTGGCTGGCTTAACCGAGATAATGCTTGAAACTGCCCACAAAAAGGCAGCGATCAGTGCCAGCCATTCAAATCCCATTGCTATCCCTAGTCCTTGCTCGGTGCTGCGATGCGAGCACCATTGATTATTCGATGATTTAACTAGGTTTTACTATGAGGTCTTGGAAAGTGCAATGGAAATCCTCTCACCTTGGCAAGAGGATTCCACTTCGGGGGCTAGGTAAAGATCAGCATCGCCGCGTAGACGATGATTAGGCCAATAATACCGATGATAAGACCGGTTTTTGCCATGTCTTTGCTCTCAATAAGCCCTGTAGAGTAGGCCAATGAATTGGGCGGCGTAGAGACGGGCAGAATCATACCGAGAGAGGCTGAAAACGCGACGACAACCAACAGGCCTTGTAAGCCACCTATGGCGGCCAAACTCTCCATAGAGGCACCAATAGCGGCGGCAATGGGCATGAGTAGGTTAGCGGTTGCGGTATTGGACATAAAGTTAGCCATTAACCAACAGACAATCGACAGAGTAATCACCACTGCGACCGGTGACAAAGACTCGTAGTCAATGGCATGAGCAAGCGCTTCGGCGAGCCCAGTTTTATCAAGACCGATACCAATGGCGATACCACCGGCAACCAGCCACAACACATCCCAGTTGATCAGTTTGAGCTCTTCTTTACCCATGATGCCGGTTAAGGTGAACACGGCAAGTGGGATGATTGAGACCACGTAGGTGTTCATGCCGTGCAATTTGGTGGTCATCCACAACAAGATGGTCGCTGCGAAAGTGGCATACACCACCATAGCACGCCAGTTGCGCTGGAATTTCCCCTCAAGCTTGAGCACCATTTTGTCTTCTGAAGAAGGGAAGAGCTTTTGCAGCAGAAACCAAGCGATGGTGAGCTGAATAATCACAAAAGGTAGACCCATCATCATCCACTGCAGGAAGTCGATGCTGTTCTCACCGGTTAGGTATTGCAGAGCAATGGCATTGGGAGGGGTACCAATAGGAGTTGCGATACCACCCGTATTGGCAGCGATAGGAATACATAGCACTAAGCTTTAATGCCTAAGTCTCCCTTTGGCGCTGATGCCACAATGGGACCAAGTAGCGCCAGCATCATCACTGTGGTGGCGGTATTGGACATGAACATGGAGAACACAGCGGTAATCAACATCAGGCCAAGCATGATAAAGCGAGGTTGGTTGCCAAAAGGGCGCAGCAGGACTCGAGCTAGGTTGTTATCAAGCTCATACTTGGAAGCGGCAATCGCCAGTGCAAATCCGCCCATAAATAGAATGATGATCGGCGAAGAAAAGGCGCTGAAGATGTCGGTATACACTAAGAGCTCACCGATATCATGGCCTGCTGGTGGGGTACGGAACAGATGCAACCCTTTGTCTGAAATCATTACCAGTTCAAGGGCGATAATTAATATCGATGTCGCAAAGACAGGTACGGGCTCTAGCACCCAAAGTAAGGCGGCGAGCAGGAAAATGGCCAACAAACGGTGTTGGATCAGCGTGAGATCGTCGATGGGTATCCAATCAATTGGCATCATCAAGACGCCAAAGGGCACTAAAAAGCAGATAAGTAGCCTAATTAGTGTCCCGCTATTCATTTTTGGCATGGGGCGGCACCTGGGTTAAAAGTGAGACTGCCGCATAGGTTAAAATATAAACGCCGTTCGGTCTTGGACAGGCGTTAAAGTTTTGAAAAGTCGAGGGAAGATTTGGAACGTGTTTTGTTTTGCGTCAAGAATCAATGCGGTAATCATGAAGTGATGCTGCTGGTGGATGTGCTATAGGCAATAAAAAACGGCGCCATGGCGCCGTTCTCAATCATTAAGCTTACTAAGTTGATTAGCTATTAAGAGTCGGTTTAAGTCTCAGAAGCTTCAGTTTCAAGGCCTAGGGCATGCGCGAAAGGCGTACCCATTACCGTTGGTGCATTGTTTTCCATGCTGTCATCGAATCGAATGCTGTCTTTAGCAAACAGGTTGATAACCGTTGAACCTAGCTTAAAGCGGCCCATCTCTTCACCCTTCTTAAGGATGATAGCCTTATCGCCTTCTGCAGGGTAATCCCAAGTGTATACAGTGTTACCACGTGGTGGTGTCACCGTATCTGCCCATACGAGCTCTATAGCACCAACAATGGTGGCGCCTACAAGCACTTGTGCCATAGGACCAAACTCGGTATCGAAGATACAAACCACACGCTCGTTACGTGCGAATAGGTTGGGAACATTCTCCGCCGTCAGTGGGTTTACAGAGAATAGGTCACCCGGTACGTAAATCATCTGACGCAGCGTACCATCACATGGCATGTGAACACGGTGGTAGTCACGTGGTGATAGGTACAAAGTCGCAAACTCACCTTCAGCAAACTCGGCTGCAAGCTCTGGGCTACCACCTAGTAGTTCTTGAGCGGTGTAGTCATGGTTTTTCGCTTGGATAAGCTTACCGTCGGTGATAGGGCCAAATTGGCTAACACACGCATCCGCTGGGTGAGCGATAACCGACTTACCTTCGGCGATAGGGCGCATTCCCGGCTTTAATTCGCGAACGAAAAACTCGTTAAACGTTTTGAAGTGTTTTGGATCGCTGTGCAGCGCTTCGTCCATGTTGACGTTATATTGCTTGATAAACCAACGAATGATCGCTGTTGTCAGACCGCCTGCTTTTGCTGATGCCAGTTTACCTACTAGCGTGTTAAGCCGTGTTGAGGTATCCAGTATTGCAGTCCAACTTTAATCTTATCCATTGTCTAAAATTCCAACGTTAATTGATTGATATTACTTCAGGGCGCGAGATACTAATGGAAATCGCTTCAAATGTCAGCAAATTGTGACAAGCAGACGGACAGACTGTTAAACCCGTCCGACTCTCTCAGAATGACAGAACGTTCTAAGAACTACAGATCGGCTTTTTT
The DNA here is from genome assembly GCF_003263785.1 of Vibrio variabilis. Taxonomy (GTDB): domain Bacteria; phylum Pseudomonadota; class Gammaproteobacteria; order Enterobacterales; family Vibrionaceae; genus Vibrio; species Vibrio variabilis. The sequence goes on from NZ_JYJK01000047.1 coordinate 111,191, forward strand.
GCTACGTGAGTACTGACGATTAGCTTTTCCTTCACCCATGCTTTCAATGATGCGGTGGTAGTTATCGAATCGAACTGGATCGATTTTTCCTTCTTCTACGGCTTCACGCAGAAGACAGCCAGGGTCGTCTAGGTGTTTGCAGTCACGGAACTTACAGCCGCCAAGGTAGGGTTTGAATTCAACAAAGGCTTCAGTGACTTCATTGGGCTCTAAGTGCCAAAGACCAAACTCACGTACTCCCGGCGAGTCAATCAGATCGCCGCCCGATGGAAAGTGATACAGTCTTGCAGCGGTTGTAGTGTGCTGACCTAGGCCTGAGTTCTCAGAAACAGCACCTTCCTCTACATCGAGTTCTGGCATCAGCGCATTCACTAAGCTGGATTTACCCACGCCGGACTGCCCAACGAAGATATTGATCTTGTCTTTGAGGTGCGTCTCAAGTTCAGCAATGCCTTCCCCCGATTCTTTACTGACCAAAAGCACCTTATAGCCGATGTTTTTGTACACATCGAGTAGTTGATAGAAGGCTTCTCGCTCTTCTTCTGGGATCAGGTCGATCTTGTTGAGCACGACTAATGGCGCAATTTGCAATGTCTCTGAGGCGATCAGGTAGCGATCGATAATGTTGAGTGAAAGTTCTGGCACAACCGCAGAAACAATCACCATTTGATCAACGTTAGCGGCGACAGGCTTCAGGCCGTCGTAATAATCAGGGCGCGTTAGCATGGATGTTCTTGCTCTACAGCTTCGACAACGCCGGAGATACCATGCATTGATTCCAGACCAATGCGCCATTTTACGCGGTCGCCAGACACCAAAGATTCAATACCACGGCGCAGGTTACAGCGGTGGATCTCTTTGGTTTCCAAGTCCTCGATATCCGCATGTTGGCCGAATCGAGTGATCACTAGCCCCTGCTTAACAGCGCCAAGCATGGTTTCATCCCATTGGATGGTTTCTTCTTTTGCTAGTTTCTTTTTTTGGTTGCTGCGTACTCGACGCACTTGACCTTTGGTCAGTTTTTTCTTTTTCGCCACGATATTTCATTGATGCGAATCGCATCAAACCATTTTGGTTACTGAATTTAATTTCGGTATAGTACCTCTTTTGACAGAAAACAAATAGACGAGGGCGTTATGTCTTTCAGCGATGACAATTTGATCTGGGTTGATCTAGAGATGACTGGACTGGATCCTGAGACACACAAAATCATCGAGATCGCGAGCATTGTGACCGATAGCGAATTGAATATCTTGGCTGAAGGACCGGTTATTGCCATCCATCAACCTGAAGTCGAACTCGCGAAAATGGACGATTGGTGCACCAATACCCATACCGCAAGTGGGCTGGTGGCACGTGTTCAAGCCAGTGAACACGATGAAGAGAGTGCCATTCGTGAGACGATCGCATTTTTGGAGAAGTGGGTGCCAAAAGGTAAGTCGCCTATTTGCGGTAACAGTATTGGTCAGGATCGTCGCTTCCTCTACAAGCATATGCCTGAGCTCGAGGAATACTTCCACTACCGCTACGTAGATGTCAGCACAATCAAAGAGCTGACTCGTCGTTGGAAACCAGAGGTTTTGGATGGTTTTTCCAAACAAGGCACACACCTAGCTCTAGATGATATTCGTGAGTCGATTGCTGAACTCAAGTTCTATCGTGAAACTATTTTCACTATTTGATCGTTGAATACTTGTTAAAAACAAGGACTTTGGGTTGCGATAGGTGGAAAAATATCGAAAAATTGTGTGCTTTTTCATCAAACGAAAAAAAAGATCATTTTTTTACTGATAAGGACTTGCATCACAAAAAAATGCTCTTATAATTCGCAGCCCTGAACAACGAAAGACGTTCATAAAGCGACACTAGCTCAGTTGGTAGAGCGCAACCTTGCCAAGGTTGAGGTCACGAGTTCGAACCTCGTGTGTCGCTCCAGTTTGAAAGTTCTCACGGTACTTAACGGTGATACAATACGGACGCGGGGTGGAGCAGCTTGGTAGCTCGTCGGGCTCATAACCCGAAGGTCGTCGGTTCAAATCCGGCCCCCGCAACCAATTCTCTTTATGAGAATATGCGACACTAGCTCAGTTGGTAGAGCGCAACCTTGCCAAGGTTGAGGTCACGAGTTCGAACCTCGTGTGTCGCTCCAAATTAATAAGCTCTCATCATGCTTTAAATGGTGACTATGGACGCGGGGTGGAGCAGCTTGGTAGCTCGTCGGGCTCATAACCCGAAGGTCGTCGGTTCAAATCCGGCCCCCGCAACCAAATTTAATCAATAGCGTTTGCTGTTGATATGCGACACTAGCTCAGTTGGTAGAGCGCAACCTTGCCAAGGTTGAGGTCACGAGTTCGAACCTCGTGTGTCGCTCCAGTTTGAAAGTTCTCACGGTACTTAACGGTGACACAATACGGACGCGGGGTGGAGCAGCTTGGTAGCTCGTCGGGCTCATAACCCGAAGGTCGTCGGTTCAAATCCGGCCCCCGCAACCAACACATTACGATGGTTTGGGTGGTTCCTTTATCATAACCCTCAGGCCGTCGACGGATGCGCCGCCCGGTACAAACCCGGCCCCGCAACCAAATTCAATCAATAGCGTTTGCTGTTGAT
>NZ_JYJK01000048.1 GCF_003263785.1 Vibrio variabilis
AGAGAGATTTACGGTTACCTCTATCGATGGCTCAAAAACGGAAACCATCGAAGTGACCATTCAAGGCACTAACGATGCGCCCGTAATTGCTGGTGATGCGATAGGCAGCGTTACTGAAGACTTTGAAGTGCAAACTGGCGATCTTCTCAAAGATAATGGCCAGCTAACAATCTCTGATGTGGATACTGGTGAAGCTAAGTTCCAAACAGTCGTGACGCCAGTAGGAAGCGTTTTAGGTACGCTCACTATCACTGAAAGCGGTGCGTGGAGCTATGAAGTTGACAACACCAACCCGACCATTCAAGGCTTGGGGGAAGGCGATTCACTCACCGAGACTTTCCAGGTCTTGAGCGAAGACGGCACCCCACAAAATATCGTCATCACGATTAATGGTGTTAACGACATTCCAACTATTGTGTCGGGTGACTCTGTTCTGGCTCAAGAAGACGTCGCGGTGGATGGTGATGGCAACATCGTCGCGACCAATACCTTAGTGATTTCCGATGACGATGCGGGCGAAGAGGTGTTTAACGCAGGCACCGCAACACCGGTTGGCACAACACTTGGCACCTTAACTATCGATGCAACGGGAGTCTGGACGTACAAAGTCGATAACTCGCTGCCTCAAATCCAAGCGCTGGATGTGGGCACGAGTCTAACGGAGTCGTTCACCGTAACCTCCGCCGATGGCACTGAGCATCAAATCGATGTCACGGTGAACGGTACTGAAGACCCAACCATCATCAGCAATTACCAACCTGGCGCTGTCACTGAAGATACGGCGGGTATTCTCACCGATTCAGGCAGTCTAACGATTACTGACCTGGATGCGGGCGAAGCGCTGTTTAATACCACGGTCACCAAACTCAACAATGGTGATGGTCAGTCACCACTGGGCAATCTCACCATTGATGCCAATGGTAACTGGACGTACACGGTCGATAACTCACTCACGGGTGTGCAAGAGCTGGGCGATGGTGAGACTCGTGACGAAGTATTCCAAGTCAGTTCTATTGATGGCTCGGTCAGTCAAACCATCGTAGTGACCATTACCGGTGTGAATGGTGCGCCTTCTATCGTCAGCGGTGAATCGGGAGCGGTAACCGAAGACGCTGCTGTCACCCCAAGTGATACCTTAGTGGCCACAGACAAGCTAGTGATTGCCGATGAGGATGCCGGTGAAAACGTCTTTGATGCGGGCACCGCGACGCCAGTGGGCACTACGCTGGGCTCGCTTAGCATTACTGCTGATGGCACTTGGACTTACACACTAGATAACACGCTCACCGCAGTACAAGCGCTGGATGCTGGCGACAAAGTCATTGAAGAGTTCACGGTGACGTCTGCTGACGGCACTGAGCACACCATC
>NZ_JYJK01000049.1 GCF_003263785.1 Vibrio variabilis
AATCTAACGTGTTGATTTAAGCCATTAAATAGCATAGATTAGATAACAATTTAGGGGTGTAGCTCCAATTGGCAGAGCAGCGGATTCCAAATCCGCGTGTTGGGAGTTCGAATCTCTCCACCCTGCCATATTCAAAGGCTCTGACTTAGGTCGGAGCCTTTTTCGTTTTATCCCTATGTTGTTCAATCTCATCTAGCGATACTAGTGTTAAAGAATGTTCTTAGGCACGATGCGATGCAGTTTTACGCCAACTCTTTTAGTTACGCTGACTTCATTATCAGGGTTAAAGTCTTTCGTTATTCGCCATGCATTTTCAGGTTCCATTTCTACCCTCATCGCTTTTGACACGTGCTCGGTGATCTCTGGTGAGTGGATGATAGCAAAACTCTCCGTGTTTAAATGAGCGCTGCGTGGATCAAGGTTGTAGGTACCAACAACGGTAATACTATCGTCAATCGTCATGGTTTTTGCGTGGAGACCAAAGATAGGTGTCGTCGGCAGTTTCTTGTACATGTGCTCGGTCATTACCCGCTGCCTAACTTCCGCATCAGGTTTAAACTCATACACCTCGACACCAGTCGCTAGAAGCTGCTTCCGATTTCTCTGATAGCCACTAAACGCAGCTAAGTTGTCATTGGAAGCTAGGCTATTGGTTAGGATCTTTATTGAAACTCCCTTCTCAACTAAACCACTTAGAAACTCACGATCCTTTTTAGTCGTCACCAGATAGGGTGTTTGTATCAAGATCGACGCTTGAGCGCTCTCTGCAAGATCAATCAGCTTGTCGCGAGTAATGCTACCCCCACCCAAAAAGGTCTGACGATTGTTCTTTCCGGGCTCGTCTGCGATGTATTCAACATTATCAACAAACAAGAACTTGCCCTCTTGAGACAGTGCCTGAAAGGTCTCCGGTACCTTATCTATCTCAGCTCTTATCTCAGGATGGAAGTGTTTTGGGTTACAGGCATAGGAATGTAATCGCGAAAAATTTGGATTGCTGCCATAGGGATTGGATTTAAAGAGATCTTCGACAGAGACACTGAGGGAACTGTTCCAGTACTCCTCAAAGGAGGTGTCGATCTCTTTGACAGCTTTGCCTGCGAGGAACACATCTCTATCTCGGAAGTTATATTCGTGATCGAAGCCGAAGTACTCATCAGCAATATTTCTTCCACCAGTAATGGCAACTTGGTCATCGACTAAAAAGACCTTGTTGTGCATTCGCTGATTGATACCGTGGAAATCAGTTAGGACTGTCGTCATCTTCTGCACGATGTTTTTGCCAATGTTAGCGTTAGGGTTGTATATCTTTATCTCAAAGTTGTCATGAGCGGCCAACATGAGCAGTTCATCCCCTTTAGCGTCGAGCATGATGTCATCTACCAATACTCGAACCTTAACGCCACGTTCAGCGGCTCTGACAAGGTAGTCAGTGGCAATGAGACCTACGTTGTCGACTGAGAAGATAAAGTACTGCACATCGATAGATGTTTCTGCTCGCTCGGTCAACCAAGCTCGCGACATCATCGCTTCTGCTCCTTGCTCTAGGACATAAACACCTGTGCTGCTGCTCATTTGAGTCTCGAAAGGCTGAGTATAGTGAGAGAGTGGCTGGCGCTCTTTGTTAGTAAGTTCTGCGCAATAGTCCTTCTCAGATAAGGGCACACTGTCTGTTGCAGACGCACAACCTATTAGAACAAGAGACGCACAAGCGAGAGCAGTTTTTTTAAATGTGAGCATATAACAATGAGCCTATTGAGCTGAAAATCCATCGTATAGTATCGATAACCAGGGTAATAAAGTATCCCAACTGTGTCATGCTATGGAGCCTTATCAAGGCTGGATATAGATCTTCTCAGCGACTTTCCAAAAAGCGGAGAGTAGTGGGTTATCGAGATTCGAACGTTTACACACCACCCCTAGCTTAAATGGCTTGATGGGTTCTAGTTTCAGACGCTGGATTTTGTCTCTAACCGGACTGTTGACGATAACGACCTCTGGTGCAATACCCACACCACACCCTAGTGCCACCATACTAACAATGGCTTCATGACCTGATACCTGTGCATAGATGTTGGGCTTAATGCGCATCTTTTTAAACCAGAGATTGGCTCTTTCGCGAGCAGTCCCCGCTTCTGGGACGATAAACGGGATCTTACTCCAATCTGGCATACCATCGGCAAGTTCAGAACCAAAACTGCTGACGCCTGCAGGCGCGATAACGGATAGCGGTATCTCACTAATGGTCTCAAACTCCAGTCGTGCAGGAAGCAATTCGGGCAAAGCAGAGATAGCAATGTCGGTCTCATCGTTCATGACCTTGTCTATTGCTTGCGCGGGATCGCCTGTTGAGAGCTCAAACTCGATATAGGGATAGAGCAGCCTAAACTCTGCCAATAGTTCGGGCAGATGGCTGTAGCTTGCGGTGACCGAACAAAACAGTCGTAACTTGCCGCGAAGCTCCTGCTCACCATGTTGACTATCTGATTGAAACTGTTGCCACTCACTCACGATGTTAACGGCGATAGGCAATAATTTCTTTCCCGCCGGCGTCAGTTCTACTGAGCGGTTATCACGCAAGAACAGACTTTGATGGGTGTCTTGCTCTAGCTTTTGAATCTGACGACTTAGTGCTGATGCACTGACATGCATCGCGGTCGCGGTTTTACTGAAGCTTTTACTCTCACAAAGATGGATAAAAGCTTGAAGGCTTTTAATATTCATAACATTAAAGATATCGGTAGTTGCATTAATTGCAATGACAAATTGTGAATATATCACTTTAAGCAATTTAGTCTCTTGTTTTAGTATGAAGTCATTCGATGATAAGCATCGACACTACGGACAGAATTCAACAGGAGAGCCCGACTATGGCTAACTATTTCAATACTCTTAACTTGCGTGAGCAATTAGACCAACTAGGTCGTTGTCGTTTTATGGATCGCTCTGAATTTGCTTCAGAAGCGGATTACCTAAAAGGTAAGAAAGTAGTCATTGTTGGTTGTGGTGCTCAAGGCCTTAACCAAGGCTTGAACATGCGTGATTCTGGTCTAGACGTGTCGTACGCACTTCGTCAGGCAGCTATCGATGAGCAGCGTCAATCGTTCAAAAACGCGAAAGACAACGGCTTCGTTGTTGGTAGCTACGAAGACCTAATCCCTCAAGCTGACCTAGTGGTTAACCTAACTCCAGACAAGCAGCACACTAACGTGGTTGAGACGGTAATGCCGCTAATGAAAGAAGGCGCATCTCTAGGTTACTCTCACGGCTTCAACATCGTTGAAGAAGGTATGCAAATCCGTAAAGACCTAACGGTTGTCATGGTTGCACCTAAGTGTCCAGGTACTGAGGTTCGTGAAGAATACAAGCGTGGCTTTGGTGTTCCGACTCTTATCGCTGTTCACCCAGAGAACGATCCTCAAGGTGATGGTCTTGAAATCGCGAAAGCATGGGCAGCAGCAACAGGCGGCCACCGTGCAGGTGTTCTAGAGTCTTCATTCGTTGCTGAAGTTAAATCTGACCTAATGGGTGAGCAAACTATCCTATGTGGCATGCTGCAAGCAGGTTCAATCGTATGTTACGAGAAGATGATTGCTGACGGCATCGACCCAAGCTACGCAGGTAAACTACTTCAGTTCGGTTGGGAAACCATCACTGAAGCACTGAAATTCGGTGGCATCACGCACATGATGGATCGTCTATCTAACCCTGCGAAAGTGAAAGCGTTTGACCTGTCTGAAGAGCTAAAAGACCTAATGCGTCCGCTTTACAACAAGCACATGGATGACATCATCCAAGGCGAATTCTCTAGCACTATGATGGCTGACTGGGCAAATGACGACGTGAACCTTCTAGGTTGGCGTGCAGAGACAGCTGAAACAGCATTCGAAAACTACCCTGCATCAGATGTAGAAATTTCTGAGCAAGAGTACTTCGACAACGGCATCCTAATGGTGGCTATGGTTCGTGCGGGCGTTGAGCTAGCATTCGAAGCAATGACAGCATCAGGCATCATCGATGAGTCTGCATACTACGAGTCGTTGCACGAGCTACCACTGATTGCAAACACGATTGCACGTAAGCGTCTATACGAAATGAACGTAGTTATCTCTGACACAGCAGAGTACGGTAACTACCTATTCGCGAACGTAGCAACACCACTTCTTCGCGAGAAGTTCATGCCATCAGTAGGTACTGACGTAATCGGTAAAGGTCTAGGTGAGACATCTAACCAAGTAGATAACGGCAAGCTGATCGAAGTAAACAGCGTTATTCGTAACCACCCAGTTGAGTATATCGGTGAAGAGCTACGTGGCTACATGACAGACATGAAACGCATCGCTGTAGGCGGCTAAGCCGACCAAGAATTAGATAAAAAAGTAAACACAACATAGTAAAAGGGGCTACCAATCGGTAGCCCCTTTCTTTTGTCTGTGTCATTCGAGCCTAATGCTCGGAATGCAGCGAACAAGTGATTACTTGTCAGCTAGCTTTTGTTCTAGCTCTGCAAGCTTTTGCTCCATTTCAGTTAGCTTTTGGCGAGTACGAAGCAGTACTTGAGTCTGCACGTCAAACTCTTCACGGCTAACCACATCAAGCTTATTCAATTGGCCTTGAATCACTTGACGTACTTTCTGATCAACATCCGCACCAAGCTCTTTCACGGGTTGTGGCATAGAGTCGTGAATCTGCTTAGCAATCTGTTCAAGTTTCTTTGGGTCAAACATGTCTGGTAACTCCTTAAGTAATCCCACTATTCTATGTAATCCACCGGGCAATGTCGTTATTTAGCGTAATAAAAAAGGCCACAATGTGGCCTTTTTCTAAGTAACGCTGTTTTTAACTAACAACGTAGAATCACATTAACTGTTTATACGCGATTCTCTTTGCATGCAGCTGAAGCTTCGTCAACTCGAGCAATTTTCTCTAAGTCTTTGTCTTCAACAAATACAGGTAGTGGCTTATGACGCTCTGCCAAGTAGGTGTAGATAACTGGCAGTACAAATAGCGTAAACAGTGTACCAATCGCAAGACCAGCAACGATTACGATACCGATACTAAAACGCTGAGCTGCACCCGCACCTGATGCGTACATCAGTGGGATAAGACCTGCGATCATCGCCGCCGTGGTCATTAGGATTGGGCGAAGACGTACTTTCGCCGCTTCCATGACGGCTTCCATCTTGCTCTTCTTATGCAGAAGCTGCTCTTCTTTCGCTACCTCACAGATAAGAATACCGTGCTTGGTAATGAGACCAACTAGGGTAATCAAACCAACCTGCGAGTAGATGTTCATGGTCGCTGCGCCCCAAGCCAGAGCAATCAAGCACCACAAATCGCTAGTGGTACCGAGACCATGATAACGAATGGGTCTTTAATCGACTCGAACTGAATAGCCAGTACCAAGAAGATGATTGCCAGGGCTAGACCAAACGTTGCGTACAGTGCGCTACCTTCAGTTACGTACTGACGTGCTTCACCCATGTAGTCATGGTTGTAGCCGCTTGGCAGTTTTGCTTTCTGCAATCGATTCAAACCATGCAATCGCGTCACCCATTGCCACGCCCGGTGACGGTACCGCACCCACCGTTGCTGAGTTCAGCTGGTTGAAGTGAGGCAGTGAGCGAGGCTCTGCAACCACATCGATACTGATAAGGCTACCTAGTGGGATAGCTTGACCGTCGTCGGAACGCACGAAGTACATGTTCATCGACTCTGGATTTAGACGATACTTACGCTCAACCTGAGGAATCACCTCATAAGAACGACCGTTTAGGTCGATACGGTTCACGTAGCCATCGGCCATCATTGCACTCAGCGTAATACCGATATCTTGCATGGTCACGCCGTAGGCGCCAGCCATGTCCTTGTCGATATTGATTTTCATCGTGGCGGAGTCGTAGTTCAAATCCAGTGTTGAGTAAACAAACTGTGGGTTTTGTTGTACTTCACCCCAGATGTCAGTCGCGATAGTAAATAGGCTCTCAAAGCTGTTTGGTGTCGTGATAACAAACTGAATAGGCAGACCTGAACCTGCACCAGGAAGTTCTGGCATCTGGAACGCAGTCACAGCCATGCCCGGTACTTCAGCGACGAGAGCACCTACACGGTTCGCCACTTCAGCTTGGCTAGCTTCACGTTGACTCCATGGAACCATTGACGCAATACCAAACGCTTGGTTTGAGTTAGGTACACCAGTAAATACCTGTGCAAATGCCACTTCAGGCTGGTCGCTCAGAATTTTGTTCACATCGTTCATGGTGTTTTGTAGATAGTCTAGATTCGCATTCGACGGACCCGTACCCATCAACATCACAACACCTTTATCTTCTGACGGTGCCAGTTCACTTGGAATGAACTTGAACAGCATCGGAAGTGACGCGAACACGATAACCGCAAAGCCGATAATAACCGGACGGTGCTGCATAACTGCCGTTAGCATTTTCTCGTAGCGAGCGGTCATGCGATCAAGTACATGATGCACTTTCTGCTCGAAACGGTTAGGTGTCTCGTTCGCTTTAAGTAGCTTGGAACACATCATTGGCGATAACGTCAATGCGATGATACCGGAGACAAATACCGAACCGGCGAGCGTCAGAGCAAACTCTTTAAACAGCGAGCCGGTGATACCACCCATCAAGGCAATCGGCGCATATACCGCACCTAGGGTTAGTGTCATCGCGATAACCGGTACCGCAATCTCACGAGTACCAATGATAGCGGCACGGAACGGAGACTCACCCAGTTTGATGTGACGGTCGACGTTCTCAAGTACAACGATCGCATCATCTACTACTAGACCGATGGCCAGTACCATCGCCAGCAGCGTCATCAGGTTCCATGAGAAGCCAATCGCCTGCATCACCATAGCAACACCAATTAGGGAGAGCGGGATAGTGACGATAGGGATCAGAACTGCACGGAATGAACCTAAGAACAGAGTGATAACCACAAGTACGATTAATGCCGCTTCAAGGATGGTTTTGATAACCTCTTGAATCGATTCATTGATCGCAACCGTTGAGTCATACATCACGTTCATTTTGATGTTACTTGGTAGGTTCTTCTCAAGCTGAGGAAGAAGTTCAAGCACATCGGCTGCAATGTTGATCGGGTTAGCACTCGGTGCGGCGTTGATCGCTGCTACTACGGCTTCTTGGCCGTTAGCACTTGCACGGTATACATCGTGACTCTTCTCAAGCGTCACTTTCGCGATGTCACCTAAGCGAATTACTTGGCCGTCACTTGAACTCACAACAAGGTTCTTCAGTTCGTCGGTGTTCGATACCTGAGTATCGGCACTGCCGTTATACAGAACGAATTCACCCGTTGCTTGACCGGTTGCAGACTGATAGTTGTTGGCATTCAGAACGTTCATCACGTCTGCTGCGGTCATTTTCAGCGCGGCCATCTTAAGTGGATCTAGCCAAACGCGCAGTGCGTATTTCATACCGCCGTACATATCCACTTTAGATACGCCATTAACGGTAAATAGCTGCGGATTGATTACACGCTCTAGATAGTCGGTGATCTGGCTCGATGCTAACTCATCACTAGTAAAGCCGATATAAAGTACCGCGGTTGTCGAACCTGTCGACATGGTTACCGTTGGGTCTTCGGCTTCTTTAGGAAGCTGAGAGCGAACCGAGTTGGTCTTAGCCAAAATATCTGACAATGCCGCATTCGGGTCGGTGTTCAGCTTCATGTTGACTGTGATGGTTGACTTACCGAGCACAGATTGTGACGTCATGTAGTCAATGTTGTCGGCTTGGGCAACGGCTTGCTCTAAAGGCTGAGTAATAAAGCCTGAATCAAGTCGGCACTTGCACCGTAGTAGCTGGTTGTCACGGTGACAACCGTATTCGTCATTTCTGGGTATTCACGTACCTGCATCTTGAATACTGCTTGTAAGCCAAGCAAGGCAATCAAGAAGCTGATCGATACCGCAAGAACAGGACGTTTTATGAAAATATCAGTAAAACGCATTTTGCCTCCAATTACAGCATCGGTGTCTCAGCTGGTGGTACGGTTGCATCGCTCTCCACCACTTTGACTTTCACGTCGTTACTTAGACGTACCTGACCAGAGGTAACAATGATGTCATCTGGGCTTACGCCTTCTAGAATGTGGGCGATATCGCCAGTGCGCTCACCAACTTTAACGACTTGCTGCTTGACGCGCTTCTCGCCATCAACATCCGTCAAGACATACACGTTGTCGCCGTATAGCGTAAACGTGATTGCGGTTTGCGGCAGCGTTACTTGGTTTTCTAGCTTAGGCAGAATGATGTTCGCACGGGCGAACATGCCGCTACGCAGTTTGCCATCGTTGTTTGGAATATCCGCTTGAACTTGGATCAGCCACTTTGGATGCTAACCGCAGGTTCAATAGCAGAGATAGAGCCTTTAAACGGTTGGTTTGGATACGCATCAACAAAGATGTCGACATCCTGACCAATCGAAATGCGCGAGAAATCGGTTTGAGGAACCGTGAAGCGCAGCTTCATTAGGCTAGTGTCTTCAAGGCGCACGATGTCATCACTTGGTTGTAGATATTGACCAAGGAATACGTTACGGATACCAACGACACCAGAGAATGGTGCTTTGATTTCACGACGGTCGATCTGTGCTTTTAGGCTCTCGATGTCAGCCGATAGAGAGAAGTAGCTTGCTTCTGCATCATCGTATGCTTCGCGCGAGATAGAGCCTTTCTTGTAAAGACCTTGGTAGCGTTCATATTTCGCTTTCGCTGCAGGCAGACGTGCTTGCGAACTCTTGAGGTTGGCTTTTTCTACGTCTGAATCCAGAGAGACAAGTAGCTGATCTTTTTCAACCATAGAGCCCGATGCAAACGAGATGTTGCTGATCACGCCGCTGGTTTCTGAAGTCAGTGTTACACCTTGGTTAGGTTCTACGAAACCGATGGCTTCGATAACCGGTACCCAATCCACAGGTTTAACGGTGGTCACGGTGACTGGAAACTCAGGCTCCGGGCGGTTAGCTAAATACTCAGCAATTTTCTGTTGCTTGAACAGGTTGAAACCTATCACACTGCCGAACAGCAGTATTGCGATAAGTAGCATGAAAAATGTCCACTTTTTCATTCTAACGAGAACTCCACATTAGTGTTTTATAATTGCATCCCAACTTGCTTCAATCGCTGCTTCCAGCGATGCATCATCAAGTTGATACAGACCCAGAGCATGCTTGCGGGCAAGCGATACGCTTGCTTCTAAGCTTAGTCCAGACAGAATTTCATTATCGAGGTTTTTGAAAACCCCTTGTTTCTTTCCCTCTGTGAATAGGTTATCCACTTGGGCAAACATTTTTCGTTCCTGTTCCCGAGTTTCATAACTATTTTTTGAAGGAATCGAATCGTATTGGACACGAGTCTTCAACGAGTCGATATTGGAAGCCGCTACGCGCCATATGTTGAGCCACATGGTGCGATACTGCTCCTTGAGCGGTTTGTCCGCATCCACGCCTTCTTGCACGGCCTCTGCCATGCGCGAAACAACAAACTGTCGTAGCTCTTCTAAAAGATGGTCTTTATCATCGAAGTATCGATAAATTGTGCCAGCTGCGACTCCTGCCTTATTGGCGAGCTTTTGCATCGACACGCCCTGTATCCCTACTTCGGCGACCATTTTTTGTGCCGCTTCTAGGATCTGCAGTCGTTTGTCGTTGGTATTGATTGCCATCATTAGCCATCCGCTTACTAGTGAATGAACGTTCATTCATTATAAAACAATCTGGGCATATTTGTGCAACTTATTTTTTAACCTTCTTTTATAAAGGTTAAAAAAACCTACGGGACATGGCATTGTCTGCATTCGCAGTCTATTATGTGCGCGTTACAAAACTTCACTAGTGAGCACTTCAATGAAGCTAAATCCGCAGCAAGATATGGCGGTTAAATACGTCTCTGGTCCATGTCTGGTTCTGGCCGGTGCAGGGTCAGGCAAAACCCGCGTTATTACTAATAAGATAGCCTACCTCGTGCAAAACTGCGGGTATAAGGCAAGAAATATCGCTGCGGTGACGTTTACTAATAAAGCTGCGCGTGAAATGAAAGAGCGTGTAGGGCAGACATTAGGTAAAAATGAATCTAAAGGTTTGATGGTGTCGACCTTTCACACCATGGGACTGAATATCATTCGCCGCGAGTACAAAGCGCTGGGTTTGAAAGCAGGTTTCTCTCTGTTTGATGACCAAGACCAAATGGCGTTACTTAAAGAGCTGACAGAAAAGCAGCTTGACGGTGATAAAGATTTGTTGCGCTCACTACTGAGTTCAATCTCGAACTGGAAAAACGACATGCTCACCCCTGAGCAGGTCAAAGGCAGTGCGCGATCCGAGCAAGAACAGTTATTTGCGTATTGCTTCGAGATGTACCAAATCCAGATGAAAGCGTACAACGCGCTCGATTTTGATGATCTGATTGCGTTACCGGTGATTTTGCTTAAAACCAATCAAGAAGTGCGCGAACGCTGGCAAAAACGCATTCAGTATTTGCTGGTGGATGAATACCAAGATACCAATACCAGTCAGTATGAGTTGGTTAAGTTGCTTGTTGGTGAGCGAGCACGTTTTACCGTGGTAGGCGATGACGACCAGTCTATCTATTCATGGCGTGGCGCTAAGCCTCAAAACTTGGTGCTGCTTAACAAAGACTTCCCAAACCTTAAAGCAGTGATGCTAGAGCAGAACTATCGTTCGACGAGTCGAATTCTGCGTGCGGCGAATATCTTGATTGCCAACAACCCACACGTATTTGAGAAGTCACTGTTCTCAGAGATCCCTGATGGTGAAAAGCTCAAGGTTCTCAAAGCCAAGAATGAAGAGCATGAGGCAGAGCGTGTCACGGGTGAGCTCATTGCGCACCGCTTTGTAAATCGCACCGAGTATCGTGATTATGCCGTCTTATATAGAGGCAACCATCAATCGCGCTTGATTGAAAAGGCGCTGATGCAAAACCGAGTGCCTTATAAGATCTCTGGCGGCACCTCGTTTTTTGCCCGTGCCGAAATCAAAGACATCATGGCTTACCTGCGTGTGTTGGTGAACCCGGATGATGACAATGCATTCTTGCGTATCGTCAATACGCCGCGTCGAGAAATTGGGCCGGCGACGCTAGAGAAGCTGGGTAGTTACGCCAATATGCGCGGCAAGAGTTTGTTCGAAGCCAGTTTTGAGTTAGGGCTAGAGCAGTACCTCACTGGCCGAGGTCTTGAGAACCTGCGTCGCTTTACCCAATGGATAGTGACCATTGGCGATAATGCAGAGCGTGGAAACACGGTTGAAGCTGTGCGCGCCTTAGTTCGTGATATTAACTACGAAGACTGGCTCTACGAAACCTCATCAAGCGCAAAAGCGGCTGAAATGCGTATGAAAAACGTGTCTGATCTCTATTCCTGGATTGTCGCAGACCTAGAAGGCGACAATTACGATAAAGAGGAGAAGACACTCAAAGAAGTGGTTCAGCGTCTTACTTTGCGTGACATGATGGAGCGTGGTGAAGAAGAAGATGACAGCGATGCTGTTCAGCTTATGACGCTGCATGCTTCAAAAGGCCTAGAATTCCCTTATGTCTATTTGATTGGCTCGGAAGAGGGGATTTTGCCGCATCAAACCAGTATTGATGAGGACAACGTCGAGGAAGAGCGCCGTCTGATGTACGTAGGTATCACCCGGGCACAAAAAGAGCTGACATTTACTATCTGTAAAGAGCGTCGTCAGTTTGGTGAGCTGATTAAGCCAGAGCATAGTCGCTTCCTGGACGAACTCCCATTTGATGATGTCGACTGGGAGCAATCTAAAAAGCCCGTCTCTGCAGAAGAGCGGATGCAAAAAGGCCAAGCGCATATCGCCAATATTCGTGCGATGTTCAATAAGAAGTAGCGACCATTCGCACTCTATATAAAGAAGGGGCTCACTAGTTAGTGAGCCCTTCTTTATATAGAGTGCTTTTTCTGAATTACAGACCGGCAATCATGTGCTCGATAGCATCGATGATTTCTTGATCCGAACAATCCATACAAGAGCCTTTCGCTGGCATTGCGTTGAAGCCGTTGATCGCGTGATCGGCCAACACGTCTTTGCCTTGTGCAATACGCGGAGCCCAATCGGCGGCATCACCTGTTTTTGGCGCACCACTCACACCAATAGAGTGACAAGCAGTACAGAAGGTGTTGTAAACAGTGGCACCATCGCGTGGACCAGTTGGCTCGGCAGCAACTGGCTCGCTGCCAGCTAAGTAAACACCACCAACAGGTTTAATACGCTCTGCGATAGCGTCATATTCTTCTTGGCTCACATCTGCTGCAAAAGAGGCAGTAGAAAAAGTTAGTGCAGCGACCAACACAGTTAAGATTCGACGAGACATATCCATTAAACTCACTTTACTATCCAACAAGGTAGCAAGTCGGTGCTTGCTATTCATTTATACGATTTTATTCTGCTTGCTGATCTAACCACTGTTAAATCAATGTAAACATTGGGTGATTATATCCTGTTAACTTGTTGCAATAAACCACAAGTTTTCAGCTTCACGGGGTGAATCACATCGTAAAGCTACTATTTTCTGTACCAAAGTGCTGAAAAAGACAACAAACGAGAAAAAAAGTTGAAAAAGTACTTTACGACATAGTGTGATATCCGTATTATTCCCATCCGCCGATAGGGCATGCGCCCGTAGCTCAGCTGGATAGAGCGTTGGCCTCCGGAGCCAAAGGTCGAAGGTTCGAATCCTTTCGGGCGTGCCATCCGGGTATAATTATTGGCAAAACATAATGGTGGCTATAGCTCAGTTGGTAGAGCCCTGGATTGTGATTCCGGTGGTCGCGAGTTCGAATCTCGTTAGCCACCCCATTATTTCGGTGACTTTTGTCCCCAGTTTTGATTTAATCGAAACGAAATCGTTCTGAAAAGAACATCGTCGGTGAATAGCGCAGCTTGGTAGCGCATCTGGTTTGGGACCAGAGGGTCGGGGGTTCGAATCCCTCTTCACCGACCACTATTTTAGTTATCGTATTGACGGTGACAAAGCAAAATTTGTGGTGGCTATAGCTCAGTTGGTAGAGCCCTGGATTGTGATTCCGGTGGTCGCGAGTTCGAATCTCGTTAGCCACCCCATTAATTTTGGTAGCCTTTCAAATTAAAGTGCTCCCCTTTACGTTGTAAAGCGTAGTAAAAATTGTCGGTGAATAGCGCAGCTTGGTAGCGCATCTGGTTTGGGACCAGAGGGTCGGGGGTTCGAATCCCTCTTCACCGACCACCATTCGAAAGCCTCGTCGAAAGACGAGGCTTTTTTCGTATGTGGTTTTGCAGGTTTTGAGAAGAACCCATACGAGTCGGGGGCTGGAAGCCCAGTCGCATCGAATCCCTCTTCACCAACCGCTATTCAAGGCTTTGTCGAAAGGCGAAGTTTAATCGTTTTTGATGGTTGGAAAACGCTTGAGGTAGCGTAGATGAGTGAGCTCAGGGGAGCTCATGAACTCGATTTCATCCCTTTCTCCAGCTTGGTTTCATATGATTGCTGAGATTAAAACGCGAGAAATCGATCTTCTTGGCGCTTTTTCTTCCTATAAATAGCCTGATGTGTCTCTTGCAATAGGCTGAATAACATTTCTACGATTCTTGAGAGATAAGAAATGGTGCTTCGCTCTGCATTTTCTGGAAAAGCTAGAGTTTTGTTCATAATGATAGCAACGGCTATGTTGCAATTTAATGTAGGGGAAAATGTTGCTCCCTTTCAGATTAAGAGCGTTTAGCTTAGGAAGTGTGATTAAGATCTAGACTTTAGTTCTGCAAATGACTTTGCGACAAAATTTATGTTTCCATAGTGTTAAAGTTGTCATGGAATAACTATTCGCGGCTTGTTAGTTATTAATATGGCTAATGCCGTGATGTATAGCGATTTATGATCGTTTGGTAGTGGGTTTTATTGGTGCTACATCAAGTTTTTCAATAGGTCGTACCATTGCTATATGTAGTTAATGTGCATAAATATTTATTTATACTGCTTTAGATTTGCCTTAATTCGAATTTTTATCCTATTTTTGTTGCTTTTCTGTGAAAGATTTGCCAAATTGATGCCCTTGTAATTAGTCAGTAGAAAATGCTGTCTAAGAATGGATTCAATTTTTCAGACAGGGGCAGAAAACTGCCAAAGCAGTAGAGGTCTGGTAATGTCATTATTAGAAGTTAAAGATCTTCGTATCGAATACCCATCTCGCCATGGGGTACATGCCGCGGTTAAAAATTTGTCGTTCAATATTGAGCGCGGTGAAATAGTTGGTGTTGTGGGGGAGTCGGGCGCCGGTAAATCGACCGTCGGTAATGCGGTTATCGATCTGTTGTCGCCTCCAGGAACGATCGCTGGTGGTGAAGTGTTCCTAGACGGAGAAAAAATCTCCGGTCTATCTCCTGAACAGATGCGAAAAGTTCGTGGCTCAAAAATCGGGTTTATTTTCCAGGACCCAATGACCTCACTTAATCCACTCTTCACGGTTGAGCAACAATTAAAAGAGACCATCCACGCCAATATGAAGGTGACGGATGAGCAAGCCTATGAGCGCTCGCTTAACCTAATGAAGCAAGTGGGTATCCCACAACCAGAAAACCGTCTTAAACAGTACCCGCACCAGTTCTCTGGTGGTATGCGTCAGCGTGTGGTTATCGCTATCGCGCTAGCGGGTGAGCCTGATCTTATCATTGCAGATGAGCCGACCACGGCACTGGATGTATCAATTCAAGATCAAATCTTAGGTTTGATTCGTGAACTGTGCATCAAGAACAACGTGGGTTGTATGCTAGTCACGCATGATATGGGTGTGGTTTCTAACGTGACTGACCGCGTAGCGGTAATGTATCGTGGTGACCTGGTGGAGTTTGGCGCGACTAAGAAAGTACTGGGCGACCCAGATCACCCATACACACGCAGCCTGATTTCCGCGGTTCCTCGTTCAGACATGAAACTGGATCGCTTCCCGCTGGTTAGCTACATCGAAGAAGCTCACGAAATGGAGCCGCTTGATGTGAAAAACCACTGGTTAGGTCAAAGCCAAGATCACCGTGACTACACAGGCCCACTCCTTAACGTAGAGAATGTAAACCTACGCTTTGTGACCAAAGATTCTTTGTTCGAAAGCCGTCGAGAGTATGTTCAGGCGTCTAATAATGTGAGCTTTGAAGTTCATGAGGGTGAGACATTTGGTCTGGTAGGTGAGTCAGGTTCTGGTAAATCTACCATCGCGCGTGTTATCGCCGGTCTTTACGCACCAAACTCAGGTAAGGTGACGTTTGAGGGTGTCGACTTAACTTCGCTTAAGTCGGAGAAAGAGCGTCGTCCAATGCGTCGTCAGATGCAGATGGTGTTCCAAAACCCGTACACCTCAATGAACCCGCGTATGAAGATCTACGACATCATCGCTGAGCCAATTCGTTTCCACAAACTGACCGCTAACGAGTCAGAAACCAAACAGATTGTTGAAGATCTGCTTGAGCACGTGGGTCTTGGCAAGATGGCGGGTGTGAAGTATCCGCACGAGTTCTCCGGTGGTCAGCGTCAGCGTATCTCTATCGCTCGCGCATTGGCAACGCGTCCGCGTCTATTGATTTGTGATGAGCCGACATCAGCGCTTGATGTATCGGTTCAGGCGCAGATTTTGAACCTACTTAAAGACCTTCAGCAAGAGCTGAACCTGACCATGCTGTTCATCAGTCACGATCTACCGGTTATCCGTCAGATGTGTGATCGAGTGGGTGTGATGCAAATGGGTACGCTACTGGAAGTGGCGCCTACTGAGCAATTGTTTACCGACCCACAACACGAATACAGCAAGCAACTGATTTCCTTGATGCCTGAGTTTACAGGTTTAAGAGAAGACGTAGTAAAAACGGCGTAAGCCAAATAAGTTCCTAATCGGAAATATAAGCAGAAGCAAACACAACAAAAAGGGATCCGGATCCCCGCATGAAGGAGTTATGCATAATGAAAACCATGAAAAGTAAATTAGCAGTGGCTTTGATGGCAGCTGGCCTAAGCTTTAGCGCTGCAGCAGCAAACATCACCGTAGCATACGACGCTGACCCAGTAACGCTTGATCCACAAGAGCAGCTATCTGGTGGTGTGATGCAGCTTTCACACATGGTATTTGACCCACTAGTACGTTTTAACCAAGACATGGAATTTGAGCCACGTTTGGCTGAGTCTTGGGAACGCGTCGACAACGAAACTATGCGTTTCAACCTACGTAAAGGCGTTAAGTTCCACTCTGGTAACGAGCTAACGGCTGACGACGTAGTGTGGACATTTGCGCGTCTTAAGAAGTCTGCTGACTTCAAAGGTATCTTTGCGCCGCTAGTATCACTGACAAAAGTTGACGACTACACCATCGAAATCAAGACTGACGGTACTTACCCGCTAGTTGAGAACGTGGCAACGTACATCTTCCCAATGGACAGCAAGTTCTACTCTGGCACAACAGAAGACGGTAAAGACAAAGGCGAAATCGTTAAGCACGGTAACTCTTTTGCTTCTACTAACGTTTCTGGTACTGGCCCATTCACGGTTAAATCTCGTGAGCAAGGTATCAAGGTTGAGTTTGAGCGTAACCCTAACTACTGGGATACTGCATCAAAAGGTAACGTTGATAACCTAACACTTGTACCAATCAAAGAAGCAGCAACGCGTGTAGCAGCACTTCTTTCTGGTGACGTAGACATGATTGCTCCAGTCGCACCAAACGACTACAAGCGTGTGGATAGCGCGAGCAACATCAACCTATACACTATGCCTGGTACGCGTGTCATCACGTTCCAAATGAACCAAAACAGCAACGAAGCGCTGAAAGACGTTCGCGTTCGTCAAGCTATCGTTCACGCAATCAACAACGAAGGTATTGCTAAGAAGATCATGAAAGGTGCTGCGACACCAGCAGGTCAGCAAAGCCCAGTTGGTTACGCGGGTTACAACGAAGATCTTAAGCCACGCTACGACCTGAAGAAAGCAAAAGAGCTAATGAAGGAAGCGGGTTACGAGAACGGCTTCACGCTATCTATGATGGCGCCAAACAACCGTTACGTGAACGATGACAAGATTGCTCAAGCTGCGGCAGCAATGCTGTCTAAGATCGGCATCAAGGTTGATCTGAAGACAATGCCTAAAGCGCAATACTGGCCAGAGTTTGATAAGTGTGCAGCAGACATGATGATGATCGGCTGGCACCCAGATACAGAAGATTCAGCGAACTTCACAGAGTTCCTAACGATGACTCGTAACGAAGCGACGGGTCGTGGTCAGTACAACTGTGGTCACTACTCGAACCCTGAAGTGGACAAGATTGTTGAAGCGTCTAACTCTGAGACAGATCTAGCGAAGCGTAGCGCGATGCTTAAGCAAGTAGAAGCAACGCTTTACAATGAAGCGGCGTTTGTTCCTCTACACTGGCAAGATCCATCATGGGCAGCGAAGTCTAACGTTGAGATTGGCCCAATCATCAACGGCATGAACTTCCCATACTTTGGTGACCTAGTCGTTAAGTAAGCGGCACTCTCTCGCTGAGTAAGCGACAGATAATCGCGCTCTGCTTTGTTCAGCGAGCAGAGCGCGTTTTTTTAGGCTGAACGAATTTTTAATGTAATGGATACATAAGGGGCAAGGAATGTTTTCGTTTCTGGTCAAGCGCCTGTTTCAGGCACTGATAGTGATGTTTGTGATCAGTTTGGTGGCGTTTGCCATTCAGGATAACCTGGGCGACCCGTTGCGTGAACTTGTAGGTCAGTCGGTTTCAGAAGCAGAGCGTCAAGCGATGCGTGATGAAATGGGCCTCAACGATCCCTTCATTACGAAATACGCGCGTTTTCTTGGTAACGCGGTACAAGGTGATTTAGGCAACTCATACTTCTTCAAGCGTCCAGCGGTTGAAGTGATTGCGAGCAAGCTAGTGGCGACGCTAGAGCTGGTATTTGGTGCCACGTTAATCATAATCTGTTTATCTATTCCTCTTGGGGTTTACTCTGCAATTAACCCGAAGAGCTTCTTTACCAAAGTCGTCATGGCAGGCAGCAGCATCGGTATCTCGATTCCTGTTTTCCTAACGGCAATCATGTTGATGTATGTCTTTTCTATCGAACTGGGCTGGTTCCCGTCCTACGGACGAGGTGAAACTGCCAACTGGTTTGGTTGGGACTCTGGCTTCTTAACGCTTGATGGTCTGGCACACTTGGTGCTGCCGTGTATCGCACTGGCTTCCATTATGTTGCCGCTGTTTATTCGTCTAGTGCGTGCAGAGATGCTAGAAGTGCTGAGCTCTGAGTACATTAAGTTTGGTAAAGCAAAAGGTCTCGCTTTGCATAAGATCTACTACCAACATGCGCTTAAAAACACCATGCTACCGGTATTGACGGTAGGTGGCGTACAAATCGGTACTATGGTGGCGTACACCATCCTAACCGAAACCGTCTTCCAGTGGCCTGGTACAGGCTTCCTTTTCCTAGAGGCAATCAACCGCGTAGATACACCGCTTATCACCGCGTACGTTATCTTTGTAGGTCTTATCTTCGTAGTGACTAACACCATCGTCGACCTGCTATACGGCTTGATTAACCCAACAGTAAACCTAACTGGTAAAGGAGCATAACCATGACACAAGCAGTACAAGCCGTTCCTTCACGTTGGGAGCGTTTCAAACAATCGGATTTTCTGTATTACTTTAAGCGCGACAAGGTTGCGATGACGAGTTTCACTGTCTTTATGGTGATTCTAGTGATGTCGTTGGCTTCGCCGTTGATTGCACCGCATAACCCGTATGATCTCAGTACCATCGACATTATGGATGCTGAGCTGCCACCATCTTGGATGGAAGACGGCGACGCAACCTTCCCGCTGGGTACCGATGAGCAAGGTCGTGATATTCTGTCGACGATTCTTTACGGCTCTCGTCTATCGCTGACGATTGGCTTTGCAGCAGTAGGTCTTCAGCTATTTCTAGGTACCGTTATTGGTTTGTCAGCAGGTTACTTTGGTGGCCGTGTTGATAGCTTCCTAATGCGCTTTGCGGATGTTCAACTGTCGTTCTCAACCATGATGGTCGCGATCATTGTCTCGGCAATCTTTAAGGCGAGTTTTGGTAGCGAGTTCTTCAGTCAGTATGCCGTGCTGATGCTGGTGGTGATTATTGGTATTGCTGAATGGCCGCAGTACGCACGTACCATTCGTGCTTCGGTACTGGCTGAGAAGAAGAAAGAGTATGTGGAAGCGGCACGCGTGATGGGCTTTAAAGCGCCACGCATCATGTTCCGTCACATTCTTCCAAACTGTCTGTCACCAATCTTGGTTATCTCAACAGTACAGGTGGCGAATGCGATCATGTCAGAAGCGGCGCTGTCGTTCCTTGGACTTGGTCTGCCGGTTGACCAACCGTCATTGGGTGCCCTTATCAGCATCGGCTTTAAGTACATCTTCTCGGGCGCTTGGTGGATCACGGCGTTCCCAGGTCTCGTTCTGATCACTTTAGTACTAGTCATCAACCTATTAGGTGACTGGTTACGTGATGTATTTAACCCGAAAATCTACAAAGGGTGATCAAGAGTGATTGATTTTTAAACCCAATCCTCACTACACTAAGAGTCGCAAATGATTGCGGCTCTTTTTATTTGTGCTGCAAATTCCAGATGAAGTGTTCAGGGGATAGGTATGGGCTCTTTCAGCAGAGTTAAAGGATTGGCAAGCGTTTCATCACGCTGGCTGCGTAGTAGTGTTCTGCTTGGGGTATTGACCGTGTCGACGAACGTATTGGCAGACGATGCTCTGTGCGATGCAAGCCAAGCTTCTACGAACCAACTCCCAGTGCTGGCGGAAAATTGCCCTATCGGTAACGGGGTTTGGGGAAGCAAAGTTCCGGAGTCGAAAGACGCTGTTTACTGGATTCAATGTGGGATACTTGAAACACCGATGCCTCTTGAACAGGCAATGCCACTTTACTCGGAAATATCCTCCGATGTTTGGATGCTGCCACAGAAAAGCAGTTACCGCTGTTTGATTGGCCCTTACACCGATGTGAATAAAGCCAAGCAGGACTTAATCGAGGTTAAAGGGGTAAGCGGCTACGGCGATGCATTTATTCGTGTGGTTGAGCGCAGCGGGAACACGGTGAGCGCTGCATCTTCCAACGTTGCAAAGCCCTCTACTTCCACCGGTGTAAAAGCCGCCTTCAGTAAACCACAAGCCTCTGAGAAACCCCTTGCCAGTAAGCCTCAGTCCGGCCAAGACAAGTCCAAGCCTTCTCAACCCAAGCAAGCCCCACTTCAATCCCAATCGACAGCGCCAAAGCCGGTCAAAAAAGCGGCAACCATTCCAGCTTTGCCTACCAACAAATCTTCTTCCTTGTCAGTTCGGCTCTCAACCCAGATCGGGGGAAACGCTATGCTGTGCCTTACCTGTCTGGTGGCGATCACCAGTTCTACATGGAACATGATAAAGCGTGGAATCGACTAAGCTATAACAGCGCGATTAAGGTGTGTAGCGATCTCGATATGCATTTGGTGAGTAATGACGAGTGGCAAGCGCTTGTTGGCTCACAGGTTATGGCGAACAATCAATGGCCAATGCAGATGCCGTATTGGGGAGATGGTCAGAAGGGACTGTTTACTAATGGCAAGGTGTCACCGCTTAAAGGCAACACCTTGCTGAATGTCGTGTGTGTCGGGAAGTAAGCGTTATGGTAGCAACCAACGTGTTTTAGCACTGCGAGCCAGTAACCAGCTGGTACCCAATGCCAAGCTGCCGCTGACGATAACCCAGAATGGGATCATATAAATCGGGTGCCCATGGTGCAGCCCTAGCTCATTCATCGGCCATAAAAACAGTGGATGCAGAATATAAACACCTAAACTGTATTGGCTGATAAAGCTCACCACCTTCTTCACTTTTGGCTTTAGATTGTCCGCGTACGCCTTACACAAGATGAAAATCATGCTCGCTGCTAGAACCGTATTCAGCGTTTTGTACGAGAACCAGCGGCCGACATAATAGCGATCGGCTTCAATACTGCCTTGCACCACCATATAGCTGCTTAGCGCCATTGCACCCACACCAAGGACGACGGAAAGCACCACCACGCCGCGACTAGCAGGTAGCTTTTGATACAAAATGTAGCCCAGTGGCAACAATCCCATATACAGCCAGAACTGCTCACTCCACGGCCCGTCAATGCGCATCAAAAACAGTAACGTGGTCAGTAGCCAAAGCCCAGTGAACGCATAAAGTGCCCCATCATCGAACTTACGCACGAAGATTTGCAGGAACGGAATCGCTGCATACAGTGGGATGAAGTAATAAAAGAAGCCAAGATGGTAGTAGGTTTGGTGATGATAACTCTCTGCTAACACCTCTTTCACTGTGTCACCATTAAAGCCCTCAATCGTCCAACCGGACAAATAGGCGTAGAATAGTGACCAAACCAGAAATGGGATCAGCACTTTACCCAAGCGTCGTGACAGGTAGTATTTGAGATCGAAAGGACGCGTATCGTTAAGCATAAGAGCGCCTGTGATCAGGATAAACACCGGCACTGCCCAGCGGCTGAAACCATTGAAGGTAATCGCCGTTACCCATTCGCCCATTGGGATTTGTCCAAGTTCATGACGGTAAGGCCCAAGCGCATGAATGATGATCACCGCCAGCGCCGCTACACAGCGCATAGCATCAAAGAAATAAACGTGTTTTTTGTCCATTAACAACTCCTTACAGTCTTCACAAACTATAAGGAAGTTTTTCCAACTAAGAAAGGGAGAGGGGATCAGAGTTGTGTAAAAACTGCCCCGCAGGGCAGTTTGAGGGTCTCGCGTTACTTCGCGAGTTTAAGCCATTCTCTATATAGATTGTCAGCCAGGTCGTGGTTTTCAGTGAACAGCAGCGGCTTAGATTGGTTGCGGCTGTCTTCGTACGCCACATGCAAGCCTTGGCTTGTTAATGTCGTGAATGAGATAACCCAATCTTCATCGAAGTCACTAGCGCTGAGAACGAGGTCTCCTTGGTCGCTAATGCGCCATGAGCCTTGCATTTCAGTCTCTGGCCAATTGAGTCCATTTCTTTCCACAATCACGCCACTGCCGTCTTCATTGAGAACAATTTTTGCCATATCAGGATCCGCCTTACTCGACGTAGAGTCATCCCAGAAGTGATACAGTGTTTTGCCTGCGAAATCAGAAGTTGTTACCGCACGCTTTTCGTAGCCGTTGTCACCAAAGTTAACCTGGCTTGCCACAAACAGATCGTTTTGAGGTGTCACAGTTAGGCTGAGTTTCTCACCAAGCAAAATGATGGTCTCTTCGCCGTCCGAAGTAATGTAACCAGTATCGGTGTAGGTAAGAGGCTGCTCACCAACCTTGCCGTTGTCATCAATAAAGCTCACTTTGTTCTCGTGGAAGGTGATTTCTGAAATGCCCTCTTTATGGAAATAGTAATCGTTGGTCGAAACATAGTAATAGGTCGAACCAACCATCATGTTTTTGACGGATTTTGGAGATTCGCTAACGTTACCTTTTTCATCGACGATGATGGTGTCTAGATCGACGTTGCTATTGACCTGCTCAGCAATTTTATCTTGGATGTTTGTGAGCTGAGTTTTGATGTCAGAAAGGTTTGCTTCTGAGCTCGCGAGATCACTATCTAGCTGAAGCGTCAGTGAGCGAGCAATGGCATGCACTTGTTTCGCATCGGTGTTAGCTTGTTTTGCCGCTACGTAGTCTGCATCTAAGATGGTGCTGTCGATATCTAAATCTGCCGCAACTTCTTCCAGCGTTTTCTGTTCGAGAACGGCAATGGTTGAGAATGGGCTGACAACGGCGGTACCCGCTGGTGCCGCGATCTCAAATGTGTTGATCAGTCTACCACCTTTATCGGTATCGTAACTGCGACCCGCAACGGCGCGGACGATGACTGGGAACTCAGCATCGGCTTCTGAAATGGTGAACTTACCCTGTGAATCGGTGGTCGCCGTCAACTTCTCATCGGTTTCAGCAATGTTGTTGCGGTTACGGTCAACGTAGACATCAGCATCGACTAAGTAGCCATCAAGAGCTTGTCGCTGCAATGACGGCTTAGTTTGTTCACCGCCGCCAGTTGAGGTGCCATCATCACCACTATCGCTTCCGCCGCAGCCAGTAAGAATCAAAGAAACCGCGATGGCGATTGCGCTAAGTTGTTTCATAGGGTCGTTCCTTGTTTGGTTTCACTCGGTTAATGACCTTTTTTAATCATTTATCCATTGAGCAACAAGGAACGTAATTGCAGCAAAAAGCCGTAAAAATAAAATTAGATTTGTGATTGCATCCAACTGCGAGAGAACTTGAGGTCTTTCTCGATAAGGCTGGGGCTGCATTGCATCATGTCACTGATTTCTTTGTTTTTAAGGCCAGCAAAGTAGCGCAGTTGGAGTACCTCTGATTGGCGGGGGAAGCGTTTTTTGAGTTCTCCCAACGCACTATCAAAGCTCATCAGTTGCTCAAAGTTCTGTTGGTCTCGTGTTGTCGTCGTTGTCGGTTGGCGCTTTTGTGCGAGGCGCTTTCTGGACTGGTCAATAAGGATCTGGCGCACGACCTTGGAGACCAGTAAGAAAAACTGTTTCCGATTCTGAAGATAGCTAACGTCGTGTTGGGACAGCTTGACGTAAGCATCATGGATCAAAGCGGTGGTGTTGTTTACCTCTTGCTCGTGGTGCTCAGCATTTTCACCAAATTTATCCAGAGCACGTACCCGTTCTTTGTGGGCGATGCTCTTTAGTTGTTCATAGGCATAATGAAACAGCAGCCCCTCAGCCTGCTTATCACCGTTGTGCCAACGGACAATGATATCAGTCAGTTGCATTGGCTTACCTATATCCACGAATCGTTTGCTAATCGTTCAAGCTCAAACACTGCGGTGGTTCGAGCTTGTTGCTTGCCGAACTGGTCGACTTGAATGTCTTGGAAGCGGCGATAGATCTTGCCGTCGCTCCACTCCTTCTGGGTCGGTAAGAACTCCCACAAGCTGTAAAGGGGCGTGTTGTCGCTGGCGTACCATTTTACGCCGCTGTTGAGCTGTTCAATGCTCGCGGTGCCTACGTCATTGCTAAGCCACCACATGTCGCCAAACTCTGCTGTGACATCTTGGGTGTAGTTTTGGCGGTTCTTTGTACAGGCTTCATTCTTGCTTTGCATTACACGTTGATCGGCTATGTACAGGCAGCGCGTATCGCCAGATGCCAGATTCCGCTGTCGCCAATACCCTTGGAAATCAATTGACTGCTTTTCATTTACAGCCGAGGTAAACCATAGGTGCTCGGTTAGATTGTCGTGCTCTACCTGCGCTTTCTTGCCTAGTCCTTGAGACTTTTGAGTCAGTAGTTTGGTGGTGGTGTTGTAGCTGATTGCCACGGTACGGTACTTCCAGTCGCCTTCATCATCAAAATCTTCGATATCGAATCCGTTGAGGTCTCGATGGGTGCAGCCAGTGTGGGCACAAGCGATGAGTCCGCCCCAGTCGGAATAGTCATCTATCTTCTCAAACTCTTGTTCTTGGTAGCTTTGACTGACATTGACCTCACAGCTGCTTACGGAGCCATCACGGCTGCCATAGTAGTCGCCCACATCTGGATAAAGAATCATGCCGCCATCAACAATCTTGTAGGTTGTGCTGCCAATCGGGCCGTGATAATTGGGCTCGTCGCGCCGCGCGGTATCGTAAAAACACAGGTTGCCTCGCCAATCACGGCGCTTGAGAATGGTGTTGACGAGTTTGACGTCCACTGGCGCCGTGAGTACCTGTTTGGAGGTAAAGTTCTGCTCTATGTATTGTTGACTGCTCTCTAGGTGTTTTGCCGCCTCTTGCACACTGGCGAGCGGTTTATCTGACACGCTGAGGTTTTCAGGTAGGTTGTTGAGATCCAGTGCTTTGAGTAGTGTTTGAACCTTATCTGAAGATAGCCACTCACTGTCGAGATTGATGAGATCCTCTCGGTTAGGTTCGGTATCGATGCCGAGCAAGAGTCGAACCATATTGAGGCTTTTACTCGGGGTGGTTGAGGCGAGATTTGGTGTCACTACCTTTTGGGCTGCCACTGTAGCCAGCAGTTTATGTTGATTTGTGCTGCCTAAATAAAAACGCACTTCATCGCCGTCTTTAAACTCAAATTGGCCTTGTTGGGTGTAGCCGCTGAGCTTGGAGCTGGTTTCGTAGTAAAGGCCTGTGACTGGCGCATCGATAAAATGTCCAATTTGAATATCAGTTGCGAAAACTTGCGTACTCGCAAGGGAGGCCACCATAGCCATCCAGGTAGGATTCATACGCTTCATTCTGAGGTTGTACCTATGTCTTTTTGTTCTTGTTCGGCAGAGTTCTGATCTGGCATTAACATCGCCAGTACCAGCTTTTGCTTGATATCAATCGGTAAATCTTGATGATTCAGCAAACGCATGCTGGTTAAATCCAGCATGGTTTTCAAAGAGACGGCATCGCTGCGATGGCCGTGGAACAGCAGTTGGGTCATTTCAAGCAGGAGCTCATTGGAGACGCGTTGCTGCTGTTGGAGTTCAAGGTTCTTATTAATTAGAGCAGAAACAAAGCCTAAGCCGGAAGTCAAGAGTAGTACTGTCAAGGCGCTGGCGAGAGGTCTGCGCTTTAACAGCTTACGACATCGATAAAGGGCGTTTGCATCGGGGTGGTCGATGGGCTTATTGTGCTGAAGAGCTTTTATGTCCGACTTCAACTCTGCAATTCGAAAGTACTGAAATGTACTTGGCTGAGTACATTTATGATAGACCCATTGCGCTTCAGAGTTGTGCTGGTGGCTGGGAAACAGTTTGTTGAAAATTTTACCAAGGGCATAAATGTCGCTTGAGGCATCGACTTTACCGGTTTGTTTTTGCGTTGGACTGGCATAGTCAGCACTGTAAATGTGCAGGTCGGTATAGCGAGCATCATGGGTAGCGATACTAAAATCGATCACCTTGGCGTCGCCATTCTCGTCGACCAGGATATTTTCTGGCTTGAGATCTCCATGAAACACGCCTTGCGCATGAGCGTGGTGAATGGCATCGGTAATATCGTAAAACAGTGCTAGTTTCACGCTATAGCTGGGGTTGGTGGTAAGCCAGTGAGTAAGCGATTGACCTTTTACATGCTCAATCACCAAAAATACCGAGGAGTCGGTTTCGTTGGCATCCAATACATTGGCAATATTAGGGTGATTGAGCTTGGCCAGAAGCTGTGCTTCCCAATACAGCATAGCCTTGCCAACCATGTTGGTTAGATGAGGCTCAAACACTTTAATAGCGACGGATTGCTCAAATCGGCCATCACAACGCTCAGCCAGATAGACTTGGCTCATGCCGCCGCGCCCAATCCGCTCACTTATTCGATAGGGTCCGAGTTCGGTTTGAGCAATCGCAGAGCCATCGACATGCACACTGGCGTGTCGACCTAATATTTGCGTTAGATCGGAATGTACGCTGCTCTGTTCACTGAGCAGTTCCTGGTGTAACTTGGGATCTGAGAATTTTAGTTTATCAAGATATGTGGCTTGCTCAGCCTCATCCATATAGTGGAAGTTGAGCAGCAGCTCAGTGCGATGTCCATGTTTCAATGTCTGGCCAATGCGTCCTTTTTAACCAGGCTAAAGGATACCGAACTGCCGCTCTATTTTCTATAATAAATCAGTAATTTATAGATTTTGGTGATATTTTTAAGCCGGGCAATTCACTTGCTGCCAGAACCAGTTAGTTTGCGTCGGTGTTTCCCAAATACCGGGTTTGTTTTTGGCGGTAAAACACTTTCCTTGATGGGTCACGGTATCGCCTACCTTAGCTTGAGTGACTCCAGCCTCCCATATAATGACACCAGAGGGAGTGCCTGAACCGGCGTCGCCACCACCATTACCTCCGCCAGTGTCTCCACCACCGGTGCCATCATCAGTTGGCAATGCATCGACAATGCGCACTTCTGGCCAGTTAGCGTGAGAGCCGTAGAAGTTAGTGACACACTTTTCATAATCGCCTGGAACCAGCGCCGAATAGGCGGTTTGATAGCCCACTAGATTACATTCAAACGAGACACCACCCGGACGATCGGCATGGTATTTCCAGCTAGCTTCCCAGTTGGTGTAAAGAACATCGGTCGCACCATTGAGATTGAGGCTGCCATAAGGTGTTTGTTGCCAACAGGTATTGGCTTCATCGGCTTCAATAGGGATCTGGTAGTGTGCTGCAAGTCCTTCCCAGTAGCGAATACGGTTAACCGGTTGGCCTTTGGTTTTGTTTTGCTCACCACATTCAATGCCGCCGTTGATGATATTAATCGTGGTACCAAAGCCATAGCCAATGCCTGCGTCTATCTCACGCTGTGAGGGTGTCCAAGTACGATCAATAACATGCAACATTGCAGGCTTAGGTGCTTGTGGGGTTAGGAAGAACCAAATCGCAGACGCAAGGTTTAACCAAGAATCGGCAACCAGAGCGGGATTATTAAGTAGTACCGTCGCGTCACCATCAAACATCACCTCCGAGAAAGGACCGTAGTTAAAATGGTAGGAAAGCTGTTTGGCGCCGCGACCGAAATAGCCTTGGTTCGGTGAACATGGCCAGCGCTTGTTTTGCCAATCATTTTGGCCGCAGCCAGTGGTATAGCCTTCTTGCCCTTCAGACCATCCCATCTCACGCACATGAACCAAAGCTTGCTGCCACTCTTCCAAAGCAAGTGGGTTATCCCAAGTGTTATCAAGCGCGATATGTCCGCCAGTTTCTTGGGCGAAATGCGCAAAGGCAGTGACGATAGAGCGCTTACAGATGGCGTCGGCATTGCGTCCATCGGTGTAGTCGCCACAAAACGCAGGAAACTTACCGATGGCCTGCAAAAAACGCTGGTAGGTGTACTCTGGAGCGGCCATTTGAGTAAGAAAGTCCCATTCTGAACGTGGGAAGACGCGCTCGGCACGTTTTACGTTGCGGGATTGGTCGCCAATCCTGCGTCAATCGCATTGACGACAGTGTTTGGTGCCGTGGAGAGGGCGTTTGCCCATACCGCATACATAGGGTCACTGGTTTGGGCGGCTTCGCTGGCTTGTACTTCGCTGCGCAGTAACACGTAACCCGTGGGGTTGGTTGGATCGGGCTGTGGGTTGACTGCAAAAGCGGGCAAGCTGGCACTAACGAGTGTCGCAGCCGCCAACAAATGAGAAGGTTTCATTTCACGTTCCTTTTATTTAGTTTGGCTAGTTTGCAGAGGCTCATGCTGGATGAGAACTGTTAGCTAGCAGAAAAAACTAAAACAAAGGCTATGTGCTAGTTACTGTGAAAACCATTAATTCTGAGGATGTGATGAGAGCGTTGCGAGGCGTTTCAAGCTAGATAGGAATGTGTTATTGCTGGATTACACAAAGGTGCGTTGTGGTTCGAAACTTTAGATGTAGAACAGCCCAGTCGAAACTGGGCTGTAATCATAGTAGGTGTGCTGCGCGGCTTTTAGCGCATAGTCACGAACTCTTCTGAGCCCGTTGGGTGGATAGCAACCACTGAATCAAAATCTGCTTTGGTTGCGCCCATCTTCATCGCTACCGCAAAGCCTTGAATCATCTCGTCAACGGTAAAGCCGATGCCGTGCAGGCCAACCACTTTCTCATCGTCGCCCGCACATACGAGCTTCATCTTACAAGGTTGACGGTGCTTAGTGACTGCAGTGTACATCGCTGTGAAGCCTGATGTGTACACTTTCACGTTATCTTCGCCGTATTTCGCAACCGCTTCTGGCTCAGTGAGACCGATAGTGCCGATTGGTGGGTGGCTGAATACCACGGTTGGAACTAGGTCGTAGTCCATTTTCGCGTTTGGCTTGTTGTTAAATAGGCGCTCAGAAAGCTGGCGACCCGCTTTCACTGCCACAGGTGTTAGCTCGATACCACCTTCCATGATATCGCCCACACAGTAGATGCCTTCAACGTTGGTTGTTTGGTATTCGTCTACCTTGATGTAGCCGCGATCGTTAGTCTCAACGCCTGTTGCGCTTAGGTTGATTGCGTCTGTTGCTGGATGACGACCAATCGCCCAGATAAGCTGATCAACGTTTTGGCTCTCGCCGTTCTCTAGGTGAAGAGTCAGGCTGCCGTCTGCTTCTTTAACCACTTCTTTTGGCACAGATTGAGTGTGCAGTGTTGGGCCTTCTGCATCCATCACTTCGACTAGGGTGTCGATGATCATTGGATCGAAGCTACGCAGTGGCGACTCTTTACGAACGAACAGGTGTGTCTCTGTACCTAGTGCGCTTAGAACGCCTGCGATCTCAACAGCAATGTAACCTGCACCTACAACAGCAACACGCTTAGGTTGTGCATCTAGGTCGAAGAAGCCGTTTGAGTCGATACCGTATTCAGCACCTGGGATGTTTGGAATCGTTGGGCGACCACCGACTGCGATTAGGATGTGGTCTGCTGTATATAGCTCGCCATCAACCTCGACGGTTTTTGCGTCAACGAATTTAGCAAAGCCCTTGATAACGTTTACTTTGTTGTTACCGAGTACGCGATCGTAAGATTGGTGAATACGACCAATGTACGCTTGGCGGCTCTCAACCAGTTTGTTCCAGTCGAAGCCTTTAACGTCAACGTCAAAACCATAGTCTTCCGCGTATAGGTTCATGCTTCAGCAATTTGCGCGCCGTGCCACATCACTTTTTTAGGTACACAGCCAACGTTTACACAAGTACCGCCTAGGTCTTTCGCTTCGATAAGCGCAACCTTCGCGCCATACATTGCCGCACGGTTTGCAGATGCGATACCGCCGCTGCCGCCACCAATACAGATATAGTCAAAATGCGTTGCCATTACGTTCTCCAAGAGCTTATAAATATTTTGATTGCTAGTACTAAAGCATATTGGGGCGATTTCGTCAGAACTCAACGACCCAAAATGTGAGCAACAATCTCTGTCCGTATGATAAATCGAGTCTAGCAACTTTCTCTAATGGGAAAAAGCGGAGTTGATTATGACTAATAGCGATTGATATTAAGAAAGGGCGATTGCTGAGGTTGATGGAAACTGAACGCAGCAGAGATCAGTCTGCTGCGTTGGAAGTGGGGCAGAGTTAGATTACTCCGGCACAATCCATTCGACTTTAAAGTGACCTGTTGCTGGGGCAATCTTCTCTTTAAGGTATGGCAGAATCTCTTTCATTTGCTGCTCTAGCATCCACGGCGGGTTGATAACAATCATGCCCGAAGCCGTCATGCCGCGCTCATTGGTGTCAGGAGAGACCCCAAGCTCTATTTGAAGGATCTTGCGAATGCCGAGCCCTTCTAGACCATCAATCATGTCGTCGATGTCGTAGCGATTCACCACTGGGTACCAAATCGCGTAAATACCGGTTGCCCAGCGCTTATGGCTCTGTGCAATAGCAGTTACCACATCGCGGTACTCTCTAGCGAGCTCGTAGGGCGGGTCAATCAGTACTAAGCCGCGACGCTCTGCTGGTGGCAGGCTCGCTTTAAGGCGTTTAAAACCATCCTCTTTAAAGATTTTCACCTGACGGTCGCGATGAAACTCTTGCTCCAGTAGCGGGAAGTCACTTGGGTGCAGTTCGGTCAGTACCATACGGTCTTGCGGGCGCAGATGTGCGCGTGCTACACGCGGTGAACCTGGGTAGTAACGCAGTGCATCGCCGTTATTTAGCGTATCAATCGACTCGATGTAGCTGGCGATGTTTTCTGGGATGTCTGAATTACCCCAAAGCCTGCCGATACCTTGCTTGTATTCGCCCGTTTTCTCTGACCATTCGTGGGTCAGATCGTAGCGACCTACGCCCGAATGGGTGTCGTGATAAACGAATGGCTTTTCCTTGTTTTTTAGAGAATTAAGGATAAGACTTTGTACTATGTGCTTCACGACATCGGCATGGTTGCCCGCGTGAAAACTGTGACGATAGCTCAGCAAAATAAAGACTCGGTTAGACAATAATGCACGAAGTATAACCTCTTCTTTCTCGAAGCGGCAGAGATCTTACAACTTCGTTATGTCGCAAGGATTGAAATTCGAGTCCAAAGACTACATTTATTTAATAATTACGCTCACTTGCTACCCAATGAGTGAGGGAACCCAATAACTAAAAAGGGACGCTGCATGTCAAACCCACTACTGACGTTTACCGACTTACCTCCTTTTTCACACATTAAACCAGAACATGTGAAACCAGCAGTCGAGCAAGCGATTGATGCCTGCCGCGCAAAAATTGATGCTGTGCTTGAAGGCAATACCAACCCGACTTGGGACAATGTTATTGCGCCAATCGAAGAGATTGATGACAAGCTAAGCCGCCTTTGGTCACCAGTGAGCCATATGAACTCTGTGGTCAACAGCGACGAGCTGCGTGAAGCGTATGAGAGCTGTTTGCCTATTTTGTCAGAGTACGGCACTTGGGTGGGTC
Source organism: Vibrio variabilis (assembly GCF_003263785.1). Taxonomy (GTDB): domain Bacteria; phylum Pseudomonadota; class Gammaproteobacteria; order Enterobacterales; family Vibrionaceae; genus Vibrio; species Vibrio variabilis. Next base: position 31,449 of record NZ_JYJK01000049.1, read on the forward strand.
AACACAAAGGCCTGTATGAGGCTTATAAAGCGATCAAGGCCAGCGATGATTTTGCTGCGCTCAGTCAAGCTCAGCAAAAAACCATCAAAGATTCCCTACGAGACTTTGAGCTTTCAGGCATTGGTTTGCCAGCTAACGAGCAGCATCGCTACGGCGAAATCAGCAAACGCATGTCAGAGCTAGGCTCGCAGTTCTCTAACAATGTCCTCGATGCCACTATGGGTTGGACCAAGCACATCACCGATGAGAAAGAGCTTGCGGGCATGCCGGAATCGGCGCTGGCAGCAGCGAAATCGGCCGCTGAAGCCAAAGAGCTTGAAGGCTACCTATTAACACTCGATATCCCATCTTATCTTCCGGTTCTGACATACTGTGATAACCAAGCGCTGCGCAAAGAGTTGTACGAAGCGTATGTCACTCGCGCCTCTGATCGCGGCCCGACTGCAGGTCAGTGGGACAACACAGATATCATTTCAGAACAGTTAAAACTGCGCCATGAAATTGCTCGTTTGCTTGGCTTTGGCACCTTCAGTGAGAAATCACTGGCAACCAAAATGGCAGAGAGCCCAGCGCAAGTGCTTGGCTTCTTGAACGACCTAGCGACCAAGGCGAAGCCTCAAGGTGAGCGTGAAGTTGAAGAGCTGCGCCAGTTTGCTGAAAAAGAGTTCGGCGTCACTGAGCTAAACCTTTGGGATATCGCTTACTACAGCGAGAAGCAAAAGCAGCACCTATTCCAGTTCTCAGATGAAGAGCTGCGCCCATATTTCCCAGAATCAAAAGTGGTTAGCGGTCTGTTCGAGGTGCTTAACCGCGTCTTCGGCATGAAAATTACTGAACGTGAAGGTGTGGATACTTGGCATGAGTCGGTACGTTTCTTCGATATCTTCGATAGTGAAGGCACACTGCGCGGCAGCTTCTACCTAGATCTGTATGCACGCGAGCACAAACGTGGCGGTGCATGGATGGACGAATGCCGAGTGCGCCGCATCAATGCTAACGGCGAACTGCAAACTCCAGTGGCCTACCTAACATGTAACTTCAACAAACCAGTGGCGATAAGCCTGCCATGTTCACTCACGATGAAGTGGTAACACTATTCCACGAGACTGGCCACGGTATTCACCACATGCTGACTAAGATCGATACCGGTGCGGTATCTGGCATTAATGGTGTGCCTTGGGATGCGGTTGAGCTACCAAGTCAGTTCCTAGAGAACTGGTGCTGGGAAGAAGAGGCGCTGGCGTTTATCTCCGGTCACTACGAGACGGGTGAGCCGCTACCAAAAGCCATGCTCGACAAGATGTTGGCAGCGAAGAACTTCCAATCGGCGATGTTTATCCTGCGCCAACTTGAGTTCGGTCTGTTCGACTTCACGTTACACACAGAATACGATCCAGACATTGGCGCGCGTGTACTTGAGACACTAGCGGATGTGAAGTCTAAAGTCGCCGTATTACCAAGCTTAGAGTGGAACCGCTTCTCGCATAGCTTTAGCCACATCTTTGCTGGTGGCTACAGTGCTGGTTACTACAGCTACCTATGGGCTGAGGTGTTGTCTTCAGACGCATATTCTCGCTTTGAAGAAGAGGGCATCTTTAATAAAGAGACAGGTCAAAGCTTCCTAAACAACATCCTGGAAATGGGTGGCAGTGAAGAGCCGATGGAGCTGTTTAAGCGCTTCCGAGGTCGTGAGCCTGAGATTGATGCATTGCTGCGTCATTCTGGGATTAGTGCTTAGTTAATAAGCTTGATATAGATGAGAGCCCCTGACCTTTGGTTGGGGGCTTTTTCGATCCAAATGATATATTTCAGTTGAATAACTATTGAATAAAAACCTCCAAAACCCATTTCGTTATCAAAATGCACTCCCCAACCATCCTCCCGATAATGTCACCCACTTTCACACTTCGAAAAACAGAAGTATCCTTTCAGCCAAAATTAGGTGTTATTTAATTTTGCTTACAAAGCCTTGCTGAGTTTGAGGTTCGAATAAAATCTAAGTTTGTTGTGAGTCAAAGAAGCGTCCTAGAGTGCATGCAAGCACTCCGAAAGTTAATTACAAGGATATTGGGTTTCAGGTAACGTAATTTGGCTTTCCGCTTACGCATTAATTGTTAATAAAAATGCAAATTCAGAGCGGGGCGTTTTCATCATTTTATTCAGCGATTGTTTTTTATTGGTTTGTCATTCTACCGATGTCGACTGAATTTACTTGGAGAGTTACCCCATGACTAAAAAGTGGTTTACTGAAACCGTTGAGAATACCCAGCAGATGATGGGCGTGTCGACGGAGCAAGGTTTGACTTCAAAGGAAGTCGCCGAGCGTCAATCACAATACGGAAAAAACGAGCTGCAAGAGAAGGCGGGCAAATCTGCGCTTGAGCTGTTTCTTCACCAATTTAAGAATCCACTTATCTTCATTCTTGGTGTCGGTGCCATTGTTTCCTATTTCACTGGGCACCTAGTGGATGCAATCGCGATTACGGCGATCATCTTTATCAACGCGTTGATTGCTTTCTGGCAAGAGTTCAAAGCTCAGAAAGGCATGGAAGCGCTACGTCAAATGGCGGCACCATCGGCACAGGTTAAGCGTGATGGTGAGTGGATGGACATCCCAGCGAGCGACATCGTTCCGGGTGATATCCTAAAAATCAGCACAGGTGACATCCTAGCAGCTGATGTACGTATTCTTGAGGCTAACCGTCTATCTATCGACGAAGCAGCGCTAACAGGTGAGTCTGAGCCAGTAGACAAGACGTCTAAGGTTATCGAAGACGAAACCGTGGGTCTTGGCGACCAGCTAAACATGGGCTTTATGACCACGATGGTGACATCGGGTACAGGTCTAGGTGTAGTGGTTGCGACCGGTATGCAGACCGAAGTAGGTCACATTGCTGACCTAATGGCGAACACCGAAGAAACCAAGACGCCAATGCAAGAGCGCATGGACACCATCGCCAAGACGCTAATGCTAGTCGCACTGGGCGTGGTAGCGGTTGTATGTGCTATTGGTCTTTACTACGGCATGCCTTGGCTAGAAATCCTAAACACAGGTATCTCACTGTCTGTAGCTGCGATTCCTGAAGGTCTTCCTACGGTAATCACTATCGTTCTAACCATGGGTTCGACTCGTATGGTGAAGAACAATGCGCTTGCTAAGCAGCTGGCTGCGATTGAGACGCTAGGTTCGACCACGGTTATCTGTTCAGATAAGACAGGTACGCTAACTCAAAACCAAATGCAGGTAATGAAGGCGTACGATGCAAGCGGTCGTTACTGGGAAGTCAGCGGTAAAGGCTTCAGCCCTGAAGGTCAATTCAAGCCGCTATCGCACAGCACAGATGCGAAGCAAAGCCTGAGATGATGAAAGGTCTAGTTGTCGCGACGTTATGTAACGATTCTGAGTACATCATGGACGGCGACAAGTCGACCGTGCGTGGTAACCCAACTGAGGGTGCACTGATTGTGGCAGCAGCGAAGGCAGGTCTGAACCAGTCTGAGATGCTAACGTCAGGTGGCTACTCTATCGTTGAAAAATTCCCATTCGATTCTTCTCGTAAGATGGCATCGGTTATCGTGAAAGGCCCTGAAGGCAACCACTTCCTTGCTATCAAGGGTGCGCCAGATGTGATTCTTCGCAACGCAGCAGGCTTTATGGTTGACGGCACGTCTGTTGAGCATACGACAGCAGCATCGGACGGCAACCTTGCACTAGCGACGAGCCCAAGTGCTGAGATCGTTGCAAACTACGAAGCGGCAATTGAGAACTTTGCTCAAGACGCACTGCGTACGCTAGCCGTTGGCTTCAAAGAGCTAACAGAAGCAGACCTAGAACGTGACTTCGAAGAGCTAGAGAAAGACATTACGGTACTGGGTCTTTACGGCATCATGGATCCACCGCGTCCAGAAGTACGCGATGCGATTGAAAGCTGCTACCAAGCAGGTGTGAGAACGGTAATGATCACTGGTGACCACGCGCTAACAGCGGCAGCGATTGCACGTGATATCGGTATCATCCGTAGCGAGAAAGATCTGGTTGTGACCGGTGCAGAGCTTGATGAGATGGACGATGATAAGCTTCGTCAAATCTGTCCAGAAGTAGCGGTATTTGCTCGCGTAACGCCGGAGCACAAGCTGCGTATCGTTCAGGCTCAGCAGTTCAACAATGAAGTCGCAGCGATGACAGGTGACGGTGTGAACGATGCACCAGCACTGCGCCGTGCAGATATCGGTGTTGCTATGGGTATCACTGGTACGTCTGTAGCGAAAGACTCAGGTGACCTTATTCTACTGGATGACAACTTCAGCACTATCGTGAAAGCGGTTCGTCAAGGTCGTCAAATCTTCGATAACCTTCGTAAGTTCATTCGTCAGGCTCTGACTGCGAACGTGGGTGAAGTATCGGTTATCCTGTTTGCGTTTCTAATGATGGGGCCAGAGGCTATCTTGCCGCTAACTCCACTGATGATTCTATGGATCAACTTGGTCTCAGACGGTCTACCAGCGCTTGCGCTAGGTGTTGAGCCAGAAGAGAAAGATCTGATGGAGCGTAAGCCTCGCAAACGTAACGAGAGCTTCTTCAGCGACCACCTAGGTACTCGTATCCTAACTCGTGGTCTAGCACTAGGTGGCATGAGCTACATGGCGTTCAACTGGGCACTAACTAACGGCTTCTCTGCGAACTACGCACAGACAATGGCATTTGCGATGCTAGTATTTGCACAGCTATGGCACCTATTTGACTCACGTACATTTACGTCGCTATACCGCAGAAACCCATTCACCAACCCGTACCTACTAGGTGCAGTCGCGGTGTCAGCGATTCTATCGCTAGGGGTTATCTACACAGGTCTAGGTCAGCTAATCTTCAACACGGAAGCACTCGCAGCAGGTCACCTATTCGGTGTTATCATGGCAGCATCATTACCGACGCTGGTTATGTCAGCAGTGAAAGAAGCAACTAAGACTAAGTGGGTTTAATCTCTCACTTGAAATAGTAAAAAAGGCGCTCTGATGAGCGCCTTTTTTGTTGAGGTGAACGGTTAAGGATTCACATTCCGACTAATCGGATTCTGCAACGAAATCAACGTCTCCGTCGATTGCACCTCTTCAATCGCCTGCAGCTTATCGATCAGCACGTGCTGCAGCTCTTCAATCGAGCGACACATCAACTTCACGAAGATGTTATACGCACCAGTGGTGTAGTAGGCTTCGACCACTTCATCCAAGGCATTGAGCTTTTCTAGCGCCGAGTGATAGTCGCGCGCGGCGTATAAGTTGATACCGATAAAGCAGCACACGTCATAACCGAGCTTTTTGGTGTTCACTACTACTTCTGTACCTTCAATGATCCCGGCCGCTTTCATCTTCTCAATACGCACGTGAATCGTCGCTGGGCTCACATCAAACTGTTTTGCCATTTCGGCATACGGGCGACGAGCGTCTTCCATCAAGGTTTTTAGGATCGCTTTATCCAGATCGTCGAGATTGTTGGTGCCGTGCATATCGAATCCTTTGTCTGAGTGAATGGGCGACATCGCTGAACACGTGCCGTTTCATTGGTGCACAAGCTTATCACTATTTTTGCGCAGCCGTCTTTGTGTCGATCACGCTTATTGGTCGCGCTATCGACTTGAGGTACACTGGCGCCCATTGCCTTTTATCGGAGCTTCACTTTGCACATTCAACTCATTTGCGAACATCAACCACTTCAACCAGAGCTTCAGCAACTTGCTGAGCGTTGGGGATTGGTGGCGTCTGACGATTCCGAATTTGCGTTGGTGTTGACCGAACAAAGACTCGAGCTTCGAAAGCTGGATGAGCCGAAGCTGGGTGCGATTTACGTTGACCTTGCGGGGGCGCGGTGGCGCACAGACGCAAGTTTGGTGGTGGCAAAGGTCAAGCTATCGCCAAAGCTGCGGGCTTAAACAAGGGAGCGACACCAACGGTGCTTGATGGTACTGCAGGCCTAGGGCGCGATGCTTTTGTTCTCGCATCTCTTGGCTGTAAGGTGCAGATGGTGGAGCGTCACCCTGTGGTCGCCGCATTGCTTGATGACGGTCTTGAGCGCGCCAAACAAGATCCGGAAATTGGCGAGTGGGTGAGTGAGCGTATGTCTCTGTTGCATGCGTCGAGCTTAGTTGCCTTAGGTGAACTTGCCGATGACAACGCCTTTATCAAGCCAGATGTTGTCTATCTAGACCCTATGTATCCACACCCAGAGAACAAAAAGAAATCGGCGCTGGTGAAAAAAGAGATGCGTGTTTTCCAATCTTTGGTTGGCGCAGATACCGATGCAGACGGACTGTTGGAGCCAGCTCTTAAGCTTGCGGCAAAACGCGTTGTGGTCAAACGTCCAGACTACGCTGAATGGCTGGATGAGAAAAAACCGACAATGGCGATTGAGACCAAAAAAAATCGCTTCGATGTTTATGTTAACGCATCAATGAGTTAATCCTTTCCTATATGTTTTTTGAGTAACTTGCTCTGGTGTAACTGGAGCAAGTTACTTGCAACCGCTGCTAATTGACGTTATATCTAACTAAGAATCATTCCTGTTTTCGTTGTGGTTAGTTGGAGATTGAGTAGTATGACTAAACGTCTGTGCAAGTTGAATCGTCGCGATATCAGTGACAACCTTGGTGACATCCATCGTTTGGTCGCAGAACCTAAGTTCCTGTGCCGCTCTTGCTCACGTTCATCCGCCGATAAATCCACTCTTTGCAAACCGGCTGCCATCCCGCCAGCATCTTGCCAGAGCAAGCCTCTGACTGAACAGCAGCAATGTGGCGTGTTGGCCGAAGCGCTACCAACCAAAACCACGCCGAAACTCACCAAGACGGCCAACAAAGCCGAGCCTAAATCCGCGACCGATGTTCCAATGGCCGAAGAGTTAAGCCTAGAAACAATCGATAAGAAGTCGCTGAAGCGTGCCAAAAAAGCACTCAAAGCGCAGAAAAAGGCACAGAAGAAATTGCGTAAAGTACTGAAGAAAAGTCAGAAGCTACTGCGCAAACAGAGCAAGCTGGAGCACAAGTATCAGTTAGCGGCAGCCACGGTCGAAAAGCAGGTAATGAAAGTGCAGCCAGAACAGCTGCACTAATAAGGTCTTTGTGTTGAGTGAAGCCTAGCTGTTTGCCAGTTGGGCTTCTGCTTTTGGTTTGACCCAAAGCTCGTTCACCACCAGTGATAGCAAGATAATCCCACCACCAATCGACAGTTTCACCAAGTCCACATCGCGATTCCAAATCACAATGTTAACGATAAGCCCTGCTGGCACCAGAAGGTTATTCATTACCGCCAATGCGCCAGCGTTAACCATTGTCGCGCCTTTGTTCCAGATAAAGTAGCCCAACCCAGAAGCAATGGTGCCTAGGTAAATAAGCACGCCCCACTGCACACCCGTCGTCGGCATCTTATCGAAGCTACCAAAAATCGAGAATGCGATGGTCGCCACCACAGTCGCGCCAATGTAGAAATAACCAAACACGCTGTGCTGTGCAGCTCAACCTGCTCTTGCTCCATCACGTATTTGTAACCCACCTGACCGATAGCAAAACAAAGGTTCGCGCCTTGCACGACCAAGAAGCCCATCAAGAAGTTTTCGTTAATGCCAGCAAACTTGATGAACGCCGCGCCAGCGACCGCAATTGCCGCCGTTACCAAATACCATGGTGAGAAGCGACCTTTGAGCAAGTCGTAAAAGAGTGTCACGTAGATCGGAGTGAAGACAGTGAACAGCAGTACTTCCGGTACAGAGAGCAGCAAGAACGATTGATAGTAGAAGCAGTACATTAATCCTAGCTGAATGCCACCAATCGCCATCAATTTGGCTTTAAGTGAATTGGGCACTTGCTTGAATTTAGTGAACGGAATAAACACCAGTGCGGCCAATACCACACGCATGAGTACCGAGAACCAAGAGTCAACTTGACCCGCGAGATACACTCCAATAAGGCTGAATGAGAACGCCCACAGCAGAGTGACAGAATAGAGATAACCCATCGAAAATCTCATCGTTCGATTAAAAGATGGGCGCTAGTGTAACACTTTTGTGATGGGAAAGAGGACGGATCAAATCGGGCCTCACTTGAGACCCGATAGAAGGTTTAGTCTTTGATTGGCACGACCAACATGTCGACGGGTGAGGTGTTGATAAGCTGTCTGGTAGACGACAGGATTTTGCTCCAAAAGTCCTGATGATGACCACACACCACCAAATCGACATTGTATTCACCGATGGTATCGCGCAGCTCATTGCTTAAGTCACCGCTGCCAACCAAAGAATGTTTAATCGGGTAATTCGCGTACTCAGCAAACTCTCTTAGCTGAGTCATCGAGGCCTCCATGGCCTGATGCTGCGTCTCAGCCATATTGAGGTCAATCAAGCCAGTGTAAAGCTCGGCGTAGTTGACATCGATATGGATAAATGACACCTCGGCATCCAGTGGTTTCGCGAGTGAGACCGCTTTGTCTATGAGCATTTTGCTTTCTTCTGAGAGATCTAATGCGACCATAATATGTTTGTAACTCATAACGCACTCCTCCTGACGTTCGTCCTACTAAAAACATAGCATTAAGCGCCCAAAAATTATGCTGATGTGATCCCAAATCAGTCGTCATAGCTATAAAACCCTGCCTTGTCGTTACTAAACGAATCGAGCGTCTCTGAATAATTTTCTCAACAACAAGACGACAAAATGTGAGCAAAGTCGCCAAAGTTTTCTAGAATCAAAGTAAGCGCTGAGTACACAGATGTTGCCAGGTTTGGGCATGAGATCAGAAGACTCCTCAATTAGTTATGTTATAGTGGCGTTAATTCCAGTTACGAAATTAGGAGTCGTAAATGCTTTCTCCATCTATGGTTCAACACCTGAACGAGCAAATTAACCTCGAATTCTTTTCATCCAACCTATACTTACAAATGAGTGCTTGGTGTGAAGACAAAGGATTTGAAGGCGCGGCAGAATTTCTTCGTAAGCATGCGGACGAAGAAATGCAGCACATGCAAAGATTGTTTACCTACGTAAGCGAAACCGGTGCATTGCCAATCTTGGGCAGTATTGAAGCACCTCGTCACGATTTTGAAAGCCTGGGCGATGTGTTCCGCGAAACGTACAAACATGAGCAGATGATTACGGAGAAAATCAACAAGCTGGCGCACGTTGCCTTCTCGGCTCAAGACTACTCAACGTTCAACTTTCTTCAGTGGTATGTTGCGGAGCAGCATGAAGAAGAAAAATTGTTTAAAGGGATCTTAGATAAGCTAGAACTCGTAGGTGAGAATGGACAGGCGCTGTTCTTCATCGACAAGGACTTGGCAACGTTAGCAAAAGAGGGTTCTTCTTCCATTATGGACGCCCCAGCTGAGTAATATCAGCGCTTAAAAGACCATTGATTGTCTTTTTCTCTTGGGTGTCTAGGAGGACGTAGGGAGGAAAAGATGATCAGTGGAGACACTATTCTATTAGCATTGATGCTCATTACCTCAGTCAATATGGCGAGGTATCTCACAGCACTACGCTCACTTATTTTTATCATGCGTGAGGCGCATCCGCTCTTGTACCAGCAAGTCGACGGACGCGGATTTTTCACGACGCACGGCAACATGTCGAAGCAAGTGAGGCTGTTTCACTATCTCAAAAGCAAAGAATACCATCACCACCATGATCCGGTGTTTACCGAAAAGTGCGATCGCGTGCGTGAGCTGTTTGTGCTCTGCGTCGCGTTGATTGGGGTAACCTTGCTCGCAGGTTTCATGCTTTAGCAGACGGTGAAGAGCATTAAACAGGGCACGTTGCAGGCGTAAGCGTGGCAATGAACCTGGTGTCAGTTTCCAGCTTGAGATGCAATGCTGGAGGAGTTGGCTTTAGTCGATTAAGCCGCTAGAATAGCGCCAGATTGTTGAAGGGATGTGCAATACGCACATCCTTTTTTTATTTAAATTTTGTCGGAAAACCGTGATGAATCAGAAAGTTGATGTGGTAATTATTGGTGCAGGCGCTGCGGGGTTGATGTGTGCAGCAGAAGCGGGTAAGCGAGGTCGTCGCGTGCTGGTGCTGGATCATGCCAAAAAACCGGGTCGAAAAAATTCTGATCTCTGGCGGTGGTAAGTGTAACTTCACTAACTACGACGTGTCGGCAAACAACTACCTGTGTCAGAACCCATACTTCGTAAAGTCGGCGCTGTCGCAGTACACCAACTGGGATTTCATCTCGCTGGTGAGTAAGTACGGCATTGAGTTTGAAGAGCGCGACCATGGACAACTGTTCTGCTTAGAGTCAGCGAAAGACATCGTTAAGATGATGCTCTCTGAGTGTGAATCTCCAAACATTCAGTTCCGCTACCAAACGGATGTGCACAGCATTGAGAAAACTGAGCAAGGCTTCTCATTACACGCCGATACCGACACGATTGAATGTGACTCTTTAGTGGTGGCCACAGGCGGCCTTTCAATGCCAAAACTGGGCGCGACGCCATTTGGTTATAAGATAGCTGAGCAGTTTGGTCTGGAAGTCGTGCCGACGACAGCGGGTCTGGTGCCGTTTACGCTGCATAAAGAAGACAAAGAAGACTTCGCTGAGCTATCTGGTATCGCGATTCCAGCGGAAATCACCGCAAATGATGGTACGCTCTTCAAAGAAGCTCTGCTGTTTACTCACCGTGGATTGTCTGGCCCATCGGTGCTGCAGATCTCATCCTTCTGGAGGCCGGGACAAAACGTGTCGGTAAACCTAGTGCCAGAGGCGGATATTGAAAAGCTTCTAACGCGATCACTAGAAAAACACCCTAACCAAAGCCTGAAAAATACCTTGGCGCGTGTGCTGCCAAAGCGTTTGGTCGAAGTGCTGATTGAGCGTAAAGTCTTTGCTGATAAACCGCTGAAGCAGTACAACCCAAAAGAGCTGGTGGCGATTCGCGAATCTCTAGAAAACTGGACGATTGCACCTAATGGTACCGAAGGCTATCGCACCGCAGAGGTGACGCTGGGTGGCGTGAACACTAACCATCTTTCATCTAAAACCATGGAGTGTAAGTCTATCCAAGGCTTGTACTTTATCGGTGAGGTGATGGACGTGACGGGTTGGCTGGGCGGCTATAACTTCCAATGGTGCTGGTCATCAGGTTTTGTTGCGGGTCAGCACGTCTAATCGTTCCAACACAACAATCGAATCAAATGTAAAAGCCGCATCCTAGGATGCGGCTTTTGTCGTTTTTAAGCCAACTGATGTTGCATGCGAGTTAGTTAAGTTCCCACTTCGCGACAATCGCTTCTGCACGTGCTAGCAGCTCAGTGCTCGATGTCGATTGCATAAACGCCGCGTTATCAATCACTTGCTCTACGGTATGCGCACCGGCAATCACAGGCCCTACTTCTTCTTGCGCCACAAGCCAGTGGATAGCTAGGTGGGAAAGCGGAATGTTGGCTTCTTTGGCCAGTGCTTTTAGTTCTTTCACACAGTTGAAGTAAGGTTCAAACGCGTCGCCGTTGAGTTTTGGATTGTTGCGACGGTCGTCGTTTTCATCCCAGTTACCAGAGCGTTTTAACGTCCCCGTCAGCAGACCTTGCATCAGCGGTGAGTACGGCAGGTATTTCATGTCGTGCTCTTTACAGAACGGCAGCGCTTCTTCACGCGCACGGTACTGCAATGGAATGTTGTGGTAATGCTCTGGGTTTTGCTCAAGTAGGTTGTAGAGACCTTGGAAGGTCGCCACTTCAACGCCTGCCATCATTTCACGCGTCATATCGAGCGAGTAGTTCGACACGCCAACGTGGCGAATTTTGCCTTGTCGTTTAAGCTCAGCCAGTGCCTCTGCGGTTTCTGAGATTGGCGTGTTTGGATCTGGCCAGTGCACTTGGTACAGGTCGATGTATTCAGTTTGCAGGCGCGTGAGTGAGTCATCAATTTCTTTGAAGATGCTCTCTTTTGTCAGATCTTTACGGGTCTTTTTACGCTCATCTTGAGACCATGGCAGGCCACATTTGGTCGCGATGATGATGTTGTCGCGAGACTCGGTTTTCAGCGCTTGGCCGAGTACCGTTTCCGCATGACCTTTACCGTAAACCGGTGCAACATCGAAAAAGTTGATGCCGTTATCGATTGCCGCTTTGATTGCGTTGATGGATTCATTGTCAGAGACGTTGTTCCAAGTCCCGCCGATTGCCCAGCAGCCAAAACCCACCGCTGAGGCATTAAGATCTTTGATTTGTTTGTTTTTCATCATTCGTTCTCTTGTCTTCTCATTCAAGGGTCAGGATTGGATTACTTAAGTTCCGGCCAGTACTCTTTGTTCGCTTCGATCATGTCATCAAGGATAAGCTTCGCCACTTTCGCTGATGGAATGGTCTTGTTAAGCGCAAAGGCTTGGAGTGCTTTGTCGTAAGAGCCTTCAATTGCAGCATCAACCAAGCACTTCTCAGACATGAGTTGTTGCTGCAGCATGCCTTGGTAGAAGTGTGGCACTTCACCCACTTGGATTGGGTAAACTTTATCGCGGCCGAGTAGCGCAGGTACTTCCACCATTGCATCATCTGGCAAGCCTTTGATGATGCCGTTGTTAGGAATGATCACTAGCCACTTCTGGCGTAGATCATAAGCCATAGACATCGCAACGTCTGCAATAAACTCACCGTGCACGCCAACGTGGAACTTGCCCTCTACGTTGCCATCTGATGCTTTGATCTGCTCAATCGCTTCAAACATCTTCTTCTCACGACCTTCCATGACCTCGTTAGCACGAGTGTGCTCTGGGTTAGACTGAGCCACGATATCGTCGGCCATTAGGTAGTATTGAAGGTAAGTGTTTGGCACGTACTCTGGGAACATCTGCATCAGAGGCTGAGTGTTCTTGAAGGTCTTGATCCAAGAAGGTTCAGAGTGACACGCGTTCTCCACTTCTTCTTCAGTCAACATGCCGAATTTTTGGATGTGGTTACGAAGGAATGGGATCTTTTCTTCGCCATCAACCTTGATAGAAGTAAACCAGCCGTAGTGGTTCAGACCGAAGTACTCAACGTCGAGATCATAACGGTTCACACCAAGGATGTTTGATAGGTTACGCTCAATCGCCACTGGCATATCACAGATGTTAAGTACGCGAGCGTTTGGACGTAGGCGGTGAACTGCATCCGCCACAATCGCCGCTGGGTTTGAGTAGTTCAGCATCCAGCAAGATTCTTTAGCGAAGCGCTCCATATGATCGATAAGCTCAATCATTGGGAAGATAGTACGCATGCCGTAAGCCAGACCACCTGCACCACAAGTCTCTTGGCCTACACAGCCGTGACGCAGTGGGATCTTCTCGTCGGTTTCACGCATCTTGTACTGACCGACGCGGATTTGAGCAAACACGAAGTCAGCGTGAGAGAAAGCCACTTCCGGTTCCGTCGTCACTGTCAGTTTCACGTGTGGAGCATGAGTCTTGACCACGTAGTCCACCAATACTGCAACGTTGTCTTGGCGCTGTGCATCGATGTCGTACATGCGGATTTCCGCGATAGGGAAGTCATCCCCTTTCATTAGAAGAGCTTTAACGATACCGGCAGTGTATGTTGAGCCGCCGCCTGCGATTGCGATGATTTGTGGTTGTTTGGTCATAACCAACTCCAATGTGTTTTTGAATGCTGTTCGGATATTTAAAAGGTCATGTGATTTATAACCTATCTTGAATAGGTCTTATCCTATGGATTTGTTTTGATGTGACAAATTAAATACCTTTAATGTGTGATCGTATTCAAACAATAGTTGGGATTGGTTATGGAAATACGGGTTTTCTATGCCCTCTTTTACGAGATAAGTAGATAGCCAGCTTGTGAGCGTTAGGGTGAAACCAAGCCTCGGTATAATCAAAATAACGCCCATCTTCGAGGTTGGATATTGAGCGCAGGTTCATGATTGGGTGGCTTTTCTCCATTCCAAGCAAGGCCATGATCTCCTCATCAGAGTCGACGGCGGTGAACTCTTGGCGACTGCCTTGTATCAGCATTCCTTTCTCATGTTCGACATAATCGAATTTCGACTTCTGTAACGTAGAGATATTGAGGTCGGGAAACAGTGCAACTGGCATATAGCTGTCTTCGACAATCCTTGGCTGGTCATCAATAAACTTCACTCGACGTATATAATACAAGGCTCATTAGGTTTGAGTCCTAGGAGTTTATGGACGGGTGCATTATCACTACTCATCAAAAATTGCGTCACCTGATACTTCACGGTCTTATTGTTGTGAGTCAGAATTTCAGAGGTACCGGCCAAACTATTAAGCTGATGCGAATATTGCTTTTCCAGTACATAGGTACCAGAACCACGGCGCTTTTCGACCAGCTTGAGTTTAACCAGTTCATCCACTGCCTTGCGAATGGTGATGCGGCTGACTTGGTACTCTTCAATTAACTGCTTTTCTGTCGGTAATGCTGAGCCAACGCAGTATACATCCGCGTTGATCTTCTCTTTTAAGCTCTCTAATACTTTTACGTATAGCACGATGTCATTTCCAAAAATTATTGGTTATATCAATATCACAATAACATAATAAATTGGTTCTATATTAGGTCATTCATCACATTCTCGGTACAACAAAGTTGTTATGACTTCTTTTCTGAATAAAGTGATTTGCAGAAATAAAATAATTAATAGCGTATTTAGGAACATCAATAATGAACAAAGAAGCTATAACCACTTATATGAGTGACTTATCGCGCGCCATGTTGGCACCGATATATGTCCTTCCACTAGTGGGTTTTGTGATTGCTATCGGAGCGGCAACAACCAACCCTGGCATTGTCGAAGTACTGCCTTTCTTAGATGCCCCTTTCTTTAAAGGGATGGGGGAAGTGTTGGTTTGGTCGACGCTGAGCGTTCTTATTAACCTGCATATCATCTTTGCTGTCGGTATTTCGATGGGGCTTGCGAAAAAAGACAAGCACCTCGCTGGCTTTAACGCGCTGATCATCTACTTCATCTACCTGTACACCATGCATACCTATATGAAGTTTAATGGTCTGCTATTAGATGGTGACTTAGGGGGCACCGGTCAGGCGAGCATCCTTGGCTTGCAAGTGGTTGATACAGGTATCTTCGTTGGCATGCTGATCGGTATTGTTAACGCTTACTTCCACAATAAATACAGCCAAAAGGTACTGAAAGGCGCGCTATCACTATACGGTGAATCTCGTCTGGTACTTATCATCATGATCCCAGTTGCGATTGGCCTTGGTATTCTGTTTACCCACATCTGGCCACCGGTTCAGCATGCTATCTTCGGCTTTGGCGAGAGCATTCGCGGCGCAGGTTCTATGGGCGTTGGCGTGTACGGTTTCCTAGAGCGTATACTTATTCCAACGGGTCTTCATCACCTGCTTTGGGTGCCAATGCACTTCTCTGATCTTGGTGGTTGTGCCATGGTGGCTGGTCAAAACTACTGCGGCATCGAGAACATCTTCCTTGCTGAAATTGGTGACCCAGAGACGACGCGTCTTTCTAGCTCAATCGTGTTTGATTCACGCAGCCTAGTAAAAATCTTCGGTTTGACGGGTGCGGGTCTCGCCATGTACCACTGTGCTGACCAAGACAAGCGCGAAAAAGTGAAAGCGATTGTGTTCCCTGCAGTGCTGTCTTCTATTTTGGTGGGTGTTACTGAGCCGATTGAATTCTCATTCCTTTTCGTCGCGCCAATTCTATTTGTTGTGCACGCTATCCTAACTGGTCTATTCATGGCTGTGTTGTCTCTGCTGGATGTCGTGGCGGTAGGTAAAGGCGGTCTTATCGACTTCATCGTTTACAACATTCCACTAGGTACAGACAAAACCGATTGGCCGATGTACGTGGCGATTGGTCTGGTTCAGCTAGCCGTGTACTACTTTGTGTTCCGCGCGCTGATCACGCACCTTAACCTGAAAACCATTGGTCGTGGTGAAGCTGAAATGAAGCTACAAACCAAAGAGACTACAAGAACCGCAACAAAACAGCGGCAATTGATAGCGCAGTCGGTGAGTTCAACTCGGTTGCTATCATTGAAGGTCTAGGTGGTAAAGATAACATCGTAGATGTGCAAAACTGCTACACCCGATTGCGTGTGGAGGTTCGCGACTCATCTTTGGTGGATGAGGCGAAAATCCAAGAATCGAACCCTATGGGTCTGGTCAACAAAGGCCAAAACATTCAAATCATCTTCGGCAGTCACGTAGCATCCGTGCGCAAGAGGTGAATGAGTTCTTGGAGGCGATGGCGTAAGCGCCGAATACCTTTTCCTCCCTCTACAAAAAAGGCCTAGGTGACGATACTGTCCCTAGGCTTTTGATATCAAGGGTGTAATGTCAACTACATCAACCATTTCCACCAAATAAACACGGCAAGGAAACCAAATAGGTAAATAAGACCGATAATGGATAGCGCCTTGAGTTTACTGCCCATTTGCAGCGCTTTTGGCAGCTCGGTTTTAGAGACCAAAATGTAGTTGAGTAGTGCAAATATCGGTGTGGTAACAAACGCCATGATCATCGCGAAGTTGAGCATTGGCATCAGTGCTTTAGCGAAGAAAGCAATAATCGATATAGCCGCAACAGACACCAGGATGACCCAAGCTTGATAGCTCTTTGGATTTTCTTCTGATTGGTTTTGCAATAGTCGCTGTGACTCGGCAATCGCACGCGAATAGCCATCAATAACGGTAATGGTGCTGCCAAAGATACAGAAGAAGGCAATCACAGCGATTAGGTAGCGTGACCATTCATCAATGGTTGATGCGTACATGCCCACCAATTGATGTGAGAACCCTACGCCCGATGCCGACAGCTCCGTTCCTGAGCCGTGGATAACCAGTGCACCCAATGCAACAAACACCAAGGCCAATATAGCCGTACCGATGTAACCAACATTAAAGTCAAACAGTGCCGACTGCGCGGTCACGGTTTGCTTTTTACACTGACTCTTAAGCCACATGGATGTAATGCTGGAGATCTCAATCGGTGCTGGCATCCAGCCCATGGTGACTACGATAAAGCCAATGGCGGCAATGGTCCATGGAGATGGCGCTTGATAATCGGCGGGTGCAACGCTGCCGTTAGACGCTGCGATAATCACCGCTGTCACGGTTGCCACTGTTAATGTGGCCATAATCGTTTTGGACAGTCCGTCGAGCGCTTTGTAGTGACCGGCGAATAAAATCCCAATACAGGTCACCAGCACAACACCGCAAAGGGCAAGCGAGGACAACTCGAAGGGTAAGAAGTAACCGAGCAAACTAGCGCTAAACAAGAGTAGTGCTGCCGTATTGACTACCGCGGAAATGACCGTCAGTAGCGTAAATACCCAAAGGTATCCACGGCCTAATCCTTCATAGCTTGAATCAGACTATTGCCTGTACCGACGGTGTACTGAACCCCAGCTCTAAAAAATGGGTATTTAAACAGGTTAACGAGCAAGATCAGTGCGGCGAGTTGCCAGCCATAGATGGCGCCTGCTTTAGTAGAAGCGACAAGGTGAGAACCACCAACGGCGGCCGCTGCCATCATAATGCCTGGACCAAGAGAACGTACTAAGTGAGATAAGCCTGTGCGTGATGCTGGCTCTGAAGGGAGTGAAGTATCCATGACATGAGTCCTTTATGATTATTATCCGTACTGCAATCGCTGTAAAAAATTATTTACGAAACGATAAAAAATTATTTCCAACCCATTTATTTCTACAGTAATTTCAGCAGGATGCAATGTGGCGGAATGAAAAGGACGCCTTGGTTTGGTCGGTGTATCTATAAAATGAGTTAAAAGTGGATGTTTGTGCTGATTACCTTGAGGTGGATAATGCATCCTCATGGGAGGCTGGCAAAAAAGAGTAGGAAAAATATTGGAAGGTGTCGCGAACACAAAGGCTCGCGACGGTAGTAATAAGGTGCTATCAAGCGATTAGGCTTTAGGTTTTCTCTTCAGCTGCTGCACAACCAGTCCAATCACAATCAACACTAAGCCGACGAGTGTCGATGGGTGGATCTCTTCACCGATAACGGTGGCAAGCAGCATCAATGAGATAAATGGCGAAGCAAAGATCAGGTTACTGATACGCGCCGTGTTTTGCGTCAGCTTCAAAGCGCTCAGCCAAAGCACAAAGGTGATCCCCATTTCAAACAGACCCACATAGCTCACCGCTAGCCAGCCTTTTAGGGTGATACTCGACCAAGCCGCGCCCTCATAGATCGCGACACCGAAAGCAAATGGCAACGCCACCAAAAAACCAAGCAGTACACCAACAACCGGATCGGCCGTGTTTTTGGTGTTCAGGATCCAATAGCCCGCCCATAGCAAAGTAGAAAGCAGCGCTAGAGCCACACCTGCTGGGCTATCGAATTGCAGCCCAAGCACATCCCCTTTGGTGGCGATGACCACCACACCTAAATAGCCGAGTGCACACGCAAACCAGTCTTGCGGGCGGATTTTTTGTTTTAGGAACACGGCCGCCATTAAGGTTAACGTTATTGCCCAGCTGTAGTTGATAGGCTGTGCTTGCGATGCTGGCAATAAGTCGTATGCCTTAAACAAAATGAGGTAATAGGCGAGTGGGTTGATGAGCCCAATAATAGGTAGTACCAAGGGTTGGAAAAAAACGTGGTTTTAAGTTGGGAGAGTGTTCCTTTTACGGCACAAACAATGACCAGAGCGATGGTGGAGGCAACCGATGCAGCGGCGACCATTTGCGCAGGCGTAAATTCAGCCAATGTGAGTTTAAATGCCGTCGCGACCGTAGACCACAGTAGGACAGCAGATAACCCAAACAGCAGGGCTTTGCGTTCGTTTTGCATGAAGAGTGAGCGTTAGGATGGAGTAAACAATGTCTGCATCTTACCAGTGAATGGCATTCTGAAAACAGCAGTTTGTGGTGACGAATCACACAAGATTGCAGCGAGCTCAACTAAAGTGAGATCAGCGGTGGCAGCGGTGTCAGATCGATCAATGGAGCTTGTTGCCATGAAGGTTCACTGGCAAACAACCATAAAGTATCGACGTGGTTTCCTTTGAGTGATGAAATGTCGACCAGACTCATCAAGGCGTAGAAGCGCCTTACATAGTGCACGGTCTCATTGGGCAGGACGAGCTTTGAAAACTCACGACTGCCCGCTTTGTTGATCGCGCGCTGCACTCGCCCTTCTCCCGCGTTGTAGGCTGCCAGAGTCAGGTTAATATCACCGTCAAACTTGCGATATAAAAATGACAGATATTGCATCGCAGCACGTGTGCTCGGCTCAATATCAAATCGCTGATCGAGGTTTTGGTCTACGGTTAACCCAAAGCGTTTGGCGGTGGCCGGCATGAGTTGCCAAAGTCCTGCGGCTTTGGCTGGCGAGACAGCTTTTGGATTATAGGAAGACTCCAGCATAGGCACCAGCACTAAGCTTTCAGGTAGTGATCTTTTGCTTAGCTGTTTGAAGATCTCATCCACTAAAGGACTGAACTCTTCAAACTTATTAGTGATATGGGTTTGATAGGGTTTTAAGGTGGCGATGTGTGGGGCGATGTCCGCTTGGGTAGGGGCACCTTGGTCGGTTTGGCATAGCTCACGCTGTGCCCAAAGCACAGCAAACTTATCACTAGCAAAGCATACCAGTGAGGTCGGCTCCAATAACGGCTAAACCGCGCGAGCATGTTCCTCATAACTGTGCTGCTTTTGACCCGTCAACTCGCCGAGTAATTCTTGGAAAGCGGCGGAGCTTTGTCCGTTGTTTTGATTGTATTTTTGGCACTGTGTAATCAAGGACTCAAGGATGTGCCATTGCTTATTCACGTTGTCTGACAGCTTTGCAGGCAGTGCTTTAATCAAGCGTTCAACCCCAACTTCCGAGCAAGGCAGTTTCAATTGGGTGAGTGCCTGACTTCGCTCGCTGGCATTGCGGCCAAGTTGATTCAATATTGGCAGTTGGCTCTGGATATTGTCGCTCAGCGATTCGCCATCGAACTTGAGGTACAAGGCTTTTTGATGTTGCAGTAGTGCGAGCAACTTTCGGTACAACTTAATGTCTTCAGAAATGCTCAGCACGAACGTTTGTACTAGCTCAGTTTTCGATGCGGCCATGGTCGGTTACTCCACTCAATGGGGTCGCTTGCTTAGGATTCGTGACCAGTATGAAAACGCATCACCGCTTGCGACAGGGCTTTAACATCCAGACCCAATTCGCCATTTGCCAGCGCACTACGCACCGCTTCGACTTTGGCCATATCCACATTGGGCATAGCAGCGAGTTCGGCTTGTGCCTTGTCTAGTGCGGCTGTGTTGGCATTGAATGCCGCTTCAGACACGGTTTTACGCTGCGGCGTTTCTGCGGTTTGAGTTTTAGACTGGTTGAAGTTGGTTTGTGGAACATGTCCGCCAGCCACTTTGTCGATTTTCATGGTGTTGCTGTCCTATCAAGATGTCGATAACAGTATAGGGCGACAAAGCGAGCGACAGTATTAAATCTGCCCACCTAAATTGTTGCCCTTTTTTTCTATCTTAATCTCTGCATCGATTTCGAGCGTGCTGAGTGAAAACTGTTACCTTGAGTCAGAAAATTAAAATTGAGTGTGAACTTGGTTCAAGCCAGTGACGACGGCGCGAATCACTTTCTTCGACTGGCTATTTTGCACTTTGATCTGTTCACCTTCACCTCCCGTTTGTAGAGCGACGCCTTTGGTCGTGGCATTAAAGCCTCCCTTGGCGGCGATGATCACCACTTCATTGCCCTTTTCGACCAACGGGGATTGCTGACAAACTTGGCATCGATGATCTGCCTGCGCGCATTCTTCGAGTGACCTGTTTGCCACGCAGTGTCGACACGTCGGTGACGAAGGCGGTCGCGCGCGACAAGGTGCGCGTTTCGAGTCGAACCGATTTGGCATCCACCGTGGTATGACGATTGAGCGTGGTGGTTGCCACTGCCACAGGCAAGGATAAGGTCGCCTTGATGCTGGCGTTGATGCGCCAATCATTCACGCCGTCTTCACAGCTGACGCTGCGTTTTAAATTGCCTACAGGCAGCGTTTGATGGTCACGGCTACTGATGATGAGCGGTGCTAGGCACTGGTCGAGATGTTTTGCTGACTCTGGAACCAATATCACCAGTTTGGCGTCGTGCTTACCCCAGCGATGGCGTTCGGCGAGCTGCTCAATCTCCAAATCAAGCGCGCGGCGCACCGCTTGCTCGATATCCAGCCGCGTCATTTTTGCGTGGCTGGTGGCGAAAGCAGACAGTGATATTGTCCCCAATAATAGACCTATGATCCATTTCCCCATGTCATATCTCGCTTCCGTGAATCGGAAGTTCCTCTTCCTTTGTTTTGTGTAATTCATTGTTTTTATTTAAATAAAAAACTGGCACGCATCTTGTTGTTAGTTAGGGACGACCGCCCATTTAAGGACAAAGAGATGGCAATCAGTTTTGACAGTGCGTTAGGCGTGCATCCCGAAGCACTCAATTTTCGAGTTCAGAGAACTAAGGTGTTAGCCAGTAACTTAGCAAATGTCGATACACCTGGGTACCTAGCAAAAGACCTGAGCTTTACCACGGTGATGAAGCAAGCCAGTGCCAATGGCGTGCACAGCACGACACCAAAGTTGGACATTGCCACTCAATATTCCGTGCCGTACCAAAACAGCAAAGACGGTAATACGGTGGAGCTGGGCGTTGAACAGGCCAAATTCACCCAAAACAACATGGATTTTCAAACTAGCCTGACCTTCATGAACATGAAGTTTAATGGGCTAGCGAAAGCGATTGAGGGACGTTAATCATGTCATTTACCGATATTTATTCTATCGCAGGCTCGGCCATGACGGCGCAAACGGTACGACTCAATACCGTGGCCAGTAACCTTGCCAACGCAGACGCCGTGTCGGCCAACCCAGATGATGCTTATAAACCGCTCAAGCCGGTATTTGCCACGGTATATAGCCAAACTCAACTGGCGAGTGAGCAAGGGGTGTACCCCAATGCCGAAGTGCGCATTGTCGATGTGGTGAAGAGTGGCGCTAAGGCTGAGCAGCGTTTTGAGCCCAATAACCCACTCGCTAATGAAGAGGGTTATGTCTATTACCCGGGCGTTGATGTGGTGGCGGAAATGGCAGACATGATGTCAGCATCGCGCAGCTTCGAAACCAACGTCGAAGTCTTGTCGAATGTGAAAAGCATGCAGCAAGGATTACTTCGTTTAGGGCAGGGCAGCTAATGAGTATTGCACAATTCACCGCGCTGGATGCGGACTCTCCCGTCACTCAGCAAACTAACGCCAACGTGTCTGCGAATCCGCAAGACGCCAACAGCGCCAGCTCGCTACAAAACGAGTTTATCACCTTAATGGTGGCGCAAATCCAAAACCAAGATCCGCTTAACCCGCTTGATGGCACCGAGTACGTGAGCCAGCTGGCGCAGTTCTCTCAGGTGCAAAGTACCGAGAACATGTCGACGCTGATGCAAAACAGCATGGTGCTTCTCGACAACATGCAGGTGTTATCGACGGCAAGCCTAGTGGGTCAAACCGTGTATGTCGGCAGCAATGAGGTTGAACTGGCGGACGGCGCGCAAAAAGGTCGTATTGAGCTTGCGCACTCATCGAGCCAAGTCAACGTGGTGGTAGAGGACGAGTTTGGTCAGAAAACCAAGGTGCCACTTGGCGCTCATCCTGCCGGTGATGTGGATTTCACCATTAACCCAGAAGAGCTGGGTCTTAAGCCGGGCAAGTACTCTATCTCAGTCGAAGTGCAAGACGGTCAAGCGCAGCCAAATTTGCTGCTGGCAGGTGAAGTTCAACAAGTCCGTATTCCTAGCACAGGCGGCGCGGCGATGGTCAATGTCGCTGGCGTGGGCAATGTGCCTTTCTATCAAATCAGTCAGTTTGGTGCTTAGCGCCGAGTGTAAAACCCATAATTATCAGAATTAAGAGGACATCATGAGTTTTAATATTGCTTTAAGTGGCTTGGATGCTACCAATACTCAGCTAAACACTATCAGTCACAACATTGCCAACGCATCGACGTACGGCTTTAAACAAGCGCGTACCGAGTTTTCTGCCGTCTATAACGGTATGCAGGCAGGCGGTGTGGAAGTGGCATCGATTTCACAAAACTTCGACAAGAATGGTTCGGTATCCGGCACAGGTCGTGCGATGGACTTGGCCATCAATGGTAACGGCTTCTTTGTCACTAAAGATGGTATGGGACAAACACTGTACACCCGCTCTGGCGTGTTTGGCACCGATAAAGACAACTACGTAGTCGGTAATAGCGGCGCTAAGCTGCAAGGCTACAGTGTTGATAGCAACAACAACCTACTTGAAGGCTCTGTCGGCGACATCAAGATCAGCACCTCTTCTCTAGCGGCACAAGCAACGGATAAGTTGGACTTTATCGCCAACTTCGATGCCAGTGCGACAGCGATTGACCAAACCGTTACGCCATTTGATTCCTCAAATCCGGATTCATTTAACTCTTCTTACACCTCAAAAGTGTACGACTCACTGGGCAACTCACACACAGTGACCCAGTACTTCACCAAAACGGCTGATAACACATGGCAGGTGAATGTTGAGGTAGATGGTTCGCCGACGACGCCTGCGACAACGCAGCAAGTCGACTTTAACACTGACGGTACTCTTGCTTCTCCAACGGGCAGTTTTAATGTTGCTTTCCCTGCGGCAGGTGCTAGCGGTATGAGTATTGATATCAGCCTTGCTGGCAGCACTCAATTTGGCGCTGCGTTTGGCGTGAGCACCAACAGCCCAAATGGTTACACCTCTGGTGAGCTTGCGGGTGTGCGTGTTGAAAACAACGGCATGGTATTCGCGACTTACACCAATGGTCAGTCACAGCTGCAAGGTCAGGTGGTGCTAGCGAACTTCGCAAACCCTCAAGGCTTGGCGAAAACTAACGGTACCGCTTGGACACAAAGCTTTAGCTCGGGTGCGCCAGTGGTGGGCACGCCGGGTACGGGCGTGTTGGGCGATCTGACTCCGGGCGCACTGGAAGGTTCAAACGTTGATTTGACTTCAGAGCTTGTGAACTTGATGACGGCGCAGCGCAATTACCAAGCGAACGCGAAGACGATCTCTACGTCTGACAAATTGACTCAAGCGCTGTTTAACGCGGTATAGAGGTAGGCCATGGATAGCTTGCTATTTACTGCGACCACGGGCGCGAGTCGCGTCCTTAAAGCGCAGCATGTTCGTTCTAACAACTTATCGAACGCCGATACGGCGGGCTTTCGTGCCGATATGGAACGCGTTAACAGCGTTCCATTGCAAGGCTCAGGTTTCGATGGCCGCACTATGGTGGTCACCAACTCAGCCGCGACGCGATTTGATTCAGGCGACGTGGTGAAAACCGGTCGCCCGCTCGACATTGCCATCATGGGTGAAGGCTACATCAGTGTTCAAACCCCAGCGGGCAACGAAGCCTATACCCGCGCCGGTAATATCAAAGTCGATGATTTGGGTGCCATGACCATCAATGGTTTTGCCGTTGTTGGTGATAACGGCCCTATGGTGCTGCCTGAATTTCAAAAAGTGGAAATCAGTGAACGCGGCCGTGTGTCGGTGATCCCACCGGGTGGCGGCGCAGAAGTGGAAGTCGGCACGCTAAAACTGGTCAAGCCGGAGATCACTCAGCTGCAAAAAGAGAGTGACAGCTACTGCACAGCCTTGATGGTCAGCCGTTTGCGGCGGATGCGACGGTCAATCTAGCGCCTGAGCATATCGAAAGCAGTAACGTTTCAGCGATTGATGAGCTGCTGAGCGTGATGTCTCTCACTCGCAACTTCGAGATGCAGATCCGCATGATGAAAACCGCGGAAACCCTAGCGCAATCCGGAAACAAATTAATGAGTGCGAGCTAGAAGGCTCGCCAACAGGAGTAAACCATGCATTCAGCATTGTGGGTCAGTAAAACAGGGATGGCCGCCCAAGACACTAAAATGACGGCGATTTCCAACAACCTTGCCAACGTTAATACCGTTGGTTTTAAGCGTGACCGAGTGGTATTTGAAGACTTGTTCTACAGCATTCAGCGCCAGCCCGGCGCTCAGGTAGACCAAGTAAACGAACTCCCAACAGGTGTTCAGTTGGGTAGTGGTGTTCGTGTTGTGGGCACTCAAAAAGTGTTCACACAGGGCAGCTCACAAAACACAGGGCAAGAGCTGGATTTAGCGGTCATGGGACAGGGATTTTTCCAAATCGAAAACTCCGATGGCCAGATCATGTACACCCGTAACGGCCAGTTTCATGTCAACTCTGAAGGCCTGATGGTCAATAGCCAAGGCTTACCGCTTGAGCCGCAAGTACAAATCCCAGACAACGCATTGACGGTTTCTGTGGGTGTCGATGGCACGGTGACGGCAACCACTGCCGACGGCCCTGCACCACAAGAACTGGGTCAAATTACCCTAGCTAAGTTCATCAACCCAGCTGGTCTTGAAGCCATTGGCGGCAACTTGTTTAAAGAGACTGAAGCGAGCGGTCAGGCACAAGAGCTGATTGCAGGTGAAGAAGGTGCAGGCAGCATCAAACAAGGCGCACTGGAAGGTTCAAACGTGCAAGTGGTGGAAGAGATGGTCGATATGATCACCACCCAGCGCGCTTATGAAATGAACGCTAAGGTCGTATCGGCGGCCGATGACATGCTCAAGTTTGTCGCGCAAGCGGTGTAACGAATTTCGGAAACCAAATTCGTTGAGTAATGAGTTGAGTGAGCGGGAGATAACGTGAAAGGAAGTAGTAATATGAAAGGGTTTTCGCGACGCCTAATAGAAAAAGGCATAGTGGCACTGACGGTGCTGCTGCTCGCTGGATGTGCAGCCAGACCCGAGTTTGTGCCGCCCGAGCCAGATGAGCAGAAGTATGCGCCGCCAGAGCTAAACTACGCGCTGCCTGAGGCAACCAATGGCAGTTTGTACCGTCATCAATACAACCTCACGTTATTTCAAGATCGCCGCGCCTACCGCGTCGGCGATGTGCTCACTATTTTGCTGGTGGAAGAAACCCAGTCGAGTAAAAAAGCCGATACCAAGTTTGGTAAGTCATCGAACGTGGATTTTGGTGCAGCCAACATAGGCGGTACCACGATCAATGAGACGGCGGTAGGCATCAGCGGCAACCGTGCTTTTGACGGCAGCGCCGCTAGCTCACAAGGTAATAAGCTTGAGGGCGCTATTACGGTCACCGTCCATGAAGTGATGCCAAATGGTGTGCTTAAGGTCAGTGGTGAAAAGTGGATCCGTCTGAACCAAGGTGATGAGTTTATCCGCGTCACCGGGATTATTCGCGTCGACGATGTTGACCGTTATAACCAAGTCTTTTCACACCGTATCGGTGATGCCCGCATTACCTATTCAGGACGCGGCGCTTTAGCAGATAGCAACTCAGCGGGTTGGCTAACGCAGTTCTTCACAAGCCCTTGGATGCCATTCTAATGTTGAAACTTCGTCACTTTTTTAACGCCCTTATCGCTGTGTTTGCTTTTGGTTTAATGCCAATGGCGCAGGCGGAAGTGGAAATCCCAATTATGGATTTGGTTGACGTACAAGGTGTGCGTAGCAACCAACTGGTTGGTTACGGCTTGGTCGTGGGTCTCGATGGCCAAGGCGACCGCAACCAAGTGAAATTTACCGCTCAATCGATTACTAACATGTTGCGTCAGTTTGGCGTACAGATTGGCGACGATGCCAACCCAAAGCTGCGTAATGTTGCTTCGGTGAGTGTGACCGCCTCGGTCGACCCTATGGCAGGCCCCGGCCAGATGCTGGACATTGTGGTGTCGTCGATTGGTGATGCCAAGAGCTTACGTGGCGGCACGCTACTGCTGACGCCACTTCGTGGTGTCGATGGTGAAGTGTACGCCGTGGCTCAAGGTAATGTGGTTGTGGGCGGCGTGTCTGCGGAAGGTCGCAGCGGCTCCAAGATTGCGGTGAATACGCCAACAGCAGGTCGTGTGCCAAATGGCGCGACGCTAGAGCGCGAAATTCCATCCGACTTTAATACTCGCCCACAAATAACCCTAAACCTGCGCAAAGCAAGCTTTACGACGGCGAAGAACATCGCCCGTGAAATCAACAGCACCTTTGGTCCCGATGTGGCGATTGCAGTCAACAAGGTTCGTGTTGATATGCGCGCACCGAAAGATACTCAGCAGCGCGTGACTATGATGTCGATGCTAGAAGAAATGAGCGTGGTCGAAGGCCGCAAGCCAGCACGTATTGTATTCAACTCGCGCACCGGCACTGTGGTGGTGGGCAAAAATGTCAAAGTCACCGAAGCGCGGTGAGTCATGGCAACTTGACGGTCGCGATCAGTGAGTCGCAGCGCGTCAGTCAGCCTAACGCCTTTGCCGATGGCGATACCGTAGTGGTAGATCAAACCAAAATCGACATCAACGAAGACCAAGCACAAATGGTGATTTGGCCGGAAGGCACGGAACTGAATACCATCGTCAACGCGGTGAATAGTTTAGGCGCAACGCCAACAGATTTGATGTCAATTCTACAAGCGCTTCACGAAGCGGGCGCGCTCAATGCTGAGCTGGTTGTGATATAGGAGACGCAGTATGAAAATCGATGCCATGAACGATACAACTCGCGTCAACAGCATGCTCTATCATGACAATGCGGCGCTGACCAATATCAAACACAGTAACGACAGTCCAGAAGCGCTAAAAGAAGTGGCAGGGCAGTTTGAAGCCATGTTCTTGCAAATGGTGCTAAGACAAATGCGCAGCAGTAGCGACGCACTGGCCGATGAAGACAGTCCATTTTCCTCGCAGCAACATGGCGTATTTAGAGACATGCACGATGGGCAATTGTCGATTGAACTGGCCAAAAAACAGAACTCTGGCATTGCCGATATGCTGGTGAAACAGCTAGGGCCTGCGCATTCTCCTCAGTCGAATCGAGAGGTGCAGTTTGATGCTGCGCGCGTGCAATCGTTAGGGGCGGCGAATGACTTGGAAGCCAAGTCACAATCTTATGCCTCAAACCATACAAATGGCGCTTCAGCGGTTAATGAAGCCAATAACACCGCCGCTTTAATCCTCAGTCGCCTAGTGAGGCCGCCATGACCATGGCCTTTTCTCAGCCTCTTATGAAAATCACGGAGCGTTAATCGTCATGAGTTTAATTAATATCGCCTTGACTGGGATGAATGCCAATCGCGTGGCGTTAAATGTCACCGCGCAAAACGTGGCCAACGTCAACACCCCTGGATACAGTCGTCAGCAGGCTCTGATGTCATCGGTGGCTGGCGGAAAATACGATTACAATTCACCAGGAATGGGCGTGGAAGTCACCAGTATTCGCCGCGTGACCGATCAATACTTGGTGAAGCAAACCTGGTCGACAGCCAGTGAGGCTAATTACTCGGCTGGATATATGTCGGCGATGAGCCAGTTAGAAAACATGTTGGGTGCCGATGGTTTTAGTTTGTCATCTGGCTTGATAGCCTGTTTGCTTCTCTTAACGATGCGACCACCAAACCTGAATCGACTCCGCTGCGCCAACAGGTGATCAACGAATCGGAAGCCTTAGCGCGACGCTTCAATACGCTCACCGAATCGCTGCATAATCAGCATAAAGATGTACATGATCAGCGTAATGCTGCTATCTCTCACGCAAATAGTGTGATGGCAAATATTGCGCAAGTGAACAAACAGATCGTTGAGATGCAGGGTACAGGCGGCAATGCCTCACAACTGATGGATACCCGCGATGCCCTAATTGGTGAGCTGTCTACCATCATGGCGGTGAAAACCACAGATCAGCCTGATGGCAGCGTTCAAGTTTCTTTGGCGTCTGGTCAGCCTTAGTCATGGGCTCAGATGCCAGTGTTATTAATGCAATTCCAGACCCAAGTGACCCGTATCTTGCTGATTTGCACATCGAATTTGGCAATCAGACTTTTGCCGCCAAAGGGGATATTGGCGGCAAGCTGGGGGCGCTGCATGACTATCAAGTCGACGTGCTTAAGCCGAATCAACAAGCGATTGATGATATGGCGCGCAGTGTGGCCGACGAGTTTAACGCGGTCTTGGCAGCTGGTACCGATCTCAATGGTAACCCGGGTGCGCCGCTGTTTATTTACGACCCTGCTAACCCAGCGGCAAGTTTAGATATTACCGCCATCAGTGCTGATGAACTGGCGTTTTCTAGCGATGGAAACCCGGGCAACAGCGACAATCTCAAAGACCTGATTGATATCAGTAATAAGCCTGTTGCTATCAGCGGCTATGGTTCAGTTACCCTTAACGATGCGTTTACCGCTATGGTCGGTGATACGGCAATTAAAGCCAGACAAGCCGAGTCTGATTATCAGCCAAGCAGGCGATGTCTGAGCAAGCGATCGCTGCGCGCGATAATGTCAGTGCGGTTAACAGCGACGAAGAAGCCGCGAACTTGATGACGTTTGCTAACGCACACAACGCCAACATGAAAGTGATCAGTACAGCGAATCAATTGTTTGATTCGGTATTGCAGCTATTTTAAGGAGAGACCATGAGGATCAGTGATACTCAATTTAGCCAAATGATGCTGCAAAGCCTGCAAACCAATAACGCAGGTCTTGGCAAAGTGATGCAGCAAATGGCAACGGGCGATCGGCTGACAAAGTTATCGG
Source organism: Vibrio variabilis (assembly GCF_003263785.1). Taxonomy (GTDB): domain Bacteria; phylum Pseudomonadota; class Gammaproteobacteria; order Enterobacterales; family Vibrionaceae; genus Vibrio; species Vibrio variabilis. The sequence continues at coordinate 61,061 of NZ_JYJK01000049.1, forward strand.
ATGACCCAATGGCATCGATTCAGTTGCTCAACCTTGATAGAGAAGGGGCGGCAATCAATCAATATCAACGCAATATCGCCAACGTTAAAACCACGCTATCGAGTCAAGAAGTTCACCTAGATTCGGTCAATGAGAGCCTAAAAAGCATGCGAGAGTTGGTGCTTTGGGGGGCGAACGGTACGCTTACCGATGAAGACCGACAAGGGATGATCACGGAACTTGAAAGCTTGCGTGACTCGGTTCAGTCATCATTCAATTCTCAAGATGAAGAGGGTCATTACCTTTTCTCTGGTACTAAAACCGATACCCCAGCGATTTCAGATGCGGGCGGCGGTGTGTATTCCTTGGATGGAAATAGCGACAAACGTGTTGTTACGGTCGCTAAAGGCGTAACCATGGAATCCAACACAACGGCACAGGACATCTTAGATCTCGGTGGTGGCGACAATGTGTTGAATCAAATCGACCGATTGATCGTGGAATTTAAGAACCCGAGTCCAAATTTTCAAACCGAAGTTGGTGCCAGCCTGGATGCCATTGATAATACCTTGGGCAATGTGCTCGGTGCGATGACGGAAATGGGTGGCCGCCATAACAACCTCGACTTGATGGATGGTGCGCACAGTGAGAACAAGCTGTTTGTCGATAAGATAACCAGTGATGTGTCTGCGCTCGATTATGGCGAAGCGTCGGTTAGGCTCAGCAATTACATGGCAGCATTGCAAGCGACGCAGGCCAGTTATGTAAAAATTAATGATTTATCTCTATTCGACCGCATTTAGCGGTCGTTTTTGCCACTCGGCATTAAGGCTCAAGGAACGGTGTTATGGCAGTAAGTACGGTTGAAGTTAGACCGCATAGTATTAAGCTCACAGTGCAGGGAACGACGAGCATCGCGCCCTCGCAAGCCTCTGATACCACTAGCACTTCTCTCTCCAAACACCTTTTCAAGCCGCAAGCGGAAATCTCTTCCGCCTATTCGCTATCCGGTGTACTACTGACCCAAGGGCAGCAACACGCAACATCGGTGCAAATTGCCACTAAAGCGCTTCAAGGCGTGGGTAAAGAGCTGACGCAAGTGAAAAAGCAGCTTACGCAGGCTCTATCGCACGGCTCTACCCCACAAATGACCGATAAACTGTCGCGCTCAAAACAAGTGATTGAAGCAACCCTCAATCAGGCGCGTTTTGATGGCAAACGCGTGGTCGACAATGAACTGCATCTAAAGCTTGATACTGCAGATGTTCGACGTTTTTCGATTCCTGGTCTTAATGTGCACCGCATGAGTGAGCGTGCTGAGCAAGTGCGTTTGGATTTCCCGAGTGGCGGCTCGGTGATGCTGCAGTTCGATGGGCAGTCCGACGGCCAGCGCACGGTTAAACAACTCGACCGCAGCGTCATCCCAATGGGCATGCGCGCGTCACTCGCCAACGATGGCAGCATCGTATTTGAAGTGCACGAATCGGCCTACGCTGCGATGCAGCAGCATGTTCGAGTCACTGGCGAAGGCCACCGCTTCCCTG
>NZ_JYJK01000050.1 GCF_003263785.1 Vibrio variabilis
TGGCGATAATCTGTCGCTTACCATTACTGATAATGATGCTGGCGAGAACAAGTTCAGCACCACAGTCATCAAAGAATCCAACGACAACGGTCAGCAGCCTCTTGGTGAGCTGACGATTACCGAGGATGGCGACTGGTCATATCAAGTCTCAAATGCACTGCAGGAGATCCAATCTCTCGGTGACGGTGATACTCGCGTTGAGCGCTTTACTGTGACTTCTATCGATGGTTCAAAAACCGAAACCATTGAAGTGACGATTCAAGGCACCAACGACTTGCCGCTTATCGGCGGCAATGCCGTGGGCAGCGTCACTGAAGACTTCGAAGTTCAAACTGGTGACCTTCTCAAAGATAACGGTCAGCTAACAATCTCAGATACGGACACTGGCGAAGCTAAGTTCCAAACGGTCGTGACGCCAGTTGGAAGCGTTTTAGGTTCGCTCACCATTACTGAAACCGGTGCGTGGAGCTATGAAGTTGATAATACCAACCCGACCATTCAAGGCTTGGGGGAAGGCGACTCACTCACGGAGACGTTCCAGGTCTTGAGTGAAGACGGCACCCCACAAAATATCGTCATCACTATTAATGGTGTGAACGACATTCCAACCATTGTGTCGGGCGACTCTGTTCTGGCTCAGGAAGACGTCGCGGTGGATGGTGATGGCAACATCGTCGCGACCAATACCTTAGTGATTTCCGATGACGATGCTGGCGAAGAAGTCTTTAATGCAGGCACCGCGACTCCGGTTGGCACAACACTTGGCACCTTAACCATAGATGCAACGGGAGTCTGGACTTATAAAGTCGATAATTCCCTACCGCAAATTCAAGCGCTGGATATGGGCACGAGTCTAACCGAGTCGTTCACCGTGACCTCCGCCGATGGCACTGAGCATCAAATCGATGTTACGGTCAACGGTACAGAAGATCCCACCATCATCAGTAATTACCAACCTGGTGCGGTCACGGAAGATGACGCAGGTATTCTTACCGACTCAGGCAGTCTAACGATTACTGACCTTGATGCCGGTGAAGCGCTGTTTAATACCACGGTCACCAAACTCAACAATGGTGATGGTCAGTCACCACTGGGCAACCTCACTATTGATGCCAATGGTAACTGGACGTACACGGTCGATAACTCACTCACGGGTGTGCAAGAGCTGGGCGATGGTGAGACTCGCGATGAAGTATTCCAAGTCAGTTCCATTGATGGCTCGGTAAGTCAAACCATTATAGTAACAATCACAGGTGTGAATGGCGCGCCATCGATTGTCACTGGCGAGTCGGGAGCT
>NZ_JYJK01000051.1 GCF_003263785.1 Vibrio variabilis
CAATAACACGAAAAAAACACCAGCTTCGGCTGGTGTTTTTTTTGCTTATTTTCTATGAAGTTAAAATGTGACTTGCTTGTATCGAGGCTCTAGAAGGCGAAAAGCAGATTCACCGTAAAGATCGAATCGCGCTTGCTTAAGTTTGGGCTCGGCACCTTGGTATGGTATTTACTGTCATAGGCAAGTTTAAGAGCGATGGTCTCGGTAATATCGTTGGTGACGTTTACCTCGGTATCCATACGCGTGTTGCTTTGACCAGCAGTCACTGTGAGCTTGGTGGCGAACGTTAGGTTCTCCAATGGGTTCCAAGAAAAATTAATGTTACCGCGGACGATGGGCTCTTTGACTATGTCCTTGAAGATGATTTCATCGTCATCAATCTCATCAACGTTAGGCTCTTGATAGCGAAAACCGGGACCAAATTCTGCCTCAAGTAGCAGTGAGTCGGTATTGTACAGCTGATAACCTAGACCGCCTGAAACAGTATGGTCTTCAAAGTACGAGCTGTAGCGGGAAGAAAATCCATTGTAGTTTCCGTATAGATAGGTTCTTGGGCCTAACTTATAGTCGGTTTGTAGCAAGTAGTTTTGCTGGTTCTTGTCTTCTTCCCCATTTTTGTACAGTTGATAGTACTTCCACTCACCATTGGTACGGTGTCTTCCTTCCGTGTACTCAGCGCCAACCCGAGCGTTGAGTGATTGTGAGTCGGTGTTACCAGAGTGCGCCTGATAACCAAACTCTACTTCGGTTTTGAGCGGGGAAGCCGGAGTCTCTTCACTGTCACCAGAAGGCGTGAACTCTTCAGCATAGACAGCCGGCGACGCAAGCAGCACTAAACCAAATAACAACTTCTTAGACACGAAAACCTCATGGCATGGAGAAAAGGGCTGGGGATTATATGTGTGGCATATTCGTTCATCGTCAGCGATAGGTCAAATATTGATTCATGAACCATCGCTTTTGTCGCGTTTTCTTTACTTTAGCCGACACTGAGTTGTGTATATAATGGTGGGTCTTAGTGTGTTATCGAGTTAGGTCATGGCGGATAGTCGAAATCAGAAAAGTAAAGATGCTCAAGTGGACTCAGTGAAGGTGCCTCCTCACTCCATAGAGGCTGAGCAATCGGTCTTAGGTGGTTTGCTGTTGGACAACCAACGTTGGGATACCGTGGCTGAAAAAGTCATCAGCAGCGATTTCTATAGTAGACCGCATCGTTTGATCTTCGAAGGCATTCAAGCCATTCTCGAGGAGAATAACCCACTTGATATCATTACTCTCTCCGAACACTTAGAACTGCGAGAGCAGCTTGATGATGTCGGCGGTTTGGCCTATTTGGCTGATTTGGTTAAAAATACCCCGAGTGCCGCTAACATCAACGCTTATGCCGATATCGTTGCCGAGCGAGCGCTGGTTCGTAACCTCATCGGTGTTGCCAACGAGATCGCGGATGCGGGTTACGACCCACAAGGCCGCTCTTCAGAAGACTTGCTTGATTTAGCTGAGAGTAAAGTCTTTAAAATTGCTGAAGATCGTACCAACGAAAACGAAGGTCCTCAGAATGTTGATAACATTCTTGAGAAAACCCTGGAGCGTATTGAGATCCTCTACAAAACGCCGCAAGACGGTGTGACGGGTGTGACGACAGGCTTTAACGACCTCAACAAGAAAACAGCGGGCCTACAGGGCTCTGACTTGATTATTGTGGCGGCGCGTCCATCGATGGGTAAAACCACCTTCGCGATGAACTTGTGTGAAAACGCAGCTATGGCCAGTGATAAGCCTGTGCTTATCTTCTCGCTAGAGATGCCTTCTGAGCAGCTGATGATGCGTATGCTTGCCTCCCTTTCTCGAGTTGACCAAACCAAGATCCGTACTGGTCAACTTGATGATGAGGACTGGGCGAAAATTTCGACCACCATGGGTATGCTCATGGAAAAGAAAAACATGTTCATTGATGATAGCTCCGGCTTAACACCGACGGAAGTGCGCTCCCGTGCTCGTCGAATTGCCCGTGAACATGGCGGCCTGAGCCTAATCATGATCGACTACCTTCAGTTGATGCGCGTCCCTTCACTTTCTGAAAACCGTACCCTGGAAATCGCCGAGATTTCTCGCTCGCTAAAAGCTTTGGCTAAAGAGCTTAACGTGCCAGTGGTGGCGCTTTCGCAGCTTAACCGCTCCTTGGAGCAGCGCGCTGATAAGCGCCCGGTAAACTCGGATCTTCGTGAATCGGGCTCTATCGAGCAGGATGCCGACCTTATCATGTTTATTTATCGTGATGAGGTATACCACCCAGACAGTGCGCTAAAAGGCATCGCTGAAATCATCATTGGTAAGCAGCGTAACGGTCCTATCGGCTCAGTTCGCTTAACGTTCCAAGGTCAATTCTCTCGCTTTGATAACTACGCAGGTCCTGCGTTTGACGAAGAATAGTAGGAGAGTTGCATGAGTTACATGAAAGCGGCGACGGCGCACATTAATCTTGAAGCGCTGGCGCACAATTTAGCGTGCATTAAGCAGCAAGCACCCGATAGTAAAATTATGGCGGTGGTGAAGGCGAATGGTTACGGCCATGGCCTGAGACATATCGCTAAAAATGCTAAAGGTGCTGATGCATTTGGTGTGGCGCGTATTGAAGAGGCGCTGCAGCTAAGAGCCAGTGGCGTGGTGAAACCTATTCTGCTTTTAGAGGGCTTCTACTCGCCAAACGACCTACCTGTACTGGTGACCAACAATATTCAAACCGTTGTTCATTGCTATGAGCAACTTGACGCGTTAGAACACGCCGAGCTTGAAGGGCCGGTTGTGGTTTGGTTAAAAGTTGACAGCGGTATGCACCGCCTTGGCGTTCGCGAAGAGCAATATCAAGAGTTTGTCGAGCGTCTGCATCGCTGCGATAACGTAGCGAAACCGCTTCGTTACATGAGCCATTTTGGCTGTGCCGATGAGCTCGAAAACCCGATGACGAAGCAGCAAATTGAACTGTTTCTCTCGCTCACTGAAGGTTGCAACGGGGAGCGCTCAATGGCGGCGTCTGCTGGCCTGCTAGAGTGGCAGCCAAGCCAGCTCGATTGGGTTCGACCGGGCATCATCATGTATGGTGTGTCGCCATTCGGAGAAAAAACCGCCGCTGAGATGGGCTTTAAGCCGGTGATGACACTAAAGTCTCACTTGATTGCGGTGCGTGACGTTAAACAAGGCGAGAGTGTGGGTTATGGCGCCACATGGACTAGCGAACGAGATACCAAAGTCGGCGTGATTGCCATTGGCTATGGCGATGGCTACCCGCGAACAGCACCCAATGGTACGCCAGTACTGGTAAATGGCCGCAAAGTGCCGATAGCAGGTAGAGTATCGATGGACATGCTGACCGTTGACCTAGGTCCAGAAGCGTTAGACCGAGTCGGTGATGAAGCCATTTTGTGGGGTGAAGAGCTACCCTCTGAAGAAGTTGCAAATCACATTGGCACCATCGCTTACGAGCTCGTGACCAAACTGACCTCACGTGTCGAAATGAGCTACAGCGATAACAGCTAGCTTCTAGTTGCCGACCACACGAGCCTACATTTATTATGTCGTCATCCCTGCGCAGGCAGGGATCTTCTCACCGCGATCTGCGAACCAAGATCTACCTATTCCTCAAACCTGCCCCTGCAACGTCGCAATAACCCTGCGCTCACCACCAAAATCTCGATGCTCCCCTAAGTAAATGCCCTGCCATGTTCCCAAAGCTAACCGACCATGGCTAATTGGAATCGACACGCTTGCACCAAGTAATGAGCTTTTTATATGCGCAGGCATATCGTCGCTGCCTTCGTAAGTATGACGGTAGTAAGGTGCATTCTCCGGCACATAACGATTGAAGTGACTCTCCATATCCGTGCGCACCGTCGGATCGGCATTTTCGTTCAGGGTTAAACTTGCTGAGGTATGTTGAATGAAAAGATGTAGCAAACCTACAGAGTAGTCACGAAGTTGTGGTAATTGTTGTTCAATTTCATCAGTGATTAGGTGAAAACCACGTTTTTTCGCGCTGAGGTAAAGGGTCTTTTGTTGCCACATAATCACTCCTCTGTATTATAGTGCTAGGGATCCATAAGATGTTGACTGAATTCGCATACATTGTGAACCGATACGTGACCTAACTCAAGGAGCGTGCAGGCGCTCTGGTTCATAATTACGCCTGAAAATTTATTACTAAACAAAGCCTCGGCTTTGTGAACAACATACAAGATTGTAACGACCAGTGATCATCAAAGGCACTCGTCGGTATTTAGAATATACTGTTTATTATTCGCTAAACTGGGGTTCCTTTTCCTTGGGGGATTGGGAATAAAACCGACTAAAAATTGGGATAGAGACCATGTTGAAAAACATCAATCCAACGCAAACTGAAGCTTGGAAAGCACTGACAGCGCACTTTGAATCTGCGCAAGATATGGATTTAGCAGAGCTATTTGCACAAGACGCTGACCGCTTTGGCAAATTCTCTACACGCTTCGGTTCTGACATTCTTGTTGATTACTCAAAGAACCTAATCAACCAAGAAACAATGAACAACCTTTTTGCTCTAGCGAACGAGACTGAGCTTAAAGGCGCAATCAAAGCGATGTTTGCAGGTGATACCATCAACCAAACCGAAGGTCGCTCTGTTCTTCACGTTGCACTGCGTAACCGTAGCAACACGCCAATCATGGTAAATGGTGAAGACGTAATGCCAGCAGTAAACGCGGTTCTAGAGAAGATGAAAGGCTTCTCTGAGCGCATCATCTCTGGTGATTGGAAAGGTTACACTGGCAAAGCTATTACTGACGTTGTGAACATCGGTATCGGTGGTTCTGACCTTGGTCCTTACATGGTGACTGAAGCGCTAGCGCCATACACAAACCACCTAAACATGCACTTCGTGTCTAACGTTGATGGTACTCACATCGCAGAGACGCTGAAGAAAGTTGATCCTGAAACAACGCTATTCTTGGTCGCCTCTAAGACATTCACGACTCAAGAAACCATGACAAACGCGCACTCTGCACGTGACTGGTTCCTAGCGTCTGCATCAGATGAAGCACACGTTGCTAAGCACTTCGCAGCGCTATCGACTAACGCAACGGCTGTTGCTGAGTTTGGTATCGACACAGACAACATGTTCGAGTTCTGGGACTGGGTCGCGGTCGTTACTCTCTATGGTCTGCAATCGGTCTTTCTATCATCCTAGCGGTTGGCTACGACAACTTCGTTGAGCTACTAGCAGGTGCTCACGAGATGGATAAGCACTTTGCTGAGACTGATCTAGAAAGCAACATCCCAGTACTGCTTGCTCTTATCGGTATTTGGTACAACAACTTCCACGGCGCAGAGTCAGAAGCGATTCTACCGTACGACCAATACATGCACCGCTTCGCTGCGTACTTCCAGCAAGGCAACATGGAGTCAAACGGTAAGTTTACTGACCGTAACGGTGACGCAGTGGATTACCAAACGGGTCCAATCATCTGGGGTGAACCAGGTACAAACGGTCAACACGCGTTCTACCAGCTAATTCACCAAGGTACTAAGCTTATCCCTTGTGACTTTATCGCACCTGCGATCTCTCACAACCAAGTAAGCGACCACCACCAGAAGCTAATGTCTAACTTCTTTGCACAAACTGAAGCACTAGCGTTCGGTAAGTCAAAAGAGACAGTAGAAGCAGAATTTGCAAAAGCAGGTAAGAGTGCGGAAGAAGTGAAAGATCTTGTACCATTCAAGATCTTTGAAGGTAACCGCCCAACGAACTCAATCCTAGTGAAGCAAATCACACCTCGTACTCTAGGTAACCTAATCGCGATGTACGAGCACAAAATCTTCACTCAAGGTGTTATCTGGAACATCTTCAGCTTCGACCAATGGGGTGTAGAGCTTGGTAAGCAACTCGCTAACCAAATCCTACCTGAGCTTGCAGACGACAGCGAAATCTCGTCTCACGACAGCTCGACTAACGGTCTAATCAATGCATTTAAAGCGTTCAAAGCTTAATCATTGAAAAGCAAAACTGAAAAAGGTGCCGAATGGCACCTTTTTTATTTATTCTCGATCAGAGTGTTATTTCGCTTTGGGTAACACCACAACCTTAGTCTTCGCCCAGATATCGTGGAAGCCACGCTTTTGCGGGTCAATTGGCACGGCAAGATTGGATAGACCAAATGCAGAGGTTGCGAGTCGAATCAGCGCCTGTGTGACGGTAATTCTGCCACCTTCAAGGTTTTGCACTTCAATCTTCCAAGCGCGCATACCAAGCGTTTGGCCTGCTCTGGTCCAAAAGAACACGATGAAGTAGATCCAAACAAACGCGAGATAACCGGTGTACACCGGGCTCCAAAATGGGTGACTGCCTAAGAAGTCGCTGGCATCGGCATACGGCGCGTAAGACATCAGTCCTGCGGCAACAAGTGCTTCCATAATGGCGACAACAACGCCGCCAGCCATCATCACTACCGCAAGAATAATCAAGCTATCGTAGAACAGTGCACCGAGCCTGCGAAAGAATCCTGCAGGTGGGAGAGATTGGGTTTCCATTGAGACAAACTTCCATAACTAAAACTTGCCACAGCATAGCGATTTCAATGCCAAGGGGAAAGCCTTGCCCACCGCATTGCTTCACATTGTGGTGAAAATAGCAGCAAACAATAGAATATTCAGCGTTTTGCTCTTGCGCGATCTCAATGCTTACGTATAATGCCAAACATCAAAGGACATTAGTCCAAGATGCCGGTGTGGTGAAATTGGTATACACGACGGATTCAAAATCCGTTGCCTTCGGGCGTGGCGGTTCAAGTCCGCCCACCGGTACCACTTCTCTTTTTCCTTTTTGGTCAGAGGTTTAAGAGTAAAGTACAAGTCAATTTGGTTTTGTTTTCCCAGTTCTCTGGTTACGTAAATGGCGTAATTTGGCGGAAAGGGGTTAAACATGGCTACTATTCAAGCCCGTAAGGGTAAAAAAGGCACCACGTATAGAGTTGAATTTATGCGTGACGGTCGCCGCATTTCTAAAAGCTTCAAAATCAAAAAAGACGCTCAAAAGTTCGCAGCTAGTTTGCTTGTGGATGATAGCTTTGCGCACTCTCTCACTAATCATACTCTCAATACTTTAAAGTTTTCCGAAGCTGTAGATCTATTTATCAAGCTGGACAACGGCAAAGACCCATCAAAACACCAACGTTTAAATTATTGGCTATCCATCTTCGAGGATAAACCAGTTGGTAAAGTTACCCGACAGCAAGTAAAAACAGAGCTAAAGGCATTATCAGCAGATAAGGCACCAGCAACCCTTAATCGTTACAAGGCCGCTCTAGGTTCGCTGTATCGCTTTTTATCCAATGAATTTGATATTGACCACAATCCAACAAAGGGAATACAGCAATTCACCGAGGACAATGCTAGAACTAGATTTCTGAGCACTGAGGAATTACCAAGGCTTTTAGATGCTTCAAAGCGTTCTACGTGGGATAAGCTCTATTTGCTTGTGCTTATGGCGATAACTACGGGAGCTAGGCGTACAGAGCTTTTAACGCTTACATGGGCGGATATTAACCTCAAGACTAAAACAGCCACCTAGACGCAACCAAGAACGGAGAGAAGCGTATATTGACGCTAACGCAGGATGTTATTAGTGAGCTTATGAAGTTTAGGCAGGTTGGCGGATATGTATTCCCACACCAAGATGACGATAAGCGTTATTTTAGAAACTTTGATTGTCACTGGCAGGAAGCTATGAGGGACGCAGGAATAAAGGACTTTCGATTTCATGACCTACGCCATACGTGCGCAAGTCTATTGGCTATGAACGGGGCGTCATTGCTTGAGATTGCTCAAGTATTAGGTCACAAGTCTATTACCATGACACAGCGTTACTCGCACTTATGTACAGAGCACAAGGCGTCACTTACAGATAGAGTATTTGGAGGGCTGGCAAATGGCTAAGGGTATTCAAAGCAAGCGCACCAATGGGAAAGAGGGCTGGGCTGATATCCCTATTATGAACAACTTAGAGAAGGGGGATATTGATCGATCGCTTTGGTGTCAATTTTTCTTTGCTAATAAATACGATAGCTTTGAAAGTAGTATATTTTCGACTGCTTGGAAGGACGTGAGTATCGTTTTAAGCCAGTATCAGATCCCTTTACACCTATCTCGTGCGTACCTGCTAGATAGCGGTGTAGAAGCCTCGCTTCCTGTATATCTACTTCAATGTGCCAATAAACTTAAGAGTACCAAGCTACAAGCTACAGCCAGCCTAGTAGACGCTGTTTTTTTGATAGAAGTTTATAGTGCCAATGGCCTTGATACTAAGGAGTTACTAAATGATTTTTATGGCTATTCTTATCGAATGGCGCTGTCTATGATGGAAGATGAAATTCTAGCTGGAGCTAGTAGAACAAGTGAGGCATCAATTGGAAAAACTCAGAGAGCACTTAAAAATAAAGAGAGAGCAATAGAGCTTGCTTTAGAGAAGCGAAAAATAAACCCCTTACTATGTAAGGCCGATCTTGGGCGGATGCTGGCTAACGAATTAGGTGTATCAGCAAAAACAATTTCAGAAACTTATTTAAAGGATTTGTAAACCATCGCCCCGTTTCCGTTCATAACGGGGAACTTAAACTAAGTAGCATTAATCCTGTACCAATCAGACGGAACGGGAACAAATCCAAATGACTACTTATGACCAAATCAATGACCAAATCAAAAACCTACAGAACTGGCAACCATTCGACCGCGTTGCCGATTCTTATCCTCAATTCACAAAGTCACAGCTAAAGCGTTTATTTTGGCAACGGGAGCAGCATAAGGGGCTATCTACTTGTTATCGACAGGTTGGTAAGCGTGGTTATGTGTGCGTGCCATTGTTTGGCTTATGGCTTGCTGGGCAGTTACCAGAACAACACAACGGATAGAACATCCTATCAAAACACTAGTAACAACAATGCCTAGTGTCTTGCTAGGCGTAATCATGGCGTAAAACCACAATTAAAGAGGTAATTATGAGTGAATACAACTTAGTTCTTGAACGATTGCTAGGTGGCGACAGGCTATACAAGGAGGTCGCAGCCGAGGAGCTTGGAGTCTTACATCTACATAGTGTGATTGCTGATATTAGAAAGGTGCTACCGGTAGAGAGCAGGGATATTACTAGTCGCCATCCTATCAAGGGTTATTTGAGGTCGGTGAAAATGTACTTTGTTTGGCCTGAAGATATTGAAAGATGGAGAAATCCCCTGACTCGTGACGCACTAAAGAGAGAGCAGACAAGGGCAAGGATTGCGAAGCTTAGACATGAAAACAACAAGACCTTAGAGGAGATGTGTGGCTACTGTAAAAAAGAGACGATGCTGAGAAAGATTGACTTAATTTATGGAGCCGCAGAACTGGAGGAGGATAAGCCAGATAGCATATAACTAACTGGCGAATCCATTGGTCAATACTGACGATTTGAAACTTGGCGGAATCGGGTTGTCAGTCATTAAAGGTTACAACATCAATTTGAGGTCGGCAATGTGAAGTTAGTAAGCACTATCGCATTCCGGCCTTTTTAATAAAGGGGTAAAAACCAGAGTGAACCGAATAGAGCTATAGGTTGGTGGTTTTGTCGAGCGGTTTTTTATAAGAATTTCAATGAACCCTATAACTGGGCTGGTATTGCTGGGGTTAGCAATTACTAACTTGCTGGTAGGTAATTAATAATATCTAGAGGGAAAATGAGTTACTTAGTTAAATCCAATTGGTATGAATACAAGGGTAAGCACTGGGCGGTCAATCCTTCGAGGTCTGGTTTGCGTGTTGATGTCCTTAGGAAAATTTTGGCTCAACTAGATGACATATCAAACCGTCATAGAAAGGTGTTTATCTTCAGGTTCGATTTATCGGTGAATGAATACACGCCAACAAATGAACTGATTACCAAGTTGATCAAAAGCGTGTCGGGAAGAATAAGGAGTCATTACGGGTGTGGCCTGGTTTATACGTGGGTTAGAGAGCAGGAAAGGGCAAAGAAACAACACTATCACGTAGTCTTTATGCTTAATGGTTCAAAGGTCAATAATCCTCATATGATTAAAGAATGGTTGCGAATGATATGGGAGCGTTACGGGCGGTGTAGTTGGGTTAGGTATTACCATTCGGAGCGTGATGATCAGGTGATTACTGGTGATGTTAGTTACCATATTAGCTATTTAGCCAAAGGTAGAGGTAAGGGCTATCGTCCAGAACAAACTAAAGACTATGGTGGTTCTAGGGTGAGCGTTGCCAGTAAGCAGAAATCACCTATCGCAAACGAACTAATGTATGGACTGTCATTTCTGAAATGATGAGCGAGAAGCCCAGATTACCATACATGATAAATTGAGTAGGCCGTAAACAAGAGCATTGCTATTACACTTGGCTTTGGTGCTACAGAGTGAAGGATTCCGCAGCAATAGGGAACGAGTAACATCCAAAACAATTCCGGCAGTTCAACATACATTTCTTTTTCCATTCTTCAAGGTTTTACACGCCAAACTAGCAGATATTACCACTGATTCCGCCTTGTTTTACGCCAAAACCTCATAACTAACTGATATTGCTAGTTACAAAACGGATATTTAATCCGTCACCTAATTTCGCGAATCCGTAAAAAGGGATTTTTTAGAGTCCATAAAAAGGGGTTTTCCGAATCCGTAAAAAGGGCTCATTTAACACACCTACCCAAACATCTGTGATACCAAGTTTATTCAATCAATTCAGTGACATAAGAAGCCTTACCTCCTCTAGCCTCAAACCTGACGCCCAAAATCTGGGTTATCAATAGCCTGTTTCTTGTAAAAAACAGGGAATTAACAGGGGGATTTGTATATTTAACAGGCAATAGTTGATAAAATACCCCTATCAATAACAAGTGATCAAAAGGTTTTATCTATGACCGTTGAAGCAATCCAACAACTAGACCAGCAACTAGGCAAAGTAAACGACCGCTTGAAGGTTAACGGCATCGACACACACGAATTTCTACTACTCACTGAACGTAAAGCTGAACTAGAAAAACGCAAGAAGGCAGCGATCACCAAGCTGCGAAAGGATTTAGAGGGTGAGGCAGGTAGACGCATTAAGCAAGATACCGAATTAACACAGCGTCGTTGTGATAACGCCAATGCCTTCACTAAAGAAGTCGCCGACCAGTTAGAGGTTATTCAATCCCAACTGGAATCATTTGAGCAACTAGCGGAGGTATTGGGTAATTATCGCGGTGGTTCAATTCAAGACATGGCAATCACTGGCGGCTCATCTAACGCTCTAAACAAAGACGTTTTAGTCCGTGCTGTATTGGGAGCCGTGTTTAACGCTCTGGAGGTACGTGCTAACGGCATTGATCGCGTCATGCCTGTATCGGCTAACCATTTCACTAAAGAGCCGCTAGAGATGCGTTTGGGGATGCTTAAAGAGTTCTCTTGTGAGGTAGATGAGCAAGCAATCAAACAGCGTGTTGAGCAAGCGACAGGGGTAAACCGATGAGTTATGAAAAATACAACGAGCGAGCACGAGCTCAATGGCTGAAAGATGCTAACGCCAAAGCCGCTGAAGTAAACCGAGGCTTGTACGAGAACGACGACGGCACATTCACTTTCTACGAGAAAGGTGAAGGCGGTGGAACTGGGGTATTTACTGCTGAACAGGTCGCACGCGATCTAAACATGCCACTGGACTACCGAATCACTATTAAACCAGAGGGGCAGTCATGAGTAATTTTGAACGATATGGGCGTATCAATGCGGCAGGTGTATTGAACGGCAGCCCAGCAATGAAGATTTTTTCCTTCGATGGTACTAAGAAAGAACTACTAGCGGGTAAATGGGATTCACTGATTAACTTTGGTGGGTGTGTTATGGCTATCCGTTGCTCTGACTCAAAAGCGGCACTTTACGAGGTACATGATAATGGGTCTGTAGAGGGGCTGTGATATGGCTAGATTCGTTAAAGGTCAATCGGGCAATCCCGCAGGCAGAAAGCCTGGAAGCCGAAATAAGAAGTCACTAATTGATGAAGGTACGAAAGAAGAAGCGAAACGCCAGTTACAGAACGCGGTTGAAAGTGGTGAACAATGGGCAATCCAAGCGGTTATTGACCGTATCGAGCCGAAGCTAAAAGCAGTCACTCCCGAAGGTTCATTAGATGGTGAAGTGCTGGAGTTGAAGATTCAAGAAGTCACCGACCTAGCAGACCGCATCACTAAACTCGAAGAGGCATTACTCAATGATTAAGAATCGAATCGCCAAACTTGAGAAGTTATCGAGCCACAACAAGACACACCGTATTAGTCAGCAAGATTGTCTAGTAATGACAGACTATGAAGGCTGTACGCCAGAGACTTGTAAACATGGTTGTTGGCTCTCAGAGTCAGAGTATAACGCCTACATGAAGCAGAACGGACACTTGATCACAGAGTGGGAGGCTGACAAAGGGGGCTGTCATGCTTGAGTGTATTGGCTGGCTTTCTTTTGGGTTGGCAGTTGTGACAGGCTCGCCAATTCCCATATTTTTCATTTTAACCTTCCTATTGGCTGACTTGTTGGAGAGGTATGTTTATGGAAATTGATAAAGCACAAATCGCGGCAATAATACGAGCGGCACTAGCTGACTATCACGCTGCTTTATATCCAGAACTTGAGCATCTACCGCTGAACGTAAGGGAGCGATATACAAGTACAACAGCGAGAAGATTGTGAGTGACATTTCACGAAACATGCGGAACTTCAAAATTGAACTTTCTTGAGAACCTAAATTTACCACTTCACACTTTGCTGGCAGTCGTTTTGTTTGTGTTAATCCTTATCATGCTGGCGGTTGCGTTTCATAAGCTTATGAACGGCTATTACCTAGAACACCAAAAGGACGAAAGTGGTAGAGAATGGCTTGAGCGATGGTTATCAAAGTTCAAATGAATAAGAGTTTTTGCGCCACTACACGTTAAGGAGATCTTTCCTGATTAGCTTAATCGCTGGATGGGTGGGGCGAAATTTGGCGTAAATTTGGCGTAATACCACCTAAACCACACAAAACCACAAAGCACCAAAAGCAATTGAAACAAAGCGTTAAGTAGTCTACTATCCTCTTATGTCCAGTCATACTGGGATTCAAAATCCGTTGCCTTCGGGCGTGGCGGTTCAAGTCCGCCCACCGGTACCATATTTAAACGATAAAGCCTCGACGAAAGTCGGGGCTTTGTTGTATCTGATGGTTCGAAATTAGAGGCCACCTTCCAAGCCTGAGCTATTGCGTCAGAGATTAAAATGCCGCTTTAGAAAAGCGGCATTCTATCTCCCTCATTGAGAGTAATGGGTTATGCGGCCACAATGGTTGTGCCTGATTCCCCTTTGATGATATCTGAAGCGAAGGACAGATCACCAATATAGCCTTGTTGGCCTGTATGCTCGACAAACTGACAGCAAGCGTCGACTTTTGGCCCCATGGAGCCAGCAGGGAAGGTGTACTTCTTCATCTGTTCGACGTCAATCTTCTCAATTTTCTGTTCTTTAGGTGTGCCCCAGTCCAAGCAGACGTGTGTGCCGTCAGTCAAAATAAGTAGGTGTTCTGCTCCTAACTCTTCGGCGATTAAGGCTGCAGTCATATCTTTATCTATGACCGCTTCAAATCCGACATAAGCGCCATCTTTTTCGACCACAGGCGCGCCACCACCGCCACCACAAATGACAAGGTGATCTTTTTCAAGCAAGTCTTTGATGGCTTTGATTTCGAGTATTTCTTTTGGTTTAGGGGAAGGGACGACTCGGCGCCAGTATTCACCGTCGGGTTTGACAACCCAGTTGTTATGCTCTGCCAATGTTTTGGCTTTTTGCTCGGTGTACACAGGACCAATAAACTTGGTTGGATCGGCAATAGCCGGATCGTTCTCATCGACGACGATACGAGTCAGGATAGTGGTGGTGAATTTATCATCAATGGCTGCATTTAGGCCTTGTTGAATAAGGTAGCCAATCATACCTTGTGTTTCTGCGCCTAAAACGTCAAACGGGTATGCTGGACAACCTTTGTAGGCGTCATTCTGTAGCGATAGTAGGCCGACTTGTGGACCATTACCGTGCACAATCACCAATCGGTAGTCCTTGCTGAGCTCTGCAAGGGACGCCGCCGTTTGAGAGATGCTTTTTTGTTGATTTTCACAGCTCATGACTTCGCCACGTTGTAGTAATGCATTACCACCCACTGCGACTACGATAATAGGTTTTGACATATTGGTACCTCCAAAGTAAATACTTGCGCAAGCAACGAATAAGTTATGTCAGTGTATTTAATTCTTCCGATAACAATGTCGATAGGAATCACTATTCGGTGTTTCTACTGGGGTTGCCGTTTTTTTGCCCTCTATACATCACAAAACAAGTAATTATTGAGCTTAAATAGCAGATATGTGATCTTAAATTATCGCTAAGTACTTAAATTCATAAGGTGACATTTTGATTGAAATCAATAATTCGACGTATTTTACTGCTTTTATCTATTATTGCTGCCTTGGTGGAAGTTATTTATTGTTTGTTAGGTAGAAAGCCGATACTGAGTTTTGCTCTCATTTTTATCCCGTCGCGCAGGTTAAATTAATTTCACATTACGCAGTCAATCAATTAAATAGCGTAAAGGTGAATATCAACCACTTATCACTAATAGAATGTTAATTGCTCATAGTGGATTGTTATTAATTAACTTGTGAATAAGACGTGAAAGGAAAGAATTATGAAACTACCATCATCAAGTGCAACTAACCTTAATAAACCGAATCTAGAGCACATGGTTTCGATGAAAGACTTCTCAGTGAAAGAGATGGATAACATGATGGAACTCATGGCTTACTTGAAGCAGGCTCGTGCAGATAACGCTCTACCACAACTATTTAAAAATAAATCAGTAGGGATGATTTTTGAGGCAGGTTCAACACGTACTCGCGTTTCATTTGAAACAGCGGCTACATTGCTAGGTGGTCATGGCTTATTCCTTTCTCCAAAAGATATTCACCTAGGGGCAAGGAGTCTATTGACGATACTTCCCGCGTTCTGTCGCGCATGTGTGACATCATTATGGCGCGTACTAACAGTCCAGAAACGTTGGATGGATTGTTAAAGATGTCGACAGTGCCTGTTATCAACGGTCTAGACACTCGTTTCCACCCAACACAAATGCTGGCTGACTTGTTCACGATTAAAGAGCACATTACAGATGGACGTAAGCTGTCTGATCTGACTCTTGCCTTTATGGGCGATGCCACCGATGTATGTCGTTCTTTGATGTTGACTTGCGCTAAGTACGGTATGGGCTTCAAGCAAATTGGACCTAAAAAATACCACATGCAACAAGAGTGGATTGAAATGGCGCTTAACTTCTGTGAAGAGTCTGGCGGTACGATTGAGATCACCGAAGATGTAGAGCGCATTTCTGAGTGTGATGTGGTTTATGGTGACAGCTTCTACTGGGTGACTCAAAAAGATGAGAAAGAAGAGCGTCTAGCTGCGTTTATGCCTGACTATGTCATTACTGAAGAGTTGATGGCGAAAGCACGCCCAGGGGCGATGTTGCTGCACTGTCTACCAGCGAATGATCAGGAAGAGATCACCCGCGGCGCTTTAGAAAGTGAGTACTCTGTTGCCTTCGATGAATCAGAGAACCGCTTGACCGCTCAGATGGCAATCTTGGTTTACTTTACGCACAAAGACGCTGTCATACCAACTCAAGAAACCATTAAATATCACGAAGATAAGATTAATGGCTTCTTGAAAACACTCTAGTGTTTCATTAGCTCTTAATTAGGCTAAAGCCAAACTAGTTTTACTTCCTTTACGCTAGTTTGGCTATTTTTATTTGAAACTCAATGAAATAAACATGATATTTGAAGGTAGTGCTTCATGAGTGAACGAATCATAAAATCCTCGGTAAATACTGACCAAGCGCCCGTGAATTCTTTTTCGACTCAATCGGTCGCATTTTCGCATTACAATAATATTTCTGCGCAGTTGCCCATCCATCCCCAAACCAATGAACTGGTACCAGGAGGCGTGGAAGCTCAAGCGAGACAGTGTTTGGAGAACATTAAACAGATTGTCGAAAGTATCGACCACACCATGGGAGATGTGGTTAAGATCAACCTCTATTTGACCAACATTGCTGATATCGATCGCGTGCATCAGGTGTATAAAACCTTCTTTCCATTACAGTTGCCGACAAGCTCTACGCTGGCTGTGTTGACGCTGCCTGTAGAGGGCGCTTTGGTGCAAATGGACGCGTTGATTTCTAATGGTGAGGGGACGTACCCGCAACAAGCCTGCGATCTCATAAAGGTATCGCGAAACACCCGTCGCGCCCCAATGAGTGCCGTAGCATCTCAGAGTGTGGCGTTCTCACACTATAATCATATTTCTGCGCAATTACCGATCGACTCGAGTAGCGGTAATGTCGTGGACGGAGGAATTCGTGAACAAGCTCGCCAATGTCTTCAAAACCTGAAGGCGGTGCTGGAGAGCGTGTCTGTTCCGTTTGATGATATTGTAAAAATCAACGCCCATGTTCGTGATTTAGATGACATCGAAGCCTTTGATGAGGTCTACAGCACCTTCTTCCCTGACTCGTCAATCGCTCGAGCAGTCAATTACTTACCAGCACGCTCTGTCATGGTGGTAGAAGGCTTACCAATGCATGCTCGAGTTCAAGTGGATGCGACGGTCTCACACGGAGACGGCACGCCACCGCAGCGGGTTGAAGACCGTCATGGTATCGTGATTCGCTCAAGCAATACTGATAAGGCGCCGAAACATAACATGTCGACACAGACGGTGGCGTTTTCTCACTACAATAATATATCGGCTCAACTGCCGATTGACCCAGAGGTGGGAGAGATCATTAGTGTTGGCCTCAGAGAGCAGACGGCTCAGTGTTTGACCAATATTCAAACCATCATCGAGAGCATTGATCACGTGATGGATGACGTTGTGAAGTTGAATATTCAACTCACCGATCTGAGTGAATTAGTGACCTTGCAAGCGATGTTGCCAAGTTACTTCAAAGGCGATATGCCAGCCTTGACGATCGTCGGTGTGTCGCGTCTGCCTAAGGGAGCGATAGTGCAAATCGATGCGATTGTATCAAATGCAGAGGGTACGCCTCCGGTTGGTGGTGCATAGTATGAAAATGGCTCACACTCGGTGAGCCATTTTTTATCGGCAATAGCGCTTTTGCTTCTAACTGGGGTGATAATCCAAATCTGAACCAACAACGTTGGTCCCATCGACTCTTTGCAAATATTTAGGTAAATAGCTGGATAGGTAAGCCAGAGCCAATCGAATCCCCTCTCTACCTGCCTCTGGTTGAATGATCTCTCTCCCTCTCGCGTTATAAAAGGTGCTGTAGACTTTGTCTGCCGCTTGCAAAGCAATAGCAAAAATGTTGTAGCTGTCCGGAAGCTCTGGAAGATTGAAGTGTTTGTTGTAAATTGCTTGAATGCGTTTTCCTAATTGTTGGTCGTGTTTAAAGTCTGCTTTTCTTAGGTCGTAGAATTTATGCTGCCCTAATAGCAGTTTCATGGCGACAGGGTGTTGTTGATAATATTGAAAGAAGCTCTTCTCAACCTCTAGGGTAATGGCCTGCCAGCTAGTAAAGGATGGGATGGCTTCCACTTTTTTTAGTAAAATGTCGAAGTCATCAAACACATCATCTGCAATAGAAAGCAGTAATGCTTCAATATTGGGGTAGTGATGATAAACCGTGGATGTCGCGATTTTGGCGTGGCGAGCGATATCATAAATAGATATGTTGTTAATATCACCTCTCTCAATGAGTTCAAACGTTGCTGCTTTGATTTTTTTTATTTTTTCTTGTGTTTTTGTAGGGGTCATATCAAGCGCCTTATGTTTCAAACAGTTGGTGAACATTGATAGTGAACATTCTAGCTTTGTTTTATTAGTGTTAAGCTAGAACAAATCTATGGTATATGTGGCACGAAATATTGATTAGAATCAATGTGTTTATATTTAGTATTATGTAGGCGGTTAAAGTTTAACTGCAGTCACAGTTTGATTTTTATTCGGCTTACCAGAGCGGATGGTAGACTCCAAGCTAAGAAACTATTCATTGCTCTAGTTTATTATGTATGGGTGATAAATAAGAGTGACCCTACGTATTTCCTTGGAGCTTTACTATGGAAAAGAAAAATAAAAAGAAATTAGGGCTGGTTGATATAGTCCTATTTGGCGTGTGTACTGTACTTGTTGTCGACACCGTTGCTGCAACTGCGGTTGCTGGGCCAGGTGGTATCTTTTGGTGGTTAGTCATTTTGGTTGCCTTTTTTCTGCCCTACGGTTTAATTACCGCAGAGCTAGCGACAAGCTACCCTGCTGAAGGCGGGATTTATGACTGGGTAAAACGTGCGTTTGGCCGAAATTGGGGGCAAGAACGGCATGGTTTTACTGGGTAAACTATGCCTTTGGGTGCCTGCGGTGTTCTACCTTTTTGCTGTGGTTTTAGGGCAGGTTCTTAAGGTCGAGTTTAGCCCGTGGCAGATCGCTGGCGTATCCATTGTGATGAGTTGGGTTTGCTCGTACATCAGCACCAAACCGGTCGCGGATGCAAACTGGATCTCTTCATTGGGCGCCATCTTGAAAGTGCTCATTATGTCGGTGCTGGGTATTGGTGGCCTTATTCAAGCATTCAATGGCGAAGTGGCGAATGATTTTAGTGCGAGTGCGTTTGCGCCATCGTTTCAAGTGGGGTTTGCGATTCTCTCAGTGATGCTATTCAATCTGCTTGGCTTTGAAGTGGTGTCTGGAGCATCGGACTCAATGGAGAACCCTAAGAAAGATATCCCGAAAGCAACGATTTTAGGCGGGATGTTAATCGCGTTTTTCTACTTGCTCGCCACGTTTGGAGTTCAGGCAGCGCTACCGCTGGATCAGATTTCGGCGTCTGCAGGTTTATACGAGAGCTTGGTGATCCTGTTTGGTGTCGGGGGCGCGATGGGCTTGGTGATTAACTTCCTTGCCGTCTGCTTTATGTTTACGCTGGTCGCCAACATAGTGAACTGGTCGGTGGGAGTAAATTACGTAGCCTTGTATGCGGCGAAAAACGATGACATGCCAAAAGTGTTTAAAACCACCACAAAATCAGGCACCCCTAAAGGCGCTGCAATTTGGAATGGTATCGTAGCAACAATCACTATGGTGGCCTATGCCCTAATCGCGACATTTGGCGGCAATGAAGACCTATTTTGGAACGTGTTTTCACTCGGCGCCATCATTCTACTGATGTCGTATGTAGTTATGTTCCCCGCTTTCTTGAAGCTGCGCAGAATTGATGCCGATCTTGAGCGTCCTTACTCTGTACCAGGTAAACCTTGGCTAATTAGACTGATGTGCCTAGTACCTATGCTACTACTGATTGGCGGTATCATTACCTTCTTCTGGGTGCCTGGCGAACCGTTTGATTGGGCTTACTTCTGGCAGGTGGGTGCGGGTACAGGTATCGCTATTCTCTTTGGTGAAGTGTACATCTATAAGACCTCCAAGCCAGTGCATTCTGGTGTTGCATCCGCGAAACTGACCTAGCTAAAACTCATTTAGCGAAACGAGCGATTAGAGGAAGGTCTTTGGCCTTCCTATTTTCAATTCATCAACCCTACGTTCTGTCGTTCTTGTTGTTTTTGGTAATGCAATGAGAGAGCAATAACACCACGTGCATGTCATCTTGTTTGGTTTAATGGGGCAAGCATTTGGTGATGGGGTCACTATGACCATAGGAGCGTGTTATGATTTCAAACGTCAAACAACATCAATACTCACTAGCGTTTAAATATCGCGTAGTCGACGAAGTTGAAGCCGGGCAAATTACCTACAAGCAAGCACAAAAAAAGTATCACATCCAAGGCGCGGCAACGGTGCTAGAGTGGCTGCTCCGTTATGGACGTTTGGATTGGTCGAATGGGATCCCGAAGCTATTGAGAACACGTTCGCTTAAATAGGTTGTGTCCCTAGTTAAAACGAAGAAAGGGCATGGTATCCAATGTCTTTCTTCGTTTCTTGTAAGCGAATGTCGATACTATTTCTGTGATTTGAATGATTGATGAAAAAAGCGAATCGCGTTTTGACCTTGCTGGGCTGAGAAACTGTGCATGCCGTCATGCGCGAGCTCTTCATGTTCGATGTTTCGCTTTTTCAGTTCAGAAACTAGGTATGCGCTGCCTTTTGGTATCCAAGGAAATTGATCTCGCAAGCCGTATTCAATTCGAATCGATTTCAGGGGGACGCCTCGGTCTAGATAGCGATCAAGCTTTGCTGGAATATCACCAAAGCCAGATTCCCACAACGCGATGACGTTGGGGTCATTGGCATCCCAATTGTGCCATTTGGGCGTTTTTTCAGCGTTTGCCATTGGGGCAAATGCCGCAGCATAGCCTTTGAGTACTCGAAACCAGCGCATAGATTGCCACTGGTTGACGGCGTCATTTAGGCCTTGTTTATCAAACAGACCAGCACTAAATGCATGCATGTGCTGAAACTTGTCAGGATGTCGTAAGGCGATGTTCGTGGTCGCGAACCCACCCATAGAGAAGCCCGCTATCCCTCGATAATGAGGATCTTTGAGTGTGCGGTAATGCGAGTCTACGTAGTTGATAACATCTTGGGTAACGAAATCTTCCCAATTTCCGGTGACTGGAGAGTTGACATAAAAGCTCCCGCCAAATTGGTTTACGCCGTTTACACCGATGACAATCATCTCGGTCAGTTCGGGATCTTCTTTGAGCATATCTGGTAACTGTTCTGAGACTCGGCTTGCCTCCCTTATTGAGCCGTTATATCCGTGTAGGTAATAGACCACAGGATAGCGCTGGTTAGATAGGTGGTAGCTGGGTGGAAGTGCCACTAGGAGCTGTTGCTTCTCGGTGTTTTCTAAGTAACTCGATTGCAGCGATGGTGCGGCTATTTCAATAATGTCTGTTAAATCTGTGCTCGCCCATGTCAGCGAAGTACATGCCGTTAGGGTGACCAAAAGCAGGCACACTTGTCTTATCACGAGGGACTCCTTGGTTTTTATGGGACTGCCATTTGCGATGGGTGCTGTTTTTTTTGAACAGTTACGTTATCGCGGCGGGGAGGTGAGAGGGACTAGGCGTTGGCCAATATGCGATCAGATTCATTAATTTAATAGCAGGTGAGGTTCAAGTGGTCGTAGAGGCAATCGTTTTTGGGTCTTATTCTTGTTGGTCTTAGTTTGTTTCTGACAAAGCGAAGCGCTAGAATCTAGGTATCAGAGAGGAGAATGACTGTGGGCGCAAAATATACCTATCTCGCTTGGCAACAAACCAATTTAGAAGCGAGCCATAAGTTAGTATTGTTGAAGTTGGCTGACTTATGTGGACAGGATGGCTCCGTCGCTGTTGTGCTTTCAGAGGTAGCTAAAGAGTGTTTGCTTGGAGAGTTTGGCCTTGCCGATGTGCTCACGGCGTTGGCGCAAAAGGGCATGCTGCAAAAAGGCCAGGTGAGCTCAAATGGCCGAGAGCAAGTGCATCACTTTACTCTGTCGCTGTCTGAGCCAAATAGCCTACCGGTGATTGAGACCAGTCGTGAACATCAGCCGCAACCTACGCCTGTGGTGACAACACCTCAAGCATCCCCAGCGCCTCCTTGGACGTATCATCCGATGAACTTGTATAAGGTGCCAGTGGCGAACCGAGACAGCTTGTGGCAGCGGTTTATCCGCGAACGTGATGTACGTAATGTTAATGAAGTGCGTCGCGATTCGATGTTGCGAGACTGGCTGGAAATGATGAAAGGCTCTGGTGGTTTTGAGCAGTACTTTGAAGGTGAGTCGCAAGGGCGAAATGACCGAGTTCCAGCCACTCGCCAGCGCACGCAAACACCTTCGAATGCCAAGTACATTTCAACGCATGACTTGCAAGAGAATGAAATCGCGGAGTGGGCAATGCAGTCCATCCTGCATTCAGGAATGACCGCCGATCCTCATCTGTTTTGGGAGAAGTTTGTCGTCTACTACAAAGCACGCGCCAACGAATTTTTGTCGGTCACGCAAATGCTGAATAAGCTTCGATTGTGGATCGTTAACGAGAAACAAGCGGAAGACAGACGCAGGCAAGCCGATGAAAGGCGTCGTCAGTCTTTCCAACAAAGTCAGAAAGCGGGTGAAGTAAGTCCGTCGGAAGAGTTTCGTGAATACTTGCGTGGGCAAGGTAAGAATCCGAATTTTTAGTATGATGATCCCGTTGTGGTCACTAAGGTAAAGGGTCAATATGAGTAATGGCAAGAAGCCAAAAAACTTAGATTTTGGCGCCATGGAAAAGAAGCTCCGCGAAATGGGCGTCAGCGGCAACCTTGAGCATTTGAAGTCTGCAAAATCAGAGCCTTCGGTGCAGGTGAGTAAGCCTTCAGAGCCGGCTACCCCGCCTAAGATGGATGTTCCGAGCACTCAGGTGCGAGCGACTCCGTCTGTTGAGTCGCGTCCGGTGGTGAATGACACTCGTCCTATGCTGCAAACCGATGGTGAGCCGGAGCGTCAGCCGAGTGATTGGTGTAACTACATTTTTGGTACTTTGCTGAGTATTTACGAGTCCACGTGGATAAAATCTTATGGCAGAAGGCCAACCGGTCGCTTCTTAGACTTCGCTGATAGCCTGACTGAAGCTGAGTTGATGCGAGTCATTCAGCACTGTCGTGAGCGCTTACAAGCAGGAGAAAGGTGGCCACCAATTATGGGTGAGCTTGCCCTGCTGAAAAGTCAGCTAACCGAATCTGAGTCGTTGGAAGCTCTAAACCGTGTAGTGACCAAAACGCCGAAGAACCAAATTGAAAAGTGGATCATGCAGAACAAAGGCTACGAGCTAAGGCGTTTGCCTCAATCGATGATCGTTCGACGTTTTAAAGAGTTCTACCGTGAAGCCATGAGTCTGCAAGAAAAAGGCAAGTTGGTCACTGAGGCACCGAAAGCGCTGCCAAGTCAGTCGGTGAAGAACTTGGTGGATCTCAAACGCGAGGAGTACGAGCAGCAACACGGTAAGGCTCTCGACCCGCGTATTCAAGCCATCCTTGACCGTAAAGCTTAACCAAATGTCGCGCTCGCTGTTGTAGCGAGCGTCTTACTTTATATCGTTCTGTTATATATCCGAATCACACTTTATTGATTAATGAGTGAATAATCGCGGTAAGTTCTTTAGAATCACCGCGTGTTTTTCAGCCAATTGCAGTATCGTTGTGGCAAGTATCAAAATTTCAGTGGATCGAATTCAGCCAGGTCTTCATATCAAGATCCCCCTCAAATGGAATGAACATCCCTTTCTATTCAACGTTTTCAAAATCAAATCTGCTCAGCAAGTGCAGGTGATCCGTCAACTAGGCGTGAAGTATGTCTATGTCACCCCTGAGCTTAGTGATGCACTGCCGCTACCAGTACAACAAGCGCTAGCGCCTGCCGCGAACGATGAGGCTGCACAATCGGAGTCTGATGCGCTTTGGCAAGAGAAGCAGCAACGCATCGAAGAGCTGTCGGCCTATCGTAGGAAAGTCTCTCGCTGTGAAAAAGAGTTTGACCGTTCATTGGCACGCATTCGCAACTTGATGACCAAGCTGAGAAGTCGTCCTGAGCAAGCGGCAAAAGAGGCAGCGCAACTGATCGATGATATTGTTGAATCGCTGCTATCACAGGACGATGTGACCTTACACCTAATGGGCAGTAAGACGGAATTCGAAGATCTCTATTTCCATTGCTTAAACGTCTCGATTCTGGCGATGATGATCGCGAAAGCGAAAGGGCTTAAGGCAGAAGAGATCAAAATGGTCGCGATGGCAGCGCTTTTTCATGACATTGGTAAGGCAAAAATCCCAGCAGCCATACTGCGTAAGAGCACACCGTTGACCGAGCCTGAAAATAACTACCTTAAACTGCATACCAAATACGGCAGTGACATTGCGAGGGCGATAGACATCTTGCCAGAGAAGGTGATCACGGTTATCGAGCAACATCATGAACTTCTCGATGGCTCAGGTTATCCAAACGGCCTTAAAGGTGATGAGATTGATGTGATCACTCAAATTGTCTCGGTAGCAAATGCGTTTGATAACTTGTGCCATCATCAAAATCCCGCAGAGAAGAAGATCCCATATACCGCGCTTTCTTACTTGTATAAGCACGCTAAATCGCAGTACAACAATGAGAATTTGAACATTCTTATCAAGTACATGGGTGTCTACCCTCCAGGTACTATCGTGAAGTTGTCGAACGAGATGGTTGGCCTTGTCGTGTCCATCAACAGCGCGAGTTTACTCAGCCCAAATGTGCTGCTTTACGATCCAAGCGTACCTAAACTGCAAGCGCCTATCATTGCGCTTGAAGACAAAGACTTGAAGGTAGAGTCGGTGATTCATCCTGAACGCTTACCTGAAGAGATCCGTGAATACTTAAATCCACGCGCTCGAGTGTCTTATTACTTTGATGACAACGCCAACTAGCGTTGTGCTAGTTGGCGTATTTCATGTCACAGTACCCATTCGTTAGGGTAAGTGGGTAAATACAGGCAGATTATTGCACAGGTGCAAACAGTGTTGGTTCCGCATTCGGTGTCCAGTTAGCTTGTGACACGTGCGCGGTAATGACTTGATATTTAACCCCGTTGTAAACCACGACATCACCAAGCGCATAGCTAACATTTAACTGCCAGTTGGTCGCTGGATCTGCGTTGTACCATAAGGTTGAATGCAGAGACGGTGCCCAATCATTTTGTGCAAAGTGATCTTTCTGAGCGACGTAAATGGTGCCTTGGTGGTTAACGTGATCACCCGCTTGATAGTGAGTATCTGGCGCCCAATCTTCGATGTAGTTGTCCAAAGTATCAAATACATAGCCTGCTTGTAGCGCTAGCTCTAGGAACTTGTCCAGTTTCGGGATGTTTTTGGTTTCGCCCATCCCACGGTGACCATCTTCAAACAAAAACTCATGGGTCAGAACAATAACTTTGTCTTTATGAAGGGGAGTATCACAAGGGAAGTTTTGCGCTTTCGAGTTTACAGGCTCAATGGTGACCGGTGCGCAAGAGTTGATAGATGCTTCAACATACGCCAAGAATGGCTCCGGCTCGGTCAAGCTGTTCGCTGGCATCTCAATGCCCCAGTTCTCCGGTGCCCAGTCAAGATCCCAGCCGAAGAGTTGATAGCTATCGTTGGTGAGCATGTCTGATAAAGTCATCGCATTGCTGGAGCTGTTTGATGGGTTGTCTGGATCGCAGACATAGTTAGGATCCCACGGCAGATAATCATCAGAAGTCGCACAAAGGCCATCGGCTTTAAAGCTTTTAGCGACACGCCAGCCATTGGTATAAGGAAGGCGAGCGAATTGATCCGCGACATAATTTGGGTAGCTGGTGATGTTCGGGATGTATTGTTCAAATTTCGCTAAGTTGAGCGGGAAGTAGGTGTAATCGTAAGCGGGATCGCGATAGGAATTGACATTGTGCATGCCTGTTGCATTACACGCCGCCGCAGTGTTTTCACCGTTAAGGCCGTCACAGTTGTGCACCATGTGATCATAGCTGTGGTTGCCAACCATATGTCCAGTATTGAGTGCCAGTAGCAGTGCCTCTAGCGCACGATCTTCGTTTTCATCACCAATGCCATCTAAGTGCCAAGCATTGAAGAAGAACGATCCTTTCACATTGTGTTTATTGAGGGTTTCGATCACTTTGATCGACGCGTTAATAGGGCCATCATCAAAGGTCAGATAGATGGTAGCTTTGGGTTCAGCTGCAGCAGCACTAAATGATAGAGGGATAAGTAAGCTACTGACGATGCTAGTGATTTTCTTCATAATAAGTCCTATAAGTGTGAGTTTTAATAATACTTCTTTCCAAAAATCGCCTTTAATTTAACGAAAAAAATAAAACCGAATTAGCAGAGTTTTTATTTTTTGCGATCCATTTCAATTAAAAACGCAACCGGTTGCGCTTTAATGTTAATGTTCTTTTTGTTACCGTTGTTTTGTAACTGCTATGGAGGCTTTATGAAGAAAATATTACTTTGCTGTAGCGCTGGAATGTCGACCAGTATGCTAGTGAAAAAAATGGAACAATCGGCGCAATCGCGTGGTATTGAGTGTGAAATTCAAGCTAAGTCTGTATCAGATTTTAACGATGCGATTAGTGAGTACGATGTATGCCTACTGGGGCCTCAGGTTAGGTTTCAGCTTGAGGAGTTGAGAAAAGTAGCCTCAGAGCATGGCAAGAATATTGATGCCATATCACCACAAGATTACGGAATGATGAAGGGGCGGAAGTATTAGATCAAGCGCTTGCCCTAATAGATTAGTCAATTAATAACGTTAACGTGAAATAAAGGAATATGTTATGAAGCTTTATGATGCGATTATAAGTGTCGTCGAAAAGCACATCGCGCCAATAGCCACAAAAGTGGGTAATCAACCCCACGTTCGTGCAATGAGAGATGGTTTTATTGTCGCGATGCCATTTATTATTGTCGGTAGTTTTTTACTTGTTTTTGCTTTTCCCCCATTTTCGGAAGACACCACCAATAGTTTTGGTCGAGTTTGGTTAGATTTCGCGACCACACATTTTGATACCATCATGATGCCATTCAGTATGTCGATGGGCATTATGACGATCTTTGTCTCTCTTGGGGTCGCCTATAGCCTCGCCAAATCTTATAAGATGGATGGGATCACCAGTGCCACTCTGTCTCTGATGAGCTTCTTGTTGGTGGCAGCCCCTGCGACAGATGGCGGTCTACCTACCGGTCATATGGGGGGACTGGTATCTTTACTGCAGTGATCTGTGCATTTTTCGCGGTTGAGCTTTATCGCTTCATGAAAAAGCACAATATCACCATTCGTATGCCAGAGCAGGTGCCGCCGGCAATTGCGCGTTCTTTCGAAGTGTTACTGCCAGTCTTGGCTGTTTTCTTTACCTTGTACCCACTGAGCATCTTTGTTCAAACTCAATACGACATGCTGATCCCAGATGCGGTAATGGCGATGTTCAAGCCATTGGTGAGTGCGTCCAATACTCTGCCAGCCATCATAGGTGCATTGCTAGTTTGTCAGTTGCTTTGGTTTGCAGGCATTCACGGTGCGGCGATTGTGGTCGGTTTGCTATCACCCATCTTCCTAACCAACATCAGCGCCAACATTGACGCATTTGTGGCGGGTGAGCCGGTACAAAATATCTTTACTCAACCGTTCTGGGACTTCTACATCTTCATTGGTGGTTCTGGTGCAACGTTTGCGCTTGTGTTGCTCATGATGTTCAGTCGTTCAATCCACTTAAAGAGCTTAGGTCGCATGAGTGTGGTGCCTGGTTTCTTCCAAATCAATGAGCCTGTGATCTTTGGTAGCCCAGTGGTGCTTAACCCGATTCTATTTATTCCGTTTGTGTTTACGCCAGTGATTAACGCGACGATTGCCTACTTTGCAGTGCATGCCGGTTTAGTTGGCATGGGTGTCGCGACAACCCCTTGGACGGCGCCGGCATCATTGGTGCATCTTGGGGATCAGGTTGGACACTATCACCCGTGTTGCTGGTTATTGCACTGTTGATTCTGGATGTATTCCTTTACTTACCGTTCTTCAAGATGTTTGAAAAGCAATTGCTTGAGCAAGAGCAACCCAAACAAGAGAGCGAAGTGGCACAGCCAGGAAAAGCAGCAACCGCATAACGATTAACAATATTGAGGAGAGTATCATGGACCAAGAATTGGTAGTGATGGAGATCATCTGCAACGCAGGTGAAGCAAGAAGTTTGTGTTTTGAAGCGCTGCAAGCGGCCAGAAAGCAAGATTTAGCCACCGCAGAGACATCATTAACACAGGCAAAAGAGTGCTTGAACAAAGCACACTTGATTCAGACTCAGCTTATCGAGCTAGATCAAGGCGAGGGTAAGGTACCCATGACGTTAGTGATGGTCCACGCCCAAGACCATTTGATGACTACCATTCTTGCCCATGAGCTCGCGACGGAGCTGGTGGAGTTAAGAAAAGCATTGGTAAAGGAGTGATCCTATGACAGCACAATCCCTGAAAATTGCTGTTATCGGTGGCGGGAGCAGTTATACCCCGGAGCTAATAGAAGGCATATTACTAAGGCAAGATGCATTACCTGTTCGCGAAATCTGTTTAACTGATATCGAGGCGGGTAAAGAAAAGTTAGCGATTATAACTGCGCTAACCCAGCGTATGGTTGCCAAAGCGAAAGCCGATATCGTCGTCTCTCAAACCTTGGACAGAAAACAGGCGATACAAGGAGCAGACTTTGTGATGACGCAGTTTCGTGTTGGTGGGCTGAAAGCTCGCCAACGTGATGAAGCCATCCCACTGAAGTATGATCGAATAGGACAAGAAACGACAGGGGCGGGCGGTTTTGCTAAAGCGCTTCGAACCATCCCTGTTGTTTTAGATATCTGTCGAGATATTGAAGAGCTCGCGCCTAATGCGTGGATGCTAAATTTCACCAACCCTGCTGGCTTGGTTACCGAAGCCATTCATAAATACAGTAAAGTGAAGACCATTGGACTTTGTAATGTCCCAGTCTCAATGCAAATGATGGCGTCAGAAATGCTAGATTGCGAACCTAGCGCTTTGCAAATGAAGTATGCAGGCCTTAACCATCTTGTTTGGGTGACCAGTGCCTATCTTAATGGAAAAGAAGTCACCAAAGAGCTGCTTGCCAAAGTGGGGGACGGGGCTAACTTCTCGATGAAAAATGTTTTTGAGGAGCCTTGGGATCCTGATTTTCTTAATGCACTCGGTGTGATTCCTTGCCCGTATCACCGCTACTACTATCAAACTGAAGCCATGCTGGCAGAAGAAAAATTATCCTTTCAAGAAAAAGGCAGTCGCGCCACGCAAGTTATGGAAACCGAAGCTGCGCTGTTTGAACTTTATAAGCAAGCTTCGCTAGATAGCAAACCAAAAGAGCTCGAAGAGCGCGGCGGCGCTTACTACTCTGATGCATCATTAAATCTTGTGGATGCGATCTACAATAATCGCAATGATATCCACGTGGTTAACGTAGCCAATGCGGGCGTGATCAGTGCGTTGCCGGATGATGCGGTGATTGAATGCTCCGCTGTGATTGGCAATAACGGTGCGACGCCTATAGCTGTGGATCCGCTCCCTCATTTTGTAGAGAGTTTGATTGCTCGGGTCAAAAGCTATGAGATGCTGACTGTGGAAGCGGCTGTGCATGGCGATAAGGAAAAAGCGCTGCTGGCATTGGCGACTCATCCTTTAGTAGGCGATATTCAAATCGCAAAATCGCTGCTTAGTGACTTGCTAGAGCAAAATAAGGATTATTTGCCACAGTTTGTATCGCAGCAGGGAACGTTGGATTGAGTAATAACAGAGGGAAGTGGCATGAAGTTAATTTTTAATGCAGACGATTACGGGCTTTGCCAAGCGGTGAATCAAGGCATCATTGCAAGCCACCTTAACGGTGTCGTGACATCGACAACAATGATGGTTGGTATGCCGGGTGAACAAGATGCCTTAGAACGTTTGGTTGCGGCACCTAATTTAAGTGTTGGTGTGCATTTACGTCTTACTGCGGGCAAACCGTTATCTTCACATTTCCCTGTTATCACGCCAGAAGGGAGCTTTCCTAAGTACGATGTGCTTATGACGAAGTTAGAGTCAAAACATGAGACGGCAATTTATGAAGAATTTCGAGCTCAAATAGAGCGCTTTTTAAGTTACGGCATTCCACTTAGTCATTTGGATAGTCATCATCATGTTCACCTTCATCCTATCGTCACCAAAGTGGTCGCTCGGTTGAGTCATGAGTTTGATGTTCCCTATCGCGCGATGCCTTCTTTGGCGGGCTATCAATTTAGTGACGGCTTTTACGATGGCAACATTTCGTTGGACTGGCTAAAAGCTCAGCTCACTGATTGGCTAAAACTCTATGATGTTGTCGAGGTGATGTGCCATCCTGCTGTTGTTGATGATGAGCTCGCTTCGATCAGTTCGTATCTAGACAAAAGGGAGTTAGAACTTGAAGTACTTAGCTCACAGGAGCTGAAACAATATTTAAAAAGCCTTCAGATTGAATTGACCCATTACAGTGCTGTTATTTAGTCGATACTTTTATCGATAACCATGAGTGCGTTCCCAAAAATTCACCTTGCGCTCATGGTTACTTCTTTCCCTATCTCACTCGGTTTCGTAGTATTGAGTGCAGCGATTCATTTTCACAATTACCAAGGAAGCATAGTCAATGGCGAGTATTAAGGAAGTTGCTGCATTGGCGGGCGTCAACCGCTCAACCGTCTCACGCATTATTAACGGAGAGGGCAGTTTTCGATCGGATACAAAGCGAAGAGTCGAAGAAGCTATGGCGCAACTTGATTATCGTCCAAGTGCCATTGCCCGTTCTTTGGCAAAATCGCATTCGAACATGATTGGTTTAATGGTGACCTACTATACCGGCGGCTTTTTTGGCCAAATGATGAATCAAGTGCAATTGGAACTCGATGTGCAAAACAAATTTCTGTTGACAGCGCAAGGACATCATAGTGCCGAAGGTGAGAAGAAAGCGATAGAGAAGTTTAAAGACCTACGTTGTGATGGCTTTATACTGCACAGTCGCTACTTGAGTGATGAAGAGCTGATTGCCCTATCAAAAACCAAAACGCCATTTGTGCTTCTTGACCGCTATATAGAAGAAATCAAACAGCAATGTGTGACTTTTGATCATCAAAAGGCTTCCGCATTGGCAACGAGTTATCTTCTAGAACGTGGCCATACCAACATAGGTTGTGTTACAGGTCCCCTAGGTAGAGCAAGTAGCCAGGTTCGTTTGACGGGTTATAAGAATGCGATAGCCGAAAAAGGTATCGCGTTGAATCCAGATTACATTGTTGAAGGTGACTATGAGCTAGATAGCGGTTACGCAGCAATGGCTCAATTGATGAGCTTAGAGCAAAAGCCAACGGCACTGTTTTCAACCGGTGAAGAGATGACTCGTGGCATCATGAAATATTGCTACGAACACCAAATACGTTGCCCGGAGGATATCTCTATTATTAGCTACGACAGTGTGAATAGTTGTCGTGGCCTTTTTCCGCAAGTCACCACACTAGATTTTCCTATTAGTGATATGGCGCATGAAGCTGTGCTGCTGCTCAATGCTCAGCTTAAGGCTCAGAGCAGTGAACAAGGGCAACTGAGCGTTTCTCCACGAATTCAGGAAGGAAACAGTGTTATAAAGTGCGCTTAAATGGAATTAAAAGGCGACTTTTGAACACTTCGACTGTTTTTTCACCAAAAGATCGGTTTTTTAGAAAAAGTGCTAAAAAACACTTGCCAATGAATCGGACATCTCTATAATGCGCTTCCACTGACACGGCAGAGTCCACAAGGGTTCGAGGCGATGGTCAGTAAGGCATTCAGCTTTCAAGATGGTTTTCTAGTTAGATTTGAAAAAATCAAAAATAATTAGAAAAAAGTGTTTGACACTGAGAATCATCTCGCTAGAATAGCCGCCTCTTCAGACGAAACGCAGCAGCGAGCAGTTGAAGAGATGTTCTTTAAAAATATAGACCTATCAATCTGTGTGGGCACTCGTTGATGATAATCAAATTAGAAACTTCGGTTTCAAATT
>NZ_JYJK01000052.1 GCF_003263785.1 Vibrio variabilis
GAGCGATTTACGGTTACCTCTATCGATGGCTCAAAAACGGAAACCATCGAAGTGACCATCCAGGGCACCAACGATTCTCCAGTTATTGCTGGGGACGCCACTGGTTTGGTTATTGAGGACACCAATGTTCAAACTGGCGATCTTCTCAAAGATAATGGCCAGCTAACAATCTCTGATGTGGATACTGGTGAAGCTAAGTTCCAAACAGTCGTGACACCAGTAGGAAGCGTTCTAGGTTCGCTCACTATCACTGAAAGCGGTGCGTGGAGCTATGAAGTTGATAACACCAACCCGACCATCCAAGGGTTGGGCAAAGGCGACTCACTCACCGAGACTTTTCAGGTCTTGAGTGAAGACGGCACCCCGCAAAATATCGTCATCACGATTAATGGTGTTAACGACATTCCAACCATTGTGTCGGGCGACTCTGTTCTGGCTCAGGAAGACGTCGCGGTGGATGGTGATGGCAACATCGTCGCCACCAATACCTTAGTGATTTCCGATGACGATACCGGCGAAGAGGTCTTCAATGCCGGCACCGCCACTCCGGTCGGCACAACACTTGGCATCCTAACCATTGATGCTGCAGGCGTCTGGACATACAAAGTCGATAATTCCCTACCGCAAATTCAAGCGCTGGATGTGGGCACGAGTTTAACGGAGTCGTTCACCGTGACCTCCGCCGATGGCACCGAGCATCAAATCGATGTCACAGTCAACGGCACTGAAGACCCAACCATCATCAGTAACTATCAGCCTGGCGCGGTCACGGAAGATGACACGGGTATTCTTACCGACTCAGGCAGTCTAACGATTACTGACCTGGATGCGGGTGAAGCGCTGTTTAATACCACGGTCACCAAACTCAACAATGGTGATGGTCAATCTCCACTGGGTAACCTCACTATTGATGCCAATGGTAACTGGACGTACACGGTCGATAACTCGCTAACTGGCGTCCAAGAGCTAGGCGATGGTGAGACTCGCGATGAAGTATTCCAAGTCAGTTCCATTGATGGCTCAGTCAGTCAAACCATTGTAGTAACAATCACAGGTGTGAATGGCGCGCCGTCCATTGTCAGTGGCGAGTCGGGAGCC
>NZ_JYJK01000053.1 GCF_003263785.1 Vibrio variabilis
CTATCTGCAATATTTTTCTTCTCAGCCTAACTTTTCTATTGGTGAGCTAAGGTTTTTTGGCTCCAATCTTCTTTTCGCTTTGATTCGTTAACTAATTGTTTATCAGAGCTGCATAAAGTGACGCATGTAACTTTTTAAATTTACTCGACAAACCGATGGATTATCCGTTGGATTTAGTGGTTAAAAATGTGATGTTGACTCGAATTTATTCGTTGTTGGTATATTATTACCTTTTCTATTCATAGTTTGGGATTCGGTGATGGGGCAGTTTTCAGTTTTAGGTTTTATTGCATTGGGTGGTGCTGTCGGGGCTTGTTCCCGGTATTTGATATCAGAGCTTTGTGTCGCACTTTTCGGTCGTGGTTTTCCGTACGGAACGTTAACCGTCAATGTAGTTGGCTCATTTATTATGGGGCTATTGATAGCTGCATTCGAAGCTGAGATTTTTGCTCCTGATCCATGGCGCCAAATCATCGGCCTTGGCTTTCTAGGTGCACTTACGACATTCTCTACGTTTTCTATGGATAACGTGCTCCTGATGCAGCAGGGGGCGTTTTTGAAGATGGGTCTGAATATATTACTCAATGTTGTTTTGAGCATCTCAGCGTGTTGGATTGGTTTTCAGATGCTGACCAAAAGTTAAACGAAAAACTTCCATGTCCTGTTGATGTATTAAAACTAATTCCTTTATAATCGAGTCAATACTTGTCGGAGTGCCCATAGGGCTGAGACCGTTAATTCGGGATCCGTTGAACCTGATCTGGTTAGTACCAGCGAAGGGAACAAGAGAATAGAACTAGCATCATATTCTATTTATCAAATAGCGCACGCTATTGTGGTTGATACCTCTTGTATTCACACATCCGTCAAGCATTTATCTTTTATAACTATATGATATATAAGGAAATGCTATGTCGACACGCAAGCAAAATAGGCTGGAAGCGAAAAACTTCATCGATACTTTATCGGTGACGCCTTACCCAAACTCTCAAAAGACGTATATTCAAGGTAGCCGAAGCGATCTGCAAGTACCAATGCGTACTATCTCTCTTGCAGACACTTTAATCGGTGGCAACCAAGACAACCCAATCTACGAGCCTAACGAGCCCATCAACGTGTATGACACCTCTGGTGTCTATACCGATCCAGAACACGCTATCGATTTGTATTCAGGTTTACCTAAGTTGAGAGAAACTTGGATTGATGAACGCGCCGATACCGAAGTCTTGTCAGGCGTTAGTTCCGAATTTGCTAAACAACGACTAGAAGATGATACGCTTGACGAGCTTAGATACGGGCAACTTCCTAGAATAAGACGTGGTATTGAAGGCGCTTGCGTCACCCAGCTTCATTACGCACGCCAGGGCATTATTACGCCTGAGATGGAATACATCGCGATTCGAGAAAACATGGGCCGACAAAAGCTCAAAGACGAAATGCTCACTCAACAGCATCCTGGTCAGCACTTTGGTGCGAACTTACCTAAAGAAATCACACCTGAATTCGTACGTAAAGAAGTCGCTGAGGGCAGGGCGATCATCCCTTCAAACATCAACCACCCCGAATCAGAGCCGATGATTATTGGCCGTAACTTCCTAGTTAAGGTCAATGCCAACATAGGCAATTCATCAGTCACCTCTTCGATAGAAGAAGAAGTGGAGAAGCTTGTGTGGGGTACTCGATGGGGAGCCGATACAGTTATGGATCTGTCGACTGGACGAAACATCCACGAAACACGTGAGTGGATCCTGCGTAATAGCCCGGTGCCAATCGGTACAGTACCTATGTACCAAGCACTAGAAAAGGTTAATGGTATTGCTGAAAACCTGACTTGGGAGGTGATGCGAGATACATTAATCGAGCAAGCAGAGCAAGGTGTAGACTACTTTACTATTCATGCTGGCTTACTGCTTCATCATATCCCACTTACCGCCAAGCGCGTCACGGGTATCGTTAGCCGTGGTGGTTCTATCATTGCTAAGTGGTGTTTGGCACACCATGAAGAAAGCTTCCTATATACCAATTTTAGAGAGATCTGTGAAATCTGTGCACGTTATGACGTGGCTTTGTCGCTAGGAGATGGATTGCGTCCAGGCTCTATTGCCGATGCCAATGATGAAGCTCAGTTTGCTGAGCTTAGAACTCTAGGCAAGTTAACCAAAATTGCCTGGGAATACGATGTTCAAGTCATCATTGAAGGTCCAGGTCACGTACCGATGCACATGATAAAAGAGAACATGGAAGAGCAGCTTGAGCATTGCCATGAGGCACCGTTCTACACGCTTGGTCCACTGACCACTGATGTTGCACCGGGCTATGACCACATTACCTCTGGTATCGGTGCTGCAATGATCGGCTGGTACGGCTGTGCGATGCTATGTTACGTGACGCCTAAAGAACACCTTGGCCTACCAAATAAAGAAGACGTTAAGACTGGGCTTATCACCTACAAACTTGCTGCTCATGCAGCGGACTTGGCGAAGGGACATCCAGGGGCTCAAATTCGTGACAATGCGCTTTCAAAGGCTCGCTTTGAATTCCGCTGGGAAGACCAGTTTAACCTCTCACTTGACCCTGACACTGCGCGACAGTTCCACGATGAAACACTCCCGCAAGAGTCTGGCAAGGTTGCTCATTTCTGCTCAATGTGCGGTCCAAAATTCTGTTCGATGAAGATCTCACAAGAGGTACGAGAGTACGCTAAAGACATACAACAAGGCGACAGCATCGCTATCACAATGCTTGATGACCCTTTAGAAGGGATGCGTCAAAAGTCTGAAGAGTTCAGAGCAACGGGTGCTGAATTGTATCATCCAGCTGTTACTGAAGAATAACTACCATAATCCAAGGAGCTTCCGTTGAAACTCATGTTGCCCATTGGTGCAGACGCTTTGAATCGTCATATTCATTGCGTTCTCGGCCTAGCAAAACAAGTCGGCTTCTCAACCGAAAACATCGCAATCTCATCTTCTGAAGAAGGTGAGGCGGTCGTTATCCAGCACGAAGGAAACACTCGTTATATTTCAAGTGACGTTTTAGGTTCTACTTTCCGGATGGGAGATAGCGCGTTAGAGAGTGATATTCGTGTAAGGTACTTGCATGATATGGATGAAAGTAAGCTTTCATCCTCACTTGCAACGGCCACACAAGGTGACGTCTATGTAGCAGTAGCAAGTAGATCTCGATGGCTCGATGTCTGGTCTTGCAGAGACAATTTTATAAAGGCTTCTGCGGCAGCTTCTTTGATTACTGATCATACTGAGCATTTAGCTTGGCTCGTGGTGAGTATTGCCCTCGACTTTCCTCTCGAAGATGCAGTTATGGTGGCTAGAGCGGGATGTGTTTCACGTGAAACATGGCCAAGTCACTTGGACCAGTTCCCCGTTCCTGTCATAGAAAATACGAATTTAGGTATACGTGTTGGCTGGGCAGTCGAGGCATCGGCTCTACCATTTCCTACCGTAAGTAAATCGAAGCTTGGGCTCTATCCTGTTGTCGATAATGTAGATTGGGTAGCTCAACTACTCGAACAGGGCATCAAGACGGTGCAGCTTAGAATCAAACAACCTGACCTCCCGGATCTGGAACAGCAGATTGAAAAAGCGATTGAACTTGGTCGCAGACATGATGCCCAAGTGTTCATCAACGACTATTGGCAGCTAGCGATAAAGCATGGTGCTTATGGTGTTCACTTAGGGCAAGAAGACATTGAAGTTGCAAACCTCAAGCAACTAGCAGAGCAAGGAATTGCGCTTGGTCTATCGACTCACGGGTATTATGAGTTGCTACGCATCGTTCAAATTCACCCTAGCTATATTGCTCTAGGCCACATATTCCCAACTACCACAAAAGACATGCCTTCAAAACCTCAAGGTCTGATACGGCTAGAACTCTATCAGCGACTGATCGATTCAATACCTTACGGTCAGGAATTGGGATATCCAACAGTCGCTATTGGTGGCATCGATTTGAAGACTGCACCAGCAGTTTGGAGTTGTGGCGTAACAAGTTTGGCAGTGGTGCGAGCAATCACATTAGCTGACGATGTACCCGCAGTTATTCAAAAATTTAACTCAATCATGGATGGTCGTGTTGATGGTTAGTGATGGCCAATTTAAGCAGTATCTGCGCCAAATTAGTCTTCCGAACATGGGTGAAGAAGGACAGAGCAAACTGCTCAAAGCCAATGTGCTTGTTGTAGGTTGTGGCGGGCTCGGTACTGCAGCGAGCATGTACTTGGCTGGTGCTGGTGTGGGCTGTGTAGTCATTGCTGACGATGATGTAGTAGAAGTGTCGAACTTACCTCGACAGGTAACTTATCACGCAAAAGATATTGGAATCGCCAAAGTCGAATGTTTGAAGACCAGCCTCCAGCAACAGAACCCAGATGTCAGAGTACGAAGTATTAACAAAAAGCTTGATGGCAGTCAGTTATTACTAGAGATCACGTTAGCTGATGTTGTGGTTGATTGTTCAGATAACCTAGCGACTAGGCATGCTATTAATGCCTATTGTAAACAGAGCGACACTGACCTGGTTAGCGCTGCCGCAATCGGTTGGAATGGCCAACTTAGTGTTTTTCCATTCTCATCGTCCCTCGAGATTCCTTGCTATCGGTGCTTGTATCCTTTTGATGAAATCCAGGGAAGCAGCCGATGTTCTGAGTCATCTGTCATGGGGCCGCTGGTTGGCATGATGGGGCTTTACCAAGCTTTAGAAACGATTAAGTTGGTTGCAGGTGTCCACCCACAGGTGACCGAGCAAAAACCACCGACATTGAAGCTATTCGATGGACTAAATGGTCAATGGCAAACACTACAGATTGCTCGTGAGCAAACGTGCACGGTTTGCTCGACTGAATAAATACACCATGGTGTAGTCACTGATTTTGTACGCGAGAACAAAAAATGATTCAAGTAACAGTTAATAACACATTACAGAATACGAAAAGAGACAGCTTACTCGAGGATCTTATTAAAGGTCTCGATATCGATACCCATGGGTGTGCCATTGCGGTCGATGACCAAATCGTGCCACGAACTGAGTGGTCGACGTTTGTCGTCAAAAACGACATGTCCATTAACATTTTCCAAGCCATTGCAGGGGCTAATCATGTTAACAATTGCCGATAAAACATTTGAATCGCGTCTGTTTACTGGAACCGGAAAGTTCTCGGATCAGTCTCTTATGGTTCAGGCTATTGCTGAGAGTGGTTCACAGCTTGCGACAATGGCGCTCAAGCGCGTAGATCTACAAGGTCAAGATGACAACATCTTACGACCATTGATTGAGAACAAGATTAGTCTGTTGCCTAACACTTCAGGCGCTAAGAATGCCAAAGACGCCATCTTCGCTGCACATCTAGCTAGAGAAGCATTGGGCACTAATTGGCTGAAGTTAGAGATTCACCCAGATCCGAAGTACTTATTACCAGACCCGATTGAGACGCTTAAAGCGGCTGAACAGCTAGTTAAGGATGGATTCGTTGTACTGCCATATTGTCATAGTGATCCAACGCTATGTAAGCACCTT
This sequence comes from Vibrio variabilis, assembly GCF_003263785.1. Taxonomy (GTDB): domain Bacteria; phylum Pseudomonadota; class Gammaproteobacteria; order Enterobacterales; family Vibrionaceae; genus Vibrio; species Vibrio variabilis. The sequence goes on from NZ_JYJK01000053.1 coordinate 5,533, forward strand.
GAGGAAGTAGGGTGTGCAGCTGTGATGCCACTTGGTGCTCCAATAGGTAGTAATAAAGGCATCGTCAGCAAAGACTTTTTAGAAATCATAATCGAACAAGCTAACGTTCCGGTTGTGGTTGATGCTGGTATCGGTGCACCATCACATGCAGCGCTTGCGATGGAAATGGGCGCGGATGCTGTCTTGGTCAATACAGCTATCGCTGCTGCCGCTAATCCGGTTGCTATGGCAAAAGCGTTTAAGCTGGCAGTAGAGTCCGGTAGGCTGGCATATGAAAGTGGCTTGGCGGGTACCGTAAATCATGCCGTAGCCTCGAGCCCGCTAACAGCATTTCTCGATTCAGAGTAGGAGAACATCATGAGCTTTGTTCAGGAGCATGCTAAGTATAACTGGGATGATATTCGTCTTTCCATTTATGCGAAATCGGCGCGAGATGTAGAGCGAGCTTTGTCTAAAACGCGACTCGACTTAGAAGACTTTAAGGCACTAATTAGTCCAGCCGCAGAACCCTACTTAGAGCAAATGGCTCAGCGTTCGTTTGCATTAACTCGCAAGCGATTTGGGCATACCATGTCCATGTACATACCTTTGTACCTTTCCAACTTATGTGCCAATGCTTGTACCTATTGCGGTTTTTCAATGGAAAATCGTATTAAACGTAAGACGCTCAGTAGCGAAGAAATAGGGCGCGAGTGCGACGTGATTAAACAGATGGGTTTCGACAATATTCTCTTGGTCACAGGTGAGCACGAGAACAAAGTGGGTATGAAGTACTTCCAACAGGTGTTGCCAGAAATCAAAAAGCACTTTAGCTACTTGGCGATGGAAGTTCAGCCATTGGAAACCCAAGAGTATGCGTCCCTGAAACAGCACGGACTCGATGCAGTGATGGTTTATCAGGAAACGTATCATCGCTCGACATACGCACAGCATCATCTTCGCGGCAATAAAATGGATTTCGACTACCGACTTGAAACCCCGGATAGGCTAGCACAAGCAGGCATCGATAAAATTGGCATTGGTTCTCTGATCGGTTTGGAGGAGTGGCGAACCGATTGTTTCTTTGTCGCCGCGCATCTTCAGTATTTAGAGAGCCGATATTGGAAGACACGCTACTCGATTTCTTTTCCACGACTTCGACCTTGCGAGGGCGCATTACAACCGAAATCGGTGATGACAGATAAGCAGTTAGTGCAGCTTATCTGCGCCTACCGCTTGTTTAACAATGAAGTCGAACTCTCACTTTCGACTCGTGAATCCGCGACATTCCGCGATCATGTTTACCCACTAGGTATCACGAGTATTAGTGCGGCATCAAAAACTCAGCCAGGTGGCTACGCGGATGACCAAGAAGAGCTTGAACAGTTCGCGATCAGTGATGAGCGCAGCGCTGCTTTGGTTGCTGAGTCGGTGAAACGAGCAGGTATGGAGCCTGTTTGGAAAGACTGGCATCAGTCCTATTCAGGCTAGATTTCTAACCATGTTTCACGTGAAACCAAAAAAATGCGCTGGAGTTCCAGCGCCTTTCTATTTCTAGGAGACTAACAAGTTAGAGCGGTTGGCAAGCTGTTTCCAGCCAAGCTAGTGCATCACCTGTAACGAGTGGAGAAACGTCACTCCACACTTTTTGGTGATAGTCGTTCAACCAAGCAATTTCTGTTTCCGTTAGCATATCTGCTACGATGTTGCGCTTATCGATAGGGCATCGAGTAAGTGACTCGAAGCCAAGCATCGAACTGTCGCCAGCGGTTGCTTTCTCAACGACCAATTCTAGGTTCTCGATACGGATACCAAACTCATCTGCGCGGTAGTAACCAGGTTCGTTTGAGAGCACCATACCAGGAACGAGTGGTGTATTGTTCACGGCCTTTGCGATGCGCTGCGGCCCTTCGTGAACACTTAGGAAGTGGCCGACACCATGACCAGTGCCATGGTCATAATCGAAGCCATTTGCCCACAAATGCTGACGAGCTAGAACATCCAGTTGGTGACCACATGTACCTTTCGGGAATAGTGCCGTAGCCAGACTAATGTGACCTTTCAGTACCAAGGTAAACTGGCGTTTCATCTCCTCCGTTGGAGTACCTATCGCAATGGTACGCGTGATATCAGTAGTACCATCGAGATACTGGCCACCTGAATCAACCAAGTACAAGGTATCTTGAACCAAGGAACCAGGAACCTCTTGATTCTCATGATTGTAGTGGCACATGGCCGCGTTGCCTGCGGAGGCTGAAATAGTATCGAAACTTAGGTCAACCAGAGTAGGGTCAACACGGCGGAAGGCTTCAAGCTTATCACTTACTACTGCTTCATCAGAAAGGTTGCCTTTAGCGACTTCGCTATCAAGCCAGCTTAAAAAGTTAACCATTGCAGCGCCGTCGCGAACATGGCTGCTACGCATGCCTTCAACTTCAACACTGTTCTTCGCCGCTTTTGGCATTAAACACGGGTCAGCAAGGTCGAGAAGTTTGGCACCATTTTGCTCTAATTGTAGCTGGAACCAAGCATTACTTGTCGCAGGGTCTAGGGTGACCTTTTTCCCTTTTAACGATTCAAGTTCAGTTTCCAAAGACGAAGGAAGGCAGACTTTAACACCTGCACCTACATGATCGGTAAATGCGTTCATGTCATCGATGCGGGATGGGTCAATAAAGAACTTAGTTGAGCCGTCTGAGTAAAGGATCGCGTGCGCCAGCAATACAGGAAGACGAGACACATCGAGACCGCGGACATTTAAAAGCCAGCAAATCGAATCTAGCTCAGTAATGATAGCGGCATCCGCATTATTGCTTGTGAGGTTTTGTGCTAGCTGGGAACGTTTGTCTATGCTTGATTGGCCGACCTTGTCTAGCGGCATCAAACGAACGTTACTTAATTGAGCTGCCGGGCGATCGCTCCAGAAGAGGTCAATTGGGTTATCGTTAACAGCAACCAGTTCGTAGCGACCCGCTAATTTCTCTAGTGCATTCTGGTACCAGCTACCTCTATGCATACGAGGGTCAATACCGATTCGTGCACCGAGTTCAAGTGTTTCAATCGACCAGTCCAGAGGCGGTTGTTCGATAAGGTGACAGTATTCAAAGCTATCTGCTGAAACTTGTTTACGAACTTGAACTGTGTAGCGACCGTCGACAAAAATAGCGGCTTTCTCTCGCGTGACAACAGCAGCACCTGCAGAGCCGGTAAATTGGGTTAGCCAATGAAGACGCTCATTATGAGCGGGTACGTATTCGCCTAAGTACTCATCTTCATGAGCAACAATAAACGCATCGAGATCGTTGTCAGAAAGCCAAGATTGAATCTGTTCAACTCGGCCTGAAATTTGTTCCTGCATCTGTAGTTCCTTTGTCATGGCGAATTCGATCACCTTGCTATTATTTTGGTCTATAAGCTAGCGCTTTTGTGGATGATATACAATCGATTCTGCGAGTCAGTTAGCAGGCTCTGCGTGCCGCCTAACGTAAGTGAAGCGTTTTTTGTCGAATGATGTCGATAAGCCAGTTGAGTGCTGGATCGCGGTCTCTGTCCTTGTGCCAGAATAAAGTGTAAGCCATCGGTGGGAACTCGAGTGGCAATGGAAGCACTCGCAACCCCATCTGCTCGGCAACAAGATGAACAAAATGCCGCGGAGCAGTAAACACAAAGTCGGTGTAACTGCACAGAGCTGCGGCATTGTTGAAATCAGGTACAGTGATGGCAATATCGCGTTCTTTACCCATATCCGCCAGTTTGTAATCAAGGAGCCAACGGTCACTGCCATCACAGCGCACTTGCACATGACGCATTGATAAGTAGGTTTCAAGATCCCAAGGTTTAGTGAGTACAGGATGATCGGCTCTTACCAAACACATTTGATTATCCCGATAGACTTCTAATTCTTGAATGTCTTCTGGCGGCAGTAGCGTTCTTTGAGCATCACGAATATCGATGTCTTTTCCAGTGATCCCTAAATCCAGTTCGCCTTTTTGCATTTGCTCGAAAGTAGATTCATTCCATGCGTGAGTGCTTATACTCAAGTTAGGCCCCTGGCTAAATATAGCAGGGAGAAAGTGCGGCATAATGAGGGGATAAACGCTCTCTACGGCTGCTATGTGAAAGCGGTATTCACTTGATGTAGGCGAAAATTCTGGAGGCGCGGTGATGGCCTGCATATGCGCCATCAGCACATCTAGCTTAGGCTTTAGCTGCAGTGCTCGAGCTGTCGGCGATAATCCGTGGGCGTGGCGAGTGAAGAGTGGGTCGTCAAACAGTTCGCGCAGTTTAGAGAGTGATTTACTCACCGCAGATTGCGTTAGGCATAACCGACTCGCAGCGCGGGTCACATTGCACTCTTCAAGTAGTACCGATAGGCACAAGAGTAAGTTGAGATCGATTCGACTTAGTTTTTCTAAATTCATCGTGTGAAATTCCTCATAGGAATAATGCTAATGAGTATAAACCATTTCTGCTCATATCTTAACGGATATAGAATTGCGTCTTCATTAACTCGTTTTACTATTGGTAAGAGGCACCCCGTTGCAAACCACACCTTCTAAAGTCCAACTCGCCGCATTGGTGATGTTGGTGTTTTTTAGCCCTTTGGCCATCGATATTTATTTGCCCGCGTTGACGCAGATTTCTTCTACGTTTGACGTCGCTCATACGCGTGCTCAAGATACGATTACATGGTTTTTGTTTGCTATGGGTGTGGGACAGCTGTTCGCGGGGCCACTTGCCGATAAACTCGGACGTCGAACGGTTGCCCTTGGCGGCATAGTGATCTACGGCTTGAGTGCTTGCTTGGCGTGGGCAGCTCAATCCATTGAATGGATGCTAGTCGCAAGGCTGCTACAAGGCTTAGGTGCGTGCGCGACATCTGTGGCAGCCTTTGCAACCGTTCGCGATATGTTTGGCCCAGAGCGTAGTGGCAAGATGATTAGCTACCTAAATGGGGCTATTTGTTTTATCCCTGCATTGGCGCCGATTTTAGGCAGCTATCTAACTCAGCAGTTTGGATGGCGTGCGAACTTTAGCTTCATGGCGAGTTTTGCGCTGTTCGTGGGTGTTATGGTTATTCTAAACATGAGAGAGACCAATCCGCAGCAAACCAATCAGAAGTATTTCGCGCTATCTCGATATACCCATGTCCTGAGTACGCCGACGTTCTTGTTTCATGCCACTCTATGTCTATTGGCTATGGGGGTAATACTTGCCTATGTCACGTCTGCACCAGTGGTACTGATGGAAAACATGGGTCTGTCGATGAATGCCTTTACGTTTTGGTTTGGCCTTAATGCAGTATTTAACATCGCAGCTTGTCTGCTCGCACCAAGAATGATGGATAAGCTTGGTACCCACAAAACACTGCAGTTTGGCATCGTGACTTTGTTGGTTGCAGGGGCACTCATGGTATGGGGAGCCGAGCTTCAAACACCGGCTTCATTCATGGTACCTGTTATAATGTCTTCGATAGGCTTTGCTCTGATCCTTGGTGCAGCAGCCGGAAAAGCGTTGGCACCCTTTGGCGATAAAGCGGGGACTGCCGCTGCTCTATTAGGGCTATTCCAAATGAGTGGAGCGGGTCTGTTAGTGGGTTTGATGCAGCGTGCTGGACTAGAAGCGCCGTACATGATTGCTTTGCAAATGTGGTTGGTACTGCCTGCATTATTCATTCTTAAAAGCAAAGTTGGCAAAGGTTGGCATCAAACAGTAAAAATCGGTTAATTAAAAAACGATTGGGTTTTCCAATTTAAGAAACGGGTGTATATTTAGCTTTATACACCCCGTATTTATTTATAACTGGATAAACGCAGTAATGTCTTTGACTACATACGAAATGGCTCGTGTTCTCGAGCAAATGGAAGAGTCTCCAGAAAAGATCATGTTTGGTAAATTGCTTAATGAATTAGGCAACCAAAGTGAAGAGCGTATTCGCAGCGCTGCAAAGCAAGTTCCAATTCATGTTCTTCGCGACATCGTCTATCAGTTTCAACAAGTGATTGAGTCTCGTAAGGGTGAGCAAGTAGAAACATTAGCCAAAGAATTGGCCGAGCAAGGGATTTCAGCAGAAGAGTTGAAAGCGTTTCTTGCTGGCAAATAATCGTTAGTTTTAAAAAGCCCCGCATATCCATGCGGGGCTTTTTACTTTCAGTGAGCTCAAACGATTGTGCTTTATTAGCGACCCCTTCACTTAGGTGATTTGTGAACGAATCACTTTGTCTGCAGAGAGTGGACCAGGGCCCCATACAACCACAATGAGTATCATCAATCCCCAAAGCTGGTGGTCATAGAATCCTTTCTCCCAAAGCAGTGGGTAAGAAACGACGGCAATAATATTGAATACAAACAAGATCGCAGCCATAGGGCGAGTTAATAAACCAAGCGCAATAAAGACTGGCAAAATTAATTCTACGGCCGTTCCCATATAGGCGGCTAGCTCCCACGGCAAAATAGGCACTTGGTATTCAAGCTCAAACAGATACAAAGTGCTGTCCCAAGAGCTAATCTTGGTCATTCCCGATTTAAAGAATACCCACGCTACCCAGAGGCGACAGAATAGCAGCAGTAGGGGCACAAAGCCGCTTTGTAGCGTATCAATCAGCTTGTCATAACTAACAAGCCAGTGAGATAAGGTCGTTTTCATATCATGCTCCTTGTGAGGTGTCGTCATGGAGAGTAAATCCAGCTACAACATCCAAAGCGAATAAACTTGGTAGTGCTGTTAGAAGAGCAGGATCAATGAACTTAAGAGGTTGTTGTGAATTGAGGGCGTTGAGCAGTTCAAGAACGTTGTCCTCGAGAACGTGAAGCGTGCTTGTCGCTAGCCCTTGTTTAATAATCAACACGTTTTCCGGCTGATTGATTTCAAAACCTTCGAGGTTATTACTGTGTATCGCGTTGACTAAGTTGGCGATAGCAAATTGAGATTGCAGCACGGTGTGATTTGGTTTCACATGAAACACCAAGTTGCCATGTTGTGCTTCTGGTACAAGCTGCATGTTAACGATGGGTTCAATGGGTGCTTCTGCCTTATTTAGAGGGCGTTGATTGAGTGAGTCGATAGCCCATTCAAGTTTCATGACATCGACTAAATAGGGCACGGCATTGGTGATGTTATTAAGCTCCGACACAGACTCGGCAAACCCTTTGCCATAATCGGCGACGTTCCCTGTTGTTGGTGGATGATGGATAACATGGTGTTTTGCCATCGACTGAAAACACTCCTCACCAACAAGCTGCAAGGTGATCGGGTAGCAAGCTTCGAGCACTTCACTCAAACTGAACACGAAGTTGTTGCGGTAAATCTGAATGCGATCATCAGCACTAAAGTGATCCGCAACGATGTACGATTCGATATTGCTATTTCGGCTGCGTAAAGATTGGCTAAAGGTCGACTGTAACTCTTGAAGGCTAATCATAATCAAGCGCTCCTCAGAGTCGTGTCGTGACACGCTACGAGAATGTCGATGGCCTTTTCTGCCTCTTCAAGTAGCACCTCGGGAGCGGGAATATCGAGATCCCACTCAATGAGCGTGTGCACGGCTGGACGATGGTTGTTCCATTGTCGGTACAACTCCCAAACCTCATTGGAGACTCTCGCGCTGTGGGTATCAATCCAAATCTCGCCTTGCTCAAGTTGCTTGCGTGTGAATCCGGCCAAGTGGATCTCATCAACTGTGTCTGGGTCTATCGAACTTAAGTAGCGGTTGGCGTCGTAGCCATGGTTGAAGCAGGAAACATGGACGTTGTTTAAATCGAGCAGCAAGCGACAATCCGTGCGACGCTGCACTTCAGCGAGAAACTCCCATTCTGGAATGGTTGAGTGTCGGAAACGTAAATAGCTGGATGGGTTTTCAATTAATAGTGGTCGCTGAATTGAGTCTTGAACTTGGAGTACGTTGCGACAAAACAGATCTAATGCCTCTTCGGTATAGGGCAGTGGCAGTAGGTCATTGAAATAGTGGCCGCCATGCTCGCTCCAGCTTAAATGGTCTGATACGGCAAAGGGCTGGATGTCGTCAATCAATCGCTTGAGCTGTTTTAGATGATGGGTATTTACCTTTGATGCTGAACCGAGTGATAGACCAATACCGTGACAGCTAATTTCAACTTGCTCTCGAATTGACGTGAGTTGGCGATATTGAGCGCTATGGGGTTGAAAATAGTTTTCGCTGTGGATTTCTAGCCAGCCCACGTTGTGAGCGTTGTGCTCAAAATAGTCGAGGTGGGGTGTACGTAATCCTACACCGACAAGCTGAAAGGCATGACTTCGATCCATGATGATCTCCCTGATCTGTTGGTTTCTGTGGGTAAACTGTAGAAAACGGAAGGGGCGTATAATCACGCCCCTCCGATAATGCTGTAACTTGAAAGTGTATGGACAAACAAAGTGAAGACAAAATGACAATCAAGCTATACAGGCCGTATTACGACACCTTACACGCGAGGTAATTATGCTGACTCAGTGCTACCGCCAACCAGTTTGTCACATAGGCCTTTAGGGACGACCACAAACGCATCTTTCTGGTTATCTTCTTTCGCAGTACCTGCACATGAGCTGGTTTTGGTTGCACAGTCATTTTGACCAGCTTTCGACACGCCGTAGCATTTTTCTTTGTCAGCGGCATGTGCTGGTGCAGCGCCAAGTGTTGCACCGCCAAGAGCGATTAGACCGGTAACTGCTGCAGTGATAGCTAGATTAGTAGTTTTCATAATACTTTCCTCGAGACTTGATCCTTGATGTTTATTTTCACAGGTCACTGTTTGCGACTTGCTTAACCAATAGGATAGGAAGCCAAAGAGAAATCTTTCAAAAAGATCAAAAATTATTTACTAAAATGTTAAGTGCCATCTTATCTGTATGATATTGATAGGTTAATTGTCTTTTAAAAAATCAGAACTTTTTCTGAAATGGTGAGACTGTTTGAGTTATAATCAACGGACATGTATAAATAACCAGTAGCTAAGACTCATCATGGATCCTTCTCTTCTTCTCGACGGTCTCAATGACAAGCAGCGTGAAGCTGTTGCAGCCCCTTTAGAGCACATGCTCGTCCTTGCCGGTGCCGGCAGTGGTAAAACGCGCGTGCTTGTGCATCGTATTGCTTGGCTTATGTCGGTTGAGAACGCCTCTCCGTTTTCCATTATGTCTGTGACCTTTACCAATAAAGCGGCAGCAGAGATGAGAGGGCGTATTGAAGAGCTGATGATGGGCAGTGCCTCTGGTATGTGGAACGGTACCTTCCATGGCATTTGTCACCGCATCCTGCGTGCGCATTATCTCGATGCTAAGCTGCCGGAAGACTTCCAAATCATCGATACCGATGATCAGCAAAGGCTATTAAAACGTCTCATCAAGGCGCAGAATCTGGATGATAAACAGTGGCCAGCACGCCAAGCGGCTTGGTGGATCAATGGTAAGAAAGATGAGGGGCTACGACCTCAGCATATCGATAGTTACCAAGATCCAGTGACCAAGACCTATTTGCAGATCTACACCGCTTACCAAGAGGCGTGTGACCGTGCTGGGCTGGTGGACTTTGCAGAAATCCTACTGCGTGCCCATGAGCTGCTGCGCGACAACAAGTTTGTTCGCGAACACTACCAAGCGCGCTTCAAACACATTCTGGTGGATGAGTTCCAAGACACCAACAACATTCAGTACGCTTGGCTACGAATGATGACCGGCGCTGACTGTAAGGTGATGATTGTTGGTGATGACGACCAGTCTATTTATGGCTGGCGTGGTGCTAAGGTCGAGAATATTCAGAAGTTCTTAGATGAGTACCTAGGCGCGAAAACCATTCGCCTTGAGCAGAACTACCGTTCAACCAAAACTATCCTAGAAGCCGCCAACGAGCTGATTGCTAACAATACGGAACGTATGGGTAAGGAGCTATGGACGGAAGGCAACGAGGGTGAAAAGATTTCTGTTTACTCTGCGTATAACGAGCTGGATGAAGCGCGTTTTGCTGTGGGTAAAATCAAAGAGTGGCAAGATAAAGGTGGCAGTCTGACAGACTGTGCCATGCTATATCGAAACAACGCCCAGTCCCGTGTTTTAGAAGAAGCCTTGATTCAAGCGCAGCTGCCATACCGAATCTATGGTGGTATGCGATTCTTCGAGCGCCAAGAAATCAAAGATGCCTTGGGTTATTTGCGCTTGATGGCCAATCGCAATGATGATGCAGCGTTCGAGCGTATTGTGAATACGCCGACTCGTGGATTGGGGGATAAAACCTAGATACTATTCGTTTCGCTGCGCGCGATCGCGGCGCAACGCTGTGGGAAGCCAGTATTGCACTGTTGGATGAGAAGGTTCTCGCTGGGCGAGCTGCCGGGGCGTTGTCGCGTTTTATTGAGCTTATCAACGCACTCGAAGACGACACGTTTGAATCGCCGCTTCATGAGCAAACTGACCATGTGATTAAGACCTCTGGGCTATTTGCTATGTATGAGCAAGAGAAGGGCGAAAAATCTAAGGCGCGTATTGAAAACTTGGAAGAGCTCGTCACCGCAACGCGTCAGTTTGAGAAACCCGAAGAAGCGGAAGATATGACGCTGCTGACGGCGTTCTTAACTCACGCGGCGTTAGAAGCTGGTGAAGGTCAAGCCGATGAGTTTGATGATGCGGTCCAGCTAATGACACTGCATAGTGCCAAAGGTCTCGAGTTCCCAATGGTATTTATGGTGGGGTTGAAGAGGGCATGTTCCCTAGCCAGATGTCGGCGGAAGAAGCGGGCAGGTTAGAGGAAGAGCGCCGCCTCTGTTATGTGGGTATGACGCGTGCGATGGAAAAGCTGTTCATCACCTATGCGAGATGCGTCGCCTGTATGGTCAAGATAAGTATCACAAGCCATCGCGCTTTATTCGTGAGCTGCCAGAAACGTGTTTGCAAGAAGTCCGCATGAAGGCGCAGGTTAGCCGACCAACTACTGCGGGTCGCTTTAGCCAAACGGAAGTGAAAAACAACTTCAACGAAACAGGCTTTAATCTGGGCGAGCGTGTGATGCACCCGAAATTTGGCGAAGGACGATCATCAACTTTGAAGGCAGTGGTCCTCAGAGCCGTGTACAAGTTGCCTTTAATGGTGAAGGTATTAAGTGGTTGGTGACGCAGTACGCCAAACTTGAAAAGCTGTAAACCACTTAGTAGGGCGGTTTAAAGGAAAAGGAGCTGAGTGATGAGCTCCTTTTTTGTATCTGCTGATCTAGATTGAATGGTATCTGAATCGGTAAACCGCAGACAAAGAAAAACCCCGAGGCTTGCGCCCATCGGGGTTATAGTCTTACTCGCAGCAATCCGGCTACTAAAAGTGCTCCATGCATCTAATCCATGATAGTGTGCTGTAATCCGTCAGCTTAGTCCTTTCGTCGCCTTCCTAGCGGTGTCCTAATGATCTTATCCTGATCTGCTAACAATCCTCGTTAGCGCACTTCACTTGTTCCCTGAGCGGTGTCCCTGACATCATCCTGATGCTAAGTCCTTGCCTCATCCAGAGGTGTCCATTGTCTTTCCTTAGTAGTAACCATCCTAGTTACTATTGCGTCCATTCAATGTCCAATTTGCTATCCATGCCGATCATTCATCCTGAATAACCGTATCTTCTTCCTGAAGATGCCCAAATCCCTGAGCGTTTCCTGTTCCGTGTCAGCATCCTTCCGACATGGTTAATATTAAACGAAACTGGCCTCGGAGCAATCCAGTTAAACAGTAATAATCCATTGTCTCAGCAAAGAGAAATTACCTTGTTTTTATATAAAACAATAACTTATGATGTTTTAGGGTTGAATGCTTGTAGCACGAAGCGATAAACACCTAAGCCTTTGTGAGAGATCTCGCACACGCTGCATGTCGAATGGCGCAAAATACCCTAAAGGCCGGAAATCACCTGTGTGAAGATGGTCACACCAATCCCTGAAAACAGTACACCACACAGCCCATCGATGTAGATAGCCGCTGATCCAAGCTTACGCTGCATGCGCTTAGTCGACAGTGCCCAGGCTAAAAACGAAAACCAAGCCAAGGAAAGTGACCATAGAATCACCAGTGCCGCCACTTTACCCGGAATCGACATGGTTGATGGCACCAAACTAGACATCAAGCTAATAAAGAACACCAAGGCTTTCGGGTTGAGAATATTGGTGGTAAAGCCGCGAGAGAACGCCTGTCGTCGACTTGAAAGCAGTAAACTTGGGTCATTAGCAAGGTCACTTGGCTGGTGGCGCTGTGCCCATCTCCCCCATACGGAGCGTAAAGCGCCGATACCCAGGTAAAGCAAATAGCTGCCGCCAGCGATTTGCACCACGGCAAACAGTGTTGGGTGCTGATGTACGACATAGCTCACGCCCGTTAGACTGAAAATCGAGTGCAGCAAGATGCCAAATGACAGCCCCAGGGCAATATAAAAGCCAGTCTGGCGTCCAAATCGAGTCGCATTTTGTACCACGAGCGCAAAGTCGGGTCCTGGGCTCATAAGCGCAACAAAGTGCACCGTGGCGAGAGTGACTAGAATAGTGATTTCGTTCATTGTTTTCTGTGTCTGTATTACTGAGTTTTAGCCATTGTCTTCTTATTGCTGCGATTGGTTTTCAGTCCATCGAAGCTAAACACCACCAATGCACCCCAGATGAAAGCAAAGGTGAGCGCTTTATCTAAGGTAAAGGCTTCGCCATACACCAGCACGGCCAGCAAGAACATCAAGCTCGGCCCAATGTATTGGAAAAAGCCTAAGCGTCGACAGCTTCAAACGTGTCGCCGCACCGGTAAAGCACAATAGTGGTAGCGTGGTAACGATACCTGCAGAGATAAGCAGTAGGTTCAGCGCTGTGCTGTTATCCATCATATTTGACGTCGCCGTATCTGCGATAAACAACACATAAATGGCGGCTGCTGGCAGCATCACTAGGGTTTCAATGAACAGCCCAGTTTGCGCATCTAAACTGACTTTTTTGCGCAACAAACCGTAGAGGCCAAAGCTCATTGCCAGTGCGAGGGCAACAACGGGTACCGAACCAAATGCAATTAGCTGAATTAGAAACGCCGATAGTGGCGAGTGCGACCGCAAACCACTGCAGTTTTCTAAGTCGTTCACCTAAGAACAGCATGCCGAGTATCACGTTGATGAGTGGGTTGATGTAGTAACCCAGGCTAGCATCGAGCATGTGATTGGCGTTAACCGCCCAGATAAAGATAAGCCAGTTAACACCAACCAATAGCGCGGTAGTGACAAGGTAGCCCATCTTCTTTTTTGAGCGCAGTACATCGCGAACGCTTCGCCAGCGTCGACCAAAATGAAGCAAGGCAGTCAGCAACACAAATGACCAGATCACTCGGTGGCTGAGAATTTCTAAGGGAGAAACGCTACTTAGTGCCTTAAAGTAGATAGGGGCGATACCCCACATTGTGTAGGCACCGATGGCGAGCAGTACGCCTTGTTTGGCTCTTTGTTGTTCTTCTAATGACATGCAAATTTTCTCAAGAGCAGGTCTGTGACCTAAAAGGGGGAGGAAAGCGTTTGAGTATAACGTGTTGTGGTGTTTTGGACTATTTAATGCTCGATCTGAAGCTACTTTTTCTTCACCCCGCAGAGCAAATTGAGTTTCCTTCAAGTGACAACCCCTCTACAATGTAGCGTTTTCGACCCATCAAAGACTTTCATCAGGATATTGCATGACAGCCGTACTCGCTGCAGAACAATCTGAATCACTACCCAGTTCGCAGTCGGTCTTAGAGTCCGTTTTCGGCTATCAAGAGTTTCGTCCAGGACAGCAAGAAGTTATCGACAGTGCCATTGCGGGCAACGATGGTCTCGTGATCATGCCAACCGGTGGTGGTAAATCTCTGTGCTATCAGATCCCCGCCTTAGTGAGACCCGGTGTGACCTTGGTGATCTCGCCACTGATTTCCCTGATGAAAGATCAAGTAGACCAGCTTAAGGCTGATGGCGTTGCCGCTGAGTGCATTAACTCGACTCAGTCGAGAGAGGCGTTGATTGATATCTATCGCCGCATGAACAGCGGACAGATCAAGCTGGTGTATGTGTCGCCAGAGCGTGTGTTGATGCACGACTTCATCGAAAGATTAGAGCATATTGAGCTGTCGATGATTGCCGTGGATGAAGCGCACTGTATTTCTCAGTGGGGCACGACTTTCGCCCTGAGTATGCCGCACTCGGTCGACTAAAAGAGCAATTTCCCTACGTGCCGTTGTGGCGCTGACAGCAACCGCCGACGATGCCACTCGCAAAGACATCATTCACAGACTCAATCTACAAAACCCGCACGAATACTTAGGCAGTTTTGATAGGCCAAATATTCGCTACACCTTGATTGAGAAGCATAAGCCTGTCTCACAGATTGTGCGCTTTCTTGGTGAGAACAAGGGCGGTAGCGGAATCATCTATTGTGGTAGCCGTAAGAAAGTGGAAATGCTCACCGAAAAGCTGTGTGGCAACCACATCCGAGCGGCTGGCTATCATGCCGGTATGGACACCGATGAGCGCGCCTATGTTCAAGATGCGTTTCAGCGTGACGACATTCAGGTTGTGGTGGCGACGGTGGCCTTTGGAATGGGTATCAACAAACCGAACGTACGTTTCGTTGCTCACTTTGATATCCCGCGCAACATCGAATCTTATTACCAAGAGACCGGCCGTGCAGGACGTGATGGGTTACCCGCAGAAGCATGATGCTTTACGATCCCGCTGATATGGGCTGGCTGCGCCGCATGGTGGATGAAAAGCCAGAAGGACCACAAAAGCAGGTCGAGAGTCATAAGCTTAACGCCATGAGTGCGTTTGCGGAGGCGCAAACCTGCCGTCGTCAGGTACTGCTTAATTACTTTGGTGAGTACCGCGAGCAGCCTTGTGGTAACTGCGATATCTGCTTGGATCCTCCTAAGCACTTTGATGCTACCCAAGAGGCGCAAAAAGCACTCTCTTGTGTCTATCGCGTCAATCAGAGCTTTGGTATCAGCTACGTGGTAGAGGTGCTGCGTGGTATGTCGAATATCCGTATTCGCGAGCATGGCCATGACAAGCTCACCACTTACGGTATTGGTCGAGACCATAGTCACGATTACTGGGTGAGTATCTTTAGACAGTTGGTGCATAAAGGGTTATTGAGCCAAAACATCACTCGTAACTCGACGTTGCAACTGACAGAAGAAGCGCGTCCTCTTCTGCGCGGTGAAACCACGCTGGAGCTTGCTGTACCAAGACTCGATACCGCTGCGCGCAGCGCGAAATCCGATAAGCTGGCGTCGAAACACTACGACAAGAAGCTGTTTGCCAAACTACGTAAACTGCGTAAGTCGATTGCCGATGAAGATGGCTTGCCACCGTATGTGGTGTTCAGTGACGCTACCTTGATTGATATGGCGGAAATTTTACCGACCTCGTATGGTGAAATGCTTGCCGTGAATGGGGTGGGTGAGCGCAAGCTTGAAAAGTATGCGGATCCTTTTCTCGACTTAATACAGGAGCACTTAACGGGTCATGGCTGATTTTGGTCTTCGTGAATATATTGAACAGGAAGGCAAACTACTTATTGTTACGCCTTCTTTTGATTTTGATAGCTTTGATTCACTAGCGATGTTGATGCTCGACCAGCTCGGCGCAACCGTGGTTGAAAAGCAGTGGGATGCAGACATTCATTCTTGGCTGGTGGACTTTGAAGGCTGCCGCATGATGTTAAAAGGTGAGCACTACAGTGAATCGATGTGGCTAGAGGCTTTAGATATTTCTGCAAGCAAAGAAGAGTTTGATTTCTTAGCAGGGCTATTTCGTCGCGGTTTTTGACATAATGCATTCCGTCGTTAGCTAGAAAACGTTTGCTCTATTATCCTCTATTGCGCGTTAAATTGATTAATGTATAATCGCCCGCCGCTGAGCTTAGTTAATCAAACAATGAATTAAACAAGCAGGCACAATAAACCATTTTATTAGTCACTCGAGGCTTTGCCTCAACTTGGGTTCCCTCAACCCCAAGCAAAACGAAAAAGGTACAATATGAATCCGTTTTCTCCTGCGCAGCAGCGCAAAGCCCTGACATTTCTCGTTCTATTTCACTTGGTGATCATCGCATCCAGTAACTACTTGGTGCAGCTACCGTTTACTATTTTCGGTTTCCACACCACGTGGGGCGCATTTACTTTCCCATTCATTTTCCTTGCGACCGATCTGACCGTACGTATCTTTGGTGCTGGTTTAGCCCGTAAGATCATCTTCTTGGTCATGTTGCCTGCGTTGGCGGTGTCGTATGGGTTATCGGTATTGTTCTTTGAAGGGCAGTTCCAAGGCTTTGGGCACTTGGGTGAATTTAACCTGTTTGTTGCTCGTATCGCTGCGGCAAGCTTTATGGCTTACCTGCTGGGACAAATACTAGATGTGCATGTTTTCAACCGTCTGCGCCAAATGAAGCAGTGGTGGGTGGCTCCGACATGTTCAACACTGTTTGGTAACGCGCTGGATACGCTAGCCTTTTTTGCTATCGCATTCTACCAAAGCCCAGATCCGTTTATGGCAGAGCACTGGACGGAGATCGCCTTGGTCGACTGCGGCTTTAAGCTGGTGATCAGTCTTGGTCTGTTTGTACCAATGTACGGCGTGCTGCTCAACTTCTTGGTTAAGAAGCTTACCGCAGTGAACCCAGAGTTAAAGGTGACCGGCGTAAAAGCTTAATGAGTCTCTAGAAGCTAAATATAAAAAATCCCGAACGGTTTGGTTCGGGATTTTTTTCACAGTAATCAGCTTGAGCCGCTGGGATCAGGCTTAGACCGCCTGAATTGTTAGTGGCCAACCGGCATCTGACTGTCGGTTAGATCGATTTCCAGCTCTGCCGCTGACAGTGGATGGGCTTCTAACCACTGCTTATCAATAGAGAGCGTTAGGCTGTTGCCTTCACATTGCACCGCAAATTGAGGCTGCAGATCACGCTGACGGCGGTGAGTAATGATCACCGATAAGCGCAGTAGTCGCAGTACGCGCTCGGCACTTTGTGTCGATAGAGCATGTTGCGATGGCAGTGGTGTCAGTTGGTCTTTGTATCGGCGAACCACTTCAGCAAGTAGATGTTTTTGTGCACGAGTGAACCCCGGCAAATCTAAGTTTTGAAGTAAGTACGCACTATGCTCACCGGCCTTTTTAAAGTCCAGGGTGAGGCCAATTTCGTGCAGTTTTGAAGCAGCTTCGAGCAGTGCAATGGCATGTGGCTCTTCAATCCAGCTTTCATTACCACAGCTCACCAATAAGCTGGTGGCAGTAGCCGCAACTTGATCGCCGTATTCCACATCGAGCTGACAACGGGTTTGCACGCTATTGATAGTGCGCGCACGAATGTCATCTTGTTGCAGCTCTTTAACCATGTCATACACCATTCCCTCGCGCAGCGCACCGCCCGCAAGCGTCATGGAATCGATATTGAGTAGTTCAAAAATGGCAATCAGGATAGATAGACCGCTTGGGAACACCAAAGCGCGTTCTAGCGTAAGGCCATCAATGTCGAGCTCTTCAAGATGATCGGCTTGCATCGCTTGTTTTTGCAGGCGCTTGAGTTTGGCATGAGTGATGACCTCATCCATACCTTGAGCCAGCATGATCTCTTGCAGAGCTTGAACTGTACCACTGGCACCTACACACACGTCCCAGCCCAATCCCTGATACTGCTCTAGAATTGGGGCGAGCGTCTGTTTGGCGCCTTCGATAGCGCGTTCGAAGTTGGCTTTGTTTAGCTGGCGGTCTTTAAAGAAACGCTCTAGCCAAGTGACACAGCCCATTTTCAGACTGGTCAATGCTTTTGGCTCGAACCCTTCGCCAATAATAAGCTCGGTACTGGCTCCGCCAATATCGACCACAAGGCGACGGCCTGTACCACCAGATGTATGAGCCACACCTTTGTAGATGGTCGCTGCTTCTTCTTCACCGCTTATCACTTGGATTGGGTAACCCAAGATTTGATTGGCCTTGGTTAGGAATACATCAACGTTAGTTGCAGTACGTAGTGTGGCGGTACCAACAATACGGATGTTTTCTTGTGGGATGTCCTGAAGTCTTTCCGCGAAAAGACTAAGGCAATCCCAACCACGCTGCATCGCTTCTTGACTGAGAGCCATCTCATCATCAAGCCTGCGGCCAAACGCACTTTGCGCTTAATCTTGGCCATGGTCTGAATGCTGCCATCGATATGACGTACAACCAACATATGGAAACTGTTGGAGCCAAGATCGATAGCCGCATACAAAGGTGAAGAATTCACTGCGAGACTCATAAAAACTGCTTACTTCCTGTTCAGATTACTGCTTATGTCAGATCTCGGTCTATTAAGACCTTGGTGATCTTGGCCTTCTTTGAGGCTTTCTGTTTGATGGTCGTGAGCCACCTGTATTCGTGCGACGAGGACCTGAGTTGCGGCTCTTCATTACGAGTGGCGCAGGCAGCTCGGTCAATAGCGCGCTTGAGTCATAGTCAGACACTGGAATGGAGTGCTCGATATACTCTTCAATCGCTGGCAGGTTGATCGCGTACTCTTCACAAGCAAAGCTGATTGAGTGACCACTTGCACCAGCACGGCCTGTACGGCCAATACGGTGAACGTAATCTTCACAGTCGTCAGGTAGGTCGTAGTTGAATACGTGCGTTACTTGAGGGATATGTAGACCACGCGCTGCAACATCCGTCGCAACCAGAATATCCACATCACCTTTTGTGAACTGCTCAAGGATCTTCTCACGCTTCTTCTGTGGTACATCACCAGTCAAAAGACCTACGCGGTGTCCGTCAGCAGCTAGGTGTCCCCACACTTTTTCACACTTGTGTTTGGTGTTGGCAAAGATAATAGCGCGATCAGGCCATTCTTCTTCTACTAGCGTTTGTAGTAGAGCCATCTTTTCATTGTTTGATGGGTAGAACAGCTCTTCTTGAATGCGGTGTCCAGTCTTTTGCTCAGGCTCAACCACGACGTGCTCAGGGTTATGCATGTGTTCAAACGCTAGTTCTTGTACACGGTAAGACAAGGTAGCTGAGAACAGCATGTTGAGACGGTCTTTAGGCTCAGGCATACGGCGGAACAAAAAGCGAATGTCTTTAATAAAGCCAAGGTCGAACATACGATCGGCTTCATCAAGAACCACTGCTTGAATGTTGTTGAGGTTAAAGACACGCTGCTTGTAGAAGTCGATAATACGTCCACAGGTACCGATAAGGATATCTACGCCCTGTTCCAGCTTAGCAAGCTGCTTGTCGTAGCTATCACCACCGTACGCAAGTGCTGTTTTCAGACCCGTGCTTTCAATGAGCGGCTTGGCATCATTGTGGATCTGGATAGCAAGTTCGCGCGTTGGAGCCATGATGATCGCGCGCGGTTGTGTCGCTTTGCGGCCTTCATGCTCAGGCGTATTTAACAGATGGTTAAAGGTAGCAGTGAGAAACGCAAGCGTTTTCCCCGTCCCGGTTTGGGCCTGTCCTGCAATATCTTGGCCGGCGAGCAGTACCGGCAGCGCCAAGGCTTGGATAGGGGTACAATATTCGAACCCTTTTTTTTCCAATCCTTCAATGATTTGCGGGTGCAAATCTAAATCGGCGAACTTTTGCTCTGTGATATGCGTCTTTTTCATCGGTATAGAATATCAGCTTAAGCTTGCAATACGAAGGTAAATACATTCCAATAGGAGATCTAATTGTTGGTGATTATCTCATCAATACAAAAAATATCGGAGTGAAAGATGAGTGAAAAGATTTTGCAGCTGACGGATGACGGTTTTGAAACTGACGTAATTAATGCTGCAGGCCCGGTTCTTGTTGACTTCTGGGCGGAGTGGTGTGGTCCTTGTAAGATGATTGCCCCAATCCTCGATGAAATCGCAGATGAGTACGAAGGCAAACTCACTATCGGCAAGCTAAACATCGACCAAAACGCAGGTACTCCACCTAAGTTCGGTATCCGTGGCATTCCTACGCTACTACTTTTCAAAGATGGCGGAGTGGCAGCAACTAAGGTTGGCGCACTGTCAAAAACTCAGCTAAAAGAGTTCTTAGACGAGAACTTATAATGAGAAGTAACGAAAACCGTGTATCTTAACAAATACACGGTTTTGTTTTTTTCAAAGCTAGACTAGACTCTTTTTTAGTGATAATTTATCGCACGTTAATTAAACAAGTGTTCACTTCTTGGTCGATCCTGTGACCAAATCCTTCTTAACAACAAAACAGATCCTATTTTGACTAAACAAACATCCACCACAATGAACTTAACAGAATTGAAGAACAGACCTGTTTCTGAGCTCGTTAAACTTGGCGAATCTCTTGGTCTGGAAAACTTAGCTCGTCTGCGTAAGCAAGACATCATCTTCGCCATCTTAAAAGCCCATGCGAAAAGTGGTGAAGATATCTTTGGTGACGGGGTCTTAGAGATTCTTCAAGATGGTTTTGGTTTCCTGCGTAGCGCAGACAGTTCATACCTTGCTGGCCCAGATGATATCTACGTTTCTCCAAGTCAGATCCGTCGTTTCAACCTGCGTACAGGTGACTCGATTGCCGGTAAGATTCGCCCACCAAAAGATGGCGAGCGCTATTTCGCACTTCTAAAAGTAAACACTGTTAACGCTGACAAGCCAGATAACGCACGTAACAAGATCCTGTTTGAAAACCTAACCCCTCTGCATGCGAATGAGCGCATGACTATGGAGCGTGGTAACGGTTCAACAGAAGACATCACTGCACGTGTTCTTGATCTCGCGTCTCCAATCGGTAAAGGTCAACGTGGTCTTATCGTTGCACCACCTAAAGCGGGTAAAACCATGCTGCTGCAAAACATCGCGCAGAGCATTGCCCACAACCACCCTGAATGTGAATTGATGGTTCTTCTTATCGACGAACGTCCGGAAGAAGTAACTGAGATGCAGCGCCTAGTTAAAGGTGAAGTAGTGGCATCGACGTTTGATGAGCCAGCATCTCGTCACGTTCAAGTTGCAGAGATGGTTATCGAGAAAGCGAAGCGTCTTGTTGAACACAAGAAAGACGTGGTTATCCTACTGGATTCTATCACTCGTCTAGCTCGTGCTTACAACACGGTAGTACCTTCATCAGGTAAGGTTCTAACTGGTGGTGTTGATGCGAACGCACTACATCGTCCTAAGCGTTTCTTCGGTGCAGCTCGTAACGTAGAAGAAGGCGGCAGCCTAACTATCATCGCAACAGCGCTAGTGGATACTGGTTCTAAGATGGATGAAGTTATCTACGAAGAGTTTAAAGGTACAGGTAACATGGAACTGCACCTAAACCGTAAGATTGCTGAAAAGCGTGTCTTCCCAGCGATTGACTTCAACCGTTCAGGTACACGTCGCGAAGAGCTACTTACGAAAGCCGATGAGCTACAGAAGATGTGGATCCTACGTAAGATTGTTCACCCAATGGGCGAAATCGATGCGATGGAATTCCTAATCGACAAGCTTGCAATGACTAAGACTAACGATGAGTTCTTTGACGCGATGCGTCGCCAGTAATCGTTAAACTTGTCCGCAAAGCGGACAACGAGTCTCAAATTTTAAACGTCACCCTTATGGGGTGACGTTTTTGTTTGCACTTCCCCTGTTTCACGCGCACAATACTGAGTGTGTTAACAGGAGGTTAATATGCTACAAGGATGGTTAGCGTCGTTACTCCTCGTATTGGTTGTTTCATTCTCACAATCGGTGCACGCGTCTAAGGAAATGACGCAGCAGGAAGTAGAACGCTGGTTGCAAAGCCCAGTGGTACTGCAAAAAGTCGACGATTTTTTATTGTTGGTGGAACAAGATGACACCGACGGCCTTAAATTTGCGTTAAATAGACTCGCGTTGCCTCAGCAAGAGGTGGCGAGGTTTTTGTTGCTCAAACATATTGAAGACAACGAACGCATTCTTTCCCCTAAAATGGCCATTTTCGTTCAAGGCCAAAAATCCCTGCCACCTACCTATACTATGCTCGAACGTGGTGATGGCTACGAGTTTTCGATTCCTGCGTTTAACTACCCAGCTATTTCTGCGCGCTTGATTAAGCGCTGGAACAGTGACCAAAAAACCTTGGAGTTTATCTTGCAGGCGGAAAGTGAGCAGTTGGTATTACGTGACTGGCTATCTGAGGGTAGTGATTATGAACGTAAGATCCGCGAGGACTTATTAGTTAAAGAGTTTGATAGTCTGTCACCGAAAGCGAACGCATTTATTACTCAGCAACTTACCGATACCAATATCACCGAGTGGCTACCTTCTACTCGCGTATTGGTGCGAATGGCGCAAGTGAATGAAGACGCAGCCTTATACGACTTGCTGTGGAAAATGCGCGCGGATTATCACAGCCAAGTAGAATTAGAGAGGCTAGCGGGTCTTTCTTCTCCGTTTGCTCAGCAGCAAATCATGGCGGCTGCACGTAATCCGAGCCTAAAGCGTCAGGCGATCACTGAACTTGCTCAAATCACCCCATTACCGAATGAAGTGAAAACCTTCTTGGTGACACGAATGACCAAGGTGGAAGACGCCAGTTTTGTCGCCAGTCAATTGGCGCAGAATGGTCATAGTGGATGGGTGAGGGATGTGTTGTCGACCAATAGTCAGGTGAAAGCGAGTTTGGTGTTGCAAGCTCTGTCTAATTAACTGAATTTTCTCAGCTTCTCAACATCGCAGAGGACATTTCGCCCGATGATAGATTTGCGTATATAATGGTACCTTCTTTCAAGGCGAAGTATCCCCTATGATTTACAAGGACTTACGTGATTTCACTCAGCACCTGGAAAGCCAGGGGCTGCTCAAGCGCATCTCACACCCCGTCGATCCAGATTATGAAATGACGGAGATCAGCGACAGAACTCTGCGAGCTGGTGGACCTGCTCTGCTGTTTGAAAACCCGATTGGCTATGACATGCCAGTGTTGACCAATTTATTTGGTACCCCTGAGCGTGTTGCGATGGGAATGGGTCGACAGCAAGTCTCTGAGCTCAGAGAAGTAGGCAAACTACTGGCCTACCTAAAAGAGCCTGAGCCACCGCGTGGCTTTAAAGACGCGATCAATAAAATTCCTCTATTTAAGAAAGTGCTGCACATGCCGGCTAAAAGGCTGCGCAAAGCGCCTTGCCAGCAAGTCGTTTGGCAAGGTGATGAGGTCGACCTTGATAAAATCCCTGTAATGAGTTGCTGGCCTGATGACGTCGCACCCTTGCTAACATGGGGACTTACGGTCACCAAAGGACCGAA
Organism: Vibrio variabilis; assembly: GCF_003263785.1. Taxonomy (GTDB): domain Bacteria; phylum Pseudomonadota; class Gammaproteobacteria; order Enterobacterales; family Vibrionaceae; genus Vibrio; species Vibrio variabilis. The sequence goes on from NZ_JYJK01000053.1 coordinate 28,738, forward strand.
CAAGAAGCGTCAAAATTTAGGTATCTATCGTCAGCAGAAGATAGCCAAGAATAAGATCATCATGCGCTGGCTAGCGCATCGCGGTGGGGCGCTCGATCTAAGAGACTGGATGGAAACCAATCCAGGAAAACCGTTCCCGGTCTCGGTCGCATTTGGCGCTGACCCGGCTACTATTCTTGGGGCGGTGACGCCGGTACCAGATACTCTGTCTGAGTATGCGTTTGCTGGATTGCTGCGCGGCGAACGTACTGAAGTGGTCAAATCGATTAGTAACGATCTTGAAGTGCCAGCGAGTGCCGAAATCGTTCTTGAGGGTTATATCGATCCGAAAGAATTTGCCGATGAAGGCCCATATGGAGACCACACCGGCTACTACAACGAAAAAGAAAAACACCACGTCTTTACTATCACGCACATTACTATGCGTGAAAACCCTATCTATCACAGCACTTATACAGGTCGCCCGCCGGATGAACCAGCTGTACTTGGGGTGTCGCTGAACGAAGTCTTCGTGCCGATCTTGCAAAAGCAGTTCCCGGAAATTGAAGACTTCTATCTTCCACCAGAAGGATGTTCGTATCGCATGGCGGTGGTAACCATGAAGAAGCAATACCCAGGGCATGCTAAGCGTGTGATGATGGGGGTATGGTCTTTCTTGCGTCAGTTCATGTACACCAAGTTTGTTATTGTATGTGATGAAAGCGTCAATGGCCGCGACTGGCAGCAAGTCACCCAAGCTATGAATGACCATATGGTACCGAGCCGCGACACCTTGATGATCGAAAGCACACCGATAGATTCTTTGGACTTTGCATCACCGGTTACTGGTTTAGGTTCCAAAATGGGACTGGATGCCACGATCAAGTGGGACGCAGAGTTGGAGCTGGAGGCGGCCAAGTATCCAACGGCACAAGATATCGAGCGTTCGAATAGTTGGGATGAAACCGTATTGGCGAAACAGGTTACAGCTCAATATCCAGAGGTGACTGACTTGTATATTGCACCGGGAACGGGTACAAATCGTATGGTACTGCTGACTCTAGATAAGCAACTTGCAGGTCAAGCTATTGAGGTGATGAAAGGAGTAGAGGCTATACTATCACCTTACTTGGCGACTAAGTTTATCGTAACCTGCGACCAAGACGTAAACGTGCGTGATTGGAATGACGTGATTTGGGCGATCACTACGAGAATGGATCCGTCCAGAGATACATTGCTGGTCAACGATAGTACCTCTAGAGCTTATTTAGACGCAACCAATAAACTTGAAGACGAAGTGACGCGCGAGTGGGGCATACCAATTAAAAAAGACCCTGCATTGGTTGCAAAGATAGACAGCATTTGGGATGAACTCAATATCCTATGACAAAGCGAGTAGTGCTCAAGCCTCAGAACCTTGAGTTTATAGTCGAAGAAGGGCAGACAGTGTTAGAGGCTGCGCTCAACCAGAATCTTGCTTTTCCTCATCGCTGTATGGTGGGGGCCTGCGCTTCTTGTTTATGCCGTATCGAGTCGGGTGCGGTTGACTATGATTTGGAACCATTACTTACCGAGAAAGAAAAGCAGCAAGGTTGGATGTTCTCCTGTCTTGCTTATCCAAAGAGTGATTTGGTGATCACCTTTGGAGACGAATAAAAGAGATAAACCATGACCATCAATTGTAAAGTTAAGTCTATTGAGCCTTTAGCAGCGAATACCTATCAAATTTTGCTGTACCCAGAACAGCCTGTTAGCTTTAAAGCAGGTCAGTATTTAATGGTAGTAATGGGTGAGGCCGACAAGCGTCCTTTCTCTATTGCTAGCAGCCCTTGCCGTCATGAAGGCGAGATCGAGCTCCACATTGGCGCTGCAGAGCACAATGCTTATGCGCTAGAAGTGGTTGAATCAATGAAGCATGCACTTGAAGTGGGTGGCGACATTCAGATTGATGCCCCTCATGGCGAAGCGTGGATTCGTGAAGATAGTCAGCGCCCAATTCTATTGATTGCTGGTGGCACTGGCTTTAGCTATGTACGTTCTATTCTTGATCACTGCATCAGCCAAAACATTGCGCAGCCTATCTATCTATATTGGGGTGGTCGCGATGAAGCTCAGCTATATGCCAAACAAGAGCTAACTGACATCGCTAATGCTCATGAGCGCATTCAGTTCATTCCTGTTATTGAAGAAACACTAGCAGAGTGGACAGGCAAACAAGGCAACGTACTTCAAGCGGTCAGTGAAGATTTTGATTCACTTGCTGATTTCGATATCTATATAGCAGGCCGTTTCGAAATGGCTGGCGCTGCACGTGAACAGTTCACGCAGAACAAGCAAGCTAAGTCTGATCACATGTATGGTGATGCGTACGCATTTATCTAATTGTTAGTGATTTGTGGCTAAAAGGAGAGTTTTTATACTCTCCTTTTTGTTTTTTGATGGTATTTCAATCAAAAGAACGTTTTTTCTAAAAAATATTGAAAAAGGGGTTGCGCGGCTTCTCATTCTCCCTATAATGCGCACCACACCAAACGGGAGGGCAGCAAAGCAAGAGCCCAACAGGTTTGGCGGGCAAAAAGCCTAAACGAAAATAATTTGAAAAAGTGGTTGACACGACAAGTTATCTGGTTAAAATGGCCGCCCACTTCGAGAGAAAAGCCGAAAGGCTCAAAAACGAAAGTTTAGCTTCTCGAAGAAACGTTCTTTAAAAATTTAAACCTATCAATCTGTGTGGGCACTCGTTGATGATAATCAAATTAGATACCTCGGTATCAAATTA
>NZ_JYJK01000054.1 GCF_003263785.1 Vibrio variabilis
TTATTCGTTCCTTGCTTCCTCTGGATGACCGACCAAACGTGGAAGCTAATAATCCGTAAGGAGCAACCAATGCGTCATTACGAAATCGTATTCATGGTGCACCCTGATCAAAGCGAGCAAGTTGCTGGCATGATCGAGCGTTACACTGGTTCAATCACTGAAGCTAACGGTACTATCCACCGTCTAGAAGACTGGGGCCGCCGTCAAATGGCTTACCCAATCAACAAGCTTCACAAAGCACACTACGTTCTAATGAACGTTGAAGCGCCACAAGAAGCGATTGATGAGCTAGAAACTGCTTTCCGTTTTAACGATGCAGTTCTACGTAACATGATCATGCGTACTAAAAAAGCGATCACTGAGCCTTCTATCATGCTTAAGCAGAAAGAAGAGCGTTCTGAGCGTGCTCCACGTCGTGAAGAGCGTACAGAAGCTAAGCCAGAAGCATCTGCAGAGTAATCTTTACTCATTGAGTACTTGGTAGTGGTTCTCCACTGCCGACATTAAGACTTTAATTTAGATCAGGAGATAGCCCATGGCTCGTTTCTTCCGTCGTCGTAAATTCTGCCGTTTCACTGCAGAAGGCGTTCAAGAGATTGATTACAAAGACGTAACAACTCTAAAAAACTACATTACTGAATCTGGTAAAATCGTACCTAGCCGTATCACTGGCACAAGTGCTAAATACCAGCGTCAGCTAGCTCGCGCTATCAAGCGTTCACGCTACCTAGCACTACTTCCGTACACTGATAAGCATCAGTAATCGGCACCGTTTAGAAAAGAGGATTAAACAATGCAAGTTATTCTACTTGATAAAATCGGTAACCTAGGTGGTCTTGGCGATACAGTTAACGTTAAATCTGGTTACGCTCGTAACTTCCTTATCCCACAAGGTAAGGCTGTAATGGCAACTAAGTCTAACGTTGAAATGTTCGAAGCTCGTCGCGCTGAACTAGAAGCGAAAGTTGCTGAGCAACTGACTGCTGCTGAAGCTCGTGCTGAGAAAGTTAACGCTCTAGAAGCAGTTGTTATCGCTTCTAAAGCGGGTGACGAAGGCAAACTGTTCGGTTCTATCGGTACTCGTGACATCGCTGACGCAATCACTGCGGCAGGCGTTGAAGTTGCTAAAAGCGAAGTTCGTCTTCCAGAAGGCGCTCTACGTACAACTGGCGAGTTCGAAATCAGCGTTCAACTTCACTCTGAAGTATTTGCTAAAATCGCACTACAAGTTGTTGCTGCTGAGTAATCTCAGTTG
>NZ_JYJK01000055.1 GCF_003263785.1 Vibrio variabilis
AGCGCATTCGTAAAGCTGAAAAGAGCAGCAAGCGAAAGATGCTCAAAGCCGCTCGCGAAGCCGAAAAGCGTCGCAAGATCGAAAAAGAGCGTGCCGAAAAAGCCGAGGCTGAGCGTAAAGCGAAAGAAGAAGCGATTCGTATCGCAGAGAAAAAACGCATTGCAGAAGAAGCGGCGATTGCCAAAGCTGAACAAGAGCGCCTTGAAAAAGAGCGTGCAGTGAAAGAAGCGCAAGAAAAAGCCCAGCGTGAACGCGAGGCCGCAGAGCGTGCCGAGCAAGAACGCATCGCCAAGGAAAAAGCCGCGGCGGAAGCGGCTGAAAAAGCACGAATAGAAAAAGAACGTCTTGAGCAAATTGAGCGTGAGCGAAAAGAGCAAGAGGCAGCGCTGAACGATATTTTTTCAGGACTAGAAAGTGAAGCCGCGAGTAACTCTGCGGCTCGTTCCAGTCAGGTGGATATTGAACTGGCCAAAATGGGTGAGATCTACAAGCAGCTTATCCAGCAGCATATTCTCACCGACTCCAGCTTTCGCGGTAAAGAGTGCCGTGTAAATCTGCAACTGATCCCCGCGGCAGCGGCGCGATTGCAGGAACCGTAAAAGTCTTAGAGGGGGACGCTCGCTTGTGTAATGCCACTAAAAGTGCCATCACACAAGTGGGGTCGTTTCCCTTATCCGAATTTCCTGAAGTTAATGCTCAGCTAAAGAACATTAACTTGACATATAAGCCACAGTTATAAGGAAACACCTGTGATTAAGCGAATATTACTAGGAATGGCAATGGTCATGAGTTTTGCAACTCAAACTGCCAACGCCGCATTAGAACTTGTTATCACCGATGGTATCGACTCAGCAAGACCGATTGCCATTGTGCCTTTCAAATGGGAAGGCGAGGGCAAATTGCCACATGATGTCTCTGCAGTGATTGCCTCTGATTTGCAGCGCAGTGGTAAGTTTAGCCCGGTTGCAACCAGCAAGATGCCGCAAACGCCTTACGACGCATCAGCAATTAACTTTGAAGCGTGGACAAGCCTTGGCGTTGATTCGCTGCTAACGGGCACTATCGTTAAAAATGCCGAAGGGAACTACGAAGTGAGCTATCAGCTCGTAGACGTCGTTCGTGGCCAGCTTACCGGTGGTCAGTCGAAAGCACTGAGTGAAGATGGCCAATTGGTACTGTCTAACGACCATATCCTATTTAAGAAGAAAGCGACGGTTCCAGGCCAGCGTCTTCGTGAATATGCACACCGTATTTCTGATCTCGTTTATGAAGAGCTAACGGGCGAGCGCGGTGCATTCTTGACTCGGATTGCGTACGTGGTGGTTAACGATAAAGATGCGTACCCATACCAAATGCGCATTGCAGACTACGACGGTTACAACGAGAAAATGGTACTTCGCTCGAAGCAGCCATTGATGTCACCAGCTTGGTCGCCAGATGGTAAGCAGCTCGCTTACGTGAGCTTCCAAAATGGACAAGCAGAAATCTTCATCATGAATATCTACACAGGTAAGCGTGAGAAGGTAACGTCATTTCCTCGTCACAATGGTGCGCCAAGATTCTCTCCAGATGGGAAGTCTCTCGCAATCACCTTGTCGAAGACTGGGCAACTGCATGTATATAGCTAAATCTGGAAACCAGAAAACTGCGTCAAATTACTCGTGGCCGATCAAATAATACAGAACCGTTCTGGAAACCAGACGGTAATTCCCTTATTTTTACTTCGGATAGGGGTGGTAACCCTCAGATTTATGAAGTAAATTTGTCTGATGGCAAAACCAAGCGTATCACGTGGCAGGGTAGCCAAAACCTCGGTGGGCAGATCACCCCTGATGGTCGTTACCTCGTAATGGTGAATCGTTCCAACTCTGGATTCAATCTTGCAAAACAAGATCTAGAAACCGGATCGGTACAGATCCTCACCAAAACACTGCTCGATGAATCACCAAGCATCGCACCAAATGGTGGCATGGTGATATACAGTTCCATCTATAACAAAACTAACGTCCTTTCGATGGTATCTATTGATGGGCGATTTAAAGCTAGATTACCGGCTACAAATGGGCGCGTAAGAGCCCCGGCATGGTCACCGTTTTTATAGCAATTAAATTTTTTAGGTTAAGGAAATAACAATGCAATTAAACAAAGTTTTTAAGGGGTTGCTAATCGCACTGCCAGTTCTTGCAATGACGGCGTGTAGCTCAAGCGACGACGCTGCGTCATCAACAGGTGCAGAGACAAACAACCAAACGCAACAAGAAACAACGACTGTTGCGACACCAATTGATGAGAATGCACAGCTAACAGAGCAAGAGCTAAAAGAAAAAGCACTTCGTGAAAACCAAACGATTTACTTTGCATTCGATAACTCGACTATCGCGGGTGACTACGAAGACATGCTTGCAGCACACGCAGCATACCTAAGCAAAGATGCGTCACTACAAGTGACTATCGAAGGTCACGCAGATGAGCGCGGTACGCCTGAGTACAACATCGCACTAGGCGAGCGTCGTGCACAAGCGGTGGCTAAGTACATCCAAGCACTTGGCGTACAAGCTGACCAAATCTCTATCGTTAGTTACGGTGAAGAGAAACCACTAGTACTAGGTCAATCTGAAGACGTGTACGCGAAAAACCGTCGCGCAGTTCTAGTTTACTAATCCAATCTGCCCAAGATTGAACATGTTGCAGCGTTCGCGCTGCAACATTGTCGTTTTAGGGCTCGGCCATTAAGGATCCTACCTTTATGACAAGTAACATTAAGCGCGCTGTTACGCTTACGTTACTAGCCGGAATGGCAAGCTCAGCGCTTGCTGCGAAAGCACCGGTTACCGACTTGAGCGCAACATCTTCTTCGGCAACTGCTGCCTCCATTACTGCAGCATCTGCTGCTAACGAAACCGACGTTCAGCGCCTAGAGCGCCTATTGCAAAACCGCAATCGAGTGCAACTGCAAATGCAGCAGCAACTGGATGAGATGGCACAAGAAATCGCCACACTGCGCGGTCAGCTAGAACGCAATACTTACGACATGGAGCAAATGCTTCAGCGTCAACGTGAACTGTTTATTGAAATCGACAAGCTTCGCTCACAAAAAAGTGCAGCGGCAGTCGCGGTGCCTGTCGCCACAGACAAGGCGCAGCCAGAAGGCAAGTTCACCACCAATGTGGATGAGCAAACCGCTTATCAAAATGCGGTCGACTTGATCTTGAAAAAGCGCGACTACACAGGCGCGATTGAAGCCTTCAAACAGTTCCAGACGGACTTCCCAGAATCGACCTTTATGCCAAACAGCCATTATTGGCTAGGGCAGCTGTACTTTGCTAAGCGTCAAGACGCAGAAGCAGAAAAGAGCTTTAAGGCAGTACTCGGTTTTGCAAAATCCAACAAACGAGCGGACGCTCTAGTGAAATTGGGTGACATTGCCAAACGCGGCAACAAAGCAGACGAAGCTAAGAAATATTACGAGCAAGTGATCAGCGAATACCCAGGCAGTTCTTCTGCCAAGGTTGCTCAGTCTAATTTGCAGTAAAGTGATTTGGGGATTAAGTGAGCCGCTTAATTCCCAAACTATCTCCTCCACAGCCTGTTCAGGCCACTTTCTATTCAACTTTGGTCGATTCCTGCCCTAGTGCCTTTGTTCTATCAATAATATCCGTGTACAATGCTCGGACTATTTGGAAGTAGCATAGAGCAACCGCTATGAGCCACATCTTAGACTCAATTGATACGGTATATCCGTTTCCCCCTAAGCCTGTTCCGTTATCTGATGACGAGAAGCAGCAGTACATCGCAAGCATCAAATCGCTATTAAAACAAAAAGACGCGGTTCTGATTGCACACTATTACACCGATCCAGAGATCCAAGCTCTTGCAGAAGAGACCGGTGGATTTGTGGGTGACTCGCTAGAAATGGCGAAATTTGGTAACCGTCACGACGCATCAACGTTGATCATTGCTGGTGTTCGCTTCATGGGCGAGTCCGCGAAGATCCTAACGCCAGAAAAACGCATCCTAATGCCAACACTGGAAGCAGAGTGCTCACTTGACCTTGGCTGTCCAGCCGATAAGTTCTCTGAATTCTGTGACGCGCACCCAGACCACACAGTGGTGGTTTACGCCAACACATCGGCTGCTGTTAAGGCACGTGCTGATTGGGTGGTGACTTCTAGTATCGCGCTGGAAATTGTTGAGCACCTTGATGCTGAAGACAAGCCAATTATTTGGGGTCCAGACCGTCACCTAGGTTCTTACATAGCCAACCAAACTGGCGCTGACATGCTTCTATGGCAAGGTGAGTGTATCGTTCATGACGAGTTTTCATCAAAAGCTCTGAAAGACATGAAGTCAGTCTACCCAGATGCAGCAATCTTGGTACACCCAGAATCGCCAGCAAGTGTTGTTGACCTAGCGGACGCCGTTGGCTCAACGAGCCAACTTATCAAAGCGGCGAAAGAGCGACCGAATAAGCAGCTTATCGTGGCCACTGACAAAGGCATCTTCTTTAAGATGCAGCAGCTCGTGCCAGAAAAAGAGCTCATCGAAGCACCAACGGCAGGTAACGGCGCGACGTGTCGCAGCTGTGCACACTGTCCTTGGATGGCAATGAACGGTCTAAAAGCGATTGAGAAAGCACTACGTGATGGTGGTGAAGAGCACGAGATCTTTGTTGATGAAGCGCTTCGCGTGAAATCACTGATCCCGCTAAACCGCATGCTTGATTTTGCTGAACAGCTACAAATTAAAGTGAAAGGCAACGCGTAACTCGCTGATTCATTCACATTAATAACTAAAAACCAGTCTTCGGACTGGTTTTTTCGTATATGCTTATTACAAAACGTTCACAAGGAATCACGTGGTTATTTGGATCCAGCTTCGCAAGTGGTTACACAGCCATTTGTTTGAACTCAAATTTCGAACTTTGATGACGGCGCTACTGCTCTATTTGGTTGTGTCTTGGGGGCTGTTGTCTCTGAGTGGTGAAACAGAGCTCACAAAGCCTATTTCACAGTTTCTTTATTTTATTGTCGTGACGGCATCGACCGTGGGTTACGGCGATCTCTCGCCAACCACAGAGGCCGGTCGATGGGTCGCAATATTATTTGTTATCCCTGGTGGGCTAATGTTGTTTGCCGCGCTGCTTGGCCGAATAGCAGCGTTAGGTTTGGAGTCTTGGCGCGCAGGTCAGTTGGGAAAAAGGAAGGTAAGAGTGGATAACCATATTTTGATGTTAGGCTGGAATGGTCAGCGTACGATTCACCTTATTCGAATGCTACAGCATGAAGAGACGGGCAGAAGACCGATTGTGCTCTGTAGCCGTTCTGATATAGAAAACCCGCTGCCTGGGGAAATTTCGTTTGTTAAAGTCAACAGCTATACCGATGGTCGCGAGATGGAAAAGACCAATATCGAGTCCGCCAGCTGCATTCTTATCGACAATCCAGAAGACGACATCACCTTATCTGCCGCGCTTTACTGTGCCAACCGCAATCCTAAGGCGCATCTATTGGTCTATTTTAAAGATGAAGCGCTGAGCGACCTACTTCACCAACACTGCCCGAACTCTGAGTGTATTCCCGCTGTGGGCGCCGAAATGCTTGCCAAAGCCGCAGTCGACCCAGGCTCAAGTGCGCTTCATCAAGAGCTTCTTAGTTCAACTCGTGGGATGACCCAATATTCTGTTCAGTACCCAAAATCCGCTAAAGCGACCAACGTCAATGCGCTGTTCCAATGGATGAAAGCGGAATACCAAGCCACGCTGATCGCAGTCGATGTGGGGCAGGGTATAGTCCTTAATCCTCAGCTCGATCTGGAGATTGAGTCCGGTACTAAACTGTTTTATATCGCCGATGAGCGGATTGATTCTTTCCAGTGGGAGTCGATATAGCCCGCCAATACAGGCTTTGTTTGCAGGCTTCTTCTTACGACAACATTACGTAATCGATACCATACAAAACATTTATTGATACGAGTATTCATACTGTATATTATGCGCGCGTTTTATGAATTTAGTGAATGAACGTTCATTCACCAAATTCATTCTGTTGATTAAGGTGTCCTTGTCCATGCGCGTTCGTTTGTTGTCGGTTTCTTTGGTTGCTGCACTTGTGTCCAGCTCGGCGGCTTATGCGGCTAACCTAGAAGCTTCCAATGCTCCTCACTCCCTGCCAACCTCTAAAGAGGACATGGTGTTCGAGAGCGACATCGATAAAGCCAATGCACGAGTCGATGAGTACCAAAATGCCATCGACGACCTCAAGTCCCAAGACCATGGGGATGACCAAGCGAAACAAGATGCCAACAGCAAGGCCGTGAGCGATTTGAAGTACGCTAAAAAGTACTATCAAGAAATCAATGGCCTACCTATGTTTAGCTTTCTTGGAGGGCCTGCTTATACCCCTGAACAAGGACTATTGGTTGCCTTAGGCGGGTTGTACTCGTTCAAGACTGATCGCGCGCAAAGTGCGCTGCAGCGCTCGAGTTTATCGGCGTTCTTGATTGGTAACTATGGTGATTCCGAAGTGGGCTATGGCCTAAGTGGCCATCATGAGCTGTATTGGAACAACAACGATGTTCAGTTCAAGGGCAACTTTAATCTTGGCTCTCAGAGCAAGCACTATTGGGGGATTGGTTATGACGCAGCGAACGACTTTGAGTTCGGTGAGGTAACAAAATACTCCGCTATCGAGAACAACTACAAAGGCAACCTCATCTATCGCTTAACCGGCAAATGGTTCGCAGGGCCTGCTGTAAAACTGAATTACTACAGCCCAACTTCAGAGCCCGAAGCGGCCTTTATGGATGAGAACTTTAACACCTTTAAAGACAAGCCATTTACCTGGGGTTTAGGCGCGAGTCTGCAATACGATAGCCGTGACGTGGCCGTGAACCCATGGAGTGGTTCGTTGTTTCGCAGTGAAGTGCTGCTATACAGTGAGGCACTAGGTAGTCAGGCGGAATATCAAAAACTTGATATGGAGTATCGTACTTTCCATAGCGTGGCGGAAGGCAAAGTGATCGCGCTGCTTGCTCAATATCAGCAAGCGTTCGGTGAGGTGCCGTATTATGACATGCCAGAAATCGGTGGTGCGAGTTCCATGCGCGGTTACTACCAAGGGCAATATCGCGACAAAGTTACCGCTGAGGTGACTGCTGAGTATCGCCATACGTTTCGTCGTGACTCTGGCGTACTATCAAACCATGGTATGACAGCGTGGGCAGGTGTTGGCTCTGTAGGCAACTCAATGGACGATTTGACTGGGCATGCCATTGTCTCCTATGGGGTAGGGTATCGTTATGAACTGCAGCCGAGAATGAATATCAGACTCGATCTCGGCATGGGTCGCCACGGCTCAGCTTCTACTTCAACTTTACTGAAGCTTTCTAATATAAAAACGCCCTCACTATCGTGAGGGCGTTTTGATTATCAATACTGTTGGCTAACGATAGCTGGTCAACCAAAGATTGATGGTCTGCTACTTACTGGTTCTCTGCTAAAACAGCGCCTTTTTGCGTGATGCCACATAGCATCACTGGCATAGCGGCATAGATTTCATTGAACTGCTCTAGACCTTCAATACCTTGTGCTTGCAGCGTCGCAATCGAAGTTTCAGGATCGTACAGCATGCTTAGTGAAAGCAGTACGCCGCCAAGTAGGGCGTTATCTTCACTGTTCTCAGGCATCAATGTTTCCCAGTCATCGCGAGCCAGCTGCCAGCCTTGTAGCACGCCTTCACAGAAGTCTTTGGTTTCTTGAGTAACGATCTCTTCTTCATCCAAACCGCAACCTTCTGGCCATTGCCATTCGCCATCTAACAGCGCAGGACGATATTGATTCCAAAGCGTAATCACTGCTTGAGCGTAGTCTTCTAGTTGCTCGCCTGAGGTAAACGGCGCAACTTCTTCACCGCCCCACAAAAACGGTAGCCATTCTTCTGGTGGCAAGGTGTGTGGAGCCGATGCCATAGAAGTGACGAAGCCTTGAGTTTGCGCGTTATTGAGTAGTTTTCCTTCTAGCTCAGGAAGGGAAAGTATGTCTTTTAGTTCCAAAATGCTTTACCGTTAGGGCTGAATTATGAATATCTTGAGTATAGTAACAAGCTAGGCTTCAATTACCTATAGCTATACTGAAGTAACGAGACATCTCAATAAGATGCAGTTCATGCACACGAAGAAAGGAAGTCTTCTCCCGCTATGGTTCTACAAAAATCGGTTATCAAAGAGTCGCTAAAAAAGAAAAGCATTATTGCACTCGCCGTGTACCTGGCCGTGTTTATCGCCATCTTCGGCAGTATTACCTATTGGGTAGTGGAATCGCCCGTTCGTGCCAAGCTAGAACAAAACCTTGATATTCGAAGTGAATTCCTTGCCGCAGAGATTTCTGAGCCGCTACACAGCTCCCTTGGTGTATTAAAAAGTATTGCGGCCATGGGAGAGACCATTAGTGATCGCCAATCACTGGACAGAGCCCTGCGCCAAGTCTTTAAGCTGAACGACGGTATTGCAGTGAGTGGTGGTATCTGGCCCGAACCGTATTCCATTGACCCCAATGTTAAGCTCTCTAGCTTGTTCTACAACCGCACCAGCACAGGTGAGGTCGATAAAATCGACTTGTGGAATAACCCTCAAACTGCGGGGTACCATATAGAGCCTTGGTATACCTCGGTAAAAGATAAACCAAGTAATACCATCAGTTGGTCTGAGGTTTATGTTGACCCATACACTCACGTTCAAATGATCACCGCCTCCGCGCCTTATTATTTTGACGGTATCTTCGCTGGTGTTGCTACGGTCGATTTGTCGCTAGAAAATCTGATTGGTTTTGTAAAAAGCAAAGCGAGAGAGCACGATCTCGGAGTGATCGTTCGAGATGCCAATCAGCAAGTCATTACCGAGCACAACTTTAGGGTTGAGCGCGACATCTACATTAGCCAGCTCAGTTTTGGTGAGTTTAATTGGAGTCTGGAAGTCGTTAACGCCAGAAGGCTGGTGGCCGATGAAGTAGCGGACATCGTAAAGAGTGTCGAGTTAGGTATCGTCCCGGTTATGCTGCTGTGTTTGATGTTTGGCTACTACCTCATCAACCAATACCTCATCAAGCCGATTGCGATCATTGCTAAAGAGGTGGATGAATCACGCCATGGCGGCAGCATCGATATTAACTACCGAAGCCCAGACGAGATCCGCTACCTAATTGACAGTTTTAACCAAAAAACGATTTACCTAGACCAAGAGCGCATGAAGGCGCAAGCCTCCACCAAAGCCAAAACCGCGTTCCTCGCAACGCTTTCACATGAGATCCGCACCCCAATGAATGGCGTACTGGGCACCGCGCAGATATTGCTTAAAACCGATCTATCGGTAGAGCAGAGAAAGCACCTGAAAACGCTGTATGATTCTGGCGATCATATGATGTCGCTACTCAATGAGATCCTCGATTACTCCAAAATTGAGCAAGGCCATATTGAGCTTGATAGCCATCCGTTCCCACTCAATTCCATTATTGGCAGTATGCACAGTGTCTATCACACCTTGTGTAACGAAAAGGGCCTGAAGTTCAGCGTATATTCCGATATTGAGGACGAGCGCTGGTACCAAGCGACAAAGCACGCCTGCGCCAGATACTGTTTAACTTGCTAAATAACGCTGTGAAGTTTACCTCACAGGGCAACATTGAGGTGTACCTATCAGAAAAAGTTGGAGTGGAGAAAAACACCTTAACTATTCGGGTGAAAGATACGGGGATCGGCATTGCTCCAGAAGCCCAAGCACGCATCTTTAAACCTTTTGAACAGGCCGAGTCGAGCACCACTCGCCGTTTTGGCGGTACAGGGCTAGGGCTTGCTATTGTGAAAGAAATTGCGCTTGTGATGGGCGGAGACATCAAACTCACCAGCCAAGAAGGCATCGGCTCTGAGTTTGAAGTCACGGTGAGGCTCGCCAGTTGTAAACCAAAACCGCTGGATGTTCACATAGAGCGTAACCTTGACTACCGTGGCCTAAAAGCACTGATTGTTGAAGACAATCGCACCAACACCATCATTATAGAAACCTTTATGAAGCGTAAAGGCTTCATTACCTATTCCGTGGTCAATGGTGAAGAAGCGTTAAAAGCCGTGGCAACCCAAAGCTACGACTTGATCTTAATGGATAACCACATGCCTGTGATGGATGGCGTGGAAGCCATTGCCGGCATTCGCAATATGCCAGGCAAAGAAAAAGATACCCTCATCTTCGGCTGCACCGCTGATGTATTCAAAGAGACCCGCGAGCGCATGATGGGAGCCGGCGCAGACTTTATAGTCGGCAAGCCGATTGATGAACGCATTCTCGACGATGCGCTTTATCAGTTCGCCAATAAACTATTCCAGTTCAGCGGCCGCAAAGGCAGCAATGTCACTTCTCTAGGCGTTTCCAAATAAAGCGCTTCCAAATAGCCTCCCTAATCGGTCGCCCATTTGGCGACCGGATTACGAAAAGTAGACCTCTCAACCTAATCAACTCACCAAGTAGTAATAGTGATCGGTAAACCGTTCACATATCACGCTTCATACTGTCATTAACCTACAAAAATAGAACGCTAACTCCCTGATGAAAGGGGCTTTAGGGTTGTGTTTGTAATTAAACTACAACAAATAGCGAGTTCGACTACTTTTAACGCCAAAATTGGTGATAAATTTACCTTTAGATTTAAAATACGGTAGGTAAATCTACTAAAATGGTGTTCTAATAGCGCCGTTATCTGGATGATGGTAAATATCCAGTCAGATGAGTCGATATTCGATTTTATGTTAGTTTATTGTCCTGTGAGATTGTAAGTGAAACCGAAAGCTCCTTTCTGTATTCGTAACGCGGCCGCTGATACCTTTGCTATGGTCGTGTTCTGTTTTGTGTCTGGTATGTTGATTGAAGTGCTTGTCTCTGGCATGACCTTCGAACAGTCATTGGCATCACGTTTGTTGTCGATCCCTGTTAACATCGCCATCGCATGGCCATATGGTGTGTTCCGTGACTGGGCACTGCGCCAGGGCGCGAAAGTATCGCCTTCTGGCTCTATGAAAGCGTTCTCGGATTTGGTCGCGTACGTCGCGTTCCAATCACCTGTCTACGCCGCAATTTTGTTTACGGTTGGTGCATCAACAGACCAAATCATTACCGCAGTATCAAGTAATGCGATTGTGTCTTGCGGAATGGGAGTCCTATACGGCTACTTCCTAGACCTATGCCGCCGCTGGTTCCGAGTACCGGGCTACTACCAAAGCGTATGATTTGCCGATCATTTGATCGAATTAATCACAAAGTAAGCAAACAATTAAAAAAGCGCACCTTTTTTCCCTTTTAGGGTTGACCAAGCGGGGCGGAATCATTAAATTACCACCCCGTTAGCCAAGAGCGCTAACCAAATCAAAATACGGTGAGTTGTCCGAGTGGCTGAAGGAGCACGCCTGGAAAGTGTGTATACGGCAACGTATCGAGAGTTCGAATCTCTCACTCACCGCCAAATTCTTGAAAAAAGACGTCTTAGGACGTCTTTTTTTGTGCCTAAATTCTAACGTAATTGCATTTCTTAAATTAGCCCGATTGGTTAATACACTCCCTAATTTAAACATTGACGTGCCGCACACTCAAAACAAATAATGTGCACGTTAACTCATACTTTAATAGAACTGATCTTTGCACTATATGAAAACAAAGTATGATGATTAAGTTTCGCATAGGTTAATGGTGGCGAATATATAATCACTCGTACTGTTATTTTGTGACCCGAACTATTAGGCAGCAATGTACTTTGTTAGGCTCTAGCTTTAATCAATTAGCTGGTAATTTGTCGAAAGTGGAATAGAAATTGAAATTTATCCAAGCACTCAGCATATTGTCCAAATCTTCACCGTACGCAGTAAGCACGGAACGCAGTACCGAAGATGTATTGGCAACGTACAAAGAACACATATACATCGAAACGGACATCGAGACAGATTTTTACAAGGCACTGACCAGTGCTAGAGCAAGGGACATTGTATTTCTATGTGGTAGTAGTGGTGATGGTAAATCGGAGATATTGACCCGATACAGCCAAAAGCACAAAGCAACCCATGATTTTCACCTTGATGCTACGCATAGCTTCGATCCTTCTCAGACTGCGATCCAAGCCTTGGATGAGCGTTTTACCGATTTCAAAGGCAATACCAAACCACTAATCGTTGGTATTAACATTGGTATGCTGGGCAACTATGCGGAAGAGGGAAGTGTTGAAAATAATGACATTAAACGCTCTATCTCTGCGTTTCTGGAGAATCGCAAACAAGACATTGCGAGTAATCATACGTTCTTGGACTTTGAGCAGTATCCTAAGTTTACGCTTGACCATGAAGGGTCGACATCAGACTTTGCGGCTAAGTTTCTCGCTCGACTAACAGAAGCCGACCTAAATAACCCATTTTTTGCGTCTTACCAAAATGACGTGCAGCACAATGGTCACACGACTCTGACGGCAAACTTCGCACTGCTCTCTTTGCCTTCTGTCCAAAAGAACATCATCTCTTTGCTGCTCAAAGCAAGGTTAATCAAAGATCAGTTCTTGACTGCTCGTGCGCTACTGGATTTTGTATTTCAAATCTTGGCTATGGATGGTTACCTATTCGATAACCTCTTCTCTGGTGCCGACAATGAACTGCTTGAACATATTCAAGCGTTCGACCCGAGCAATATACACACAAGACAAGTAGACGAATTTGTCCTTCAGTTTGGCCTAGGTATTGAAGAACAAGGCTTCACCGAAGTAAAAGACAAAGTGAAGAGCATTGGTGTGTATGACGTTGACTCTGCGATGTCATACCTGCGACTGGTTTATCTGCTAAAAGATGAACAAGAGTACAGCAACGATTACACTGAAAGTCTCAAAGCTGACTTTGAAAACTCCTTAGTTAATCATTACGCCGAAGTGTGGCTTCTTCATAGAGATTTTGATGGTTCAGCAGGCCAAAGAAAACTACTAAACAAGTTTTATCGTGACACCCTGATTTCAGCGATCCACCGTTACCGGAACCGTAACTCACCAACTCTCGATAAAGATGCGTATTTTATCTCCGAGTACAATGGATTTAAGACTGCTGTAGAGCTAGAAGTGAAGCCAAATTTTGACGGACTGTTAAAAATTGGAACCGCAAAAATTGGTGTATTTGATGCCTACATTCAAGTTGATGGCAAAGAGTTATCACCAATGCCGATAAGTATCAACCTGCTAGAGCTACTAGAAAAAATCAATCAGGTTACAGACCAAATAAGCACGACAAAAATGCGGTACTACTACTTGATGAAGTCTTAGAACAATTTATAGCTGTAGCTAACGAAAAAGACACTCTCTTCATCCTCAAAAAGGACAAGCGATACAAGATCGTAAATGAAGACAACGAGTACTTTGAAGTGAGTGGTATGTAAGATGACGACAGATAAATTCGCAACACCGTTTAACCCAAACTTGCCGCAAACAGCAGAGCAGGTACCAAACAAAAACAGCCTTAACAGTTACATCCCAATTAGAACTAAAGGTAATGAGTTTGAGTGGGAAGCCGTTATCGGCCTTGTACTACGTGGGCTTCTTCGTAAAAAAATCGAGAACTATAGCTACGACCAATTTGTGGAAGACTGCAGGGAAGCCTTCCAAGAAAAGCTTGGTGAGGAAGAGTTTTGGGATGTGCTAAAAGCGATGTACTTTGATAACAGAGACATCTTCTCCGTGAGCCCAGAGCTGCTTTTGTTCCGAGCTCAGAAAGATCAATACAAACAAAGTGACCTTAGAATTGCCACTATGTTCAGTAACCTTTTGTATGGTCTCCGCGTTGATGAGTTTGATGCTAAATTGAACTTTATTGAACAACAAATGCTAGTGACGCTACGCGAACAGATGAAGAGCGACAGCTCTATGGTAGCCAAAGAGCAACCTTATCTGCCGTATCTATCTACTGCTTTTAGCAAAGACTTCAAGTTTCTGGCATCTCGTCCCAAGTATCTGCTAAGCGAGATAAACCAGTTTTTGTCGTTCTATGCGTTCACCTATACAGCACAACTGAGTTTAGCGATTACCGACTGGCGCTCAGGAGACGCGCCAAAACCTAAACCGCTCTATTTCATCATGGATCACGAGCGTGCCAGTAATGAACGTAGCCACATTAAAAATCATGGCTACAAGCTGTTCAATGAGTCAGCTCGTCGATTGTTCCCAATGCTCACGATGCTCGAGATGCTTCAGCCTGAAGCGGGAAAAAAAGAGGCTCAGAAGATCCCACTATGGCAGATAGCAAAGCTAATCGAAAACTCCAATCATGAGTACTTAGTGCCACAACTTGAGAACTTCGCTAAAGCATTCCGTTCTCAAAGGAAACTCGATACCGCATTGCTAGAAAGTGACGATGCAATAGATTGGATTGCAAACATAATGAAGCTTGCAATGGCGCAGTTTGCAAAGGGTGAACGCTTTAATATTAACAAGCGCTATGTGGTGGAAATTGAAAAAGCCTTAGCGCCCCATTTTATTCAAAGTCGTGGCCGCTCTGGTCGAGTACTGGTACTCAATCAGAATTTCATCATTCTGTTGACGAACTTAGTCGTTGGAGAAAAGGACAAACTCCGTTTCCACGAGTTGATCACCGAGTTTAAATTGCGTGGTGTATCCGTGGACAAGCAAACAGAGCAAGAACTAATTAAATTCTATGAGCGCATTGGTAACGTAGAGCGCATGAGTGATAGTGGAGACGCAGTATATGTCCGTAAAACCATTTGAGACCTTTCTAGTCGAACAGTTTCTAGCAGACGCAGAAACACACATCGAGGCAGGTTTCCGCTATCAGTTTAAATCTCCTGATGGTGACAACAGCCAACGCCTTTATGAAGCAATGCTTAAACATAAGCAAGGTGAGATTGATGCTTCAAACGGCGTGTCTCTGCCGTTTCTACAAACAGGCAAGTGTAAAGTTGTACCCGTTATCCATAGTGAGAACCCTGAAGAAGTTGAAGGATTCACCGAAAACTATATTTCCCACTTGAGAGATGAGGTGGCTGGTCAGTCTGGCTATCTAAAAGGGTGTGCTTTAGTTGTCATTCATAACAGCCTACTCGATACGTTGATTAACTCAGCAGAAGATCTCGCGCAGCCAGGTCAGGTATGGAGCCCTGCAAAAATCAAAGATGCCTTAAACGGCCTTATCGATGAGCAAGACAGTGCCAAAGATGTATCCCAGTGCTTATTGGATGACCAGTTTGATTCCATCCTAGAAGATGGTGCAACCATGTTCGGTTTTGAGTCACTATACAAAGCCGTAGAAGATGGTGATTTGCGCTTCAACGAACTGGGCATGTTTGAGGATCCACTGGTTGTTGAGATGAGCGGTAATCCTAAGCAGATCAAAAAGCGTTTAGAAGAAAACCGCGCTCTATATGAAGAGTTGTCCTTCGAAGTAGAACACTTCAACGATCAACTTCAAGATAGACTCAAATCTTTCGGTGAAAAGTTTATCGACAAGCACTTTGATGACAGTGAAGGTTGGAAGGATGTCGAGTTTGAAGCCTACCTTCAAGAGCGCAAGCGTAACTCGCAGCAGCAGCTTGCACTTGAGCAAGAAGTTGCGAGTGAAGGAATGCACATTACAGGCCGCAACCGCTCTGAGACCAAGGCAGGCTTGAGAGACCGTCATCTGATTATTGAGCTAGATGAAGGTGTGAATGACTTCGAGCTGAAATTGGTATTTCAAGGCGCAAGCAAACTAGAGAAAAGCCAGTTCAAAGTTCAACCAGCAAAAGCGCTAAACAAAGAAGAAGTCATTACGACACTCAACAGCTTTAAGACTTCGTCGGCGACACTAAAAGCAACGTATCGTCATGAACCGCTGTTCTTTAACTTGGCACTCAAGCGTGAAAACAAATCTGAAGTTCACAACTTCCGCTGTTTGGTAGTGCGCAAAGGCGAATTCCATATCGAGCCTTTCAAAAGCATATTCCTCGTAGAGCACAGCAAGAAGCGTTTGACCCTCAACACAGAAGAGAACAAGCTTGTTATCCGTGAAAACGACGGTGATGTAGCGACGCTGACCGATGCGAAACAAATCGTTGATTGTGTTGAGTATCAAACAGTTGATTTTGAAGCCCTAGCCAACGAAGCAGATGAAATCGACTTCGTAGTTAAGTCAGGCGAAAATTCTTTGACGTTTAATGTTGAAGGTGCAGTGGCGACGGACTCATTGAGCTTACCATTGCTGCTTAACCGTGATCGCTATTCCAAGCTGTTTAAAGACGAGTACAACGGTGAGTTCTACGCACAGAAAGGCAAGGTCGCACTCGATAACAGCGAGTTCACAGTACCAGGCGTAAGACTAAAGCTTCTTAAATGGGAGCAAGAGTTCGTAGCAGAAAAACTGATTGCTCTTAGTGACTCCAAGTCGCTTACTCTAGCTGATTTGGAAAAGATTGATTCAAACCTACATCAGAGTTACCAAGCACTCTTTAGCTACTTAGAAGAGCGACGTACTACACCATCACTGTGTTCGTGGGGTGAGGAATACGCAGCGATTGTAGAAGATATCGTAAGTGCTTATTTAACGTTCTTTGAGGCGATCCCAACGGGGACAATGCTGAGTAAAGAGCAAAAGCAAGCACTGCAAGTAGGCTTAGTTCAGCGTGAAGGCGAGGAGTACATCTCACCATTCCATCCGCTGGTATTGGCTTATTACTCAAGTCTTCGCAAAGCGATGACAGCAGACAACAGTTTTGCAGACTTGCCAGACGTTACATTTGAGCGCCTGTCACCAAAAGGACTGCTTCCTTACGTTTACCATCCAAAACATGAGTTCTCATACAACCAACAGGTAAGAGAAAACGCGTTCTGGATTAAGAGTGTACCGCAGGAAAAAAGCTCTCTAGCGTTTGTTCGCAAACTGGTCAAAGAGAAGATCGACGAGTTCCAAACAGCATTCAGTCAGCTGTTTGAAGGCTCAGAAAAAAGCATTATCGTAAACGCAGTAAACCAAGACAACGCAGAAGAGCTGTTCATGGGGCTGGTGGACTACATTCGTACGCACCAAGACAAAGCTGCATCCATTCACGTCAACCTGTACGACGATGAACTGACCTTCAACGCCTTTGACCGTTTTGCAGAAGCAGACGGTATGGTTGAGATCGCCGAATGGCTTGAGCTTAACAAAGGTAAAGTCCGTGAAGTCGCCGATACCATTATCGACATCCTGCGTACTCGCCTGACTTACAGCAAGTTCACCAACGACAAAGAGGGTGGGCAAGCCTATGCACACCTAACCTTCTTCAGAAACAACGACAAAGTCGATTGCACGACGGTTGCAATTGATGAAATGGCGTCTGGTGTCGCTTGCGATGGTCTACTTACTGGTGAAGCTTCTGAGAGCAAAGCTGGCTCTTACTTCACTGGCTTTGGACTGAAAGGCGCGACATATAGTGACCAACCGCACCTAAAAATGGCACGTTATGTGGGTTCACTTGTGCAGCCGGCATTGAAGCCTAACACTCAATATTTGGGTGCGAATGGTGTGGCTTTGGCCGTCAGTGAAGACTTTAAAGATCTACTAGAGCGCTCGTACGATAGCTCTATTTGGACAACGATCATTGACCCTAAAGTGACCCTAGACTTCTTCCACAGTAACGAAGATGTTGTGCTTATCCACTATTCGGATCAGTACACCAGCTCATCAAGCTATGATGCTATCACCGTGACGGCTCAGCGTGGCTTGTTCGAAAAAGTGGTGCAGCAAGGTGATGGTGGTCAGATCAACGAGTTCAACGCTTTCAACGGTGATTGGTTACTCAAAATGATGACGTGCCCAGCGACTATCAATAAAGAGCGCAAGGGTGTTATCGGTGCATATAAGTTTGTCACAAGCCTTGTTCACGATTCGGATATTACTTGGGTACCACTTTCAGTGGCGGAGATGATTCGTGTATCTGGAAACATCGGCCTTAAAATGTCTGACAGTGAGTTCTCTCGCAACGTGCAAGGCTACAAAAAAGGTGCGATTTCTGATGATGTGCTGCTTGTTGGTTTCAAAGACCAGCAAATGTATTTGCTGCCAGTCGAAGTAAAAACAGGCGCAGTACCAAACTACAACAAAGCAGTACAGCAGTCGAAAGAGCTCTTGCGTTACCTAAGTGAAGATCTACTGGGCAGCGACACCTTAGCAGGCAAACTTTATAGAAGCTTGTTCATGCGCCAAGTGTTGATGCAAGTCGACAAGTACCGTCTATACAGTGTCTTTGAAGAGAACTACTTCAATGACTTGCTCGACAGCAAAGAGCAATGGTTGGTCGGCGACTATGAGATGGCCAAAATTGCCAACTACCCAGATGGCTTTGTTGTAAGTCATCTTGAAAGCAGTACATGCTTTGGACCTGACTATCAATTAATGGACGGTATCCTAAGAGTCGATCTGCCAATGGATCTATTGCCTAGATTGGTGGCAAAACCGATGCTTGATGTGTTCAAGGATATCGGCACGTTCCAAGTACCTGAAAAGTACATCTTAGGCGGAGCAACTGAAGCTGAGGCTGTTGAGGCTCATCATCAGCAAGAGAGTATGATGGAAGTAAACGACGTTTCACCAGAAGTGATGCCAGCTGAGACAACACCTGAGCCAGAAGTTCAAGAAGAGTCCGAGTCTGTTAAAGAACCAGAGACGGTTGAGACCACTGCTTCAGGACACAACCTTAACGTACTCTTTGGACACAACGCGGTTACTCAAGCACCGTTAAACTGGGAGCCAACCAATACTGCCAAGTTTATGAATACCAATACAGGCATTATTGGCACTATGGGTACGGGTAAAACGCAGTTCACCAAGTCAGTGATTACTCAGCTGCATCGTAACCAAGCCGACAACGTGAATGGTGCGCCAATTGGTATTCTCATCTTCGACTACAAGTCTGACTACGTTGACGACAAGTTCCAAGACGCGACGAATGGTAAGAAGTTCAATCTTCACAAGCTGCCATATAATCCATTGAGCCTGTTTGGTGACACGCCAATGCTGCCAGTGCATACAGCGCGTGGCTTCTCAGAAACAATGGGCAAAGCGTTTAACCTTGGCCAGAAGCAACAGCTGCGACTTCGCAAACTGGTAGGAGAGGCGTATGAGCTTGCAGGCATCCGCAAGGCAGACCCAAGCACATGGAGCAAACCCGCCCCAACGATTGCAGACGTGTGGGCACTGTTCATCGAAACAGAGCCAGATGAAGATTCACTCTACGCTGCGTTAGAAAGTCTCTACGAACTGGAGATCTTCGAAGACGACAACAGTAAGTGCCTGAGCTTGTACGATCTGGTTGATGGCATTCGAGTAGTTGAGCTTGCAGGTTATCCTTCTGAGATTCAAAACCTAGTCGTCGCGCTAACTCTAGACCTTTTCTACTCGCAAATGCAGAAGAAAGGTAAACCAGAAGTACAAGGCGATTTCCGCCAGATCACTAAGATGATTCTGGTTGATGAGGCTGATAACTTCATGTCTCAAAACTTCCCAAGCCTTCGCAAGATCTTGAAGGAAGGTCGAGAGTATGGCGTAGGCGTCGTTCTGTCTACGCAGGATATTACCCACTTCCAAACTGGTGAGAATGACTATTCAAGCTATGTACTGACTTGGGTTATCCACCGTGTTGCCAAGATTAAGTCTCAAGAGCTTAAAGCGATGTTTGGTGTGAATGAGAAGGCAGAACAAGAGAAGCTAATGGAAACAATCAATAAGCTTGAGAAACATTATAGCTTGTACATTGATGGGGCTAAGAGGATTGTTAAGATGCGTGATAGGGCATTTTGGGAGCTATAGTTACGCTGGAGCTATCTAATACGTCTATATGGCGTATTAGATAGACTAAGTTATAGCATACATTTGAACTAATCCTTCATTTTCAGTTGGTGGAAGACTAGTCCTGTGTTAATCTCTTAACTTACTGTATTTAAAAGATTAAATATTGTCTGCCTGCATACAAGGAAAGTAGATGAATGTGTATTTAATATGTACTATCTTGCTAATTGCTATTTCACTAATAGTGTTCTTTTTGTGGAAGAAGGTTGTACCTAATAAAATAAAGATGATGTTAAGCTCTTGGTTCCAGAGCCTGAAACCCTCTGTTCAGTGCCATATACGAACCAGTATCCAGCTAGTAATTACATTGTTTTTTTCACTTCTGCCGGCGATATTAGAAGCTATGTCAGAGGGGTCACAAAGTATAAATTGGATTGATATACTGATCTCGGACTTACGCGAGGGTTCCGTTTTTGTATATACGCCAGCATTCTTAGCTCAGTTTTTTATACTCACTTTGACCCATGAGTTTACGAAAAGCGGGGAGATGAATATTGTGTATAAATTCATTCTACTCTTTAGTTTTTACTCCTGTTTTATGGGGCGATGACATTTGCTGGCTTTATTGACCGAGGAATATTCAATTTTGGTGATGAAACTCTAACGCTACCTACAACGGTCGACTGGTCAATAATAGCGACTACGTTGGTTTCATGGTACTACTGTACCTATAGAGTGACGTATATCCCTAAAGATCCCAAGAGGGCGTTTGTTGACCAGGAAGCAGAAGCTACGAAAAAATATGATGAGGTGACTAGAGATGCCTAAAATTAGCATAGATGCAATTAAAATTGAACAGCCCATCGGAGAGTTCTTCTACGGAAAAATGACTGCCCGGGATTTAATGGGGATCTCATATTCTGATGTTAGACGCTTAGAAAATGAAGAGCGAGGGGTAGAAAAATATTTAGGAATTCAGCGGCCTCTTAAAAAAGATAGAGTAAAAGATATTCATTCTTACATATCAACTATCGACGCTACATTTCCAAATTCGATCATTGTAGCGATTAACGAAGAACATATAGTTTGGGAGAATGGTAGGCTTGTCATTTCATACAGTAAGAGTGAGGTTGGCAACATTGCAAGATACTCGATGGTCAACATCGATTAGCTGGTTTTGACGAAAGTAATTACTCGTACCTCGATTTTGAAGGAAAAGAAAAGGAGTTTGAACTCTTAGTTACTATATTTGTCAAGGCTGACATGTCCGTTCAAGCGAAAATATTTTCGATGGTCAATCAAAATCAAACCAAAGTAAATAAAAGTTTGGTATATGACTTAGAGTCGTTAGCTGAGACTAGAAGCCCATGGAAAACAGGGCATAGTATTGCTGTGTATTTGAACAGCAATAAAAATTCACCTTTTTACCGAAGAATAAAGCGTCTAGGTGTTAAAACTTATACGAAAGAACCAGAACCTTTAACTCAGGCTGCATTCGTTGAGAATTTAGTCAAGTTGATCAGTCCAAATGCACAAGCAGATCGCAATATTATAATGGGTAAAGATAAGGGATTCTTAGGGTTTAGAACCAAGGACTTGCCAAATATGGACAAAGAAAGCCTCCATAAGTTTGTTTTTAGGAAGGCTTTTTCTGATGACAAGGATGAAGTTATCATGAAAGTAGTATTTAACTACTTTAAAGCTATTGAAAATGTTTGGCCACGTAGTTGGGATAAGGAGAGAAGTGATTCAGTCCTCAACAAAACGGTTGGATTGATTGCTATGTTTCGATTGTTAGGTTTTATACTTCAATCTAGCTTAAATAAGTCGGAATTAGACTTTGATTTTGAATTACCAGCTGATTTTTTTGAAGATAAGCTAAGTGCTTTAGAGGTTGATGAAGAATATTTTAGTAGTTTCGATGCTGTGTCTAAATCCAGTAGCCAAATATTTAAAGAGTTATCTAATAAATTGAGTCAGAAGCAGAAGTAAATAAAGTGTACTAATTCAGACCTGATATGACAGTTACCCACTTTTCGACTCGGTGCCTGTCAGATTATATCTGGGCTAGATTCTTTTCAGCCCAGATTGATTTCCCATCCTCTAATGTCTCTATTGGCGTTCGGCCGCAGCACATTTTTCCTTGATGAGTACGATGATTGTTGTAGTAGTCCATCCATTCGTCCAGATCTTTTTGTAACTCTTCGATCGAACCATACAGTTTCTTTCTGAACGTCACTTGGTAGAACTCGTTCAATATGGTTTTGTGGAAGCGTTCGCAGATACCGTTTGTTTGTGGCGACATGGCTTTGGTCTTAGTGTGGTCGATATCGTTGATCGCTAAGTAGAGCTGATAATCATGCTGCTCGACTCGACCGCAGTATTCAGTTCCTCGGTCAGTTAAGATTCTGAGCATTGGTAGCTCCTGAGCCTCGAAGAACGGTAGAACCTTATCATTCAACATATCAGCAGCGGTGATCGGTGTTTTGGTTGTGTAGAGCTTAGCGAAGGCGACCTTGCTATAGGTGTCAACGAAGGTTTGCTGGTAGATGCGCCCAACACCTTTCAAGTTGCCAACATAGAACGTATCTTGAGAGCCGAGATAACCTGGGTGCGCTGTTTCTATCTCACCACACGCCTCATCATCATGCTTTTTGCGCTCAAGGGCTGCGACTTGCTCCTCGGTTAATATGATGCCGTTCTCTGCGACCTGTTTCTCCAGAGCAACAAGGCGTTTTTTAAAGTTCTCTAGGTCATTGCGAAGCCAGATTGAGCGAACGCCACTAGGAGAGATAAACACACCAAGTTTACGCAGTTCATTGCTTGTTCTGACTTGACCATGTGCAGGGAAGTCGATGGCGTACTTGAGAACGGCTTGTTCAGTTTCACTATCGACTCGATTCTTCAGATTTGGTGTTCTACGGCTTTGATTAATCAGAGCATCGATACCACCAGTTTCAACTAACTCTTGATAACGATAGAAAGTGTCTCTTGATACGCCCATGACCTTGCAGGCTTTTGATACATTACCGAGTTCTTCTGCAAGATTGAGAAGGCCAGCTTTGTGTTTGATGATTGGGTTGCTAGTATGAAGCATGAGAGTTACCTCTTATTGTCTTTGATTACGGATTCAGCACCTTTAATCAAAGTGGGTAACTCTCTTCTTTTCAAATTGAAGTGTCAGATCTAGTCGGAACTAATACAAATAAAGGTGGTTTATGACCACCTTCATTGTAAGTTATCGGATTCCAGTTAAGCAGTCTGACTGAAATCTAATAGAGATTTATGATTTCTAAGTGACGCAATACCATCTTCAACATGTGCTGCCCAAGCTTGTTGATACTCTTTAGAATCAAGTTCTGGGTAGTACACCTTTAGCATCAACTCCGTCACATCACTAGCCTCACCAAGCCAAGTATACTTATCTAGCACAAGCGAGCCATCCAACTTAGCTTCTTGACCTTGATAACGAAAGTCACTTTCGATAGACCGAAAGAAGGCAATACGAGCAGACACGTTAGGTGTAATTCCAGTATACCCTTTGAGTTTCTTTAACTGTTCTTCAGTTGAACGAGTTAAGTTCATACGATTAGGTAGCATTACACAGCCTCCTTAACGGACTCACGCCAGAAATAACCTTCGATTAGCTTTGAAGATTTGGTCGCGCCATCAAAGTTAATTTCGTAAGTACGCGCAATATCATCTTCAATCAGGTTTACGTAGTTTTTATCGATCTCTGTGTCGGTAGAGAGAATCACAACCTGATGACTTGCGGTAGGGAAATAGTTCTCTACTAGCTTGTCTCTATGATGTGAATCCAGACGACCTAGTGGCGTATCGATAATAATCGGTAATTTGCGACCAGAGGTTTTACCCAGTGCTTCTAGTATTGAAATTGCGTAAATCTGCTTTTCACCAGCCGACATTGCTTTACGATTAATTTTAATCCCATGCTCGTCCATTAACTCAACATCAAAGGTATTAGCATTAATCGACGCAGTGAGCTGTAGGTCTTCCTTACGAGCGAGCTTTTTGTATGATTGGACAAACTCTTGTTCTAATTGAGTTACACGCGCTTTAGTCAATTGGTCTCCAAACTTGTCAAGAAGTAGTATAGCGTTTTGCGCGTTGCCGACACTTTGATCCTTGTTTGATGAGTCTTTGTGCTTGTCATGCAACTTCTGGATTTGGCGAGCTGTTTCAAGCGCTTGTCGAAGCTCTCTTTTCGCGTCTTCTAGAAGGTCATGATATTTGATAATTAGCTTCTCTTTAGCCTTATCTAATTCACGTACTTCGCTAAATAAACCCTGTACAAGCTCTTGCTCTGGCGCTCGAGCGATGTTGTCTGAGGCGTTATCAATTTCTTCTTCAACGACTTTCAGGCGTTTTCTGGCCTCATCAAAACGAGAAAAAGACTCAGGCGACTGAGTATTTACCTGAAAGTCGATGGT
Source organism: Vibrio variabilis (assembly GCF_003263785.1). GTDB lineage: Bacteria > Pseudomonadota > Gammaproteobacteria > Enterobacterales > Vibrionaceae > Vibrio > Vibrio variabilis. The sequence goes on from NZ_JYJK01000055.1 coordinate 24,263, forward strand.
CGCTGCTTGTCTATCTGAGATGTCTAGTGATAGCTCCGCAGTACCCATTTCGCCGACATGAGCCTTAAAGCTATCAGAAATAGCATCTTGAGCCATTTCAGTATCAAAGCTTGGGTATTTTGTGCGTAATGTCTCTAGGAAAGCGTCGAGCTCATTTCCAAAGTTTTGCTTTTTCTTGATCTCTTGTTCACGCTGAATCTGCTTTAGCAGATTAGACATAGCTTTTGGAGCTAGAGAGAAAGGTAGGCTTGTTTCCATCTCCATTCGGATCTGTTTTTCGAGTTCTACTTTTTCTTTCAAAAGAGCATCGACTTTGGTTTGTGCTTCTTCACGAGTCTTGGCCCAGGCTCCACCATTTTGAGACAGTTTATTTTCTAAGTCTCTAATATCACCAGTTTTGAGCTCAATCTGAGCGTGGACAATATCCGCTTCACCACGAAGTTTTTCCGCATTGCGCTCATGTGAAATGCGTAGCTCATCAAGCTTGTCCATCTCTTCTTTCAGAGACTGGTTGAGTGCTGAAGAGCCTTGCTTCTTCAAAAAGATATTAAGGTCGCTTTTCAGCTTACCAATCACATCTAATCCTAACAGTCGGCGTACGGCAGTTTTCAATACGCTACCGGATTCATCTTCCGCTAGGTCGGCGATCTTCTCACCATCAAAGAAAAAGAGATCGGCGATACCTGTTGGGATTAGCTCATTTAAGAAGCCTTGGCATTGGTCGTAGCTAAGCTCTGGGATCTGAACACCATCTTTTTCTAGGAGCAAGCTGTCTTTTTTGCCGCGCTTCCAGCCACGAATCACTTTGTATGTTGATTCCTCGCCGTTTTGACTGTATTTGAACTCAAGTTCTACTGAAGCTTCGTCACGAATACCACCAGGGCCAGAGCCTTGTGAATGAGCTCACTTAGCGCGTCTACATACTCGCCATTTGATAGTAACTGGCTAAAAGACTGACGACCAAACAGTGCTAATCGAACTGCTGTTAGAATGGAGGTTTTACCCGCGCCATTAAGACCGCCGAAAAGGATTATAGGGCGTTCGGTGCCTTCAATAGGGCCGCTTTTACTCAGCCTAGCAGGCGCTGGGCGCAGATCTATTTCGTGTACACCACGAAATACTCGGAAGTTGTTGAGTGTAAGTTTTGTAATTAGCATCGCTTGTTAGAACTCTTTTTGCAGCTGTTTGTCGATGTCAGCAAGCTGCTGATTGTATCGCTCGATTTCTTGTTGGTGGACATCGAACTCAGCTTTGCTTTGCAATGCAGAGTGTTTCTGTTTGATGTCTTCTAGCTCCCCCAATCCTGCTTCAATAGTGAAGCAATTTTGTTGGTGATGCCGCTTCGGCGGCTCAAACCTTCCATTGAGATTTCTAGCTCTATTAGCTTTTTAATCATCTCTGGTTCAACGTCAAAATCTTGGCATAGTTCTGAGATGAGCTGTGCATCATCTTTACCAAAGCTGGCGTTGTCGTCGTATACCCAATCAAGATCGAAGCCGTATACTTCTCTGAAGATTGTTGGTAATGAGTCATCCCAATCCGGTTCGTTTGGATCATGAATCCACTCTTGGCGAATCGCGTGCAATTCTGGCTGAGTAATTAGCTCGATTTCTCGACCTTCTGACTTAAACTTCTTATCTAGTTCAAGTAGCTCACGAAGCCATTGTCTACGGTATTTCAACCAGTAA
>NZ_JYJK01000056.1 GCF_003263785.1 Vibrio variabilis
AAGAAGCCTCGTCGAAAGACGAGGCTTTTTGCTATCTGCGACATACTAAGCCCTAGACTAGGCTCGATTCTACATCTCCAGGTTGCTGAACAATTCAGCTCTTTCAACACTTAACTCTGCACTCTTGGGCAGCGACCATTTGATTCAAATCTTTAACAAGAAACTTAATTTATCTTGCAAATTTAATCCCCGTCATAGTTTTCGACACTCCTACTTTAAATGATATATCTGTCATGTATTCTTCATCGAAATGCAATATTCCGTACGTTATCAGTATCTGAGCAAAAAAATGAAGTTAAAAAATCAGACATATTTATTATCTCTAATTATCCTTGTTGCCGTCGTCGCTGTTGCGATATCAGGCCTTTGGTCACTTCGTGTCGCTAGCGACAGTGACAATAAATCTCGAGTGACTGAGATTTTCACGAGCACTTATTCAACCATTGCTGAACTAGAGAAGTTGGCGATAGAAGGTGTGCTCTCTGAGTCAGAAGCTAAGGCAATTGCAACGCGCATACTTAGGAACAATGTCTATAAGGATAATGAGTATGTGTATGTCGCCGATGATCAAATGGTCTTTATTGCTGCACCATTGGATCCTCAACTACATGGTACAAGCTTCCACGATTTCAAAGATAGTAGCGGTCGTAGTGTCGCTGATATCATTTTGAGTAAGCTGGGGAATACAACAGGCTCTCTTATTGAGTATCATTGGTCTCAGGCACTCCCAGATGGCTCAGTAGAGGACAAGTTGTCTATTGCTGAGCGTACGCCTCATTGGAACTGGGTCGTAGGTACGGGTATTGGCTTCAATGAAGTTAACGAACGCTTCTGGTCAACCGCTAAATGGCAACTGTCATTTTGTTTAGTCATTATTGTAGCCATCGTAGGCCTTTTGCTAACTTCTCTAAATAGAATGACCTCCATCCTAGGTGGAGAGCCCTCTGATGTGCTTAAAGCTGTCCGCGACGTTGCAGATGGCAAGCTAAAGACAAACTTTGAGCATAAAGCAATTGAAGGCAGTATTTATCATTCAGTACAGACCATGAACCTCTCACTTGCTTCATTACTGTCTAGCATCGAGAAGGTAACCGCGTCTATTACGTCACAGCTCTCAGACGCTGATTCTCGCTCTTCGGTTATCGCGTCGCTAGCATCTACTCAGCAGCAAAGTACAGAGATGATCGCTACGGCTATGACGGAAATGGCTTCCTCTGCTTCTCATGTTGCTCAATCGGCCACTGATGCGGCGCAGAGTACGGATGAAGCAGACAAACAGAGCCAACAAGTGAGTCAGCTTATTCTAGCGACCGTGTCGAATATCGAAGGTCTAGCCACTCAGCTGGAGGGCGCGAGTACGGCGGTGTCTGAACTCGACAGTGATGTGAATAATATCGCGCGCGTTCTCGATGTTATTGGTGATATTGCAGAGCAGACCAACCTTCTCGCATTGAACGCAGCCATTGAAGCGGCACGTGCAGGCGAACAAGGTAGAGGTTTTGCAGTCGTCGCTGATGAAGTGCGTAACCTAGCTGGTCGAACTCAGCAGAGCACTAAAGAGATCCAAGAGATGATCGGTAACTTACAATCTGGCTCTCAAAACGCGATTCAAAGTATTCTACTTTGTGCTGAAACGAGCCAGGCAACGGTTTCTGAGTCTCAAACTGCTTCTCGTGCACTTCAAGAAGTTGTCGTGAGCCTTGAAGCCATTACCGAGAAAAGCCAACAGATCGCGACAGCGGCCGCTGAGCAAACAGAAGTGAGTGATGATATCTCACAACGCATCAATATGATTGAACACAGTGGCAGCGAATTAAGAGGTGTTGTCGACGAAACTAAGCGAGCGACTCAAACATTAAACCAGCTTTCTGAAGATCTAAGTTCGAAAGTGGCTCGTTTTGAAGTGGCTTAACATAAAATAAGGTTGGCTGTAGGCGTTAAAATTGATACTTTTTTGGTGCTTGGGAACTGTCTCAAGTCCAGTAATAACGTGGTCTACAATTGTCTGATCCACTGCTAGGGCTTGTTTTTGAGCACCAAACGAATAAAAATAGAACGCTAAGTATATAAAAGCAACAAACGATATTTTTTTTGCAATTTAGTGTTGACCTAAAGGCCGAAAAACCGTTTAATACACCTCGTCGCCCGGATAGCTCAGTCGGTAGAGCAGAGGATTGAAAATCCTCGTGTCGGTGGTTCGATTCCGCCTCCGGGCACCACAATTTAGATTGTTGGTGCTAAGACAATTAGTACGAGCAATAACAAAATAAAGTGTCGCCGACTTAGCTCAGTAGGTAGAGCAACTGACTTGTAATCAGTAGGTCACCAGTTCGATTCCGGTAGTCGGCACCATTTATTTACGTAAAGTAATTCCCCCTTAGTTCAGTTGGTAGAACGGCGGACTGTTAATCCGTATGTCGCAGGTTCGAGTCCCGCAGGGGGAGCCACTTTTAAAAGTAAGCGAAAGCTTGCTTTAAGTGCCGACTTAGCTCAGTAGGTAGAGCAACTGACTTGTAATCAGTAGGTCACCAGTTCGATTCCGGTAGTCGGCACCACTTTATTGCGAAAAGCAATTCCCCCTTAGTTCAGTTGGTAGAACGGCGGACTGTTAATCCGTATGTCGCAGGTTCGAGTCCCGCAGGGGGAGCCACTTTAAGAAAGCTGCATCGAAAGATGCGGCTTTTTTTGCATTTGATGCTCCCAAGCTTTATAAGCTTGATGTCGCAGACCTAGGCGGCCCCGTACTAGTCCCGCAGGGGGAGCCACTTTAAGAAAGCCGCATCGAAAGATGCGGCTTTTTTGCATTTGATGCTCCCAAGCTTTATAAGCTTGATGTCGCAGACCTAGGCGGCCCCGTACTAGTCCCGCAGGGGGAGCCACTTTAGAAAAGGCCGTATCGAAAGATACGGCCTTTTTTGCATTTAATGCTCTCAAACTCAACTCATATCTATCTTAATACCACTCAATCTACTTTGCTGTTTAGAATCGCTCTCTTGAAGTTTTAGCATCAGCCTTAGGTCGTTTGGTGAGTCTGCACTGTGCAGAGCGTCGCTTTGATTGATTTTATCCGCCAGAACAAGGTCGTACAGGGCTTGGTCGAAGGTTTGCATTCCGACTTCTTTGCTTTTGTTCATCGCTGTTTTGATTTCGTGGAGATCGCCTTTGCGTATCAGCTCAGCGACTCTGGGGCTATTAAGAAGTACTTCAAATACCCCATGTCGACCTCGTCCGTTTTTATCCCTTATCAACTGCTGTGCGACGATCCCTCTTAAGTTGGTTGAAAGATCAAACAGAAACTGCTCTTTGCGCTCCTTGGGTACGAGATGAAGTACTCTTTCTAATGCTTGGTTGGCGTTATTGGCATGCAGAGTCGCCATACATAGGTGGCCTGTTTCGGCGAAAGCCATCGCATATTCCATGGTTGCACGAGTGCGAATTTCACCAATAAGGATCATGTCGGGAGCTTGTCTGAGTGAATTTTTTAGCGCGACGTCGTAGCTCTCTGTATCTAACCCCACCTCTCTTTGGGTAACAATGCATTTCTGATGCTCATGCACAAACTCAATCGGATCTTCCACCGTTAGGATATGTCCACTTCGATTACGGTTGCGATACCCCGTCATCGCTGCCATCGTGGTTGATTTTCCAGATCCGGTTGCGCCAACCACAAGCACCAGCCCACGTTTGGCGATCGCTAAGTCCTGTAGAACGTCGGGTAGTGCTAGCTCTTCAAAGCTAGGTATTTGGGTTTCGATACGGCGTATTACCGCTCCAGGGAGTTCTCGTTGAAAAAAGGCACTGACGCGAAAGCGGCCAATTGCTTTTACGATCGCAAAGTTTGCCTCTTTAGTCGTGAGGTAATCTTGTTGAAGGTTATTATCCATGACCGCGTTTAATAGCTCGAGGATCGCCTGCTCAGTAAGTGTATCTCCCCTAGACTTTAGCTCGCCATCGACGCGATACAGAACAGGAGCCCCCACCGTCAGGTAGAGATCCGAGGCTTTCAGCTCTAGCATGTGATTTAGAATGTCATCAATGATTGGCATGGTGTTTCCTTACTGGAACAGAGTGTCATTTTGAACCACTTTCTTACTGACCTCTTCAATATCGATTAGGCCTTGAGAAAGAAGCTGCCTTGCGTGCTGCTCCATGGTTTGCATTCCATTCGCAGCGCCTGTCTGGATAACAGAAAACATTTGAGCCACCTTGTCTTCTCTGATGAGGTTGCGTATCGCAGGAGTTCCAACCATGATTTCATGACACGCAACTCGTCCACCTCCCAGGCGCTTAAGTAGTGTTTGTGCAATGACGGCTCGTAATGATTCAGAGAGCATAGAGCGAACCATGTCTTTATCTTGGCCGGAAAACACATCAACAATCCTGTCTACTGACTTGGCTGCAGAGTTAGTGTGCATAGTGGCAAACACCAAATGCCCTGTTTCAGCCGCCGTCAACGCAAGGCTAATGGTTTCTTGGTCGCGAAGCTCGCCGACAAGGATAATATCTGGGTCTTCCCGCAGCGCAGAACGAAGCGCTGCATTAAAGCTATGAGTATCCCTATGCACTTCACGTTGATTAACGAGGCATTTCTTGTTGCTATGGATAAATTCGATTGGATCTTCAATAGTCAAGATGTGCTTGTTTTGATGTTCATTAATGTGATTGACCATAGCAGCGAGTGTGGTGGATTTACCAGAGCCGGTTGGTCCTGTTACCAGTACTAGCCCATTCTCAAGACTGGCAAGTTCTGCAAACTTGCTCGGTGCGCCAATGTCTTCGAGTGTCGGTATTTTGGTGGGTATAGTTCGAAACACGGCTGAGCAACCTCGAGATTGATTAAACGCATTGGCGCGAAAGCGGCCGATATTGGGAAGTTCAAACGAAAAGTCGATTTCTAAATGCTCTTGGTACTCGTTGCGCTGCTTGTCATTCATGATATCAAAGATGAGTTTATGAACTTCAGAATGCTCTAAAGCCGGGATGCCTAGTTTTCTCACTTCTCCATCGATGCGCACCATAGGTGAAACCCCAGCAGAAAGGTGTAGATCTGAGGCATTATGCTTTACACTGAAGTCTAGTAACTCGGTGATATCCATTCATTTTCCTTTTGACTTTAAATCTATGACTAGCATTCAGAACAATATACAACTAATTAACTCGCAAATTGCGGCTACAGAGCAAAACTGCGGGAGAGTGCAAGGTGAGGTGCAACTACTCGCGGTAAGTAAAACTAAGCCTGTGGAAGCGATTCTAGAAGCCTGTGAGGCTGGGCATCGCATGTTTGGTGAAAACTACGTGCAAGAGGGCGTGGCCAAAGTAGCGTTATTCAGAGAGCAGCATCCAGATCTAAATATCGAATGGCACTTTATTGGTCCAATTCAATCAAATAAGACTCGACCAGTAGCTGAACATTTTGATTGGGTGCACACCATCAATAGAGATAAAATTGCACAGCGTCTCAACGATCAAAGACCGGCAGATATGCCTCCGCTTCAGGTACTGATTCAGGTGAATACCAGTGGTGAAGCCAGTAAGTCTGGCGTTGATGATGAGCAGGTGTTTGAGCTTGCCCAGTTGATATCTGAGCTTCCCAACCTCACTTTAAGAGGAGTGATGTCCATTCCTGAAAATGTCAGTGACTATCAATCTCAGCTTGTTGCATTTAAAGCGCTAGCAAAAGTCAAGGATGCGCTGGCAGAGCGCTATCCGCAGGTGGATACGTTATCGATGGGAATGAGCGGAGACATGCAAGCAGCGATTGAAGCGGGCAGTACGATTGTACGTATCGGCACAGCAATATTCGGCGCAAGAGATTACAGTAACAAAGCTTAGGCAGCACTTAGCTTAGCTTTTATTTTTTAGGATGAGTTTCATGGAACAAAGAAAAGTCGCCTTTATCGGAGCGGGCAACATGACGCGATCGATAGTTGCAGGTCTGGTTGCTAGTGGATACGAACCAAGCCAAATCATTGCTACCAACCGCAGTGAAGCGAAGCTCACGGCATTGCAACAGGACTATGGCGTACAGGTAACCACTGACAATGTTGTCGCGGCGCAGCAAGCTGATGTTGTCGTCATGGCGGTAAAGCCGCAATTAATGGAAGAGGTAGCAAAGCCACTTCAAGTCATCGATTTTAGCAATAAGCTAGTAATCTCGATTGCTGCAGGAATCAACGTTGCACGAATGCAGCAGATGTTTGCTTGCGACTTGAACCTTATTCGAGTGATGCCAAACACTCCATCACTGGTAGGTGAGGGGATGAGTGGCCTGTTTGCTTCCAATGTCACTCCTGAGGCCGATAAACAGTTTGCCGGTGACCTAATGCAAGCGGTCGGTAAGGTATGCTGGTAGAGCAAGAGTCAGGAATCAATGATGTGATTGCAGCCGCTGGTAGTGCACCTGCGTATTTCTTCTTGTTTATGGAAGCGATTCAGCAGCAAGCCATAGCTAGTGGCTTTGATAGCGAGACGGCTCGCTTGTTGGTACAGCAAACGGCATTAGGCGCTGCAACTATGGTAGCTGCTAATCCAGACACCGAACTGGCGACATTGCGTCAGCAAGTGACATCAAAAGGTGGAACGACTGCAGAAGCGGTACGCACCTTTGAAGACAGCGATATTCGTGGCATTGTAGCCAAAGCGATGCAGGCGGCAGTGGCGCGTGCAGAAGAAATGGAAAAACTGTTCTAATCCCACTAATGATTATTCGTAAGGGCTTTATATGAATTCAATGAGTTTTTTAGTTTCGACCTTGTTTGATCTTTACATTATGGTCGTTCTTTTACGTATTTGGCTGCAGGCTGCGCGAGCGGATTTCTATAATCCGTTCTCTCAGTTTATCGTTAAGGCCACGCAACCAGTGGTCGCGCCATTGCGTCGTGTTATCCCATCGATCGGCAGTCTCGATATGGCGACGCTGCTGTTTGCCTATCTGCTTAGTGTCGGTAAATTTATTGCGCTAGTGATGGTCTCTTCCGGTGGCGGTATTAGCTTAGATGCGGGCTTCTTTATCTGGGGCGCTCTGTCGCTACTTAAAGCAGCTGGTGGATTGCTATTCTGGGTATTGCTACTTCGAGCGATTCTTAGCTGGGTTAGTCAAGGTCGCAGCCCAATTGAGTATGTGTTCCATCAACTGACTGAGCCAATGCTCGCGCCAATTCGTCGCATTATCCCTGCTATGGGCGGCTTTGATTTGAGCGTATTAGTGCTGTTTATCGTGCTGCAATTTGCCAACATGCTGATGGGCGATATCATTGGTCCAATCTGGTTCCGACTATAATGTCAGCTATCACTTTAGTGGGTGAGGATCTGGTGTTACGTATCTACGTACAACCTAAGGCGAGCCGAGACAAACTGGTAGGAGCGCATGGCGATGAGTTTAAAGTTGCAATAACCGCCCTCCATCGATGCAAAGCCAACGCCCACCTAAGTAAATACTTGGCCAAGCAATGTAAAGTGGCAAAAAGCAAGTACTGATAGAAAAGGGCGAACTCGGTCGCCACAAACAAGTCAGGATAATTGCACCCACGCAAATACCCAAGGAATTCCAAGCCCTCTTATGAGGGCTTTTTACAAGGAGATAACAGATGAAAAAGTCGTTGTTATTCATCTTTGCTGTACTCATGAGCAGCGCTGCAGCCGCAGGCCAGTTTAAAACCATCAAAGATGCAGAAGTGCATTATGTTGTATTTAACTCGACGTTTATGACGCCAAAGATTGCCCGCAGTTACGGCTTAAAACGTAACGAGCATATCGCTACCGTTAATGTGAGTGTGCTTGATCGGGCTAGCGCGGGTAAACCTGCGATGGAAGTAGGCATCAAAGGGGTTGCTAAGAACCTTATCGGTCAAATGAAAACTCTAGAGTTTAAGCAAATCAAAGAGGGAGATGCGGTATACTATCTCGCTCAATTTCCGATCGTGAACGAAGAAATGTATCAGTTTACGATTGATATCGACGCTGGAAACAAAGGCCGTGGCCCGGTTTCCTTTAGTCAAAAGCTTTATGTTGAACCTTAACCCCGAGATACTCTCATGAACAAAAAAATCGTCCTAGCAACCGGTAACCAAGGGAAAGTTAAAGAGATGGCAGACCTGCTGTCAGACTTTGGCTTTGAGGTTCACGCTCAAAGCGAGTTCAACGTTTCTGAAGTCGCCGAGACCGGAACGACGTTTATTGAAAACGCCATCATCAAAGCCAGACATGCGGCAAAAGAAACAGGTTTAGCCGCGATTGCGGATGACTCTGGTCTAGAGATTGATTATCTGAAAGGTGCACCTGGCATCTACTCTGCTCGCTATTACGGTGAAGGTGCGACGGATAAACTTAACCTAGAAAAAGTGCTTACTGAAATGCAAGGCGTACCAGAAGAGCAAAGAACGGCACGCTTTCACTGTGTACTGGTATTAATGCGTCATGAGAGCGATCCAACACCACTAGTTTGTCATGGTAAGTGGGAAGGCCGGATCTTAACGGAAGCATCGGGTGAAAATGGCTTTGGATACGACCCTATTTTCTTCGTCCCGGAGGAAGGCTGCGCTTCTGCCGAGCTTGAGCCTGTGCGTAAAAAGCAGCTTTCTCACCGTGGTAAAGCGCTCAACGAGCTTTTCGAGACGCTCAAGCTCAAGGTCTGTAAACGATGTCGACGTTATCTGCCATCACTCCACCGCCTCTTAGTTTGTATATTCACATCCCGTGGTGTGTGCAAAAGTGTCCTTACTGTGATTTCAACTCGCATGCTCAAAAGGGAGAGATACCTCAGCAGGCTTACATCACAGCACTTCTTGAAGATCTGGATGCTGATATTGCTCGTTATCAACTTACTAACGATGAGCGTCCATTGCACTCGATCTTCATTGGTGGTGGTACGCCAAGCTTAATTGCTCCTGAGCTTATTGAGGAGCTGTTGGATGGTGTAAGGCAGCGAATCCCATTTCGTGATGATATTGAAATCACCATGGAAGCCAATCCAGGTACTATCGAAGCGGCAAGGTTCAAACGCTATCAAACTGGCGGTGTGACTCGTATTTCAATCGGTGTTCAGAGCTTCCAGCAACAAAAGCTTGAACGGTTGGGGCGCATTCATGGAGAGAGTGAAGCCATCAATGCGGCAAAGCTTGCTCATACTATAGGGCTCAAAAGCTTTAACCTAGATCTAATGCACGGTCTTCCAGAGCAGTCGGTGACGGATGCGCTGAGTGATCTGCAGCAAGCCATTGATCTCGCGCCGCCGCATCTCTCTTGGTATCAGCTAACCATTGAACCGAACACCTTGTTCTACTCAAAGCCACCGACCTTGCCAGACGATGACGATCTTTGGGATATCTATGAGCAAGGCCATAAGATGCTTGAAGAGGCGGGTTACCAGCAGTATGAAGTCTCCGGCTATAGTAAGCCAGGCTACCAATGTCAGCATAATCTGAACTATTGGCGATTTGGTGACTACCTCGGAATTGGGTGCGGTGCACACGGCAAGTTGAGTTTTTCAGATGGCCGTATTGTGCGAACCACTAAGGTCAAGCACCCAAGAGGCTATCTCAATATGCTTAAGCCTTACTTGGACTCTGAGACTGAAGTAGAAGCCCAAGATAGACCATTTGAGTTCTTTATCAACCGGTTACGCCTGTTGGAGGCTTGCCCTAAGGCTGAGTTTACCGAGCGTACAGGATTAAGCTTGAGCGTTATTGAGGCTCCGATGACGCACTGCATCGACAATGGCTATATTGATGATTTAGGTGATCACTGGATAGTTACCGAGAAAGGAAAGCTGTTTCTCAACGATGTGTTAGAGCAATTTGAACTGGAATGATGACCAACCATTACCGTAACTTACTTCTGCAAAAGTAACGGTTTGACTACAATGCGCGCCCGGGAAGACGTTTTACTGTAAGGATGCAGTAACTTGTTGAAATTACTTGGCGCTCTATGATCCTTTCGTTATTAAAAATAGTCGTGACGCTGGCACTATTGTCAGTTCTTTCTAAAGTTACTTTTCTTGGTTGGTATGAAATCAACTATTCAGACACAGCACTGCTGGAGTTTCTGAAAGCGGTTCTTTGGGGAGTACGATTTGACCTGACGGTCTCTCTCCTGCTGACTGGGTTAAGCTTACTTCTGCTCACACCATTTGCCTATTTTAAGCGCGTGTATCAAGGTCTGTTTCATGTTTGGCTGCTAGCGTGCGGCGCGTGGATTATTTTCTCGACCATGGGCGATACCATCTATCTTAGCCAAGCGAACCGCCATGTGACGGTTGATCTTCATTTGGGTAAGGGGATGGAGTTTGAGCTACTATCGACTGTGGCTACCCAGTACGCAGGTCTAATCATCGGAGCGCTTGCGATGTTGGCCGCCTTTATTCTATTGCTACGCAGGTTTCCTCTAAAGATCACCTTCAGTCAACGTTGGTACCAATCGGTGTCGGTCGCGCTAGTTTTTATTGTCGTTGTCGTAGCCTCGGTGCGCGGTGGCTTTAGTGATAAACCACAAACACCCATGTACGCTTATAAGATTGGTGATATCAATCAGGCTCGTATTGCTTGGAGTGCACCTTACGCGATTACTTACTACTCGCTGGTGGGGGAAGATAAATCAGGCCATCGCTGGACGCCAGAGCAAAGCCCACAGCAAATGGATGAGCTCAAAACGAAAGTCAACCCTAAGCCGAAAACGAAGGTTAATCGACTCAAGCAGCATGACGTCGTGCTAGTACTATTGGAAAGCTGGACGGCCTACGATATGCAAAGCTACGGCTCTGAGGTTAATGCCACTCCTAACTTTGATGCACTACGTGATAAATCGCTATCGACAGAGGCGTTTTACTCCAATGGCTTTCGAACCGTAGAAGGCGTATTTGCAACCATGTGCTCGCAGCCTAACCCAGTTGGTGGCAGTGTGGCCGGAACTCGTCTAGAGAGCATGCCATACCGCTGTTTGCCGCAACTACTGAAGGAGCGCGGCTGGGAAACGTCTTTTGTTCAAGGCAGTGGTCAAGGCATGGTCGGTGCATTTGCCCAATCTCTAGGGTTTAGCGACTCCTACGGTAAGTTTGAGTACCCAGATAAGGGGCAAGCTCAAAACTATTGGGGCTATATGGATGATGGTATCTACGATTTCGCGTTAGATAAGTTAGCAAGCGCTGGTGATGCACCGCAGTTTGTTACGATTAATACAGGGACTACGCACGATAGCTATCTGCCGAGAGAGTCTGACTATGTATTTGGTGATGAAACCGATGAGCAAACGCGCCGCAGTGTATTGCACCATGCTGATCAGTCACTGGGACGTTTTGTTGAACGTTTGAAAGCGCAAACTAAGCGACCAACGCTACTGGTATTGGTCGCTGACCACACTATGGTGGGGGCTAAAAACGATCTCAGGCATGTTTCTATTCCGTTTTTGATCCACGGTATCAATATGGAGATTCCGACAGGCACTTTACCTTTCTCTGCATCACACAAAGATGTCGCACCCACGGTAATTGACCTCTTGGGAGGACAAGTAGGTTGGTTCTCTGGACAAAGCCTGTTAGCGAAAAACTACCAAGAAGGTGCGGATTTTACCGTGAACAACCAGTTCTACTGGCTAGCCAATGACAAAGTGATCCGAATTAACGCTGAAAGCGGCCAAAAAGAGGCGTGCTATCGAGTCGGTAGCGATACAGTAAGTTTGAAATCATTTGATTGTAGTGAATCGAAACGCACCAAGGCTATGTATGAAAACGGCCTTAATTACCTGCTCTATAGTCAGCAGCATTTGTTTGATGGCAGTACTGCGCGCTACTAAAGTTTGGTTACAATAGATATAAAAGAAGCTGGTGGATACCAGCTTCTTTTGTTTTAAATCTTGAAAAGGCTATCAGAAAATTGAGCGACCGATTCGTTCAGAAAGCATTTCTAATGCGCGAGTGCCAGCGAGTGAGTTACCAGACTTATCAAGCTCAGGTGACCAGACTGCAATAGTCATTTCCCCGGAACAATTGCGATGATCCCACCACCCACACCAGACTTACCAGGCATGCCTACTCGATACGCGAACTCGCCAGCACCATCATACAATCCACAAGTCGCCAGCAAGGCATTGAGCTGCTTGGTTTGTGTTGGCGTGATGATTTGCTTTTTGGTGTTGACTGACTGACCTTGGTTAGCAAGATAGCTAAAGGTCTTAGCAAGGTCGACACAGCTCATTTTAAGCGCGCAAGCGTGAAAGTAGTTATTCAACACAGGGATAACATCGTTGTTAAAGTTACCGAATGAGCGCATCAGATAAGCGATAGCTGCATTCCGGTCGCTATGCATCATCTCAGACGCAGCCACAATCTTGTCGTAGATAATATGGCTATCGCCAGATAAAACGCGCACAAACTCCAGTAGACGCTGTCTAGGGGCTGAAAGACGGCTCTGTAGCAAATCAGCCACCACAATAGCACCAGCATTGATGAATGGATTGCGAGGAATACCTTGCTCCATTTCAAGCTGGATAAGCGAGTTAAATGCCTGTCCAGATGGCTCTTTGCCAACGCGTTGCCAGATTTCCTCAGGCTTATAGAGCATCATGGCGAGCGTTAAACTCAGCGCTTTGGAAATTGATTGAATTGAGAAGCTTTCTTCCGCATCTCCTGCGGTAATGACTTCACCTTCATTGGTGTAGACTGCGATACCCAATTTGTTATTGGGTACATTGGCAAGCGCAGGGATGTAATCGGCGACTTTGCCTTGCCCAATCAGCGGTTTTACTTCGCTTAGGATGGTAGAAAGGATTTGTTTTGTTGGTTTCATGGTTATTGTTCTCCCAACATTAGCGCTAAAAAAAGCCAACGTTGGGTTGGCTTTTCATTGATAAACTTTCGCGATTTGCTTACGCAGTGCGACGGTACTTGATATCCCAAACACCGTGACCTAGACGGTGACCACGAGCTTCAAATTTTGTCAGTGGACGCTCTTCAGGGCGTGGTACAAAATCACCATCAGTGGCAATGTTTTCAAAACCAGGTGCTTCGTTCATCACCTCTACCATGTGCTCCGCGTAGTTTTCCCAGTCAGTTGCCATGTGGAAAATACCAGATTCAGGGATAAGCTTGGTTCTTACCATTTCAGCAAAATCTAACTGAACAATACGGCGCTTGTGGTGACGCTTTTTGTGCCATGGGTCTGGGAAGAACAGTTGTAGTGTGCTTAGGCTGCCTTCAGGGATCATGTTAGCAAACACTTCAACCGCATCGTGACACATTACTCGCAGGTTAGTGATACCCGCATCGCGCGCAGAAGAAAGGCAAGCGCCAACACCTGGCTGTGCACTTCAATACCGATGAAGTTCTTCTCTGGTGCGTTCTTTGCCATTTCAACCAGTGACGCGCCCATGCCGAAACCGATCTCTAGAACCACAGGGTTGTTGTTACCAAACACCTGTTCCCAGTCGAGTAGTGACTCTTGGTAATCAATACCCATCGTTGGCCAGCACGCTTCCATCGCCGCCTCTTGGCCTTTTGTTAGACGTCCTTCGCGACGAACAAAACTGCGAACTTTGCGAATCAGTTTGCCATCTTCAGTGTATTCGTTAGTAGTCACTTCACTCATTGGTTTAGCCTGTTCATTCAATAATCAGAGCGGGAATTATCCAAAGAATTTGCCATCAAGCAAGCATTATTGGATCAGAAATTCACGCGGTTTTACTTCTGTTACTAAGTGTGGTGCAATTTCCGGCAAATTATAAGAGAGAAGAGAAACATTGTGACGCCTTTTGCACGCTCAATATTAGACTGGTACGACAAATTTGGTCGTAAACAGTTGCCGTGGCAGCAAGATAAAACCGCTTATAAAGTGTGGCTGTCTGAGATCATGCTTCAGCAAACCCAAGTCGCGACCGTAATACCGTACTACGAGCGCTTTCTAGAACATTTCCCAACAGTTGAATCCTTGGCTAACGCGCCACAAGATGAGGTATTGCACCTCTGGACTGGCCTTGGCTACTACGCAAGAGCACGCAACCTTCATAAAGCCGCCAAAGTGGTCGTAGAACAATATGGGGGTGAATTTCCATTAACCTTAGAAGAGATGAATGCATTGCCGGGTGTTGGTCGCTCAACCGCCGCTGCAGTGCTGTCCTCGGTTCATAAATTGCCACATGCGATTCTTGATGGGAACGTCAAACGCACCTTGGCTCGCAGTTTTGCAGTGGAAGGCTGGCCTGGGCAGAAAAAAGTAGAGAACCAGTTGTGGGAGATCGCTGAGCAGCATACGCCTAAAGTTGATACTGATAAGTATAATCAGGCCATGATGGATATGGGGGCGATGGTCTGTACGCGGAGCAAACCTAAGTGCACACTGTGTCCTATTGAGTCATTGTGTACGGCGAACAGGCAAGGAAATCCCCTCGACTATCCAGCAAAAAGCCTAAGAAACAAAAGCCAGAGAAAGAGACCTGGTTTGTGATTGTTAAGCACAACCAAGATCTTTGGCTTGCTCAGCGTCCGCAAACGGGGATTTGGGGCGGACTATTTTGTTTTCCAGAGAGCTCAACAGCGGATATTGAGCCGGTACTTGAAGGGTTAGGCATTCGTAAGGCCATGATAGTCTCCACGGATATTGAGATCGCCTTTAGACATACCTTTAGCCATTACCACCTTGATATCACCCCAATCGTCGTGACGCTGAACCAGCTTCCGACAATGATGATGGAACCGTCTAAAGGTCTTTGGTATAACATTAGCCAACCAGAAAAAGTGGGGCTAGCTGCGCCAGTGAAGCAGCTTATAGACACCTTACAACGACATTAATTGAGGATAACATTATGAGCCGTATGGTTTTTTGTGCTCGTCTACAGAAAGATGCTGAAGGCCTAGACTTTCAACTGTACCCAGGTGAACTGGGTAAGCGTATCTTCGATAACATTTCTAAACAGGCGTGGGCTGAGTGGCAATCCAAGCAGACGATGCTGATCAATGAAAAGAAGCTGAATATGATGGATCCTGAACATCGTAAGCTGCTTGAAGCTGAGATGGTGAGCTTTCTGTTTGAAGGCAAAGATGTCGTTATCGACGGCTATACACCGCCATCTGAGTAATTGACCAAGGAATGAAGCAAGCACCACCTTACAGGTGGTGTTTTTAAATGGTATCTATGAAGAAGTTAATCTATTTTTTAACGCCGCTACTGTTGCTCGGTTGTAGTCGTGAGTTCATCGAAAAAATCTACGATGTGAACTACGAACCAACCAACCGTTTTGCTAAGAACTTGGCACAGTTGCCGGGTCAGTATGTCAAAGATGTTGCCGCGCTCGATGCGCTTATCAGCAGCTTTAACGGCAATATCGAGAAGCGTTGGGGTAGCCGCGAAGTTAAAGTCGCGGGTAAAAGTAACTACGTTAAATACATAGATAACTATTTGAGCCGCGCTGAGGTTAACTTTAGCAAAGGTTTGATCACCATAGAGACCGTTTCCCCAACGGAACCTGAAAAGCACCTTAAAACGGCTATTGTGACCACGCTGCTTACGCCAGACGATCCGTCTAGCGTTGACTTGTTCTCATCAAAAGGCATTACCTTGGAGGGTCAGCCGTTTTTGTACAATCAGGTCGTGGATCAAGAGAAAAAGCCCATTCAATGGACTTGGCGCGCGAATCGTTTTGCAGACTACCTGATAGCCAACAAGCTTAAAACCAAGAATGTAGATTATAAGAAGGCGTATTACGTTGAGATCCCTATGGTGGCGGATCACTTCAAGCAGCGAAGCTATCAGTATTCGGATATCGTCCGTCGTGCTTCTCAGCGCTACGACATTCCAGAAGATTTAATTTACGCCATCATCAAGACTGAGAGTAGTTTTAACCCGTATGCAGTGAGCTGGGCTAATGCCTACGGCTTGATGCAAGTGGTGCCGAAGACAGCAGGGCGAGATGTATTTAAGCTTGTGAAGAATAAGCCAGGGCAACCAACGCCAGAGTATCTGTTTAATCCAGAGCAGAACATTGATACCGGTACAGCGTATTTCTACATCTTGAAAAATCGTTACCTTCGCGATGTGCGTCATCCGCTTTCACTAGAGTACAGCATGATCTCCGCATACAACGGTGGTACTGGCGGTGTACTAAACACCTTCCACCGAACAGATAGAAAGCGAGCGATGAACGATCTTAATTCACTGCAGCCGAATCAGGTTTATTGGGCACTGACGAAGAAACACCCAAATGCAGAAGCTCGTCGCTATTTGGAGAAAGTCACTAAATTCAAAAAAGATTTTAATGCTGGAAAAGGCTAATTTTGCCAAATTTGTCTAAAACAAATACGATTCGCTGAAAAATGCAGCGCTTGAACGCTTTTTTAAAGTTTTTTTCAAAAAAGCGTTGACGGGAGGGCCGAAAATCCGTTTAATAGCGCCCCGTTGCCCGGATAGCTCAGTCGGTAGAGCAGAGGATTGAAAATCCTCGTGTCGGTGGTTCGATTCCGCCTCCGGGCACCACAATTTAGATTGTTGGTGTTGTTAACAGAAACACGAGCAATAACAAATAAAGTGTCGCCGACTTAGCTCAGTAGGTAGAGCAACTGACTTGTAATCAGTAGGTCACCAGTTCGATTCCGGTAGTCGGCACCATTTATTTGCTCGATAGCTCAGTTGGTAGAGCAGCGGATTGAAAATCCGCGTGTCGGTGGTTCGACTCCGCCTCGAGGCACCATTATTTGGTGTTAAGCTGATAATGGTCTTACGACCTAGCTTGCACAAATAATTCCCCCTTAGTTCAGTTGGTAGAACGGCGGACTGTTAATCCGTATGTCGCAGGTTCGAGTCCCGCAGGGGGAGCCACTTTAAAGAAGGCCGTATCGAAAGATGCGGCCTTTTTGCATTTTAAATTTCTAAACTTTTTAGTCTATTCGTAAAGCAATAAAAAGCCCCGCGAATTCTGCGAGGCTATTTTGAGTCAACTTGCTGCTAATCCTGTTGAGCTTTTTTCTCGCCTTCAGGCTGCGTTTCTTTCTGCATCTCTTTCTCAGCTAACTTAGCCTTCTCAATCATAGGTGTGATGGTTGAGCCTTGAATCAGGATAGAGAACACCACCACCGAGTAGGTCATGACCATGATGATCTCTTTCACGTCGATAAGTTTATCTTCGATTACCCAGATACCGGATGGGATAGATAGCGCCATTGCAATTGCGAGACCACCACGTAAGCCACCCCATGTTAAAATGCGCACCGACCAAGGGTTATAGCGGCGGTAGCGCTTAAAGCCCACGTAGGCCAGCGCTACACTCAAATAACGCGCACAAAGCACCAGCGGTACCGAGACGGCATCATAATCCAGTCTTCTTGGTGGAATTGAAATAGCAGCATCGACATACCGATAAGTAAAAACAGCACGCCATTCAAGAACTCATCGACTAACTCCCAGAAATGGTCGAGGTGCTCTTCGGACTGTTTTGAAAAGCCAATGTAGCGTGTCCAGTTACCAATCATAATGCCTGATACCACCATAGAGAGTGGCCCTGAGACATGCAGGAATTCAGCAAAGGCGTAGCCTGCGGTTGGGATACCGATAGTCAGTAGCAGTTCCATTGAATGATCGTCAGTGGAGCTGATGAGGTAATGGAATACTAAGCCGAGTACAAAGCCATAAACAATACCGCCAATGGCCTCTTGAAGGAACAGAGCTGTTACGCTGCCAAGTGTGGGAGCTTCACTGCCAAACGCAATGGTAAACAGGGTGACAAAGATAACCAGACCAAAACCGTCGTTGAATAGCGACTCACCCTCGACTTGAGTTGAGACTCGTTGCGGAGCATTGAGCTTTTTCACAATGGCAAGAACGGCGATAGGGTCGGTAGGGGAGATCAGTGCGCCAAACAGTAAGCAATAGATAAGATCAAACTGAATGCCAATCAGTAGACAGAAACCATACAGAACAAAGCCAATAAAGAAGGTGGAAAATAGCGTAGCACCTAAGGCGAGGCCGGTGATCTCCCATTTTTGATCTTTGAGGTGGGGCAGTTTGATACCCAAACCGCCGGCAAACAATAGAAAGCCAAGGATCCCTTGGAGTAGAAAATCTTCAAAATCGATATCAGCAACGGTCTCGGTCGCCAGTTCAGTTAACTGAAACCAATCGTTTTGACCAGCAACTAAGATGAGTAGTGATAGCATCATAGCACCAGCAGTAATCGCGATGGTGGTTTGCATCTTACCTATCTTGCTGTTTATTAGAGCAATTAGCATGGCTGCCGCGGACAAAAAGCATAAAGTTTGATAGACGGACATCACTTCACCTAAGTGTGTAAAAAAATGTTAATGGGATTTTGTTCTTCTCCCTTGCGAATATCAATCACTATTTGTGAAATCATTTGTCAGTTTTATAGTTTAGAGCGACTCGGGCGATGTCGTTGTTTTTTGTTCGCTCCGTGGACTTACTAGACCATGAACAACTTGTTTCTGTTTCAAGAGTCCGATAGTTTGAGAGGATAACAAGTCAGTAAAGATTTTTTAGACGTCTAGATTTCTAAAAAATCTATGATACGATGACAGCATTAGCAAGGAATGAGGCAGTATCGTGGGAAGCAGTAAGTACGTTGAAGGCAAGAAAGCATTAAGCAAAAAAACGCAGATAGAAAATCAGCTCAAGCAGCGTATTCTTTTGATCGATGGTGGTATGGGCACCATGATCCAAGGATACAAGCTTGAAGAAGAGGACTATCGCGGCGAGCGTTTTGCAGATTGGCAGTGTGATCTTAAAGGCAACAATGACCTTTTAGTGTTAACTCAGCCAGATCTGATTAAAGAGATCCATAGCGCCTACCTAGAAGCTGGTGCGGACATTCTTGAAACCAACACCTTCAACGCCACCACGATCGCTATGGCTGACTACGAGATGGAATCACTGAGTGAGGAAATCAACTACGAAGCGGCTAGGCTTGCCAGAATTGCGGCCGATGAGTGGACAGCCAAAACGCCAGAGCGTCCACGTTACGTAGCCGGTGTACTTGGCCCAACCAACCGTACCTGTTCAATCTCTCCTGACGTTAATGACCCAGGCTACCGTAATGTAAGCTTTGATGAGCTGGTGGAGGCGTATTCTGAATCCACTCGCGCTCTGATTCGCGGTGGTAGTGACCTAATTCTTATTGAAACCATCTTCGATACTCTAAATGCAAAAGCTTGTTCATTTGCGGTTGAATCTGTATTTGAAGAGCTAGGTATCGAGCTTCCAGTGATGATCTCAGGCACCATCACCGATGCCTCTGGCCGTACTCTTTCTGGGCAAACTACTGAGCTTTCTACAACGCATTGCGTCACGTGAAGCCACTTTCCTTTGGCCTTAACTGTGCACTCGGTCCAGATGAGCTAAGGCAATATGTTGAAGAGATGTCTCGCATCTCTGAAGGCTTCGTTTCTGCACACCCGAATGCGGGCCTACCGAATGCCTTTGGTGAATACGACCTTTCCCCAGAAGACATGGCTGAACATATCGGTGAATGGGCACGAAGCGGTTTCCTAAACCTAGTAGGCGGCTGTTGTGGTACCACGCCAGAGCATATTCGTCAGATGGCAAATGCCGTAGAAGGGGTGACGCCACGTCCGCTACCTGAGCTGCCAGTTGCTTGTCGACTTTCCGGTCTAGAGCCACTAACCATTGAGAAAGAATCGCTATTTATCAACGTTGGTGAGCGTACCAACGTTACTGGCTCTGCTCGCTTTAAGCGTCTTATCAAAGAAGAGTTGTATGACGAAGCGTTAGAAGTGGCTCGTCAGCAAGTTGAAAATGGCGCGCAGATCATCGATATCAATATGGATGAAGGCATGCTTGATGCCGAAGCCTGTATGGTTCGATTCCTAAATCTGTGTGCTTCTGAGCCAGAGATCTCCAAAGTGCCTATCATGGTGGACTCCTCAAAGTGGGAAGTTATCGAGGCGGGTCTTAAGTGTATCCAAGGCAAAGGCATTGTTAACTCAATCTCGCTAAAAGAAGGCAAAGAGAAATTCGTCGAGCAAGCGAAGCTGATCCGCCGTTATGGCGCAGCCGTTATCGTGATGGCGTTTGACGAAGTGGGTCAGGCTGAAACTCGCGAGCGTAAACTAGAAATCTGTACCAATGCTTATCGTATTCTTGTTGATGAAGTTGGCTTCCCACCAGAAGACATCATCTTTGACCCGAATATCTTCGCGGTAGCAACGGGTATTGAAGAGCACAACAACTACGCAGTCGACTTTATTGACGCGGTAGCAGATATCAAACGTGACCTACCACACGCAATGATCTCTGGTGGTGTATCGAATGTTTCCTTCTCGTTCCGTGGTAACAACTATGTTCGTGAAGCGATCCATGCTGTATTCCTTTACCACTGTTTCAAGAACGGTATGGACATGGGCATCGTTAATGCCGGTCAGCTTGAGATCTACGATAACGTTCCAGACAAACTGCGTGAAGCGGTAGAAGATGTGGTACTCAACCGTCGTGATGATGGTACCGAGCGACTTCTTGATATTGCGGCTGAATACGCTAATAAAGGCGTTGGCAAAGAAGATGATGCCAGTGCGCTAGAGTGGCGTACATGGCCAGTAGAGAAGCGCCTAGAGCATGCGCTTGTGAAAGGTATCACCGAGTTCATCGTTGAAGATACCGAAGAAGCGCGCGTCAATGCCTCAAAACCTCTCGAGGTAATTGAAGGCCCACTAATGGATGGTATGAACGTGGTCGGTGACCTATTTGGTGAAGGTAAGATGTTCCTTCCTCAGGTAGTAAAATCGGCACGTGTAATGAAGCAGGCGGTAGCGCATCTAGAGCCATTTATTAACGCGTCCAAGCAGGCAGGTTCGAGCAACGGTAAGATCCTTCTTGCGACCGTTAAGGGTGATGTTCACGACATCGGTAAGAACATCGTTGGCGTGGTTTTGCAGTGTAACAACTACGAGATCATCGATCTTGGCGTCATGGTGCCTTGTGAGAAGATCCTCAAAGTCGCCAAAGAAGAAAACGTCGACATTATTGGCTTGTCTGGTCTCATTACTCCATCGCTCGATGAAATGGTTCACGTCGCCAAAGAGATGGAGCGTCAAGGCTTCGACCTACCGCTACTGATTGGCGGCGCGACGACATCCAAAGCGCACACTGCGGTTAAGATTGAGCAGAATTACAGTGAACCAGTGGTATACGTGAACAACGCATCACGAGCAGTGGGTGTATGTACTTCGCTACTTTCTAACGAACTAAAACCTGCGTTTGTTGAGAAGCTAGATATCGATTACGAGCGCGTTCGTGACCAGCACAATCGTAAAAAGCCACGCACTAAGCCAGTGACACTGGAAAAAGCGCGTGAAAACAAGGTCGATATCGATTGGCAGAACTACACACCGCCAAAACCGGCTAAGCCAGGCGTGCACGTGTTTGAAAACTTCGATGTCGCGACACTGCGTAATTACATCGACTGGACACCATTCTTTATGACTTGGTCGCTGGTGGGTAAGTACCCGGCCATTCTAGAACATGAGGAAGTGGGTGAAGAGGCGAAGCGTCTGTACAAAGATGCCAACGACCTACTTGATCGTGTTGAGCGTGAAGGGCTGCTCAAAGCTGCGGGCATGTGTGCTTTGTTCCCAGCGGCGTCTGTGGGTGACGACATTGAGGTTTATACCGACGAAACACGCAGTGAAGTTCGCACTGTTCTTCATAACCTTCGTCAGCAAACGGAAAAGCCAAAAGGCTTTAACTACTGTCTATCGGACTACATTGCGCCTAAAGAGAGCGGTAAGCAAGATTGGATTGGTGCCTTTGCGGTAACAGGTGGCATTGGTGAGCGTGAACTTGCCGATGAGTACAAGGCGCAAGGTGATGACTACAATGCCATCATGATCCAAGCAGTCGCAGACCGATTGGCGGAAGCTTTTGCTGAGTACCTGCACGAAAAAGTTCGTAAAGAAATCTGGGGCTACTCTGCGGATGAAGCACTCTCCAATGACGACCTTATTCGCGAGAAATACCAAGGTATTCGCCCGGCTCCTGGTTACCCTGCGTGTCCTGAGCACACTGAGAAAGGCTCGCTATGGGAAATGCTGAATGTAGAAGAAACCATAGGCATGTCGCTAACCACAAGCTATGCGATGTGGCCAGGCGCTTCAGTATCGGGTTGGTACTTCTCACACCCTGATTCTCGCTACTTTGCGATTGCTCAAATTCAGCAAGACCAAGTAGATAGTTACGCCGACCGTAAAGGTTGGAGTTTGGAAGAAGCTGAGAAATGGCTTGGTCCTAACATCAACTAGTCTCGATATCTTAAATATCGGCAAGTAAATTAAAGCAAAACGGCACCTTTCGGTGCCGTTTGTTTATATGTTCATAGCTGTATTGTGTTTGCTGGCTAACTCTTGCTTTTCGCTTTTGGGAAAACCTTGACCATCTTGATGCGGTTTTCTTCTAACTCAACAATTTCCATTTGATGCTCAGCAACTTGCACACTTAGGTGACTCTCAGGAATGTCTTCCAAGTATTCTAAGATAAGGCCGTTTAGGGTACGCGGTCCATCGGTCGGTAGCGTCCATTTCAGACCTTTGTTGATATCACGGATATTGCACTGCCTTCAATTAAGAAGCTGCCATCACCTTGCGGTGTGATTTCATCGGACAGCGTTGGCGCCATCGATGTAGTGAACTCGCCAACAATCTCTTCCAGAATATCTTCAAGCGTCACTAGACCGTTGATATCGCCATATTCATCAACAATGAGACCAATACGTTCTTTGTTGCGTTGGAATTTCAGCATCTGTACGTTGAGTGGCGTGCCTTCTGGAATGAAGTACACCTCATCGGCGCTGCGAAGTAGGGTCTCTTTTGTGAACTCGTTCTTCTCGAGCATCAAACGATATGATTCACGCAGCCTGATCATGCCTACCACTTCGTCAATTTGGTCACGATACAGCACGACTCGGCCGTGGGGTGAGTGCGTTAGCTGACGAACAATCGATTTCCAGTCATCATTAATGTTGATGCCGGTGATCTCGTTACGTGGAATCATGATGTCATTCACGGTCACGTGCTCAAGGTCGAGAATCGAAATCAGCATATCTTGGTGGCGACGTGGGATAAGTGAGCCAGCCTCATTTACCACGGTGCGCAGCTCTTCCGAGCTCAAATGGTCTTCATCGTTATGATCGACACGAAGCCCAATCAGGCGAATAAAGCCGTTGGTAATGAAGTTCACCAGGATAACCAGAGGCGAGAGCAGCTTCATCAGGATGGTGAGTACGATGCTACTCATAAACGACACGCGCTCAGGGTAAAGAGCAGCAAGCGTTTTTGGCGTGACTTCTGCAAACACTAAGATGATCATCGTCAGTGCACCGGTTGCGATAGCGACACCCAAGTCACCAAATAGACGCAGGCCAAGTACAGTTGCGATTGCAGATGCCAGTATATTAACGAGGTTATTACCGATTAGGATCAGGCCGATGAGTCGGTCAGGACGGCTAAGCAGTTTCTCAACGCGCTTTGCGCCTTTGTGGCCTGTTTTAGATAAGTGTTTAAGTCTGTATCGGTTCAAAGACATCATCCCTGTCTCTGAACCCGAAAAATAGCCGGAAATTACAATTAGACCTGCAAGGATTGCAAATAAAATACCGGTCGAAATGTCGTCCAATGCCCTAGAATTCCTTTAGTTAATAGCTGGTTAATTTATGAACTACTTAATCCCTATTGTCAACGCGCCTTTAGTTGTAGTGCGTCTAAGGTCGACTTAGTTCAAGATGATCTCTCTTACAAAGCGACTGCCAAAGTAAGCGAGCGTGAGAAGTGTGGCGCCCGCGACTGCAAACCATGTGACTTTTTTGCCGCGCCAGCTTTTTGATAGTGTCCCCAAAGCAGCACCGAATAAACAATCCACGCCATTAAGGACAAAATACCTTTATGCGCTTTGCCTTGAGCAAACATATCTTGGACAAATACAAAACCTGTGATCAAGGTAGCGGTTAATAAGCCGGTACCGATGAGGATGATATTGAAAAGTTGCCTCTCCACCATCATTAATGGAGGAAGGTTAGGGTTAATCGTTAGCGCTTTCTTGTTTTTCAGCTTGTGATCAAGCCACGCTAGTTGCAATGCATACAGTGCGCCAATAGACAGCGTCGAGTAAGAGAATAGTGCCAGTGAAATGTGAATCAACAGCTTCGGGTTGTGCTCTAGGTGGGTAATAAAGGCTGTCGGTACAAACGCAGCCGCACTGAGATTGATTGCCGCAAAACTATAGACCACAGGAAGTAAGAACCAAATGCGAGTTTTCACCATTGCGACGCTCATAAATAGCGAGATGATGAAGCTAATCAGTGATGCGACATTAAGAATACTGAGGTTCTGGCCTGTGCCGCTGAAGATTAAATCGCTGAGCAGCACAGCATGAAATGTCAGTGCGAGGACGGCACTAACCAGAACAGTTTTTGTACGGATCCCGACCTGATTAACCAAGCCTGGATGATAGTTGCGATGGCCAGGCCATAAAGTATGGCGGCCGCAATTGCGATTAAACTGTCCATTTTTCCTAAAAAATCGATTGCTTAGAGCACGAATTATACCCTGCATCGTCCTATTGGGCTACGCCAGATGTAAAAACTATTGACTCGTATTTGATCTTGTTAGATATGACTCTCACTGCTGGCTAAGGTATACTCACTGCAATTGATCGCCCAGTTTGAAGCGAAGAGAAAGAAATGTTTGAGAATTTAACGGATCGTCTATCCAAAACGCTGAAGAACATCAGCGGTAAAGGTCGTCTGACCGAAGACAACATCAAAGACACGCTACGCGAAGTTCGTATGGCGCTGCTTGAGGCGGACGTTGCTCTGCCAGTTGTTCGTGAGTTTATCAAAGGTGTTAAAGAGCGCGCTGTTGGCGTTGAGGTGTCGAAATCACTTACACCAGGGCAAGAGTTCATCAAGATTGTTCAAACTGAACTTGAACAAGTTATGGGTGAATCGAACGAAGCGCTCGACCTTGCTGCGCAGCCGCCAGCTGTCATTCTTATGGCGGGTCTACAAGGTGCAGGTAAAACCACCAGTGTGGGCAAGCTCTCTAAGCTTCTAAACGAGCGCGAGAAAAAGAAAGTATTGGTTGTGTCTGCCGACGTATACCGTCCAGCGGCAATCAAGCAGCTTGAAACACTAGCCGGTGATGTCGGTGTGGACTTCTTCCCATCGACAGCCGATCAAAAGCCAATCGACATTGCTAATGCTGCAATCGATCACGCTAAGAAGAAATTCTACGACGTATTGATTGTCGACACCGCAGGTCGCCTAGCGGTTGACCATGAAATGATGGATGAAATCCAGCAGCTTCATACAGCAATCAACCCAGTTGAAACCCTGTTCGTGGTTGACGCCATGACAGGTCAAGATGCGGCGAACACAGCCAAAGCCTTCGGTGATGCACTGCCACTAACCGGTGTGATCCTGACTAAGGTGGATGGTGATGCTCGTGGTGGTGCGGCACTTTCAGTTCGCCATATCACAGGCAAACCCATCAAGTTCTTGGGTGTGGGTGAGAAGACCGACGCACTCGAGCCGTTCCACCCAGACCGCGTGGCTTCACGTATTCTTGGTATGGGTGACGTTCTTTCTCTTATCGAAGACCTTCAGCGTAATGTCGATACTGAGAAAGCCGAGAAGATGGCGAAGAAGTTCAAGGAGAAGAAAGGTTTTGACCTTGAAGACTTCCGCGAACAGCTTGGCCAGATGCAGAACATGGGCGGCATGATGGGCATGATGGATAAGCTTCCGGGTATGTCTAACCTGCCGGACAACGTCAAAGATAAAGTTGACGACAAGATGTTCAAGCAGATGGAAGCCATCATCAACTCGATGACCATGAAAGAGCGTCAGCGTCCTGAACTTATCAAAGGTTCTCGCAAAAAACGTATCGCGGCAGGTTCTGGTACTCAGGTGCAAGATGTGAACCGCCTGCTTAAGCAATTCACCCAAATGCAGAAGATGATGAAGAAGATGCAGAAAGGTGGCATGCGCGGCATGATGCGTAACATGCAAGGCATGATGGGTGGTATGGGCGGCGGTGGCGGTTTTAATCCGTTTGGTAGATAGTAGCCTGCAAGGACCAAGGACCAAGGACCAAGGACCAAGCAGTTCCATCTATTATTTAAATTCAAACTGTTACCTAGCTCACACATTCACCAGCGCCCAAAAACTGGTGAAAAAATAGCTAAACCCCTTGCAATGCCTCGGAATAAGAGTAAAATTCCGAGGCTTTATTTTGGCACGAGACCTCAGGTTGCTCATTTGAGAAACATTTCTGAGGTCATTTTTATTATTGAGAAAGCAAAGAGGACGATATGGTTACCATTCGTTTGGCACGTCACGGCGCTAAGAAGCGTCCATTCTATCAAATCGTAGTAGCGGACAGCCGCAATGCAGCAACTGGCCGTTTCATCGAGAAAGTGGGTTTCTTTAACCCAACTGCTACTGGTCAAGAAGAAGGTCTACGTCTAGACCTAGAGCGCGTTAACCACTGGGTTGGTCAAGGCGCAACAGTTTCTGACCGCGTTGCTAAGCTAGTTAAAGACGCTCAAAAAGCGGCTTAATTCTAGTTAAGTAAGCAGTATGTCGTCGATGAAAGGTAAAGACACAATGAGCAATCAAGACGAAAGAATTGTTGTAGGTAAATTTGGTTCTACTTACGGCATTCGTGGATGGCTTAAGGTGTTTACCTACACAGACAATCCTGAAAGTATTTTTGATTACAGCCCTTGGTATATTAACCAAAAGGGTGAATGGGTAGAGTACAAAGTCGAAAGTTGGAAGCGCCATAACAAAGGTATGGTGTGTAAACTAGAAGGCCTTGAGGTTCGTGAAGAAGCTCACCTGCTGACCAACTTTGAGATTGCGATCGACCCAGCTGTGCTACCAGAGCTGTCAGAAGATGAATTCTACTGGCGCGAATTGTTCGGTATGAAAGTAGTGACCACGAAAGGTTATGACCTAGGGGAAGTAACTGACATCATGGAAACGGGATCGAACGATGTTTTGGTGGTGAAAGCAAATCTGAAAGATGCTTTTGGGAAAAAGGAACGGTTAGTACCGTACCTTGAAGAGCAAGTGATCAAGAATGTTGATCGCGAAGCTCAACGGATCGAAGTTGACTGGGATCCTGGATTCTAATTCATTTTTAGTAACTCAATAGAGCGAGAGAACAGATGTGGGTTGGCGTAATTAGCCTGTTTCCAGACATGTTCCGCAGCGTTACTGATTATGGAGTAACAGGTCAAGCGGTTAAAAAAGGTCTACTGTCGATTGAGACATGGAATCCTCGTGATTTCACTCACGACAAACATCGCACTGTCGATGATAGACCTTACGGTGGTGGTCCTGGCATGTTGATGATGGTTCAGCCATTGCGCGATGCCATTCACGCAGCCAAACAGGCATCACCGGGTAAGACGAAAGTCATTTACCTTTCTCCTCAAGGTCGTAAGCTCGACCAAGTTGGGGTAGAAGAACTAGCGAAAAACGACAACCTTGTGTTGATTTGTGGACGCTACGAAGGGGTAGATGAGCGCATCATCCAAACTGAGGTTGACGAAGAATGGTCAATCGGAGATTTTGTGATGACAGGTGGGGAAATCCCAGCCATGACGCTAATCGACTCAGTCTCACGGTTTGTTCCGGGAGTACTAGGCGATTTTGCTTCGGCAGAAGAAGATTCTTTTGCCAATGGTTTGTTAGATTGTCCGCACTATACGCGCCCTGAGGTGTTAGACGATTTAGAGGTACCAAGTGTCCTCAAGTCTGGCAACCATAAGGATATTCGTCGCTGGCGACTAAAACAGTCGTTAGGCCGTACTTGGCTAAGAAGACCGGAGCTCCTGGAAAACCTAGCTCTGACTGACGAACAGGAACAATTACTTGCCGAGTTCATTAAAGAAACTCGAAATAACAGCAAGTAACCTATTTAATTTAGTATCAGTTTATTCTAGGAATTTAAGAACATGAGTAACATCATCAAGGCTCTTGAAGAAGAGCAAATGAAATCAGACCTACCTAAATTTGCACCAGGTGACACTGTTGTAGTTCAGGTTAAAGTAAAAGAAGGTGACCGTGAGCGTCTACAGGCTTACGAAGGCGTTGTAATCGCTATCCGTAACCGTGGTCTTCACTCTGCTTTCACTGTTCGTAAGATCTCGAACGGCGAAGGTGTTGAGCGTACGTTCCAAACTCACTCTCCAATGGTTGATAGCATCGAAGTTAAACGCCGTGGTGCAGTACGTCGTGCCAAGTTGTACTACCTACGTGAGCGTTCTGGTAAGTCTGCTCGTATCAAAGAGAAACTTGCTAAGAAGTAATGCTATTTTACTAGCGTTCTCAAAGATTAAGCGGAGTCCTCGGACTCCGCTTTTTTTATGCCTGCGAAGTGCAGGCATAAAAAAAGAGCCTCCGAAGGAGGCTCTAGGTATTAGTAATTGTCTTCCGACCAGCCATCGCTGTCCGACATATCTGGTGCGCCCGGAATGGTATTCTCTTCATCCGCCCATTCACCAAAATCAATCATTTGGCACTGCTTAGAGCAGAATGGACGGAACGGGCTCTCTTCACCCCAAACCACCTCTTTTTTACATTGTGGGCATGGGACAATAGTTGGTTTACTCATAATAATTCCTGAGTGTGACAGTTCACTGAGTTTGCAGTTAAATGAGTTGGTAGTTAACTGCAAATCGCTAGTTCAAATTCAACATCGTTAAGGTAGGCTTGTCCAGACTCAAAAGCCATAAACTTCACCGTAAAGCGGCTCTTGTGGCCTGATACCATAGGGTAGACGCGTAATGCATTGGAATGTTGAGTCTAATGATATTCGCCTCTTCAGCCTCACTTTGAAGCAGCCCTGAACGCGCAATTTGCGGCTTAAATCGGCCGGTTTCACGAGTGAGTTTTAGCCACAAGTGCAGCGCGTTCATCAGTGGCTTAAGTGACGCCAGCCACATTTCAGCATCATGCATACGCTTATCGATAGGCAAATGCAGCCAGTGATGCAGGGTTGGCAAGTCAAAACAGCAGGCGCCACCTGGCAGTCCAAAACGCTGACGAATCGCGCTCAAGAATCGATCTTCTTTAAAAGATTGACCGAAACGCTCTGCGCCCATCAGTTCACGGTGCACGCTGTCGAGATCGCCTAAGATCGAGCCCAGCATCTCTTGATCGACATCGTCGATATTGAGCCAAGCTCGATAGGTTTGTCGCTGCTTTTCAAGATCCTTAG
Organism: Vibrio variabilis; assembly: GCF_003263785.1. GTDB lineage: Bacteria > Pseudomonadota > Gammaproteobacteria > Enterobacterales > Vibrionaceae > Vibrio > Vibrio variabilis. The sequence continues at coordinate 29,222 of NZ_JYJK01000056.1, forward strand.
CCAGCTCGCTTTTAAGCTGGATCTGCTCAAAAATCTCTAATAAATCAAACAGAGATTTAAAGAAGATCTGGTGCTGGTAGTTATCTGAAAAAGACGAGGAATGCTGTAGCTGTCTCAGTAGAGATTCAACTCTTAGGTATATTCTGGTTTTTTCGTTAAGAGGGTGTTCGAATCTATTTGTGATCATGTGCTAGCCTTTAAACGCTTCCTTGCTATTTTCACCGATTTTTACCGCATAATGCTAGGTACTTTTGGTGCAATTGTGTGACTTGGGGCAAAAGTTGAGCGTTGTCAGTATTATTATCAATCACATCATCTGCATGCATCAGTCGGGTATCTCTATCGACTTGTGCTTTGAGTATAGAACGCACCTGTTGTTCGGGCACCCCGTCACGTGTCATTGTTCGGTAAATTTGTGTGTCGGCGGCGACATCGACCACAAGTACGCGGTCGGCCATGCTTTGCAAACCGTTCTCGATCAGTAGCGGTACCACAAGTAAAGTATAGGGGCTGGTCGAGGCATTAAGACGTTGCTGCATCTGTTGGCGGATCATCGGGTGCAGTAAGTTGTTTACCCACTGCTTTTCCTCATCATTAGCAAAGATGCGCTCTCTTAGTGCTGCGCGATCCAGTGAGCCGTCGCTTTGTAAAATATCGTGGCCAAAATGCTGGGTAAGTGCGTTTAAGCTTCTGAGCCAATCTCGACCACATCGCGTGCCACGACGTCCGCATCAACGAGGTCGATGCCAAACTCATGATGAAACAGATTGGCCACGGTGGTTTTTCCGCTCGCAATACCACCCGTTAAGCCGACTACAAATCCCACTAGTATACTCCCGTCACTGTCGCCAAATAGAAGTGAGTGATGGCATCGCCCCATAGCGCGCTAACCCAGCCAGCAATCGCTAGGTAAGGGCCAAACGGAAACGCCACATCTAAACCTTTGTTTTGCATTCTAAGCTGAATCAAGCCAAACACAACGCCAACAACCGAGGAAAGTAAAATAATCATTGGCAGGTGTGCCCAGCCAAGCCAAGCTCCCAGAGCGGCGAGTAGCTTAAAATCGCCGTAGCCCATACCTTCCTTGCCCGTTAACAGCTTAAACAGCCAATAGACAGACCAGAGGCAAAGGTAACCCGCGATAGCGCCAATCACAGATTCTTGCAGAGTGATGGGTGAGATGCCGAACAAGGCGAGCGCAATCCCAGCCCAAATTAGCGGCATGGTGAGCTGGTCGGGCAGCAGCATAGTATCAAGGTCGATAAAGGTTGCAGCGATAAGCACAAACGTCATGGCAATCAGCGCCACACTGTAGAAGCTAAAGCCTAGTTGCCAAGCTACAGTGGCGCTAAGAGCCGCAGTAAGCAGCTCAACCAGCGGATAGCGGATGCTGATTTTACTCTCACAGTGACGGCAGCGTCCTTTGAGTAACAGCCAGCTTAGTAGCGGGATGTTGTCGATAATGCGAATCGGCGTGTTGCATGATGGGCAGCTGCTGCGGGGAATGCTGAGATCAAAGCGTCCCTCTGGCGGCGTTATCTTGTATTCTGGGAAGCTTCGGCACACTCTTCACGCCAGCCGCGCTCCATCATGATAGGTAATCGATGGATCACCACATTGAGAAAGCTTCCGACAATTAGGCCAAGAATGGCTGCGAATACAACAAACAACCAAGGGTAATAAATCAACACGTCCATTTGCGGCTACACAGGAAATAAATCAATAAGTTAATGTCTATGTTAGCCTATTACGGTCATTAAGTTAAAGATAGGAAGGTACATTGCGACCACAAGCCCACCCACGAGGGTTCCAAGGAAAACAATGATAAATGGCTCGAGGATCTTGCCTAAATTATCCACGGTATTATCGACTTCGGCTTCATAAATGGCCGCTACGCGATTGAGCATGTCATCTAGGGTTCCGGATTCTTCACCGATCATTACCATTTGCAGCACCATTTCAGGAAAGGCATCGGCTTGACGCATGGCTAGATGGATTGGCGTACCAGCGACAATATCGGAGTGGATAGACTGAATGACTTGTTGGTAGTAGAGGTTATCAGCGGTTTTCGCACTGGCTTGTATGCTCGACAGTATCGGTATACCGGCGCTAAAGCTGGTGGATAGGGTGCGGCTGAACTTGGCAATGGACGCTTTAGTGATCACTTGGCCTATGATAGGTATCCGCAATACAAGATGGCTGGTGTAAAGCCGTACGCTGAAACTGCGCTGACGAGCAACCTTCAGACCGAAAGTGGCCAGAATAAACAGGTTAATACTCAGAAAGCCATGTTGCTGAAACCACGCTGAAAGGCTCAGCACCTGCTGAGTAAACCAAGGAAGGTCGGCATTAAAACCGCGAAACATCGACTCAAACTCTGGCACTACGGTGGTGAGCATCAGGTAGGTGACCCCAAGTGAGACCAGTAAGATCATCACTGGATATATCAGCGCCTTGATCACTTTGGAGCGCAGCATCTCTTGCTTTTCGCGATAGTCGGCTAAGCGCTCAAACACACCCGCTAGGTTACCTGAGTTTTCTCCGGTAGCGACCATGTCGACATAAAAGCTATCAAAATGACGGCTGGCCACCTGCATCACCCGTGAAATTGGCGTGCCGGCTTCCAGTCCTTTGCTGATTTGCGACAGTATCGACTTCATTTCCGCTTTGGCTTGATTGTCAGCAATCAGCTTGATGGCATGAACAATGGGAATACCGGTGCTGAGCATAGTGGCGAGCTGGCGGGTAAGGATGGTGATGTCTTTGCCTTTGATGCGCTGAGTCAGCTTAGTCCAAGTCGAGATACTGCGTTTTTTAAGCTTGCGGACTTGGATATGCTGCTGTTTGAGGGTTTCACGCGCTTCAGGCTCGGTTAGAGCCAATGTTTGGCCTGAGACTTTCTTGCCTTGGCTGTTTACGCCTTTCCAGTGAAACGCTTTGAGCGTTGGTTCGAGCTTTTTAACCATACTACTTAACCCATGATTAGAAGTAGAGCACGCGCTGTAACTCTTGATAGCTGGTCACGCCATCTCGAAGCTTTTCAATGCCCGATTGTTTGAGGGTGGTCATTCCTTGAGATTGCGCCAACGCTTCTATCTCTTGCATGCTCGCGCCAGTAAGCAGAGCATTGGCGAGCTCATGGGTACACTCCATCACTTCATAAATGCCAGTACGCCCCAAATAGCCATAGTTGCAATGATTGCAGCCTTGTTCGTTTGCTTGATAGATAAGTTCATCGTCACTAATGTTGAGAGAATGACGCAGCGCCGGTGACATAGGGTCAATAACCTTACAGTGTTGACACAGCTTGCGTGCCAGGCGCTGAGCGATGATGAGTGACAGTGAAGAAGCAAGGTTAATGCTCTCGACGCCCATGTTTTTAAGTCGTATCACTGTCTCTGCTGCGGAGTTGGTGTGCAGAGTAGAAAGCACTAAGTGGCCAGTTTGCGCTGCTTTCACCGCGATCTCCGCCGTTTCAATATCGCGAATTTCGCCCAGCATCACCACGTCTGGATCTTGGCGCAGGAATGATCGCAGTGCGGTGGAAAAATCAAAGCCGATCTTAGGGTTGATTTGTACCTGATTGATCCCATCAAGGTGGATCTCTACCGGATCTTCGGCGGTAGATACGTTGCGTTCAGCAGTATTGAGAATATTCAGTCCAGTATACAAAGAAACGGTTTTACCGCTTCCCGTAGGTCCAGTCATTAAGATCATCCCCTGCGGCTTTTTCAGTGCGGCAAGGTAGAGAGATTTTTGCAGTGCGTTATAACCCAACTGATCGATATCGAGATTGGCAGAGTCGCCATCGAGTAATCGCAACACGATCTTCTCACCCCACATGGTTGGCAGGTCGATACTCGCATGTCAATCGAAGCACTCTCCGATAACCTCAGTTTTAAACGGCCATCTTGTGGCAATCGGCGCTCAGCGATATCCAACTTCGCAAGGATTTTGATCCTCGCCGCCAAACGCCGGCTGAGCTGCGTCGCTGGCTGGTGAGTTTCAATCAAGATCCCATCACAGCGCAGGCGTATTCGGTATAGATGTTCATAAGGTTCGAAATGGATATCAGAAGCCTTTTTACGCACCGCATCCATGAGAACTTGATGGATAAAGCGACTGACGGGTGAATCATCTTGGGAGAGATCTTCGATGTTGTCGATCTCAGCGTCACTGACTTGGACGAGGTTGGCGAGATCGTCTGAGGTGAGTTGTTTGGTGTTTGATTTGGAATCTAGGTTGTTATCACCGTAGAGTTTGCGTATCGCTGCGCGGATGTCTTCGCAGTTTGCAATGACCAGTTCAACCTGCATTCCTGTGGCAAATCGAAAATCATTTTCAGTCTGCATTAAGCTTGGATCAGCAGTAGCAACTGACAATGTGTTGTTTACAATAGCGACTGGGAGTGCGTTGTGCTCCAATATTATTTCTCTGAGCCCTAATCGCTTGCATGCATTGATATAATCAGTTTCCGAGAGAACTCTAGTCTCAAGACCAAATAACTCACTAATAGTCGTCGCTAGGTTAGAGGCACTGAGCCATCCTTTATCAACTATCCCTTCTGGAACAGTCAATTCGCCAGAAGAAGTCCATTGGACTAACTCATTCTCTTGAGACTCGCTCAATACTCCAGCTCTTTGAAGTATTGAGCATAAACTAGAGTTCATATTATGAAACTCAATAATCGTTTTTACAGTTTTTTGGTCGTAAATTTTCAGTGATGCCGCTGTCAGTAACGCATGTCCACTGTCCCTCATCACTCCTCACTAATCGGATTCCATGACTTGACAGGTCAGGGCTTACGAGCCCTGCAACAAAGTTGTATGTAATAGTTCCGCTGGCTGAGGATGCACTTGATTGTGCCAATTCAATGTTACCCATCGATGCTGCCGGAATGCCAACAGCTGCCGATTGAGTGTCTGCTGGGAATTCGCCATTTTCCAATGTGAACGTTTCAACATTGGTCTTTAGTCCTGATAGAGTCGCTAGAGCTGAAGACAACTCACTTTTTGCTACATAGTTTTGGTACTGCGGCAACGCCACCGCCGCCAACACCCCAATCACAGCCACCACTATCATCAACTCAATCAAGGTAAAACCTTGCTGCTTTGTTGTTTTTTTCATTTTTAATCCTTAATAAATTAGTTGCACAAGCCGAACATACTCCTGAGGTTTACCCCAATAAAGTTAATGGCTTAGCGCGCTAGAGACGGTTCTAAAAAATGCGGGCGTATTGCAGTAGATTGCAGTTTGATTGCGAGTGATATTGAAGTGCAGGGATTAGAACTGATTAAAAAGCAACCAGAAAAAACAGAGAGCAATGAGGTAATGAGATCAAAAAAGCGAAGCTATTTGCTTCGCTTTTCAAACAAGGCGTTTAGTCTTTGAACCCTAGGGCCGAGAACCAAGTACCGAGGACCGATTTTATTAGTCCTTAAACCTCATCGACAAATCCATCGCCTTAAGATGCTTAGTCAGCGCACCAACAGAAATGTAATCAACACCCGTTTCAGCAAACTCAGCGATAGTCTCTAGAGTCACGTTACCAGAGTTTTCAAGTGCAGCGCGGCCAGCGTTGATTTCAACGGCTTTGCGCATCATGTCGGTGGTGAAGTTGTCGAGCATGATGATATCTGCGCCAGCTCGATTGCTTGTTGTAGCTCTTCTAGAGATTCGGTTTCGACTTCAACTGGCTTACCTGGATTTAGCTGCTTAGCGGTTTCAATAGCTTTAGTGATGCCGCCACATGCGATGATGTGGTTCTCTTTAATTAGGTAAGCATCAAACACACCGATACGGTGGTTATAACCGCCGCCACAAGCCACTGCGTATTTTAGTGCGCTACGCAGACCTGGGATGGTTTTACGAGTATCCAGTAAACGACATTCTGTGTGCGCGATTTTTGCCGCGTACTCTGCGGTCACTGTCGCGCAGCCTGATAGCGTTTGGATGAAGTTCATCGCGTTACGCTCACCTGTCAGCAGTGTGCGTGCAGGACCTGTTAGCGTGCAAAGCACCTGGTTTGGTTCTACTTTGTCGCCATCTTGTACGTGCCATTCAATGCTGACTTCGCCACCAAGCTGTTTAAACACTTCATCAGCCCACATCTGTCCGCAGAATACGCCGTGTTCACGAGTGATGATTGTGGCAACGTTCTGAGTATCTGCTGGGATCAGGCTTGCCGTGATATCGGTCATTACATCCAGTGTTCCGCCCAAATCTTCACGAAGCGTGTCGGCCACGGCACGTGTGATTTCTGAAGGAAGTTGCTGCTTTAGATATTCAAGACGTTCTTGGCTGTTATGTGTGTTTTTCATCGCTTAACGTGTTTAGTGGGGGAACGAAGTGGGCATGATACTCCTGCTTGTGCGGAATTTCAGCATCAAATCTCGCATTTTATTGGCCGTCGGATAAAATCAAAGCGATAGCGATGTAGATGAGCTCAAAATATATGCAAAACCAAGATAGAACCCATGCCAATCAAGCCGCGGAGAGCGATGCTATGCCAGATAATGTTTCAGGTGTTATCGATGAGCAGGGTTGGTATCCACGAGCAAGGCGAGTACCTTCTCCCCATTTTGATGCCAGGCCGATGTGGAAGATGTTTCCTTGCTGGTGGTGCACAATATTAGTCTTCCTCCAGGGCAGTTTGGTGGGGGCTACATTGAAGACTTTTTCCTTGGCAAGCTTGATGCAACTGCCCATCCTTTTTTTCACGTGATTAAAGACCTGCGTGTTTCGGCGCACTGTTTAATAAGGCGAGATGGTGAAGTGGTTCAGTTTGTCCCTTTTCATGCTAGAGCTTGGCATGCAGGCATGTCGAGCTTTGCAGGCCGATCAAGATGCAATGATTACTCGATTGGCATTGAGCTTGAAGGTACAGATTATGTGGCCTATACCGAAGCGCAGTATCAAAGCTTGCAACGCTTAACCCTGTCACTGCAAGCACGCTATCCAGCAATGACTCGTGAACGTATCACCGGGCATCAATACATTGCGCCGCTTAGAAAAAGTGACCCTGGTCTCGTTTTTGATTGGCGTCGTTTCAAAAATTCTCTGTCATAAAACATTCACTCCACCTTTTAGTGTCGATTTCGTGGCCGTATTGTCGCGCCACGAAATATTTTGTTATTCAAATTATTAATAACCAGTGATGTGGTTATTCCTTTCTTTCTTGATATTGGTCAATTTCCTTTGTCTGACAAATAAGGTTCTTTGTTGTTGATTTATAAGGGTTTTTATAGCACGTAAATTACCCGATAAGTTTCTTGTATGTAATTGGTCTGACCATGAGTGTTGGCGTTTTAATCTATAAATGTTTCATTAAGGTTAACGCAAGGCCAGTTCTATGATGTGAATCAATTTTTCACTAGACATTGGTGTTTTAAATGTGTTAATTTTTACCCCAACTTATAAATTGGTAATACCAATTAACAGCTCAAGCAAGTAGAACAATAAAGAACAATAGTTATGGCTTATCAAAGGATCCGTCAGCCGAAACTTTCGGATGTTATCGAGCAAGAATTGGAGCGCTTGATCGTTGAAGGGACACTTTCAGCAGGACAGCAGCTTCCACCTGAACGCGAGCTGGCAAAGCAGTTTGATGTTTCTCGTCCATCTATTCGAGAAGCGATTCAGCGACTTGAAGCGAAAAAGCTTCTTACTCGTCGTCAAGGCGGTGGCACGTTCGTTAGCGAGAACATCTGGAAAAGTTTCTCGGATCCCTTGTTAGATCTTCTATCTTCTCACAAAGAGACTCAGCTAGATTTGCTTGAGGCTCGTCATGCTATGGAAGGTATTTCTGCTTACTTTGCTGCTTTGCGTGGCACTGATGAAGATTTTGCTCAAATCGAGACGTGTCTAAGCAACATTGGCATCGCACAGGAAGCGGATGATGTGGAAGCGGAAGCCTCTGCTGTCATGGCATTTCTTGTGGCACTGACGGAAGCCGCACACAACGTTGTACTGCTGCATATCGTGAGAAGCTTGGCACCGCTGCTTGAGCAAAATGTTCTACAGAATTTAGAGCTATTACATCGCCGCTCTGAGGTGGTGGAGAAAGTCAGTAAACACCGAGCTAATATCGTTGAAGCGATCGTCGCTGGTCAGCCAGAAAAGGCGCGTGAGATGTCGCATTCGCACTTAGCTTATATCGAAGAAACATTGTTGGATTTGACCCGAGAGGCGTCTCGTCGTGAGCGCTCTTTAAGACGAATTCAACAAGATAGTGATTCTTAAAACTAGAAACGCTTACTTTAATTAAGTAGATCCAACCAACAGAAGGATAGATCGCCATGTCTGACATGAAGCATGACGTAGATGCACTGGAAACTCAAGATTGGCTTCAAGCACTTGAATCCGTTGTTCGTGAAGAAGGTGTAGAACGTGCACAATTTCTACTAGAAACTGTTCTAGAGAAAGCTCGTTTAGATGGCGTTGATATGCCAACAGGCATCAACACTAACTACATCAATACCATTCCAGCGGCTCAAGAACCAGCATACCCTGGTGACACTACACTTGAGCGTCGTATTCGTTCGATTATTCGCTGGAACGCAATCATGATCGTATTGCGTGCTTCTAAGAAAGACCTAGACCTTGGTGGTCACATGGCTTCTTACCAGTCTGCAGCAGCATTTTATGAAGTGTGTTTCAACCACTTCTTCCGTGCTCCAAACGAAACTGACGGCGGCGATCTGGTATACTACCAAGGTCACATCTCTCCGGGTATCTACTCTCGTGCGTTCGTTGAAGGCCGTCTAACTGAAGAGCAGCTAGACAACTTCCGTCAAGAAGTAGACGGTAAAGGTATTCCTTCATACCCACACCCTAAACTGATGCCTGAGTTCTGGCAGTTCCCAACCGTATCTATGGGTCTAGGTCCAATCTCTGCGATCTACCAAGCGCGTTTCCTTAAGTACCTAAATGGCCGCGGCCTAAAAGACACGTCAGCTCAGCGTGTTTATGCCTTCCTAGGTGACGGTGAGATGGATGAGCCAGAATCACGTGGTTCACTGTCTTTCGCTGCGCGTGAGAAACTAGACAACCTATGCTTCCTAATCAACTGTAACCTTCAGCGCCTAGATGGCCCTGTAATGGGTAACGGTAGCATCATCCAAGAGCTAGAAGGCCTATTTAAAGGTGCTGGCTGGAACGTTGTTAAGGTTATCTGGGGTAACAACTGGGATGCACTGCTGGCGAAAGACACGTCAGGCAAACTTCTGCAGCTAATGAACGAAACTGTAGACGGTGACTACCAAACATTTAAATCGAAAGATGGCGCATACGTACGTGAGCACTTCTTTGGTAAGTACCCAGAAACGGCTGCACTGGTTGCAGACATGACCGATGACGAAATCTTCGCGCTTAAGCGTGGTGGTCACGACTCTTCTAAGCTGTACGCAGCCTACAAGAACGCGGCAGAGACGAAAGGTCGTCCAACTGTCATCCTAGCTAAGACTGTTAAAGGTTACGGCATGGGTGATGCGGCTGAAGGTAAGAACATCGCACACCAAGTTAAGAAGATGGACATGACGCACGTACTGCACCTACGTGATCGTCTAGGTCTTCAAGACATTCTAACTGACGAGAAAGTGGCTGAGCTTCCATACCTGAAACTGGAAGAAGGCAGCGCAGAGTACGAATACCTGCACGCTCGTCGTAAAGCGTTGAAAGGTTACACGCCACAGCGTCTACCTAACTTTACTCAAGAGTTCAAAGTGCCAGAGCTAGAAGAGTTCGCGCCGCTACTAAGTGAGCAAAAGCGTGATATCTCAACGACAATGGCATACGTTCGTACTCTGAACATCCTGCTTAAAGACAAGAACATTGGTAAGAACATCGTTCCTATCATCTGTGATGAAGCGCGTACGTTCGGCATGGAAGGTCTATTCCGTCAGATCGGTATCTACAACCCACACGGTCAGAACTACACGCCACAGGATCGCGATATTGTTTCTTACTACAAAGAAGCGACCTCTGGTCAGGTTCTACAAGAAGGTATCAACGAACTAGGCTCAATGGCTTCTTGGGTAGCGGCTGCAACATCTTACAGCACTAACGATCTACCAATGATTCCGTTCTACATCTACTACTCAATGTTTGGTTTCCAACGTGTAGGTGATATGGCATGGATGGCTGGTGACCAACAAGCTCGTGGCTTCCTACTAGGTGCAACGGCTGGTCGTACAACGCTAAACGGCGAAGGTCTACAGCACGAAGATGGTCACTCGCATATCATGGCGAATACGGTTCCTAACTGTATCTCTTACGACCCAACGTTCGCTTACGAAGTGGCAGTAATCATGCAAGACGGTATCCGTCGCATGTACGGTGAGAACCAAGAGAACGTGTTCTACTACCTAACTGTGATGAACGAGAACTACGCAATGCCAGCAATGCCAGAAGGCGCTGAAGAAGGCATCCGTAAGGGTATCTACAAGCTTGAGTCTTACGCAGGTGACAAGTCTAAAGTTCAGCTAATGGGCTCTGGTACTATCATGAACGAAGTACGTAAAGCAGCGACGATTCTAAGCGAAGAGTACGGCATCGCCTCTGACGTGTTCTCTGTAACATCATTCAACGAGCTAACTCGTGACGGTCAAGACGCAGAGCGCTACAACATGCTTCACCCAGAAGCAGAAGCGAAAGTCCCTTACATTGCGCAAGTAATGGGCACTGAGCCAGCAATCGCGGCGACGGACTACATGAAGAACTACTCTGAGCAAGTTCGCGCGTTTATGCCTTCTGAGTCATACAAAGTACTGGGTACAGATGGCTATGGTCGTTCAGACAGCCGTGAGAACCTACGTCGTCACTTCGAAGTTAACGCAGGCTACGTGGTCGTTGCAGCGCTAACTGAACTAGCGAAGCGCGGTGATGTTGAGAAGTCTGTTGTGACTGAAGCAATTGCTAAGTTCAACATCGACACTGAAAAAACTAACCCACTTTACGCTTAATACAGCGCTTAATTAGAAGGTAAATAAGCAATGGCAATCGAAATTAATGTACCTGACATCGGTGCGGATGAGGTTGAAGTTACTGAGATTCTTGTAAGCGTTGGCGACAAGGTGGAAGAAGAGCAGTCTCTAATCACTGTTGAAGGCGACAAGGCTTCTATGGAAGTGCCAGCGTCTCAAGCAGGTATCGTTAAAGAAATCAAAGTAGCGGAAGGCGATTCTGTTACTACGGGTTCTCTTATCATGATTTTCGAAGAGGCAG
>NZ_JYJK01000057.1 GCF_003263785.1 Vibrio variabilis
AGGCGATAATCTGTCGCTCACCATTACTGACAATGACGCTGGCGAGAACAAGTTCAGCACCACAGTGACCAGTGTCGTCAATGACAACGGCCAGCTTCCGCTTGGCACGCTGACCATCACCGAAGATGGCGACTGGTCATATCAAGTCTCAAATGCACTTCAGGAGATCCAATCTCTCGGTGACGGTGATACTCGCGTTGAGCGTTTTACCGTGACCTCTATTGATGGTTCAAAAACCGAAACCATCGAAGTGACCATTCAGGGCACCAACGATTCTCCAGTTATTGCTGGGACGCCATTGGCTTGGTTATTGAGGATACCAATGTTCAAACTGGCGATCTTCTGAAAGATAACGGCCAACTAACAATCTCCGATACGGACACAGGCGAAGCTAAGTTCCAAACGGTCGTGACACCAGTAGGAAGCGTCCTAGGTACGCTCACTATCACTGAAACCGGTGCGTGGAGCTATGAAGTTGATAATACCAACCCGACCATTCAAGGATTGGGGGAAGGCGACTCACTCACGGAGACGTTCCAGGTCTTGAGTGAAGACGGCACCCCACAAAATATCGTCATCACTATTAATGGTGTGAACGATATTCCAACCATTGTGTCGGGCGACTCTACTCTGGCTCAAGAAGACGTCGCGGTGGATGGTGATGGCAACATCGTCGCGACCAATACCTTAGTGATTTCCGATGACGATGCTGGCGAAGAAGTCTTTAATGCCGGCACCGCGACTCCGGTTGGCACAACACTTGGCACCTTAACCATTGATGCAGCAGGCGTCTGGACATACAAAGTCGATAATTCCCTACCGCAAATTCAAGCGCTGGATGTGGGCACGAGTTTCACCGAGTCGTTTACGGTTACGTCCGCCGATGGCACTGAACATCAAATCGATGTTACGGTGAACGGCACTGAAGACCCAACCATCATCAGCAATTACCAACCTGGCGCTGTCACTGAAGATACGGCGGGTATTCTCACCGATTCAGGCAGTCTAACGATTACTGACCTGGATGCCGGCGAAGCGCTGTTTAATACCACGGTCACCAAACTCAACAATGGTGATGGTCAATCGCCACTCGGCAACCTCACTATTGATGCCAATGGTAATTGGACGTATACGGTCGATAACTCACTTACTGGCGTGCAAGAGCTGGGCGATGGCGAGACTCGTGATGAAGTATTCCAAGTCAGCTCCATTGATGGCTCGGTAAGTCAAACCATCGTAGTGACCATTACCGGTGTGAATGGTGCGCCTTCTATCGTCAGCGGTGAATCGGGAGCTGTGACTGAAGACGCAGCTGTCACACCTAGCGATACTTTAGTGGCCACAGACAAGCTAGTGATTGCCGATGAGGATGCCGGTGAGAACGTCTTTGATGCGGGCACCGCGACCCCAGTGGGTACTGCGCTAGGCTCGCTTACCATCACGGCTGACGGCACTTGGACTTACACACTAGATAACACGCTCACTGCGGTTCAAGCGCTGGATGTT
>NZ_JYJK01000058.1 GCF_003263785.1 Vibrio variabilis
TTCTTAGAATTGTCGCAAGCTCTGGGAAAATCTTTGAATAAGATTTGACTAAGCAATGCTAAAAAGGGCATCATTTGATGCCCTTTTTCTGCGCTACTATTTATAGGGGCGCATAATTCACTCAATGACTGCTCAAAGAGTGAATGAATAAAGGATTTATAAGGGTTGAGTTGGAAAGCGATTTCTACCTGAGCCTTTGCATAATATGTTGGTTTGACTCAAATTTTACCAACATTAAAGGAATAAGCCCTGCAGCAGCGGGGTTGTTGTCGTCTAGTTAAGACTTGTCACAGGTTGGTTTTATGAAAGCAAACGCTGAAACTCCTGATAGCTCAAATGCAGCAGATGTAATTAAGTGGATCGTCGCTTTTGCGCTGCTAGCCGCCGCTGTTGTGGGTAATTACCTGTACGGAGAGCTGTCTGTAGTTCTTCGCGCTGCAGGTGTGGTTGTATTGATTGCCGCGGCACTTGGTGTTGCAGCTACAACAACAAAAGGTAAGGCAGCTATCACGTTCGCACGTGAAGCGCGCGTAGAAGTTCGCAAAGTGGTTTGGCCAACACGCCAAGAAACGATGCAAACTACGCTGATTGTCCTTGCAGTAAGTATTGTAATGGCGCTTGCGTTATGGGGTATCGACGGCATTATGGTCCGTCTTGTTGCGTTCATAACCGGGTTATAGAGGGTGTTAATTCATGAGTGAAGCTCCGAAAAAACGCTGGTACGTTGTTCAAGCCTTCTCAGGTTTTGAAGGACGTGTGGCTCAGTCTCTTCGCGAACATATCAAAATGCACGCAATGGAAGAGTACTTTGGTGAAGTGCTAGTACCGACTGAAGAAGTTGTGGAAATGCGCGCAGGCCAACGCCGTAAAAGCGAGCGTAAGTTCTTCCCAGGCTACGTTCTTGTTCAGATGATCATGAACGATGAGTCTTGGCACCTAGTACGTAGTGTACCGCGTGTCATGGGCTTCATTGGTGGTACCTCTGACCGTCCAGCACCTATCACAGATAAAGAAGCTGACGCTATCCTTAATCGTCTAGAGAAAGCTAGCGAAGCGCCTCGTCCAAGAACCATGTTCGAAGCGGGTGAAGTGGTACGTGTTAACGAAGGTCCGTTTGCTGACTTCAACGGTACGGTTGAAGAAGTGGATTATGAGAAGAGCCGCTTGAAAGTGTCTGTATCGATCTTTGGTCGTGCAACACCGGTTGAGCTCGACTTTGGTCAAGTTGACAAACTTGATTAATACCGAATTTTTAATGGCTTAGGCCTTTAAAAATGACAGTATAAAAAAACACCATTTTAGGGTTGTTAAAGGCGCGAATTATGCTTATAATTTCGCGCCTTTTTACAGTAATGACTGTAGAAAGTTTTTTCAAAACACGGGGAGCTTTCCCATTCGGATAGCGCTTGAACCCAAAATTAGGAAATATCATGGCTAAGAAAGTTGAAGCTTATATCAAACTGCAAGTTGCAGCTGGTATGGCAAACCCAAGTCCACCGGTTGGTCCTGCTCTAGGTCAACACGGTGTGAACATCATGGAATTCTGTAAAGCGTTCAACGCAAAAACAGAATCTATTGAGAAAGGTCTACCGACTCCAGTAGTAATCACTGTTTACAACGACCGTTCTTTCACGTTCGTAACTAAGACTCCACCTGCTGCTGTTCTTCTTAAGAAAGCTGCTGGCGTTAAGTCTGGTTCAGGTCGTCCTAACACTGAAAAAGTGGGTACAGTGACTGACGCTCAAATCCAAGAAATCGCAGAAACTAAAGCTGCTGATATGACTGGTGCTGACATTGAAGCGATGAAGCGTTCTATTGCGGGTACTGCTCGTTCAATGGGCCTAGTGGTAGAGGGTTAAGATCATGGCAAAACTTACTAAGCGTATGCGCGTTATCCGCGAAAAAGTTGACGTAACTAAAGAATACGAAATCAACGAAGCTGTAGCTCTTCTTAAAGAACTAGCGACTGCTAAATTCGTTGAGTCTGTAGACGTTGCTGTTAACCTAGGCATCGATGCTCGTAAATCTGACCAGAACGTACGTGGTGCAACTGTACTACCTCACGGTACTGGCCGCGAAATCCGCGTTGCAGTGTTCACTCAAGGTGCAAACGCTGAAGCAGCTAAAGAAGCTGGCGCAGACATCGTAGGTATGGAAGATCTTGCTGAGCAAGTTAAGAAAGGCGAAATGAACTTCGACGTAGTTGTTGCTTCTCCAGATGCAATGCGTGTTGTTGGTCAACTAGGTACTATCCTAGGTCCTCGCGGTCTTATGCCAAACCCGAAAGTTGGTACTGTAACTCCTAACGTTGCTGAAGCAGTTAAGAACGCTAAAGCTGGTCAGGTTCGTTACCGTAACGACAAGAACGGCATCGTACACACTACCATCGGTAAAGTGTCTTTCGAAGCTAACCAACTACAAGAGAACCTAGAAGCTCTACTAGTTGCGCTTAAGAAAGCGAAGCCATCTTCAGCGAAAGGTACTTTCCTGAAGAAAGTAAGCATCTCTACTACTATGGGTGCTGGTGTTTCTGTAGATCAATCTACACTAAACACTCAAGCTTAATTGCTTGCATAGGCGCGAAATTCTTGTATAATTTTGCGCCTATCAAAATTTGTGGTTGAGGCTGAAATCTTAGTGATTTGAGTCTCCATCCAAGACCGTAGGCGTTCTGTAAAGAACTTAATACTACCTACGTAGATGGTGCCAGATAGAAAGGAAGTTGAGCGTAACGTTTATCTTTCTTCTGGAAAGCACCGTATGAACTCCCAAAATCGCGAAGATTTCGGGTGGTGTAAAAACAACCAGGAGTAAATCCAAGATGGCTTTAAACCTTCAAGACAAAAAAGCAATTGTTGCTGAAGTCAACGAAGCAGCCAGTGGTGCACTTTCTGCAGTTGTAGCTGACTCTCGTGGCGTTGAAGTTGGCGCAATGACTTCTCTACGTAAACAAGCGCGTGAAGCGGGCGTTTACCTGAAAGTTGTGCGTAACACTCTAGCACGCCGTGCGGTTCAGGGTACTGACTATGAGTGTCTAACTGACACTTTCACAGGTCCTACTCTAATCGCATTCTCTAACGAGCACCCAGGTGCTGCAGCGCGTCTTTTCAAAGACTTCGCTAAAGAGAACAAAGAATTCGAGATCAAAGCTGCTGCATTTGAAGGCGCGGTTACTGATGCTGAAGTACTAGCGACACTACCAACTTACGACGAAGCTATTGCACGCCTAATGATGTGCATGAAAGAAGCTTCTGCAGGCAAGCTGGTACGTACTATCGCTGCACTACGCGACCAGAAGCAAGAAGAAGCTGCTTAATCAGCTTGCTTTTTACTGGTTGCAAAATAAACTTATTGTTGACTTAAAAGAGAATTGTTATGTCTATTACTAACGAGCAAATCCTAGACGCAGTTGCAGAAATGTCTGTAATGCAAGTTGTTGAGCTTATCGAAGCTATGGAAGAGAAATTCGGCGTATCTGCTGCAGCTGCTGTTGTAGCTGGCGGTGCTGCTGGTGGCGAAGCTGCTGCTGAGCAAACTGAATTCGACGTAATCCTAACTGCTGCTGGCGGTAACAAAGTTGCTGTTATCAAAGCGGTACGTGGCGCAACAGGTCTAGGCCTTAAAGAAGCTAAAGGTCTTGTAGACTCAGCTCCAGCACCTCTAAAAGAAGGCGTTGACAAAGCTGAAGCTGAAGCTCTTAAAGCTCAGCTAGAAGAAGCTGGTGCTTCTGTTGAAGTTAAGTAATTATTGCTTAATTTCTTAGCCGAATAGGCTAATGGCTGGTGGTTTATTGACCACCGGCCTTTTTGCGCTGTAGGGCATAGATGAATTTTCCCGCTGTTTAAGCGTCTATGCACCAAGCAAAAAACGTTGTCTCGACGCTAGAGTCAACGTCACTACAGTAAACAGTTGTTAGTCACTGCCCCATACTCCACCTTAAGTAACTAGGATGGAAGGGCAGTTTGGGTCACTTATCAGCGAGCTGAGGAACCCCATGGTTTACTCTTATACCGAGAAAAAGCGCATCCGTAAGGACTTTGGTACTCGTCCACAAGTTTTGGACATTCCATACCTGCTATCGATCCAGCTTGATTCGTTCGACAAATTCATTGAACAGGATCCAGAGGGTCAATACGGACTTGAAGCTGCGTTTCGTTCTGTATTCCCAATTCAGAGCTATAACGGCAACTCTGAGCTGCAATACGTTAGCTACCGTCTTGGTGAGCCAGTATTTGACGTTAAAGAATGTCAAATTCGTGGCGTTACGTATTCAAAGCCACTACGCGTAAAACTACGTCTAGTTATCTTTGATAAAGACGCACCAGCAGGTACCGTAAAAGACATTAAAGAACAAGAAGTCTACATGGGCGAAATTCCGCTTATGACAGACAATGGTACCTTCGTAATCAATGGTACCGAGAGGGTTATCGTATCCCAGCTGCACCGAAGCCCAGGCGTGTTCTTCGACAGCGATAAGGGTAAGACTCACTCTTCAGGTAAAGTTCTTTATAACGCACGTGTTATTCCTTACCGTGGTTCATGGCTCGACTTCGAGTTTGACCCGAAAGATAACCTGTACGTTCGTATCGACCGTCGTCGTAAACTACCAGCATCGATCATTCTTCGTGCACTAGGTAAGTCTACGCAAGAAATCCTCGATATCTTCTTCGAAAAAGTAAACTTCGAAGTTAAGGATCAAACTCTACTTATGGAGTTGGTTCCTGAGCGTCTACGTGGTGAGACTGCTTCTTTCGATATCGAAGCAAACGGCAAAACTTATGTTGAGACTGGTCGTCGCGTTACTGCTCGTCACATCCGCCAACTAGAAAAAGATGGCGTTGAGTTCATTGAAGTACCTGTCGAGTACATCGTAGGTAAAGTAGCTTCTCAAGACTACATCAATGAAGCGACAGGTGAGATCATCGTTGGTGCAAACCAAGAGATCAGCCTAGAAGCACTAGCGAACCTATCTCAGGCAGGCGTTAAGAAACTAGAAGTTCTATTTACGAACGATCTAGACCATGGTCCGTTCATGTCTGACACCATTCGTGTCGACAGCACGGTAGACCGCATCTCTGCATTGGTAGAAATCTACCGCATGATGCGCCCTGGTGAGCCGCCAACAAAAGAAGCTGCAGAAGCACTATTCGAAAGCCTATTCTTCTCTGAAGAGCGTTATGACCTATCGACCGTTGGTCGTATGAAGTTCAACAGCTCTATCATGCGTGAAGATGCTCTAGAACAGGGTACGCTGGATGAGACTGATATCATCGAAGTGATGAAGAAGCTTATCGCGATCCGTAACGGTATCGGTGAAGTCGATGATATCGACCACCTAGGTAACCGTCGTATCCGTTCTGTAGGTGAAATGGCTGAGAACCAATTCCGTGTTGGTCTTGTACGTGTTGAGCGTGCAGTGAAAGAGCGTTTGAGTCTAGGTGACCTTGATGCAATCATGCCTCAAGACCTAATCAACGCGAAGCCTATCTCTGCGGCAGTTAAAGAATTCTTCGGTTCTTCACAGCTATCTCAGTTTATGGATCAGAACAACCCGCTTTCAGAAGTTACGCACAAGCGTCGTATCTCTGCATTGGGTCCTGGTGGTCTAACTCGTGAGCGTGCTGGCTTCGAAGTACGTGACGTACACGTAACTCACTACGGTCGTCTATGTCCTATCGAAACACCTGAAGGTCCGAACATCGGTCTAATTAACTCTCTATCAGCTTTCGCGCGCTGTAACGAGTACGGTTTCCTAGAAACTCCGTACCGCCGCGTTGTTGATGGTGTAGTCACTGACGAAGTTGATTACCTATCAGCAATCGAAGAAGGCCAATTCGTTATCGCTCAGGCTAACGCTGCGCTAACTGAAGAAGGTACGTTTGCTGACGAGCTAATCACAGCACGTCAAAAAGGTGAATCTGGTCTTCACCCACGCGACCATGTTAACTACATGGACGTTGCAACAAACCAAGTAGTATCTATCGCTGCATCGCTTATCCCGTTCCTAGAACACGATGATGCGAACCGTGCATTGATGGGTGCGAACATGCAACGTCAGGCTGTTCCAACACTTAAGGCTGACAAGCCTCTAGTTGGTACTGGTATCGAGCGCAACGTAGCGGTTGACTCTGGTGTAACAGCAGTAGCTAAGCGTGGCGGTACAGTTCAGTCTGTAGATGCCTCTCGTATCGTTATCAAAGTTAACGAAGACGAGCTGATCCCTGGCGAAGCAGGTATCGATATCTACAACCTGACTAAGTACACGCGTTCGAACCAGAACACTTGTATTAACCAGCGCCCAACCGTACTACCTGGCGAGCCAGTAGCACGCGGTGACGTTCTTGCTGATGGTCCTTCAACAGACCTTGGTGAGCTAGCGCTTGGTCAAAACATGCGTATCGCGTTCATGCCTTGGAACGGTTACAACTTCGAAGACTCGATCTTAGTATCTGAGCGCGTAGTTCAAGAAGACCGCTTCACGACTATCCACATCCAAGAACTATCTTGTGTGGCACGTGATACTAAGCTGGGCTCTGAAGAGATCACAGCGGATATTCCAAACGTAGGTGAGTCTGCTCTGTCTAAACTAGACGAGTCAGGTATCGTTTACATCGGTGCTGAAGTTAAGGGTGGTGACATCCTAGTTGGTAAAGTAACGCCTAAAGGTGAAACTCAGCTGACTCCAGAAGAGAAGCTACTACGTGCGATCTTCGGTGAAAAAGCATCTGACGTTAAAGATACGTCACTACGTGTACCTAACTCTATTTCAGGTACCATCATTGACGTTCAAGTCTTCACTCGCGATGGCGTAGAGAAAGACAAGCGTGCTCTAGAAATTGAGCAAATGCAGCTGAAAGAAGCGAAGAAAGACCTAACTGAAGAATTCCAGATTCTTGAGGGTGGCCTTCTAAACCGTGTGAAAGCTGTACTACTTCAAGGTGGTTACTCTGACGCTAAACTAGATACTATCGATCGTAAGAAGTGGCTAGAGCTAACGCTAGAAGACGATGCAATGCAAACTCAACTTGAGCAACTTGCAGAGCAGTACGACGAGCTTAAAGCAGACTTCGATAAGAAGTTTGAAACTAAGCGTCGTAAGATCACTCAAGGTGATGATCTAGCGCCTGGCGTTCTTAAGATTGTTAAAGTTTACCTAGCGGTTAAACGTCGTATCCAGCCTGGTGATAAGATGGCGGGTCGTCACGGTAACAAGGGTGTAATCTCTAAGATCAACCCTGTTGAAGACATGCCTTACGATGAGAAAGGTCAGCCTGTCGACATCGTACTTAACCCACTGGGTGTACCTTCGCGTATGAACATCGGTCAGATCCTTGAGGTTCACTTAGGTCTGGCAGCGAAAGGTATCGGTGACAAGATCAACCAGATGGTGAAAGAGCAGCAAGAGCTAGCGAAGTTCCGCGAATTCCTGCAGAAGGTTTACGATCTAGGTGGTACTCGTCAGAACGTTGATATTGCATCACTGTCTGATGACGAAGTACGTACTCTGGTTAAGAACCTACGTGGCGGTCTACCGATTGCTACACCTGTCTTTGACGGTGCGTCTGAGAAGTCTATTAAAGAACTTCTAAAACTGGGTGACCTACCAGAATCTGGTCAGCTAACTCTGTTTGACGGTCGTACTGGTGATGCGTTTGAGCGTCCTGTAACGGTAGGTTACATGTACATGCTGAAACTAAACCACCTTGTTGATGACAAGATGCACGCTCGTTCAACTGGTTCGTACAGCCTAGTAACTCAGCAACCACTTGGTGGTAAAGCTCAGTTCGGTGGTCAGCGTTTCGGTGAGATGGAAGTATGGGCACTAGAAGCATACGGTGCTGCATATACGCTTCAAGAAATGCTAACGGTTAAGTCTGATGACGTTAACGGCCGTACGAAGATGTACAAAAACATCGTCGATGGTAACCACAGCATGGAACCTGGCATGCCAGAATCGTTCAACGTACTGTTGAAAGAGATCCGCTCGCTAGGTATCAACATCGAGCTAGAAGACGAATAATCCCTCTGGATTATCTGGTAGAAAAGGGGCTCGCACAGGTTTGCTGACCTAGCGGGTTCCTTTTTAAACTCCTTACAGGAGCTGATTGTGAAAGACTTATTAAACTTTCTAAAAGCACAGCATAAGACCGAAGAATTTGATGCAATCAAAATCGGTCTATCTTCACCTGACATGATCCGTTCATGGTCTTTTGGTGAAGTTAAAAAACCAGAAACTATCAACTATCGTACGTTCAAGCCTGAGCGCGATGGTCTGTTCTGTGCGCGTATCTTTGGTCCAGTTAAAGACTACGAATGTCTTTGTGGCAAATATAAGCGTCTGAAGCACCGTGGTGTTATCTGTGAGAAGTGTGGTGTAGAAGTTACACAAACTAAAGTTCGTCGTGACCGCATGGGCCACATCGAGCTTGCGTCTCCAGTAGCTCACATCTGGTTCCTAAAATCGCTACCATCTCGTATCGGTTTGCTAATGGACATCCCACTACGTGATATCGAGCGCGTTCTTTACTTCGAAATGTACGTAGTAACAGAGCCGGGTATGACGGATCTAGAAAAATCACAGATGCTTACTGAAGAAGAGTATCTTGATCGTCTAGAAGAATGGGGTGATGAGTTCACTGCTAAGATGGGTGCAGAAGCGATCAAAGATCTGCTGTCTACTATGGACATGCACGCTGAAGCAGAGATGATGCGCGAAGAGCTTGAGTCTACAAACTCAGAAACTAAGCGTAAGAAAATCACTAAGCGTCTGAAGCTAGTTGAAGCGTTTATTCAATCAGGTAACAACCCTGAGTGGATGATCCTAACTGTGCTTCCGGTACTTCCGCCAGATCTACGTCCTCTAGTACCACTAGATGGAGGCCGTTTCGCAACGTCTGATCTGAACGACCTATACCGTCGCGTAATCAACCGTAACAACCGTTTGAAGCGTCTTCTAGAGCTAGCGGCTCCGGACATCATCGTACGTAACGAAAAGCGTATGCTGCAAGAGTCTGTTGATGCCCTTCTAGATAACGGTCGTCGCGGTCGTGCGATCACAGGTTCGAACAAGCGTCCTCTGAAATCTCTTGCTGATATGATCAAGGGTAAACAAGGTCGTTTCCGTCAGAACCTACTAGGTAAGCGTGTAGACTACTCTGGCCGTTCTGTAATCACAGTAGGTCCATACCTTCGTCTGCACCAGTGTGGTCTTCCTAAGAAGATGGCACTAGAGCTATTCAAACCATTTATCTACAGCAAGCTAGAAACTCGTGGCATGGCGACGACAATCAAAGCAGCTAAGAAGATGGTAGAGCGCGAAGAAGCGATCGTTTGGGATATCCTAGACGAAGTAATCCGCGAACACCCAGTACTATTGAACCGTGCACCAACACTTCACCGTCTTGGTATCCAGGCGTTCGAACCAGTACTAATCGAAGGTAAAGCGATCCAGCTACACCCACTAGTGTGTGCGGCGTACAACGCGGACTTCGATGGTGACCAAATGGCGGTTCACGTGCCTCTAACTCTAGAAGCACAGCTTGAAGCTCGTACTCTGATGATGTCGACAAACAACATTCTGTCGCCAGCATCAGGTGATCCGATCATCGTACCTTCTCAGGACGTTGTATTGGGTCTGTACTACATGACACGTGACAAGATCAACGTGAAAGGTGAAGGTATGTACCTTGCTGGCCCTGAAGAGGCTGAGAAGGCATACCGTACTAAGAGCGCAGAGCTACACGCTCGCGTAAAAGTACGTATCACTGAAACGGTCGTTGACGAAGACGGCAACAGCACAACTGAGACTAAGATGGTGGATACCACTATCGGTCGTGCAATGCTATGGCAAATCGTGCCAGCAGGTCTTCCATTCAGCTTGGTAAACCAAAAGCTAGGTAAGAAGCAAATCTCTAACCTACTGAACGAGGCTTACCGTAAGCTGGGTCTAAAAGACACTGTAATCTTCGCTGACCAAGTTATGTACGCTGGTTTTGCTTACGCAGCACTTTCAGGTGTATCTGTTGGTATCGATGACATGGTTGTACCTCAAGCGAAGTACGACGAGATCGAATCAGCAGAAGAAGAAGTTCGCGAAATCCAGGATCAGTTCCAATCTGGTCTTGTAACAGCGGGTGAGCGCTACAACAAAGTGATCGATATTTGGGCATCGACCAACGATCGCGTAGCGAAAGCGATGATGGACAACCTATCATCTGAAACGGTTATCAACCGTGACGGTGAAGAAGAGCAACAAGAGTCGTTCAACAGCATCTACATGATGGCTGACTCGGGCGCTCGTGGTTCTGCAGCTCAGATTCGTCAGCTTGCTGGTATGCGTGGTCTGATGGCACGTCCAGATGGTTCAATCATCGAGACGCCAATCACCGCGAACTTTAAAGAAGGTCTAAACGTACTTCAGTACTTTATCTCAACGCACGGTGCTCGTAAGGGTCTTGCGGATACGGCACTGAAAACAGCGAACTCGGGTTACCTAACTCGTCGTCTAGTAGACGTTGCTCAGGACGTAGTCGTTCACGAGCACGACTGTGGTACGCACGAAGGTATCCTAATGACTCCGCACATCGAAGGTGGTGACGTTAAAGTTGCACTTTCTGAGCTTGCGCTAGGTCGTGTAGTTGCTGAAGACGTTCTTAAGCCAGGTACTGAAGAAGTTCTGATCCCACGTAATACTCTGATTGATGAGAAGTGGTGTCAGATCATGGAAGATAACTCTGTAGACAGCATGAAAGTGCGCTCAGTAGTTACCTGTGATGCAGACTTCGGTTGTTGTGCACAGTGTTACGGTCGTGACCTAGCACGTGGTCACCTAGTAAACCAAGGTGAAGCAGTGGGCGTTATCGCTGCTCAGTCTATCGGTGAGCCGGGTACACAGCTTACGATGCGTACGTTCCACATCGGTGGTGCGGCATCTACTGCAGCAGCAGAGAACAGCATCCAAGCTAAGAACACAGGTTCTGTGAAACTTCACAACGCTAAGTTTGTTATCAACAAAGATAAGAAACTGGTTATCACCTCTCGTGCGTCAGAAATGACGATCATCGATGAGTTCGGTCGTACCAAAGAGAAGCACAAACTTCCTTACGGTTCACTACTGACTAAAGGTGACGGCGATGCAGTTCAAGCTGGTGAAACAGTAGCGAACTGGGAAGCGCACACGCTTCCAATCATCACTGAAGTAGCAGGTCGCATCCAGTTCGTAGACATGATCGACGGCGTAACTGTTTCTCGTCAAACAGATGACCTAACAGGTCTATCTTCAAGCGAAGTAACAGAAGCGGCAGCTCGCCCAGCAGCAGGTAAAGATATGCGTCCAGCAATCAAACTTGTTGATGAGCAAGGTAACGACGTAATGATCGCAGGCACTGAAATGCCAGCACTTTACTTCCTACCTGGTAAAGCGATCGTGAACATCGAAGATGGCGCAGAAGTAGGTGTGGGTGATACGCTAGCACGTATTCCACAGAAATCTGGCGGTAACAAAGATATCACCGGTGGTCTACCTCGCGTTGCGGACCTATTCGAAGCTCGTAAGCCAAAAGAGCCAGCAATCCTTGCTGAGCACTCTGGTACCGTATCATTCGGTAAAGAGACGAAAGGTAAGCGTCGTCTAATCATCACTCGTGATGGTGGCGATAACTACGAAGAGATGATTCCTAAGCATCGTCAGCTAAACGTGTTCGAAGGTGAGCGCGTAGAGCGTGGTGACGTCATCGCTGATGGTCCAGAAACTCCGCATGACATTCTACGTCTACGTGGTATTCACGCTGTGACTCAATACATCGCGAACGAAGTTCAAGAAGTATACCGTCTACAGGGTGTAAAGATTAACGATAAGCACATCGAGACTATCGTTCGTCAAATGCTACGTAAGTGTACTATCACTCATGCTGGTGACTCTGAGTTCCTACCAGGCGAGCAGGTTGAATACTCAAGCGTTAAGATCGCAAACCGTCAGCTAGAAGCTGAAGGCAAAGAACTTGTACGTTTCGAGCGTGACCTACTAGGTATCACTAAGGCATCGCTAGCAACAGAATCGTTCATCTCTGCAGCATCGTTCCAAGAAACGACGCGCGTACTAACAGAGGCAGCGGTATCTGGTAAGCGTGATGACCTACGTGGTCTGAAAGAGAACGTTATCGTGGGTCGTCTGATCCCAGCGGGTACGGGTTTTGCGTATCACCAAGACCGTCAAGCTAAGCGTGACGAAGCTCAAGAAGGTCCATCAGCTGAACAAGCGACGGATAACCTAGCTGCGCTACTAAACGCAGGTTTCTCTTCTGACGAGTAATCGCAGAGCGAAATGACAAAAGGCGCCGAAAGGCGCCTTTTTTGTATCTGTAAGAAAGTGGACAACCGACAAGAACTTGGAGCAGTTAACAGCAGCTAGAGACAATCTTTCGGTGCAAAAACTCAGACTGCACTTCGAGTACAGTCTTAATCGACAATATCCAGTGGTTTATTACGCACCTGGCGGAATCGCCAAACTGTCCGCAATCAGCTGAATCAGCTTATCTTCCACTTCAAAGCGCAGCTCAAGTATCTCACCAACTTTAGACATATCTTCCTCGAAACCCGGAAGCTCATCTTCAAAAGACACCTGTACATACTTGTCGTTAAACTCAAGCAGTGGGTCGGTAGTCAGAACGATCTTCGCGTAGGTCGCATCGATATCATCGTTGGTCTTAAAACCTGTCGCTTTCCACTTATCCATCACCATGTCGTAGATTTTAAAGTGGCCTTCGGAGATGTAGTCAACGAGATGATCACAAAAGGAGCTGATTTCTTTCGCAGAGGGAAGCTCAACCACGTTAGATTGGGCGTGAGCAGGTTGAAGTGAGCCGAGCTTACAGTATTCAACAATAAGCGCTTGTCTGGTTTCTAGCCAGTGGTCGATGACCTCGCTAGAGCCACCCCATTGTTCTTGTACTTGTTTGAATTTATTTAACATGACCATGTCCTCATGATCGGCACTGCAATTGGCAGCTGCACGCTTTGTAATGACAAAGAGTAAAGAGAAATCGTTTCTCATTTACCAGAATTAGAATTTCGAGTTTTCTAGCTGGTATGAAATTAGATTGCCAGTAAAATGGTCGAACTGCAAGTGAAGAGGATTGATGATGTTAAAAAAAAGTAAAGTAACCATTCGTCAAGCTTATTGGTGTGTGGTGTTAGGGAACGAGCTTTGGCTTGCAGATGGCGATGTTCCGTTTGGCTCAGCAGAGCAATTTTCCCTACCTGCCGAGCAAGCGATTCAAGTGGGTGAGTTTGAAGGTCACCCTGTGATGTGGCTGAACGATGCCGACATAGACGGCGAGCGAGAACTGACATCGCTACGCGAACTGCTTCACTTGCCAGAAGCGCTGTTCTATCAACTCTCGAAAGCGATTCAATATGGCTACATGAGCCAATCTATGCGTTTTTGTCCTCAGTGCGGAGGTCGCAACCATCTCAACCACAATCAGCTCGCAATGCAGTGTCAGGACTGCAGAACGCTGCATTATCCGCGCATTTTCCCATGTATTATTGTTGCCGTTCGAAAAGGGCAGCAAATCTTGCTCGCTCAGCACAACCGCCACGCGGGTGGGATGTACACGGTAATTGCGGGTTTTCTGGAAGTGGGCGAAACACTCGAGACTTGCGTTGCCCGTGAAGTGGAAGAAGAAACCGGAATTAAGGTGGGCAACATCCGCTATTTTGGCAGTCAGCCATGGGCATTTCCATCGAGCATGATGATGGCGTTTCTTGCCGACTACGAAAGTGGTGAGATCAAGCCGGATTACACGGAACTTAAAGACGCGCAGTGGTTTGATACCAAGGAACTGCCTCTAGTAGCACCGGAAGGAACGATTGCTAGAGCGCTGATTCATGCCACGGTCGACGCCGCTTCGGCAGAAAAATGACAAAAAAACCCTCCGCGTGCGGAGGGGGTAAGTAAGATGTCGTTATGAGATGCTGAGTCCTAAGACTCAGTAGTATTATTGTAATTTTCGCTAGCAAACAAACTTTTAACATTCCTTCCCGCCATTGGCAAACTCACCTCAAAACTGCGTATTGATAATATGATCTGCTTTGCAAAGTGACTCTTTTTTGAGCGTTCGCGCAGCATACTGGATGACCCTCAAAATTTAGTAAAAGAATTGTTATCTAAGGCTGCCAACCATGAATGAATAGCGGTAAACTAACGCCTTTCGAATTGGAGAAAAAAGAATGACGGAATTAAAGAACGATCGCTATCTTCGAGCGTTGCTAAAGCAGCCTGTAGATTACACACCAGTATGGATGATGCGCCAGGCTGGCCGCTATCTACCAGAATATCGTGAGACTCGCTCTGTGGCGGGTGATTTCATGTCACTGTGTAAGAATGCAGAGTTAGCGTCTGAGGTGACCCTTCAGCCACTACGCCGTTTCCCGCTAGATGCCGCCATTCTATTTTCTGACATCTTGACGATTCCAGATGCAATGGGTCTAGGCTTGTATTTTGAAGCGGGTGAAGGTCCTAAGTTTGAGCGTCCGATCACTTGCAAAGCAGATGTCGACAAGATTGGCATTCCAGATCCAGAAGGTGAGCTGAAATACGTTATGAATGCGGTTCGTCAGATCCGTAAAGACCTAAACGGTGATGTACCACTTATCGGCTTCTCTGGAAGCCCATGGACGCTGGCGACTTACATGGTTGAAGGTGGTAGCTCGAAAGCATTCACTAAGATCAAAAAGATGATGTACGCAGAGCCACAAATCCTGCATGCCCTTCTCGATAAGCTAGCAGACAGCGTCATTGAATATCTAAATGCACAGATCAAAGCCGGTGCACAATCTGTCATGGTATTTGATACTTGGGGCGGCGTATTAACACCTCGCGACTACAACCTGTTCTCACTTCAGTACATGCACAAGATTGTCGATGGCCTGATTCGTGAAAACGAAGGTCGCCGCGTTCCAGTGACCTTGTTCACTAAGAACGGTGGTATGTGGCTAGAGCAGATCGCAGCAACGGGCTGTGATGCGGTTGGTCTAGACTGGACCATTAACATTGCCGATGCCAAAGCTCGCGTGGGTGACAAAGTGGCGCTGCAAGGAACATGGATCCCTCGATGCTTTACGCACAACCTGAGCGTATTCGTGAAGAAGTGGCGACTATTCTAGAAGGCTTTGGCGACGGTGGTACAGGTCACGTATTCAACCTTGGCCACGGTATTCACCTTGATGTACCGCCAGAAAACGCGGGCGTATTTGTTGAGGCGGTTCACGAGTTATCTAAGCCTTACCATAAGTAATGTGTTGATATACCAAGCGCTTGACCGGGCTTTACTGTCTAAGCTGCTGCATCTAAGCGACTGTGTCTAAATAGTGAGATGCCGTCATTTCCTCATTGGAGTTGGCGGCATTTTTGTATCCTCTTGACTACGCTTTAACTAGGTTTCGTTCAACGAGGCAACCTTATGTATAAAGTGTTTCTCTCCTTGCTCGCCTCTGCGCTCATAGCCACAGGCTGTGCTTCTGATGTCGCAACTGACTATAATGCCGGCGTGAATTTTTCCGCGTTCAACACTTATCAATATCAAGAAAATGAAGCTACGCCTCTGAGCCTTGATGGTGCGCGTATTAAGCAAGCGGTCGACAATGAACTCGGTATCCGCGGCTTTACGATGATAGAGCAGGGCGCAGACCTTGTGGTTCGCTATGACATTTTGGAAGGCACCGAGCTTCGAGCGGATGGACCCAGTTTCGGTTTTGGCTTTGGTACCGGCAGCTATAACAGTGGCTATGGTGTTGGCGTTCGTACCCCAACACGTGTCAAAGAGAAGAAGTTCGGCAAATTGGCCGTTGAACTGGTTGACCCAAAAACCAATGATGTCGTTTGGCGCTCTGTCTCACAGCGACAGTTAACGGAAACGATGGAACCTGCTGATAGAGACGCTTTTGTTCAGGAACAGGTTCATAAGATGTTTGAGGAATATCCGCGATAAGAGCGGTTGAAGAGCGGTTCTATGGCCCTATGGGGAGGGCCAATGCTGATTGTTTTAAGTTGTTGACAGCGCTTGTTTTATGGGTTTTTCGAACCACAGAACCCTAATACCCACGCTCAAAATCAATCAAATTCTGCAACTGAAACCCATCACGCCAACGCAGATAGTTCTCTGCGAAAATATCCACCACCTGCTCAGGGAAGCTAATGGCCGCTATGTGAGGTGTGACGGTCACATTTGGATTACTCCAATACGGGCACTCTTGTGAGATAGGCTCATCAATAAACACATCCAAAAATGCATGTACCAAATGGCCTCGCTCCAGAGCTTGAAGCAGAGCATTGCCGTCGACGGTTTGACCTCGCCCGACATTAAAAAACAGGGCATGGCGACAGGCAGAGAACAATTGTTCATTAAAAAGGCCATCGGTGGTTGGGGTATTCGGAAGCGTATTAACGATGATGTCTGCGCTCTCAAGTGCTTTGCCCGCTTCATTGATATGGTAGGTTTCTGCAAACGCACTTTGTCTTGGTGGAATGCCGGTACGATTAACACCAATAGGAACAATGCCAAGTGCTTTCACTGTGTTGGCTAAGTGGCTACCGATGGCACCCGTACCAAAAATAACCATGCGTTTGCCGATCATCGATTGATAAGTGTGAGGCTGCCAATCACGTTTTTGTTGCTGCTGGCGGTAAAGGTCGAAATGTCGGAAATAGCCAATCGAGTAACCCAGAACATATTCACTGATCTGCTGACCAAAAATGCCTTTCACATTGGTGAGCTTGTAATCCTTGCGAAGTGACTCACCAAGCAGCGCATCGATACCTGCGTACGTAGACTGGACCCATTCTAACTCTTTAGCGTCATCCAATTGTGATGTCAGTTTTGGTGGTGCCGCTAACAAGATGGTTGCACCACCGATCTCGGTAGTGATTTCGAGATCTGGCAACTGTTTGCTTTCAAGGAGCTTTCGGTAGTGGTCATTGTTGTCCGTCACAAGTGCTAAGCGATGCTTTTGCGTCGTCATTTCTGGCTATTCCCTATCCGTTTGGTTACACTTCCGCAGACTATATTCACTACGGCAGAGCGACCATGTTAAAGAACCCTATTCAGGTACGTATCGAAAAATTTGAGCCTTGGCAGCATATCACTTTTATGACCTGTTTGTGCGAGCGTATGTACCCCAACTTCGCTATGTTCTGTGAGCAAACCGAGTTTGCTGAAGCGCGCGTGTACCGCAATATTTTGGATGCGGTATGGGAACTGCTGACGGTGAAAACCGCCAAAATCAACTTCGAAAAGCAGCTTGAGAAGCTAGAAGAGGTTATTCCGAATTCGGAAGATTTCGAGATGTACGGCGTCTATCCAGCGATTGATGCGTGTTTTGCCTTATCGACTCTACTGCACGGTTTGCTCGATCGTGATTACTTACTGGAATCGACACTTAAGATCAGTCAACAGTCTGTCGCGACCGTGGCTCAGCTTGAACAAGCCGAAACCGGTGTAGAAATCACCAATGAGAACCAAAAAGAAAACGAAGCTGTGTGTGAAGAGTGGGATATTCAGTGGGCCATCTTCCGTCCGCTACGCGATTGCACAGAGCGTGATATCGAACTGATTAAAGACTTACGTGCAGAGCTGAAAGAGCAGGGTATGAGTAATATTGGGGTAGAGATTTAAAAAGCGGACCTATGGTTCTCTGGCCCTGTGGAATGTTTATTTGATGGTGTTAAGCACACACAATCTCCCACAGGACCACAGGACCAAAGGATCACAGAACCCTACAACCCCGAATAACTAATCCGATTCACAAACCACTCTTTGATCCCTTCCGGTGTTTTCACCACAAACTCATCATCGACTTCTTTTTTAAGAATCGCACGAGCCATAGGTGCGTCAATAGAGACATAGCCTTTTGCACCGCCATAGATTTCATCAGGCCCGACAATACGGAACTGCATTACGTCGCCATCGTCATTCTCAATCTCAACCCAAGCGCCAAAAAAGACTTTGCCTTCTTGCTGTGGTGAATAGTCAACGACAGTCACTTGCTCCAAACGCTTGCGCAGGTAGCGGACACGACGGTCAATCTCACGTAGGCGTTTTTTGTTGTATTGGTAGTCTGCGTTTTCAGAGCGATCACCGAGCGATGCTGCCCAAGTCACCTTTTTGGTGACTTCAGGGCGCTCTTCACGCCAGAGGAAATCGAGTTCTTTTTTAAGTTTGTCGTACCCTTCGCGGGTGATAAGGTTTGTTTTCATAAATCCATCGAGTTGCGGATGACCGCCACCATATTGCCATGAAAACAAAAAAGCTCAATCTGGCTAACGCATCAAAATTGAAACGTTAAGAGGTCAATTCAGGTGCTCGGCGGTCTCGTTGCACTTTCTGATGATGACTCAATAGCGATAGCACTCGCCCTTCATCGTGTATTTGTTCAAAGAATGGATTGGCATCGAGTGCAGTTAAATCACATTCAAAGATACTGAGCTCGCCAACCTGGTATTTCTCAGGAATATAAATATCAGACATCAAGGTTTTCGCGTAGGGCTTGATGGCAGTAACGAAGATTTTTTCCCTTCAAATAACTGGCAAGCATGACGATGGACTTGACGATGAAGCAGTTTGTCCTGTGCTAAGTAGCTAAGCAAGCAGTCTTGGCCGTTGGCATCTTTGCCATAGACAATATGACCAACCATCGCATGTTGATGTAAAGCGACCACCACATTCACTTCTTTTACAGACATGGCAGTAATTAAGTCCTGAAAGCTGATATTGCGGTAGTGCTGCTGGGCGTATTCTATTTGCTCGCGATAGAGATAGGTAGTTGTGTCCAAGAGTAGTTGATGAACTTTTCGATTGAACAAGGATAGACGGGGTCATTGCCAATAAAGAATTCATCGTATTTTTCTACCCCTTGTATAAGTCGACGCTCTTCTTGGGTGTAGCGATAGGGCAGTTGGAAAAAGGCAGCTACGCCAGCACGACGCATTAGAGAGGGCTGTCCATTGCCGTGCTCCCATTTACTGAGCATAGGTTGGTTGACCCCTTGAAACGCTCGATGAGACAAACTGAGTGCTTCAACGAGTTCGAGTTGAGACAGGCCATTAACGCTGCGCCAGTGCTTAAGTGCGGTGGCAAAACTGTCACGGGAAAATTGTGGTTCCCATTGGGACGATATGGTCATAACCCTCTCCTTGATGTATCGAGTCCAGAGACATTACTTAGGGTATATGAGAGTACCGCTTTGGGCTGTGAAAACCCTATTACGAAGCGTTACAAAGCGTTAGCGAACGCGAGAATTATGACGCTTTGGTTAATCGTGTTTCAGAACAAAAAGTCTGGCAACATACAATAAACACCGTCCATATCACACAGAATGGTGACGAAGGCAGCTAATATAGACCATAATTAATAATCGCTAACAATTCTGCGCACAACTTTTGTCCAAGGAATGTTACATTTACCGCTGAACCTTTGGTTTGCCTCTAACGACAGCAGGCTGAAGGTGTGAATTGCTTTTTAGTGGTGGAATCGAATATGCAAGAAAATCACAAGATTTTAGTTGTTGATGACGATGCACGTCTACGTGCGTTGCTAGAGCGTTACTTATCAGAGCAAGGATTCCAAGTACGCAGTGTTGCTAACAGTGAGCAGATGGACCGCCTGTTAACCCGAGAAAACTTTCATTTGATGGTATTGGATTTAATGCTACCAGGTGAAGATGGCCTGTCGATTTGTCGTCGTTTACGTAACGCCAACAACATGTTGCCGATTCTAATGCTGACAGCGAAAGGCGATGAAGTAGACCGTATCGTCGGCCTTGAGGTCGGTGCAGATGACTACTTACCCAAACCGTTCAACCCGCGTGAGCTGCTAGCTCGTATTAAAGCGGTGTTGCGCCGTCAAACCATCGAAGCGCCAGGAGCGCCAAGCCAAGAAGAGTCTGTCGTCGAGTTCGGTGACTTCCGACTAAACCTTGGTACTCGTGAGATGTTCCGCGGTGAAGAGGCGATGCCATTAACGTCTGGTGAGTTTGCGGTGCTGAAAGCATTGGTCACCAACGCACGTGAG
Source organism: Vibrio variabilis (assembly GCF_003263785.1). GTDB lineage: Bacteria > Pseudomonadota > Gammaproteobacteria > Enterobacterales > Vibrionaceae > Vibrio > Vibrio variabilis. The sequence goes on from NZ_JYJK01000058.1 coordinate 20,067, forward strand.
CCGATGTCGCGTGATAAGCTGATGAACATGGCTCGCGGCCGTGAGTATTCAGCGATGGAACGTTCTATTGACGTGCAAATTTCTCGCTTGCGTCGTATGTTAGAAATCGACCCGAGTAAGCCTCGCTACATTCAAACTGTGTGGGGTCTGGGTTATGTCTTCGTGCCAGACGGCAAAGAAGCATAATTGATTGATAAGGCTCTGGATGGATTCAGAGCCTTTTTTGTTTATTATCCTGTCTCGATCTTCGCTCCAAAGGAAACCTTATGCGCTTTCGTAGCTCCTTCACACAATCCATCCTGCTGTTTTTCTCTCTGCTGATAGCCAGCCAAGTGTTCTCCTATTACGCCGTGTACAACTATGCATTGCTGCCAAGTTTGCAGCAGTTCAACAAGATCTTAGCGCATGAGTTGGTGTTCTTCTTGGAAGACACGGAGGCGGTCGATGGGCAGATCGAAATGGATGCGCCAATGCGCCGCCAGGTATTGGCTCAATTGGGTGTGACGATCCATGCTGATGATAGTCCGATGGCCGAAGAGTTCAGCCAAGCGTTGCCGATCGATTTGATGAGTGAAGAGATGAGCGACGAACTCGAAACCGAGACTGAGGTTCGTCTGATACTTGGTGAAGAGAGCTATATTTTATGGATGCAAGTCGCCGCATTGCCAAACTCCCTAATTCGCATCCCGCTCTCTGAGCTGCAAGAAGAAGACTTTGCGCCGCTATTTCGCAATAGCTTAATTATGGCTCTGCTTGTCCTCGCTGGTGGCTGGCTGTTTATTCGCTTGCAAAATAGGCCGCTAACAGCGCTAGAGAATGCGGCGAAACTTGTGGGGCAAGGAGAAATCCCGCCGCCATTGCCAGAGAAAGGGGCGTCGGAGATCCGTTCAGTCACTCGAGCCTTTAACCAAATGGCGAAGGCATTCAAGAGCTGGAACAAGATCGCACGTTATTAATGGCTGGTATCAGTCACGATATCCGTACGCCACTGACGCGTATTCGCCTTGCCACAGAGATGATGTCGCCAGAAGACAGCTACTTGGCAGAAGGCATTATCAGTGACACGGAAGAGTGTAACGAAATCATCAGCCAGTTTATGGACTATCTAAAACCGGTTAACACTCAGTCGTTCGAACCGCTTAGCTTGAATGATATTGCCTCGGACATTGTCTCGTCTGAAGGCGGCTATGAGATCAAAATCGATTTTGACCCTATGGCGCGCATCAAAGATATTGAAGGCAGTCCCATTGCCATCAAACGTGCCATCACCAACCTAGTGGTCAATGCTGTGCGTTACGGTAATGGCTGGGTTAAGGTGACGACAGGTATGACCGTTGATAACAAACTGGCGTGGGTGACAGTGGAAGATAATGGCCCTGGTATTGAGCCAGACCAAATCAGCCGTCTATTCGAGCCCTTTACTCGCGGTGACACCGCGCGTGGCAGCGAAGGCACGGGACTGGGACTCGCGATTGTTAAACGTATTATTAGCCAACACCATGGCTCAGTGAGTATCTCGAATCGCAGTGAAGGCGGCTTAAAAGCGCAAGTAAGCTTTCCCGCAGTAAAGAATGGCAAGAATATGCTTCCTAGGACCTAGGACCAAAAAACCAGAATCCCTACGCCTTAGCGTAAAACTCTCTATCACCCAACCAGCGGTCGATAATCTTCTTCGCATTGTCCGGATATTGTTCATGAACATGACGGGCAATGCGCTGCACTTCTGGCACTAAGCGCTGGTCACGAACTAAGTCGCGATCTTAAAATCAGCCAAGCCGGTTTGTTTGGTACCAAGCAACTCGCCAGGACCTCGAATCTCTAAATCTTTCTGAGCAATGACAAAGCCGTCATTACTTTCTCTTAGCACGCCTAAGCGCTTCTGAGCCGTTTTAGACAGTGGAGAGTGATACAACAGCACACAGTGACTTGCGACGCTACCACGTCCCACACGGCCGCGTAGCTGGTGTAGCTGAGCCAAACCAAGACGCTCTGGGTTTTCGATGATCATTAAGCTGGAGTTGGGCACATCCACCCCGACTTCGATCACTGTAGTAGCCACCAAAAGATGCAGCTCGTTGTTTTTAAAGCGCTGCATTACATCTTGTTTCTCGGCTGGCTTCATGCGGCCATGCACCAAACCAATTTTAAGATCGGGGAGTTTGCGTTGCAGGTCTTCTGCGGTATCGGCAGCAGCTTGCGCTTCAAGCACTTCAGACTCATCAATCAAGGTACATACCCAATACGCCTGTTTGCCTTCATGAAGGCAGGCATGTTTGACGCGTTCAATCACATCATCACGCTTGGTATCCGGAATGGCGACCGTTTGAATCGGGGTTCGACCCGGTGGCAGTTCATCAATCACTGAGGTTTCTAAATCTGCATACGCGGTCATCGCCAGCGTTCTAGGAATGGGCGTGGCCGTCATGATCAACTGGTGTGGGTAGAATCCTTGCTTGGCACCTTTCGCACGCAGCTCTAGTCGCTGGTGGACACCAAAGCGGTGCTGCTCATCAATGATAACGAGTGCTAAGTTTTTAAACTCGACCGATTCCTGAAACAGCGCGTGGGTACCCACAACCATTTGTGCCTCACCGCTAGCAATGCGCGCGAGTTCAGCCTCTTTCGCTTTGCCTTTCTGCTTGCCAGATAGCCAGCCTACTTGAATGCCCATTGACTCAAACCAGCCGGCAAAGTTAATCGCATGCTGCTCAGCAAGCAATTCAGTGGGTGCCATCATAGCCACTTGATAGCCATGCTCAATAGCGCGTACTGCAGCCAAGGCTGCGACCAGGGTTTTACCTGAGCCTACATCACCCTGTACTAAACGCATCATAGGGATAGGTTTTTGAAGGTCAGTCTCGATTTCTAGCACAACGCGTGCCTGTGCACCTGTTGGTGAGAAGGGCAGTTGTTGTAATAGTTTTTGTTTCAGTGCTTGAGCAGGTTCAAGTGCAATAGCCGCATCTTGCTGACCTTTGCTGCGCACGGCGAGCATCGACAAGTTCTGCGCCATGAGCTCTTCAATGATCAAGCGCTGCTGAGCAGGGTGCTTGCCTTCATCAAAATCGTCGAGGTTAATGTTCGGTGGCGGGCGGTGAATAATGTGTAGCGCTTGGCTAAGCGTCATTTGCTGGTTGTACAGGCCACTGGGCAGCAGTTCGTCAACAGCGGCACCATCCATGAGCTCTAGCGCTTGGTCAGTTAAACTCTTCAGAGTCAGTTGCCTTAAACCCTCAGTCGTCGGGTAGATAGGCGTCAGAGTTTGCTCAAGCTTTGGCGTTTTCCCCTCAGCATGAAACTTGTATTCAGGATGGATGATTTCAAGGCCGTGATTGCCACGCTTCACTTCACCATAGGCGACAACAACGCGCCCCTCGGAGAAATTATTCTTCATTGCTGCGGTGAAATTGAAAAAGCGCAAGGTAATGGTGCCATTGCCATCACTGACTTTTACGGTCAGCATTTTACGACGGCCAAAGGCGACATCACTACTCATCACTTTACCCTGCACTGAGCCCCAAAGGCCTGGGTGCAGTTTGACGATAGGGTAGATGCGTGTGCGGTCTTCATAGCGATGAGGCAAGTGAAACAGCAGATCTTGCACCGAGTGCAATCCTACCTTTTCAAGTTTCTCTGCGACTTTTGCCCCTACGCCAGTAAGCGAAGTTAAAGGAATTGCCGACAGTAACTGAGCCATATTCACCATCCATCAGAGTGTTAGATGGGAATATTCAAGCATCTTACTGTCTTTTTGTACAGTTTTGATTAAAGACGATCCTAGGGAAAAGATGGTCCTAGGTTCTAGGAGTAAGAGCCGATAATCTAGGATCAAGGATCAAGGATCAAGGATCAAGGACCAAGAACCATTACTTCTTCTGCATCTCCTGCCACCACACCTCATCCGCCACAATCTGCCTTCATCATCAAGAGGTGGGTACGGCATGTTCTTCTTCTTGGCGACTTTGGCGAGAACCGGGTGGCCGCGTTCGAATAGGATGCGGTGGATGGTTTCTTCTGGTAGCGCGCTTGCCTCACGATCGTACATACCCGCAAGTTGGCGCTGTCTTTGTGCTTCGAATAGGATGAGTGCACTGGCAACCGAGACATTGAGTGACTGCACCATGCCGACCATGGGAATAATGATGTCCTGATCCGCTTCACCGAGCGCATCTTGAGTAATGCCGTTCTTCTCGCCACCGAGAATGATAGCGGTAGGTTTGGTGTAATCGATGTCGCGAAAATCGACCGCAGAATCAGAAAGGTTGGTTGCAAGAACCTGCATGCCTTGTGATTTTAGCTCGCGAACCGCTTCCGCTACTGTGTCGTGTGTCTCTACTTCCACCCAGTTGCGAGCACCGGCAGAGGTATGGCTTAAGGTGCGCATCTTCTCATCAGCCAAACGGCATGGACTTTGTGGACGCCAGCTGCATCGGCGGTACGAATTACCGCAGAGACATTGTTTGGCTTGTGCACTTGCTCGAGCAGCAAAGTCAGGTCGGGTTGACGTGCCTTGAGCACTTCCTGAATACGATTGTAGCGTTCTAAATTCATTGAGATGTTCCAAATAAAACGGGCTCGATATTCATCGAACCCGTATTAAATCAAAAAGCTGTGCTAGTTCTTACGACGTCGGACGCGAAGCGCGTGCGGCATCACGCGAATGCGCTTCATAATGCCCGCAAGGTGTACGCGATCTTTGGTTGTGAGCAATACGGTGACGGTATACAAACGACCATCACGCTCCTCGGTAGAGATACCATGGATGTTGGAGCCTGTTTTAGCAATCACATTAGTCAGCTCAGCCAGTGCACCTTGGTGGTTTTGTAGATCGACTTTCAGCTCAGCAGTAAATTCCTGCTCGAAGTCGTCACTCCACTCAACGGCCATGTACTTATCCGGCTCTTTTTGGTGACCACGCACGTTTGGACACGTCTCGCGGTGAACCACAAGGCCACGCCCCGGTGATACGTGAGCAATAATGTGATCGTCTGGGATCGGGTGACAACAGTTCGCGAACGTCAGCAAAATACCTTCCGCGCCGCGGATAGGTAGCTTTTTGCCTGTGGTTGGTACAGAGCTGGTTTGCGTCAGCTCATCGGTATCACCGAGTAGGCGACGCGCGATGACGATACTCATCAACTCGCCGAGGCCAATATCAGCCAGCAAGTCATCCACAGAGTCGAGCTTAAGATCGGTCAGCACTTCATTGATATTATCTGGGTAGATGGTATCAATAGAGTGGCGACCCAACGCGTGGTTGAGTAGGCGGCGACCCAGTACGATAGACTCTTCGCGGCGCATCGTCTTAAGAACCTGACGGATCTTAGTACGAGCTCGAGATGTCACCACATAGTTTAGCCATGCCGCATTCGGACGAGCGCCCGGAGCACTGATGATCTCAACTGTTTGACCGTTCTTAAGCGCTTTACTTAGCGGATAAGGATTGCGGTCAACGCGAGCACCAACGCAGGTGTTACCCACATCGGTGTGAACGGCGTAAGCAAAGTCGACCGCGGTTGCGCCAAGTGGCAGCTCAACAATACGACCTTTTGGGGTGAACACGTAAATTTCGTCTGGGAACAGATCGGATTTTACGTTTTCAATAAATTCAAATGAGTTACCGGCACTTTGCTGTAGCTCAAGCAGGCTTTGCATCCAGCGCTGCGCTTTAATTTGCGCCGTAGTACCAGTGCGATCGCCATTGCCTTTGTAAGCCCAGTGCGCCGCGACACCTTTATCCGCCATTTGATCCATATCTTCAGTACGGATCTGCACTTCAACGGGTACGCCGTGAGGCCCCACCATGGAGGTGTGTAGGGATTGGTAGCCGTTTGCCTTTGGTACCGCGATGTAATCTTTCATGCGGCCAGGACGAGGCTTGTACAGGCTATGGACCTGACCAAGTACGCGATAGCAGGTGTCCGCCGTGTCCACGATAACGCGGAAGGCGTAAATATCCATAATAGTGTGGAAGCGCTGCTCTTTGGTTTTCATCTTGTTATAGATGGAGAACAGGTTCTTCTCACGACCCAACACGCGACAGTTCAAACCAACCTCACCGAGGCGGCCTTCGATCTCACTATGGATACGTTGGATCATTTCCTTACGGTTACCACGAGCAGCTTTCACTACTTCTTTTAGAACGCGATAACGGTTTGGATAGAGCGCTTCAAAACCTAGCTCTTCAAGCTCGGTTTTGATGTTGTGAATACCTAGACGATGCGCAAGCGGCGCATAGATCTCTAGGGTTTCACGAGCAATACGGCGTTTCTTGTCCGGACGAAGCGCGCCCAATGTACGCATGTTATGAGTACGGTCACTGAGCTTAATCAAGATCACGCGGATGTCTTGCACCATGGCAAGCACCATCTTGCGGAAGTTTTCCGCTTGAGCTTCTTTGCGATCTCGGAATTTTAGCTTGTCGAGCTTAGAGACGCCGTCTACGAGTTCCGCGACGGTGTTGCCAAACTGTTCTTCTAGCTCTTCTTTGGTGACTTCCGTATCTTCAATGACATCATGCAACAGAGCTGCTTGCAGTGTTTCGATATCCAGACGCATTTCTGCGAGGATACGAGCAACCGCTACAGGGTGGATGATGTAAGGTTCACCGCTAGAGCGGGTCTGCCCTTCATGGGCATCTCTTGCTACCACATAAGATTGACGCAGAGCCTCAATTTGAGGCTCTGTTAGGTATTCTTGGGCAACGTCTTTAAGGCTATCGAATAGGTACAAATTATAGGCCCGAACGTCGATGGAACTCTGATTGGATAGGTCGAATTAACGGTTGTGAGCGATGCTGCTTACTGCCGCTAGTTCTGCAGCTTCTTGCTCTTGCTGCTCTTGACGCTCGCGTGCGTCTAGTACTTCTTTCGTGATCAAGCCTTCTTCGATTTCGCGTAGAGCGATAACCGTTGGCTTATCATTTTCTTCTGGCACTAGTGCATCTTTACCACCGATTTGCATCTGACGTGCGCGGCGAGCCGAAATAAGAACTAGGTCGAAGCGGTTGCCAACTTTTTCAACAGCGTCTTGAACAGTTACGCGTGCCATAAGAACTCCAATAGTTAACTAAATTTTTGATGACGAGAAAGTATACAGGCTATTACATTTAGATTCTAGATCACAAATGATCCGTTTAGCTACTGTTACTTAGGTTTTAATTGCGCGCTACCTTCGAAGTAGCACACTCGTCATCCCCTTGAAAAAGGGGATCTCGTACGGCAAGTGACTCACATTATTTGAGCGCAATACTCGCGGATAAAGATCCTCACCTTCGTGAGGATGACGGTATATTTCTTGAATTTGGTTTTTGCTAGAGGAGCAACTTACTCCGCTAATAGCGCATCCAGCATGCCTTTATATTTCACAGCTTGCTTGTCTTGCTTCAAGCGCTCAGCGCGCAAAATCGCTTTAAAATCAACAAGTGCGCCATCAAAGTCATCGTTGACGATAACATAGTCGTACTCGTTGTAATGTGACATTTCTGATTTTGCTTCGCTCATGCGTTTTGCGATCACTTCATCGCTGTCTTGACCGCGCACGTTTAGGCGACGCTCAAGCTCACTGTTTGAAGGCGGAAGAATAAAGACGCTTTTCGCTTCTGGCATCTGCTCGCGGATCTGACGCGCGCCTTGCCAGTCGATATCTAGGAAGACATCAATGCCTTTCTCAAGCGTTTCTTCAATCCACAGGCGAGAGGTGCCGTAGTAGTTACCGAACACTTCGGCATACTCAAGGAATGCGCCTTGCTCAATCAGTGATTCAAACTCTGATTTTTCAACAAAGTGGTAGTGCACGCCATCTTCTTCACCAGGGCGCATGCCACGAGTGGTGTGAGAAACGGAAACCTTCATTGCGTAGGTTGGGTTTTTTCCAACATCGCCGAAATTAGGCTCGATTTACCAGCGCCGCTTGGTGCCGATACGATATACAGGGTGCCTTTACCAATCATTTGTCAGTGTCCGCATTCTTGGGTTGAAGGAATAGAAGCCGGTCGGTGCCTTCTTCTATTTTAGATAAAACACTGGTCGAAGTGCTGAAATTTCGGCCAGAAAAATGGAGGCGAAGAGTATCACAAACCTAGATGCAGACTCAACTGTCTTGTGGATAACGTGCTAAGCAGACTGGCGCGCGGTGGTGAGCCATTTCTCCAGTGTCGCGAGGAGCATTTTTGAGTTAATGGGTTTGGTGACATAGTCATCCATTCCGACGTCTAGGCAGCGCTCGCGATCCCCTTGCATAGCATTAGCGGTCATCGCAATGATAGTGACATTGGGGTCAACGACCTTGCTCTCAGGCTTGCGAATCATAATGGTGGCTTCAAAACCATCCATGACGGGCATTTGGCAATCCATGAAGACGATATCAAACGTGCGCTCTCGGAGAATATCAAGAGCTTGCTGACCATTTTCTACAACATCGACGTTAACCTTAAATTTGGAGAGCAGCGATTTCACCACCACCTGGTTTGTTTTCATGTCATCGACGACCAATACATGGGCATTAAACTCTGGCGCTTGTGTCGGCGAGTGCTTGGTAATGAACAACATACTTTGATCATCGATCCCATCAAGCGCGGCAACGCGAGACAATACATCGAATAGCTCGGCTTGTTGTGTCGGCTTGGTAAGGTAGGCGCTAAAGCCGTTGTCCTTAACTAGCTTCATATCGCCGCGCTGCACCACAGAAGAGAGCATCACCAGCCTAGTTGAGCGCAGATTCACGTCTGCTTTGATGCTACGCGCCAGTTGAATGCCGTTAATCTGTGGCATTTCATAGTCAAGAATAGCGATAGAGTAGGGCGCGCCGCTGTCGTGTGCTTTCGCGAGCATAGACATCGCTTCTTGGGCAGATCTGGCCTGCTGATATTCAATAGACCAGTTAGAAAGCAGTTGCCCCACCAATTGAAGATTGATCGGGTTGTCATCCACCACCAAGATACTTTGCTGCATGAGATCGCCTTTGGGGGCGTAGTGAACATCTTTTTCAGCGAGATGAGGCAGAGGCACTTCGAACCAGAACGTAGACCCTTTGCCAACTTCACTATGCACGCCAATCTCACCACCCATAAGCTCGACCAGCTTTTTGCTTATCGATAACCCTAAACCTGTACCGCCATATTTTCGGGTAGTCGAACTGTCGGCTTGAGTAAACTTATCAAACAGCTTGTCTTGATGGGCTTTTTCGATACCAATTCCCGAATCGACCACTGAGAACTTCACCCTGTCGATATGCTCATCTTTTGATTGGACAGAGACATAGACGGCAATTTGGCCTTGCTCGGTGAATTTTACGGCGTTACCAATCAGATTGACGAGGATTTGTCTAATGCGCCCAGGATCGCCAATGTGCCATTGAGAGAGCACTGGATTGGCAGGGCAGATTAACTCCAGTTTCTTCTGAGAGGCACCCAAGTAGAGCGTCGCACCAATGTCTTCGATAAGCTCAACGAGGTTAAACTCGAGTTGCTCCAGGTCGATTTTGCCCGCCTCAAATTTAGAAAAATCCAGAATGTCATTGATGATAGCCAGCAGGGATTCCGCACTGTCTCGTGAGGTGCGGGCAAGCTTGAATTGCTGCTCATCCAATTCCGTATCCAGGAGAAGATCGGTCATACCAATCACGCCATTCATTGGAGTGCGGATCTCGTGGCTCATGGTGGATAAAAACTCGCTCTTGGCACGCGCTGCCGACTGCGCTTGCTCGGTCGCCCGTTGCAGTTGTTGGTTATGTTCGAGCATTTGCTGCTCTTTGTGGGCAAGCGAGCTTGCCATATGAATAAATCCCGTGCTTAAGCGGCTGATTTCATCGGTTTGATTAAAGTAGCTTTGGGGGAGTGATATTTTGTAATCGCCCTGTCCAACATGTTTGGTGGCATCCAGAAGTGTTTCTAACCTCTGTACCAGTTGCCTCGACATCAAGAGTAGTATCACCAAAAAGGCGATGGCCATCGCTAAACCAACTGCACCAATGACCAAGTCGCGGTTGGTGCTCTGTACCGTTTGGAACGCTTTTTGAAATATTTGTTGATTCTGCTGATCAAGGATCGCTTTTATACGGTCTATACGCTCGGTTGCGAGAGGAAACCAGTAATCCGGTGTGATGCCGCTAAGCGACTGAGTCAGTTGCCCTTCGGTGACAAATTCCGACTCAATCTGGTCGATGATTTGGTGGGTTTCCCAGTTGATAATCGGGCTATAGAGCGACTCGGGAGCGCGCTGCTTGAGTAACCTCAAATTCCAATCGAAGCTTCGGATGTAAAAGCCAGTATCGATCATCTTATCATTCGATATCTCTGCATCAGGCGAGGCAAAAATGCCATTGAGAATACCCCTTGATTGTCCAGCGCGCTCTTTGAGCCAGAGTAGATTGATGTGGTGGAGCAAATCATCGACAAGATCGGGTGATTCTATCGTGCTGATGATGCCATCGTAGATCGTTAATGCTTGCTCAATCAGTCCCGAGTAGTGCTTGAAGGAGTACTCGCCAACGCCGTGGTCAACGAAGTCTCTCACCATTGATGTGTGCTCAATCGCCCGAGCGAGGAGTTGTTTTTGCTCATTAAACTCTTGTTCAATCTCGGGATGTTGGATGGATAAGTTGCGCCACTGCTCGCTCGCCTTGTCTGCTTCTGCTCTCGCCGCGAGTAATTTTTGCCGGATGCTTTCATCTAGGTTGGATTTATACCCTTCGGATAGGCCACGCTCGACAGCAAAATAGTGGGCAATGCTATCTAGTGATTGAGCGACATTGAGAAGTTCGATGGTCTTTTTGGCTTCGGCATTTCTCTCCATGAGCGAGTGGAGAACTTGATAGCTCATCGTCAAAACGACAACAAGTAACCCTATTACAATCAGAGTTGTTTTGGTTCTGAGGGTTAGATTACGTATTGCCGCTGGCATCCATGCCCATCCTGTTGCTTAGCGTATTTCAGCAGTATAGAAGATGAACGGTGGGGTTCCTATATTTTACTTTTGATGATTCGGATGCTGTTTTTGAGAGCCCAAATGAGGCACAAAAAAAGCAGGCCTAAGCCTGCTTCATGTACAATGATTGCACTATTCAATGTTCTGAATTTGCTCACGCATCTGTTCAATCAACACCTTAAGCTCAACGCCTGATGCGGTGATGTCGGTGCTAATCGACTTAGAGGCTAGCGTATTCGACTCGCGGTTGAATTCTTGCATCATAAAGTCAAGACGACGACCCACGGCGCCACCTTTTTTCATGATGCTGTTGGTTTCTTTAACGTGAGAGTCTAGGCGGTCTAGCTCTTCTGCTACGTCAGATTTTTGCGCTAGAAGAATCAGCTCTTGCTCAACACGAGAAGCGTCTAGCTCGATTTTAGCTTCTTCAAATTTGCCCAGTAGACGTTCGCGTTGCCATTCAATGATTTCTGGCATGCGAGCCCGAACTTTCACGACTTCTTCAGTAATTGCATCAAGACGCTGGATGATCAGCGCTTTCATGTTCTCACCTTCACGGCCACGTGCTTCAATGAAGTCCGTTAGTGCACCTTCAAAGCCATCTAACAGCGCTTTGTTAATGGTGTCCATGTCCTGTTCAGGTGTTTCCATCACACCTGGCCACTGCATCACTTGGAAAGGGTTGATACGGCTCTCTTCGCCAGTTAAAGCCATGACTTGATTCGCAGCACCAATCACTTGCTTGGCCAGTGTTTCGTTGATATTCAGTTCGCCTTTCGCAGCAGGGTTTGCTTCAAAACGCAGGTGACACTCAACTTTACCGCGTGCGAGACGCTTACGAAAACGCTCTCGAAGTACAGGCTCTAGACCACGGAACTGCTCTGGAAGGCGGAAGTATGTTTCGAGATAACGTTGGTTTACAGAGCGGATTTCCCATACTGCGCTACCCCAGTCACCTTTGACCTCTTTGCGCGCGTACGCAGTCATGCTGTAGATCATGAAATGATTCCTTTGAATTCAGTAAGTGTGTTCAAACTGCAACCATGGTAGCACAGTCTAGAAAAGAATGGTTCTAGGAAAAGATGGTCCTAGGTCCTTGGCGGTAACGTATCTATCTTCTACCAAGAACCAAGAACCAAGAACCAAGAACCAAGAACCA
>NZ_JYJK01000059.1 GCF_003263785.1 Vibrio variabilis
TAAGACCGAAAATGAGCGGCGATATTACAAGAAGTTGCTACGTTAAACAACCAACTATTTAGGTAATTATCTGGATAGACCATTGTCTTGAGCGGCATCAGTTATACTTCCGCCAGTTTTTAAATTAATAGTGTCGTTGTATGTTTCTAACACCTTATATTTCAAGAGAAAATTCAAAGTTTCAGTTCACTCGTCAACAAGCTAGCCATTTTGCTAAAAAAATCGCCGGGGATTTTAATCCTATTCACGACGAAGACAGCAAGCGCTTTTGTGTGCCGGGCGATCTGCTATTTGCGGCCTTGCTTGATAAAGAGGGTATCAGCCAAAAGATGCGTTTTGAGTTCTCTGGAATGGTTAACGATGGCGTCGAACTTGAGGTACAGCGTAACAGCGACAGTGAATCTGTGGTTGTCGATGACAATGGTAAAGAGTACCTACGCTTTTCTCACTCTGGTGAGCAAAGCCGCTCTGCAGACTTTATTGAACATGTGGTCTCGAATTACGTTCAGTTCTCAGGCATGAACTTTCCGCACATCATGGTGCCACTGATGCAAGAGAAGCAGATGATGATCAACTGCCAGCGCCCGCTGGTGATATACGAGAGCATGGAAGTGGAGTTTTCTCGTCTTGACCTGACTCATCCAGAGGTAGAGTTTAGCGGTGCAACGTTTGATATTGAAGGTAAGCGCGGTACGGTAACACTGAATTTTAACTTTAAAGAAGACGGCATTGTCATCGGCAAAGGCGTTAAGCGAATGGTGGCTAGCGGACTCAAACCTTACTCTGATGAGGCGATTGACGATCTCGTCGAACGATTCAATGCTCGCAAAGATGCTTTCCTAATGCAGCAGGCGGCGTAACTGGCTCTAAGTACCAAATTTTGCTAGTCTATTTCGGATTACATCAACCTGCCCGGATGATGAATCATTAGGGGAGGAGCGCAATGCTCTTCCTCTTTCCAAGGAAAAGGACGCATGACCCCGAGTAAAACCAAAACTTCATTTTATCGCCGCTTGTATCTCGCTTATCTTATTGATTCTGGCTGCAACACCATCCCAAAGATCCAATCGAACATCGACATTCCACGCCGAACGGCTCAAGATACGATTAATGCCTTGCATGAGCTTGATATCGAGTGTGAGTTCACCGGTGCGCTGAAAAATGGTCACTATCAAATTATCTCTTGGGGGCCTTTTGATTCTCACTGGGTTAAAGAGAACGCCGAGCGTATGGCGCAAACCCTAGGCTATTTGAAACAATAGCGCGACTGGCAACCTTAAACGTAGCCACATAGCGCGGACGTTTGATGTGAGTCAGAGTTTTTGGCAGGTAGTCTGCACTTTTAAAAACAGGTAGAATGATCAACCCGAACAAATAAGGACTGTATGTTTGTACAGTTCTTGTCTACTATTGGAAGCGTCATTGTTATGATGTCCAAAGAGAAGAAAATGAATTTTAGTGTTGAAGTATTAGCGGATATCCTTTCCCAATCTAAATCGACCATGGAAGCACGCATTCGTCGTGGCGAGCTAAAGCGCTGCGAGGAGTCTGGCACCATTGGGCTTGACCAAGTTGAACATCACCCAGAGATCCAATCTATGGTTCAAACCCTTTGGGATGATGAGCGCGCCGTGAAACCATTGCGACCTTACAAACTGGTGGAGCTATTCGCTGGTGGTGGCGGTCTTGCAATTGGCATGGAACAAGCGGGTCTTGAGAGTATTCTTCTTAACGAAATGGACAAGCACGCCTGTGCGACGTTGCGCCATAACCGACCAGATTGGAATGTGATTGAAGGCGACATTGCTAACGTGGATTTCACCCAGATCGAAGAAGAGGTGGATATTCTTACTGGTGGCTTCCCATGTCAGGCATTTTCTTATGCAGGTAAGAGCCTAGGTTTTGAAGATACGCGCGGTACGTTGTTTTTTGAAATGGCACGTGCCATCAAAGAAACTCAGCCCAAAGTGTTCTTGGCAGAAAACGTGCGAGCACTGCTTACCCACGACGATGGTCGCACTCTAGAAACCATTAAAAGCGTCATTGATGAGCTCGGTTACGAATTGGTAGAGCCACGTGTACTTAAAGCGATTTTCTACAAAGTTCCACAAAAACGTGAGCGCTTGATCTTGGTCGCTATCCGAAAAGATCTGGCGCAAAAAGTGAAGTTTCACTGGCCTTCACCTTATCGCAAAGTGATGACGCTTCGCGATGCATTTTACGCAGGTGAGCTTTACGACACAGACGTACCTGAGTCAGAAGGTCAGCTTTACCCAGAACGCAAACGCGAAATCATGGAGCATGTACCGCAAGGTGGTTACTGGCGTGATCTGCCAGATGATCTGCAGCGTGAGTACATGGGAGGGAGCTACTTCCTAGGTGGTGGTAAGACAGGTATGGCAAGGCGTCTCTCTTTGGATGAGCCGAGTTTGACTCTCACCACGTCTCCAGCACAAAAACAAACCGAACGCTGCCATCCTATTGAAACGCGTCCGCTGCAAGTAAGAGAGTACGCACGTATTCAGACTTTCCCTGATAACTGGGAGTTTAAAGGCTCGAAGAACGCTGCGTATAAGCAAATCGGTAATGCGGTACCGGTGAATATGTCTAAAGCGTTAGGCCATTCACTGGTAAGGTTACTCAACGATATTGAATCACTCGAGCAGCCAACCACTGGCAACGCATAATAACAAGTAGTACGTAATAGCTAGCAAGGAAGCCTTTTGGCTTCCTAGTTTGCGTTTAGCGGTGGTGTTGTATATCCAAACTCAGACGCTTCGGATTGTTGTGATTCCAATACAGCCTCTGGAATATCGGGTTTCTTAGGTCAAACACGTAACTGCCGGAAGAATCGCCTTTGGTGTAAAGGCTTTCTTTGTCATAGCCTTTTGAGGTGATGTTCTTCAGTTTGCCTGTCGTAGGGTTGACGAGTCTTGGTTCAAAGCTTTCAAGATAATCAAACCAAGCGGTGTGTTCTGAGTCATCGCGTGAGTATTCGGGTGGCTTGCGAAATTCTTCCTTGTACCAATGAATGGGCACTTGATAGTCACGTTCGAACTGGCGCAATTGGGAGAAATTCACCTTCCATATTCCTGCTAATTGTCCAACTTCAATGACGTCGCGATTGTAGCTCTTCTGCCCATTTATAAGGGAATAGCGTTGCATTGATTTGGCTGCCCACTTCACCCAAACATAGATGGTGACGTCTGTACCTTGCTCAAGCAGTTTGTTGTAGTGTAACGAGTCCTTTAAATCCATAGTGAGTGCATACTGAGGATCGATACCGTAGTTCTGCGCCATAAACAGTGGTGACGCTTTGGTTTTTAGTTCAGCGACTCGCTTTTCGTTGACGATCAAGTCGGGGTGATAAGGGTTGACTTCCTTCTCTGGGTGGATGGCGATACGCTCATCAGAATCAATAAAACCATTGTCTTGCAATCTTTTAAAGGTGTTTACAAACAAGCTCTCTTGATTCTCCCTTGCGCGCAGGCAAAAGACTTGTTGTTCAGCTCTGCGAAGCTGATTTCATTATCTTCAAAATCCTTTAGCTCATATGGCATGGTTCGCTCACCTTCCCTAGTCAATAGTCGCAAGATAGAGGTTTCTCTTTGGCTGTTATCAGGTTAATTCAATCCAATGTCCGGTCGCAAACCGTAACATGCGTAACTTGTTTGATATGTATCGAGAAATGAGAGGCTATAAATGAGGAGGTTGTCAGAAGGTTGTCGATAGGCCCAAAAATGGGCGCTATCGGATTCTATGGCTGTAATGAAATACAAATAGCTTAGAAGGTGAATCCAGCCATGAAGCTGAGCGTTGTTGCATCGAAGCCTGACTCAAGCTTTTGACCTTCAATGTTGATGGTATCGATGCCTGCTAAATGTGCGTGGACATTGAGAGAAATGCGCTCGCTCACATAATAGCCAATACCCACGAAAGGTTGATACTTGCGCTCGTTGATATCGTAAACGATGTCCGATTTCCCATCAGTGCCATAAACATCCTCGCTGATGTTGATGTTCATTTGCGCGATGCCTAGCTTGAGTGCCAAACCGTCTAACATGCCGTCATTAAATTGGTAGCCAGTATACAAACTGTAATGCTGCGCCGATTTTTTGCTGGTAAACGTTGGGTTGGTGATGCCTGGGTAAGAGCCGGTTTGAGTGTTGCTCTCATCAGAAGAGCCTAAGTTGAACTGGCCACCGATAATAAAGTTATCGTACACCACCGTTTCTAAGCCGCCAGCAAAGCCTTTGTGGCTGTCGACGCCAAGTAAAAATTGTACTGGGCTTGCGTAACTGGTAGCGGAGGCTAGGAGCGTCAGTGTAAGAGTGATACGAGAAAGGGACACTGTAATTCCTTTTATAATGCATGTAAGTGCATTAAGGCTAAAACGCGGCTCGATAGGTTGCAATACTAATTTTTGAGTTTTGCACTCAACAACAAATAAGGTGGGGTTTTCGTCGTTAAAGACGTGACACTGCCTAAAAATGGCAACAAAAAACTCCGCTCATCTGTCAGAATAAGCGGAGTTCTCTAATAGAACCAATTAATGACCGGCGAACTTAACGCGGATCTTGCTGCCACCAAACATGGTTAGGTTTAGCTCTTTAATCGCTACCTTCGCTTCTTCTGGTTCTGGCATAGTTACAAACGCGAAGCCCTTCGACTTTCCTGTCTCTTTGTCTAGTACCAGTGTGCACTCGGTAACTCGGCCGTACTCACGGAACTGAAGGCGTACATCGTGCTCTGTGGTTTCGCGAGATAGGTTGCGTACTAAGATTTGCATAATTGACCATCTGTAATCAAGGGTGAATAACGGGCGGATTGTCGCAGGTTATGCCTTTGAAACCAAGTGATTCCTGCCCGTTTGTTCGATTTTCTTACCTTCTTTACCTGACCTCAGCGCTTTTGCACAAAGGCTAAGGCGTGATGTCACTATAGCTGACCGCTTGAACCTTGCCATTATTGAGCGACGTGGTCTTGTTCACTTTGCCTTGGTAGTAGTATGGCGTGAAGCTTGGGCGTGTTTCATCGTTGACTGCGTAATACAGCGTCACAGGGTTGTGATTGAGTGAGCCTGATGTCAGTGTGCCAATCAAAGCGTGTTCAAACTGGTGATAGCCATTCCCCAGTGGAAGGCTTTGGTTGATTTAGGGTTCAGACCCACACCGCCATACTTATGGTCAACCCACACATTCATAAAGCCCGTGGTGGTATAACCGAGAGGCGCTTTGACTTTACCGGCATCCATAGAGAGGGTCATAGCTGCTTGATCAAGCTCTGCCCATTCCCATGACGAACTACCTCCGCTATTAGGTCGTCCTTTCCAGGTTGGGATGGTGGTGCCTTGTCGTTTAGCTTGTTCTTCTTTCGGGAAGTACTCGGCTACGTACTCGAATGGCATATCATGTTGAGCGCGTTCAAGAGTCACTTCCATCCCTTGTTTAGCAAAGCTTTCCCACTCTGGTTTATCAAGTAGTTTAGATGTGAGGTAGGTCATCCAATACGCCTTGATGGTATGCCCAAAGTCATTGTGTTTGGCATTCTGCTGCATTACGGCTTTGTGGTGTATCGCTCCGTAGAATCGTTGCTCGTCATCAGAGTGGTAATCATTGACCAAGATTTGTGTAAGCCACTCGAGATCTGTGAGCCATTTGGTTTTGTGAGGCTCGGGAAGTAGGGGAGCGACGAGCAGCATGTAGCCGTTGATTTGATCGAGCTGTGCGACCAGCTCGTGTTGTTTCGCGCTTTGGTCATCGCCATCTTCTAATACCCAGGCTAGTCCGACGTCGTTATTGAGTTTGTATTTATCGAAGATGAACGCTTGCTGTTCGATAAGTGCCTTCTCTACCTTAGGGTCACGAGTGAGGTAGTAATACATGGCAAGACCGACAAGGGCGTATGCTTGGTCTTGTGAGGTGCGTTGTGTCCACTTTAAACCTGGCTTATCGTCTTCAGTAAACGAGATAAACCCACCGTTTTTGGTGTCTTGAAGTTGGTCAATGAGGTAGTAAGCCCCGTCTTTGGCCAGTTCGAGCGCTTTAACATCCCCGGTTAGATGAAATAGAACGCCATAAGCGTAGGTCTGGCGTGACTTCATACGTGTGTATTCACGCCCAAAGTGAGGGATGATCCAGCCGTGTTGCAGCTCTGGGCAGACGTTGGAGATGTCGAGTAACTCTCCGTTGTCACAGCGAAATGTTGGGAAATTGCCGACGGGTATACCTTGCGCGGCTTCATGCATCCAATAGGGAGCAAGACCTTGTTTGGCGTGTGTTAGCCACGCTTGTGTGCTCGGAAAGGTATCTTCTGGTGTGCTTGGCGCTGCTTGTGACGCCATCGCACCACCAGAGGCAGCGATAGACAGAGCTAAAATAGAGGTACGAAGAGAATAAGACAACATGACGTATCCTTGTTTTTTATAAGTGTTTGAATTGCAGAAACTATAGCGCCATGACACCTATACAAACTGTTGTGCAGCTCAAGAGTTTTACAATGAAAAAAAGCCAAGCAGGGGGCGCTTGGCTTGGTCGTAACGCTTTATCAAGCGCTGGTTTTGGAGAAGGTCGGTCGTTTGCCGGTGACATCTTTGATTTTCATAATCAGAATAATGGAGGCGAGCAATAAGGTGATGGCGTTGGCAATGATGATCGGTGGGTCAGTCACTAATACGCCATACACAAGCCAAAGCGCGACACCGGTGACGAAGATGGAATACATTGCTAGTGAGATGGATTGGGTATCTCGGGTCTTGAATATGTGCAGCACTTGAGGAATGAAAGAACAAGTGGTGCAGAACGCTGCGATATAGCCCAGCGTAGTAATGTCTAACATTAACTGTGCTCCGTAAAATGCCCTGTCGAGACAGGGCATTGTTTATGATTTAGCGAAAGTATTGGAGTGGAAATGAATTACTTCATTTCAACCCAGTACTCTTTGTTGGCTTCAATCAAGTCATCCAAAATGGCTTTCGCAACGGTTGCGCTTGGAATGGTTGCTGACAATGTGAGCGCTTGCCATAGTTTTTGGTAAGAGCCTTCAACGTGCGCTTCTACAACCAGTTTCTCAACCGATACCTGTTGGCTCATCATGCCTTTTTGGAACTCAGGAATGGCACCAATTTGCAGTGGTTTCGCACCTGTGTTGTCAACGATACATGGGATTTCTACCATGGCTGTTGGGTCAAAGTTCGCGATTGCGCCATTGTTTGGAACGATGAGCAGCATGCGCTCTTTGGTGTTGAATGCAATCGCTGTTGCTAGGTCAACAATGTAAGACGCGTGCTCTTCGACTTCGATGGTGGTGTCTACGGCTGTGCCAGCAGCGATGATGCGGTGACACTCTGTGAACACTTCTTTCTCACGACCTTCCATGACTTCGTTAGCACGAGTGAACTCTTTGTTTGAGTGCTCGACTACGTAGTCTGGGTACATGTAGTACTTAAGGTACGTGTTTGGGATCGTTTCTGGGTCGAGTGCGTATACGTCACGAACCTTGATGAAGGTTTGCTTCCAAGATTCGTCTGTGTGCTGGGCACCGTTCATTGCGCTTGGTGGCAAGTAGCCGTTCTCTTTGATGTACTCTTTGATGCGTGGCATCAAATCTTCACCCGTTTTCGCATCTTTGAACTCTTTCCACCAACCGAAGTGGTTTAGGCCGTAGTACATGATGTCGAACTGTTTGCGATCTTCGTAGCCTAGGATCTCTGCGATACGTGTTTCGATGCCAATTGGCATATCACAGATGTTGAGTACTTTTGAATTAGGGCGCATGACGCGACACGCTTCTGCCACGATAGCTGCTGGGTTTGAGTAGTTCAGCATCCACGCGTTTGGCGAGTATTTTTCCATGTAGTCAATCATTTCGATAACTGCAGGGATTGAGCGAAGGCCGTAAGCCACACCGCCAGCACCACAGGTTTCTTGGCCTACACAGCCGTGGCGTAGAGGAATTTTCTCGTCTTGCTCACGCATTGCGTAAAGACCAGCACGAATGTGAGCCATACAGAAGTCGATGTCTGTGAACGCTTCTTCAGGGTCAGTGGTGTATGAGAACTCAATGTGCGGTGCACGCTCTTTTAGCAAGATTTTACACGCTTCAGCGATTGTCTCTTGGCGCTGAGCGAAGTTGTCGTAGAATTTCAGTTTGCGGATTGGAAAACGCTCTTGGTTTTCAAGCAGCATCATAACGATGCCAGGAGTGAATGTTGAGCCGCCGCCTGCGATAACTACTGAGAATTCTTTTTTCATGATATGCCTCACTTGGACTAGGGCGGTACGCTACCGCCCTTTGGTAGTATGTTGTTAGTATCTGTTTTGTTTACGTTATTGGACTAGATGGATTATCTAGGTATTGCTATTCGTTTCTCTTGGACTACGTGGCCGGAGCCATTGTCATGTCGACAGTCTTAGTAGCGCTGTAGATCTTTTCGCACTCTTCCCTAAGCTGAGGGACATTGAGTCCGATGATGACTTGGATGGCTTTACCGTTTTTCACGATGTTCACCGCGCCCGTCTCCATAAAGTATTCTGCTGACTGAACCTTGCTTGGGTCTTTGACCGTGACTCGCAGTCTGGTCGCACAGTTACTTAAATCTTCAATGTTATGCACGCCGCCCAAACCTTCGATGGTTTCTACTGCTTGGATTTGCAGTGGGGTTGCTGTACCTGCATCACCTTTACCAGTAATGCCGTGTTTCTCATTGAAGTCTTTTTTGGTGTGCAGTTTCATTTCTGCATCGCCGCGACCCGCAATTGGCACATCAAACTTAACGATGAGGTATTTGAACGTCACGTAGTAGATGGCTGTGAAGCAAAGACCGATAGCGATTTGAGTCACGACCATGCTGGTGTGGTTACCCAGAAGAGGGATCCAGTTACCTGTTGCAAATTCAATTAGGCCACCGCCCATGTTGCCGACCACACCGAAGGTGTACATCACCATCGCCATAGTGCCTGCGAGAATCGCGTGGATTGCGAACAGCCAAGGCGCGATGAATAGGAAGGTAAACTCAAGTGGTTCAGTGATACCTACCAATACTGCGGTTAACGTTGCTGGGATAAGAAGTGCCGCTACTTTCTGACGGTTTTCAGGTTTTGCTGTGTGGTACATCGCTAGCGCAATACCAGTACAACCGAAGATCTTAGAGTTACCGTGCAGAGCAAAGCCGCCAGCAGGGAAAAGATCTTTCATTGATTGAGCGGATTGTGTGAAGGTTTCTAGGTTAGTAAACCAGTCCACAACGATGCCGTTTGGTGTCGCCACGTTACCGTACACAAATGGTGCGTAGACGAAGTGGTGCAGACCCGTCGGGATCAAGATGCGCTCTAGGAAGGTGTATAGCCAAACACCGAATGAACCTGAGCTGACCAAGAAGCCTTGTAGGTTAAGGATGCCGTGCTGGATTGAAGGCCAGATGTAAAGCGTTAACCAAGCCGCTGGCAGCATGGCAAAGAATGAAATCATGGCTACGAATGACGCACCTTGGAAGATACCTAGGTAAGCAGGCAGCTGTTTTTCAAACGTGCGGTTGTGGATCCAGGTAACAAAGCCAGAGATGATGATGGCACCAAAGATACCGGTATCGAGCGTTTTAATACCTGCAATTTCAGTCAGACCCGATGTTCCGCCAATCGCTTGAGAGAAATCGACACCGAAGAACTCACCCCAGAATCCACCCATCGCACCAACAAAGTAGTTGAAGGTTAGGTAAGAAACCATGACCACCATAACGGCGCGAGCATGAGCGGTCTTAGCAAGACCAATCGGCAGGCCGACGGCAAAAAGTAGCGCCATGTTACGGAAGATAGTCCAGCCACCTTCTTCAATGACTTGTAAAACTTGATAGTACAAACCGTCTTTATCAGCGAGATCGCCAACAAATATGGGGTTTTTGAGAACAATGGTCAGTCCCACTAAGATCCCGACAAAAGGAAACAGTAAAACTGGGGTAAACATTGCTCCACCTAAGCGTTGTATAGCACTTAACATGGAAGGGTCCTTTTTGTTATTGGTATAGAGTTTTTGTTTTTGTAATTCTTGTGTCTCTCGACAGGTCTTAAATTACTCCTGAAAATAAAACATGACAAATTGATAATATGTAAACTGTGATTGAGTACAAATAAAGCATGTATTATGTGATTTGGAGCATAAAAAGAGACCTATAAGGGATGTTTTATCGACGGTAGTGCTGAGTTGTGACGAAGTTAGTGTGATTGGTTATTGATTTGTATTTTTGGTGGTGATAGCTTGACGCCTAGAGGTGAAAACATGTTATACAAAAAGGTAATGCAGGATTTAAAGTCCCGCATTGATTCGGAAGAGTTCGCGATTGGCGATACGCTTCCTACCGAGCGAGATCTTATCGACGCCTATTCAGTGAGTCGTATTACGGTGCGCAAGGCGATAGAGGAATTAGTGAAGCTGGGCTTGGTTGAGAAACGCCAAGGCGCAGGCTCTACCGTTATCGGTAAGACCATGACTGGCTCGATGTCGAACTTGCGTAGCACGAGTGAATACATGAGTGATGCCGGGACTAAACTCGAATACAAAGTGGTCGAGTTTACCCTGATGGATCCCGATGAAGAGGTGGCAGCGGCGCTGAAAATTGGCTCCGATGAGAAAGTGTATTTTATCCGTCGCTTTAAGCTGATAAATGGTGTCCCTTCTATTTACGAAGACTCATTCATGCCAGTTGCTATGTTCCCGCAAATGAACATCATGTCTCTGCAAGGCTCGAAGTACCAATATCTAGAAAAAGAGCTAGGTTTGCAGATAGACGGTGCACTCCAAGATTTTGAAGCGGTTATGCCAGACGAGCACTTGTGCGAAGTGTTTGAGCTATCTCCAGAGGTGCCGATTATTCGCCTTCTTTCGACAGGTAAGCTCAGCGATGGCAGCATCTTTGAATACACTAAGCTGTACTTCAAACCGAATACGTATTCGTACAAGCACTACTTAAAGCGCTAAACATACCCATGCCGAGGTTCTCCTCGGCATTCACTCCTATTTCCCTTTCTTGACTCACTCATACCCAGTTCGATACAAAGCATTACACCCCTTGACGAACTAAATATATAGACTAATTGTTATTGTGCAGGCACTAATTTCCCAAGATTATGAATTTAGAGGGAATTTACAGAGAATTGACCTAGTTTACTTTTCTCACACGCTTATCCTAAGTAAAGTTTGCCGCCAAACCCCTGAAATTAACCGAATCCAAGGGCGTCTATGCTGTCTACTATTCTTCATTTTGACCAATCCTCCAACACTCCAACTGATATCGCTCGCTCGCACCGCGCTGCGTTCATTTGGTGTTTTGCGTACGCTGTGGCGTGGTCTCTGGTTTCTTATCACCTTGATCCTACAGTCCCTTATGATGCTGTTGAGGCGTTAAACTGGGCCAGCAATGGAGAGTGGGGCAGTCCAAATAATCCATGGTTTGTGGGTTTTGTCGCGCGTATTTTATTGATTTCATCGTCTACGGAGTTTGCATCGGCATTTTGGTATGTAGGCCACTTTAGTGTGGTAGCCATAGGTATGCTTGGTTGCTATCGTCTGGCGTATAAGCTGACGGATTCAATCGCTTTCGCTTGGCTGGGTATGCTGACATTGAACTTGTCAGGGGTCATCAACTTTGATGCCATTCCATACAATGACAACTATCTGCTATTTGGATCTTGGTCTTGGTTACTGCTGATGTTTATCAAGGCAGTTTACGAAGACTCAAAATGGTGGATCCCTTTTGGTATTTTGGCAGGCTGCTCTGCGATGGCGAAATACACCACCTTTGCGCCAGTCGCGATGATCTTCATTTTAAGCTTGGCAGTACCGAGTGTACGTCGTAACTGGAGCGATCGTAATTTCTATATTGGTATTGCGGCTTTTCTCGCTTTGGTCACTCCAAACTTCTTTTGGATGTTTGCTAACAACTTTTCTTCGGTGAAATGGGTGAGTGGCCAAGTCTCGGCTCAACTTAGCCCGGGCAGTTGGTTGGCGCTTCTGTCGGTTTTCTACCCGTTGATTCTACTTGCAGGTTTGCTTGGTAAACGTGGTCTACGTTTTACTAAAAATGTACCGGAAAAGGTGTGGTTGACGACATTTGTTTTGCTGGCGCCGTTGGTGGTGATTATGGCGTGGTTTACCTTCCATAAAGGCGGCCGCCTCGTTGAATGGTTACACCCATTCTTTATGCCAGCGCCTGCGGTATTGGTTGCGTTTTTAGCCAAAGACGTGATTGGTAAACTGTCACGTGCTTACAAAGTGTTGGTGACAATGGCGCTATTGATGATCGTGGGTTACAGCTCAGTGATGGTTTTCAATGTACGCAATGCAGGTGAGAACTTTGAAGGCGTTAAAGTACTAGCACATGATGCCGAAACGTTCTGGTACGAGAATACAGACAAACCACTCAAGCTGGTGGGCGGTGCAGAGATCTCAGAATGGATGACATTCTATATTGCGCCGCATCCAGAAATGTCAAACCGCTGGAGCAACGAAACACTACCGAACGTATACAACCGTCATATCACTGCGGAAAAGATTGAATCACAGGGTGTGCTGTTACTCAGCCACGTAGGCGCGACCTGTGAAGGTCAACCGTTCAAGCGTTTCACTGATGAATGGCCACAGTTTAAAATTTCGGTGACCAAGCAAATTGCTTATCAAGATTCACCGCAAGAGCCGGTAGAGCAGATTTGTTTGGGGATGATTGCGCCGAAAGAGTGATTTAGTTCAGGCGATGCGACGATAGGAGCGAGCCTTTTGTTCTCCCCCTTGATAACGGGGCGCGTAGCCGGGGAGTTAGAGGGGTGCTCTTGGTTTTTTCTCTAATATGATGACTTAAAGAACATAGAACATAGAACATAGAACATAGAGCATAGAGCGAAAAGCACCCCTCCCAGCCTCTCCTTATAAAGGGGAGGAGCAAAAGGCTCACTGCGTGTCGCCTGATCTAGAACCCATCATCAAGCCACCTTAATCCCATCCAAATGCTGCTTGCACTGCGCTCTTGCTGTGCCAAAAAACGCTTGCAGATAATGTTTATCCTTTTCCCCATTGCGAACGGCGGCAAACAGTCTGCGCCATAGTCCTTCACCTAATGGTTTGCTGGTGATTAAGCCTTGGCGGGAGAACTCACTCACCGCCCAGTTTGGTAGGCAGCGACGCCAAGGCCGGCAGAGACCATTTGTACCAGCATTAGAGTATTATCTGCTTGTTTCCACTTATTTGGTTCGACGCCTGCTGGCGTAAGGAAGTGTTTAACGACATCTAATCGCTGTTTTTGCACCGGATAAGTCAACAGGGTTTGGTCGGTGAGATCGCTTGGCTCGATATGATCTTTCTCTGCTAACGGGTGCGAGATCGAAGTTACAAGGCGCATTTCAAAGTCGAATAGAGGTTCGTAGTGGATTTCCGAGCGGGGTTGAATGTCGGAGGTGATGACCAAATCCAGTTCGCCACCGACTAGAGCGGGGATAGGTTCAAAACCAAACCCTGAGGAGAAATCCAGCTCTACATGTGGCCATGCAAGTTGATACTCTTTTAGGGCTGGCATTAACCATTGGAAGCAGGAGTGGCAGTCGATAGCCATATGTAAGCGACCGTTAACGTCTTCTTTAAGGCCGGCTAAGTCGCCTTCGGCTTGGGCGATACGCGGTAGCACGTCGTTAGCGAGATTAAGCAGGATCTCGCCTTCAGAGGTGAACTTCACTGGTCGAGTTTTTCGAATGAATAGCGGTGAACCAATACGAGCTTCGAGATCTTTCAGTTGATGAGAGAGTGCTGATTGCGTCAAATGCAGCGACGTTGCCGTCGCGGTTAGTGAGCCGGTATCACGAAGTGACGCCAGTGTTTTTAAGTGTTTTAGCTCTATCATGAAAATCCCTCATCCTTAATCCCTTTTCATTAACTTACCGTGCTTTGGTGTATAAGTAAACGTCTAGACGTCTAAATGATGATTTCTTATTGCATGAGAAAGATTCATATTCTTTGTGAATGAATTGCGATTGTTCATATTGCTCTACTGAGTGATTCTTTAGCCATCCAGACTGCTAACGAATAAAAAGGACAACATCATGACAGCAACTCATATTCTTGGTTACCCACGTATCGGTGAAAAGCGTGAACTGAAATTTGCTTTAGAACAGTATTGGCGTGGCGAACTTGACCAGCAGGGCTTAAAGTTGGTCGCGGCTAAAATCCGTAAACAAAACTGGGAACGTCAAAAACAAGATGGCCTCGACTATGTCACCGTCGGTGACTTTGCATGGTATGACCATGTACTTGGTACCAGTCTTCTTCTAGGCCATGTGCCAAAGCGACACAACAGCGGTTTCCCGGACTTAGACACGCTATTTCGTATTGGCCGAGGTCAGTCTCAAACCGATTGCGGCTGCGCGGGGGAAGCGGCTTCAGATATGACTAAGTGGTTTAACACCAATTACCACTATATTGTGCCGGAGTTTTCCTCGGACGATCAGTTTAAAGTGAGCTGGACTCAGCTTTTCGATGAAATCAATGAAGCGCAGCAGCAAGGCCATAAAGTGAAGCCGGTACTGCTTGGTCCGTTGAGTTACCTTTACTTGGGTAAAGAAGTAGAGCAAGGTTTCGACCGCTTGTCACTACTACCACGATTGCTGACCGCTTATCAGGCAATCTTTGCTAAATTTGAAAAACTCGGCATCGAATGGGTACAAGTGGACGAGCCTATTTTGGCACTTGAGCTTGAAAAGCCGTGGTTGGACAGCTTTAAGTTGGCGTATCAAGTGATCCGCAGTGATGTCAAAGTACTGCTTGCGACCTATTTTGACTCAGTAGTGGACTCGTTGGATACCATTGTAGAGCTTGAGGTCGACGGGTTACATGTTGATGTCGTTGCCGCGCAAAATCAATTGGATGACGTGGTCAATCGTCTGCCAAATGATTGGGTGCTGTCAGCGGGTATCGTTAACGGCCGTAATGTTTGGCGTGCAAACCTGCACAGCGCTTTACAAACTCTAAAGCCTATCAAAGCAAAGTTGGGTGAGCGCCTATGGGTGGCGTCTTCATGTTCGCTGCTCCACAGTCCAGTGAATGTTGAGCTGGAAACTAAGCTGCCGCAAGGCAGCAAAAACTGGTTCTCGTTCGCCAAGCAAAAGGTATCCGAAGTCTCATGGCTTGCGAAAGCATTGGATGGTGATCAACAAGCAATAGAGCACTGCGCTCAGTACAGTCAACCCATCTTAGACCGCGCTCGTTCAACTTGGGTAAACAAGCCTCATGTTCAAAGCCGTGTCGCGACGCTTGCTTCTACCAATGGCGACCGCAGCGCTCCGTATGCTGAGCGTGCACATCATCAGCAAGAAGTACTGAAGTTACCTAAGCTCCCGACGACGACGATCGGCTCGTTTCCACAGACGGCTGAAGTGCGTAAAAGCCGCGCCGCTTTCAAGCGTGGTGATATCACGGTCGCGGAGTATGAATCTCTAATGAAAGGCTTCATCAAAGATACCGTGAAACGCCAAGAAGCGACGGGTCTGGACGTGTTAGTGCATGGGGAAGCTGAGCGAAACGATATGGTGGAATACTTTGCTGAGAACTTATCGGGTTTCCAAACCACAGAATTTGGTTGGGTACAAAGCTATGGTTCGCGCTGCGTTAAACCGGCCATTGTCGTCGCCGATATTGAGCGTGATAAGTCTATTACTGTGGATTGGTCTACTTATGCGCAATCACTGACAGACAAACCAATGAAGGGCATGCTGACTGGGCCTGTGACCATTTTGTGCTGGACCTTCCCGCGTGAAGATGTCACTCGAGAGACCATCGCGAATCAATTGGCGTTCGCGCTACAAGATGAAGTAGATGCGCTGCAACGAGCAAACATCAATATCATTCAAATTGATGAGCCTGCGATTCGTGAAGGTTTGCCACTGAAAAAACGCGACCACAAAGAATACTTAGATTGGGCGGTGAAAGCGTTCAAGGTTTCAGCAGCGAGTGCAAGGCCAGAAACTCAGATTCATACTCACATGTGTTACAGCGAGTTTAACGAGATTATCGAGTCGGTGGCAGAATTGGATGCGGATGTGATTACGATAGAGACGTCTCGTTCTAACATGGAGCTGTTGAACGCATTTGAGGAGTTTAACTATCCAAATGAGATTGGTCCTGGTGTGTATGATATTCACTCGCCAAACATTCCAAACGTTGAGTGGATTGAGCAGCTAATTGAAAAAGCGGCCAAGCGTATTCCGGTTGAAAGACTGTGGGTTAATCCAGATTGCGGCCTAAAAACGCGTAACTGGGAAGAGACAGAAGCATCGCTAACGAACTTGGTACAAGCGGCGAAGAACTTGCGAGAGCGTTTATTGTAATAGGGTATCGGTAATAAAATGAAAAAGAGGCTTGCTGATGCAAGCCTCTTTGTTTTCATAACTGACCGCTCATGTTCGCGTGGCTACTGTGGTAGCGGCTTTTCACAATACTGCTGATTAACTAGTTGGTCGATCATCAACTGGCCGCGAGCATTACGGATCATAATGCGATAGCCGAGACCAAGCTCCAGATTGGCTTTCACCTCGCGATCGGTACAATAGTAGTTCATGCTGTTACGCAGAACTTGATCTAACGGTAGTGCGCCTTTGGCATCGGTGTTGTAAATCATCATGATTTCAACAATGCCTTTGCTCGCCGACGCTTTCATAATGGAAAGCGGACCTTGCTCAATCGGTAGTCCGGAGGATATGACGCTCGCTCGGCTTTGCGCTAACAGCTCGAGTTTACGGCGTTCATCGTCGCCTTTGCTTGAACAACCAGCCAACGCGGTAAGCGCAGCGATTGCTAGCCAACTTAATGTTTTTTTCATTATGCTATTTATCGCTTTTAGAATACTTTTTTGAATGGCTTGACGATTACGTTCTCATAAACGCCAGCTTCAATGTACGGATCGGCATCTGCCCATGCTTGTGCAGCGTCCAGAGAGTCAAACTCTGCAATGACGGTGGATCCTGTAAATCCAGCTTCACCTGGATTATCACTATCAATGGCAGGCATCGGACCTGCGGTCAATAGGCGACCTTCATCTCTAAGCGCTTGAAGTCTTTCTAGGTGCTGTGGGCGTACACTCAGACGCTTTTCTAGCGAGTTCTCGACATCTTGAGAAAAAATAACGTACCACATATTTGTATCCTTCAAATAGTTTATACCCAAGTGACCTCAATATGCAGAGTTCAGAGCACTAGCCTTGGCTTATATCAAGGAAAATATCCGCAGTAATGGAAATCCATTTCAAGGTTATTTGACGCTGAGATAAGCCAAGGCTAGTGCTCCCTTCGGGCGAGTTTGCTTGGCTAGCAGCCTTTGTTGGCAAGTTTAAGCATAGACCCACTATGCCTTCAACTTGCCGCCGCGGCTGCAACCCAAGTAAATCTCGCTGAATCAGCATCTTGAGGTTACTTGGGTATAGTAACTTAATTCGTTCTATAAGATGTCATTTTTTCACTGAAAAGTCATCGTTAGCTGTCGCTTAATTTGGATTAATTGGACGTGGTCGCCCATTTGCATCAATTGCTACGTAGTTAAATGTCGCGTCACAGACTTGGTAACGCTCGCCAACACCGTCGACGCTGACCGGTTTCACCCATACATCTAAGTTAATGGACATTGAAGTGTTACCAATTTTAGTACATTCACCGTAACAGCAAACAACGTCACCGACTTTCACTGGGTGTTTAAACGTAATACTCGATACAGAGACAGTAACGATTCGACCGTGCGAAATCTCTTTGGCAAGAATTCCGCCCGCTAAGTCGAGTTGCGACATGATCCAACCACCGAAAATATCGCCATTGGCGTTGGTGTTTTCAGGCATTGCCAGTGTGCGAATGATTAACTGGCCTTTAGGAGTGTTCGATGTTGTATTTGTCATGTTTATTGTCTTCCAGAAACAGCACAGCGACCCGTAGGTCGCTGATTCTTAATCGTTCGCGGAGTATACAAAAGATCCGCCGGTGATCAAGGTGTATGATCTTGGTTCTCATTTTTGGAGGCTTTATTTTGCTCTTCGTCGGATGTCTCTTTCGGCATGTGTTTGTAGATGTAAATGCCAGTAAACACGGTAAAGAGCAGAGTTGCCGCCAACAGTCCAAACACCTTGAAGTTGACCCAAATATCAAGGGGCAGGGCGTAGGTACGTAAATATTAAGGCCCGCGCAGAACGAGAAAAAAACCACCCATGCAAAGTTAACTTTAGCCCAAACTCGCTCAGGTAGCGTGATCTCTTTGCCTAGCATGCCTTTGATCAAGCCACGTCCCATTGCGTGAGTCACAGCAAGCGCAATCGCAAACAGCGCGTAAACAATGGTGACTTTCCATTTAATGAAATTGTCATCATGGAAGAACAAGGTCATGCCACCAAAAACAGCGACCATTGCAAAGGTAATCAACTGCATCTTCTCGACAGTTTTGTATAGCCAATAGGTCACTGCAACTTGCACTGCGGTGGCGATGATAAGCGCTCCGGTGGCGACGTAGATATCCTGCATTTTGTACAGAACGAAGAAAATAATCAGAGGGATAAAATCGAGCAGCTGTTTCATGGCTCAGTAAGACCTTTTTATAAATCGAGTCGCTAGTGTAACCAAATACCGTTTTAGAGCAAACGCCAGTCGCCGTTTGGAAACAAGAACACAGTTTTCAGCTCTGATATTTACTAGCACGTCAATTGCACCATTAAGTGGCAGTTACTGATAGATTGGCGCCTGATAATCTTTACAGAATGCTTAAACCGAGTTTTTACTCTACTCTTGTGTGTTACAAAAATGTTGCATATGTTTTTGTTTAATCGGATATCGAATAACCGATTGAACTATAAGTATTAATTATATCAATAACATTCAAGGAATACAGAATGAACAATGTAACACGTCAAGCTAGGTGGCTTATTGGAACCTCGACGGCTTTAATTGCGTTATCCGTCGACGCTGCAGAGTTTGTCGAAATGACAGATGCAAACCAAGCACAAGCGCTTATCGACGCGCAGTTTAGTATCGTACCTCAGGCAGATGCTTATACAGAGGTAAAGCGAGTAACGCTGCCTAATGGGAAGACTAAGGTCAAATATCAGCAGCTTTATCAAGGTTTGCCTGTCTATGATGCGACGATCACCTCAACCAAAGGAGAGCAGGGGATATCTGAGGTTTACGGGGTGATGGCGCAAGGTTTAGTCAATGATCTCCCTGTTGTTAAACCGAATATATCCAGCGATGAAGCCCTTCAACTTGCAGAGCGTCATCACTTCAGCCTCCATCCGTCGTTTGTTGATACCAAACCAGAAATTGAAAACCGAAAATCTAAGTTGATGGTTCGCGTTGGTGAAGACCAGGTCGCGCGAATGGTTTACTTAGTGGACTTTTTTGTCGCAGGCGATGAACCAGAAAGGCCTTTTATGTTTGTGGATGCGGAGTCTGGCGACATTCTTGAGTCTTGGGATGGCATTAACCATGCAATGGCGACAGGGCCAGGCGGCAATGAGAAAACGGGCGCGTACTATTTTGGTCAGGACTTTCCCTCGATTTTGATGAGTAAGTCCGGGAATACCTGCACTATGTCGAACAGTAATGTTAAGACGGTCAATCTCAATGGCGGTACGTCAGGTTCGTCAGCATTTAGCTATACCTGCAACGATTCAACCAACTATAACGACTACAAAACCGTGAATGGCGCTTACTCCCCAATTAATGATGCGCAGTATTTCGGTAATGTGGTGTTTGATATGTTCAAAGATTGGATGCAGACCGCACCACTGACATTTCAGTTAACCATGCGTGTCCACTATGGCAACAACTATGAAAATGCGTTCTGGAACGGGTCATCCATGACTTTTGGCGATGGGCAAAACACCTTCTATCCATTGGTTGACATCAATGTGAGTGCTCATGAGGTGAGCCATGGTTTTACTGAGCAAAACTCAGGACTGGTATACAAAAATATGTCTGGCGGTATGAACGAAGCGTATTCAGATATCGCTGGTGAAGCGGCTGAATACTACATGCGTGGCAGCGTCGATTGGCTAGTGGGAGCGGATATCTTTAAAGGAAACGGTGGATTGCGCTACTTTGATCAACCCTCGAAAGATGGTAAGAGTATCGATAATGCCTCGCAGTATTACGATGGCATGAATGTGCATTACTCAAGTGGTGTATTCAATCGTGCATTCTATTTGCTCAGCACCAAGTATAATTGGGACATTAAGTCAGGTTTTCAGGCATTTACACTCGCCAACCAAATGTATTGGGGAGCGAATAGTACGTTTAACCAAGGTGGTTGTGGCGTCGCGAAGGCCGCAGACGATCTGTCATTTAAACGCAGTGATGTCGTCAATGCGTTTGCAGAGGTTGGCGTGGATGCGAGTTGTGGTACTACACCGCCTATCCCAGGCAATGAGCTAGTCCTAGGTCAGCCGATTACTGAGCTAAGTGGCAGCTACAACAGCACAGATTATTACACCTTTAGCGTGATACGGACAAGACGGTGACGGTGGCGATAACAGGTGGGAGTGGTGATGCGGATCTGTATGTAAAGAAAGGCGCGAAACCGACGACTTCCGATTTTGATTGTCGCCCATACCGTGATGGTAATGTTGAGTCATGCTCAGTAAATGCGGTAGCGAATACCACTTATCATGTGATGTTGAGAGGTTACCGTGATTACTCAAATGTGACGTTGTCGCTCAACTAGCGGCTGGTGCTAGCTAAGTTTTTACACGGTACATAATAAAAACGGGTTGTCCCTAATGGTGACAACCGTTTTAGCATCAACTCGTTAATACTAGGCTTGCTGTTTCTCAAGCTGCGCTTCTTGCTCAGTTTCTTCTTCAACCAATGCATCAACGATAACCGCACACGCGGCATCACCGGTGATGTTAAGCGCAGTACGGATCATGTCAAAGATACGGTCAAGAGCGAACAGTAGTGGTAGACCTTCGATTGGAATCCCTGCTGCTAGTAGTACTGCAACAACAAGGAATGATGGTCCAGGTACACCTGCTTGACCCACTGCGCCCAACGTTGAAGTTACGATGATCGCAATGTAAGCGCCCATTGAAAGGTCAATGTTGAACAACTGTGCGAAGAAGATTGCTACTAGGCCGTAGTAGATCGCATTACCCGACATGTTGATTGTTGCACCTAGAGGTAGAACAAACGACGCGGTAGAGTTTTTAACGCCAAGCTCTTTTTCAACTGTGTCCATTGTGACAGGTAGCGTCGCCATAGAAGAAGCCGTGGATAGAGCAACGGCTTGTGGCTTTTTCATTGCGCTGATGAACTTCTTCGCAGAAGTCTTAGTGAACAGTTGAATCATTAGTGGGTAAGCAACGAAACCGAAGATTAGGATCGCAGCGATGTAAACCACGAACAGCTTGAACACGACCATTAGCGCGCCAAAACCGAATGTGCCTACCGCTTCTGCCATAAGACCAAATACACCGATTGGCGCGACGATCATTACCTTGTTGATCATCCATACCATAACGTCAACGATAGCGTTTACACCGTTAAGCAGTGGGTCGCGGCGAGTAGATTCAAGCTTTGATAGACCGATACCGAAGAACAGACAGAACACTAGGATCTGAAGGATGTTGGCTTCATTTAGCGACTGGAAAACGTTGGTTGGGATCATACCAGTGACGGTAGCCCAGAAAGTGGGTAGTTCACCTTTTGAAGCGTACTCAGCTGAGAACATGCCTTCGATACCTGCGGTATCGATGTTCACACCTGGTTGGAATACTTCGCCCATAATCAGAGCAAGTGCTACTGCAAGTGCCGACGTTAGACCGAAATAAGCAAGCGTTGTTACGCCAACTTTACCTGCATTGCTGCTGTTACCAAGACCGGCTGCACCTGAGATCAGAGCAACGGCAACCAGAGGGATTACTAACATCTTGATTAGATTGATGAAGATAGTACCAGTGGAGCAAACATAGAAGCAGATTCACCCATCATGGCACCGATGAAGGTACCGAGGATCATTGCAATCACGACTTGGACGCCAATGTTATTTAGCATCAACTTTTCTTTTAACACTTCCTTAACTCCTGTGCTAATTATTTATCAATTCCTAGTATAGTCTTCTATTTGAACGGTAAATATTAGACTAATCGTCGACGGCAATTTTTACACTTATTTAGCACTTTGCGCAACAGCAGAAACCGAAATCATGAGAAAAAGCGCGAAAAAACCGAATGAATGGTGAACGAATACCCGAAAGCAAACGTTTGCCATTAGCTTTGAGAATGATTTGCGGTCGAGTTTTTTGTTGGGGAATGATTTTTAGAGAGGCGAATAGAACGAAATGTAAAAAAAAGGTTGCACGCTAAGTGCAACCTATCAGTGTGGGAATTTGACAATTAACGCTGTGTTGCAGCCTTCATCGATTTAACAAACTGAGACAGTTCGCTAAGCATGGTTTCTGGTGCATCGAGGTTATTTTCGATGATTTTTACCACAGCAGAACCGGAAATTGCGCCTGCGGCGCCTGCATCGAGCGCTTGTTTTACTTGCTCTGGCTCAGAAATACCAAACCCGAGCAGTGATGGTGGTGCATCATACTTGTTAAGTTTGTCTAGCTGAGTGTTCATTGGCATATTTGCCTTGGTCTCCGTACCGGTTACACCCGCGCGAGAAAGTAGGTAGGTATAACCGCCGCCAAGTTTTGCCACTTGCTCAATCGTCTCTTCGCTTGCCGTTGGAGGTGCGATGAAGATTGGGTGTACGCCGTGCTTGTGTGCCGCTTCGACAAACTCTTTACTTTCGTTAGTTGGAACGTCAGCAATCAGTACTGAGTCAACGCCTACATCAGCACATTGTTTGTAAAAGGCATCCAAGCCTTTTGAGTAAACTAGGTTGGCATACATCAGTAGACCGATAGGTGTCTCTGGGTATTTTTCGCGAACTTTAGCCAGCAGCTCGAAACAAATTGTTGGCGTTGTTTTCGCATCCAATGCACGGATATTTGCACCCTGAATCGTTGGACCATCTGCCTGTGGATCTGAGAATGGCATGCCTAGCTCTAATGCGTCTGCACCCGATTCGATCAAGGTTTCCATAATCTGCAGTGACAACTCTGGACTAGGATCGCCCATAGTGACGAAAGGTACGAATGCGCCTTGGTTCTTCTCGCCTAAGCGAGCGAACATCTCTTTATAACGGTCTTGATTCAGGCTCATTACATTACTCCTTTGTCTTTTAGAATGTCGTGTACAGTGAAGATATCTTTGTCACCACGACCCGATAGGTTGACGACAAGAAGCTGTTCTTTTTCTGGGTTTTCGCGTGCCATTTTCAGCGCGTATGCCAAAGCGTGAGAAGACTCAAGGGCAGGAATAATGCCTCGTGGCGCGCAAGCTCTTGGAATGCATCCAGTGCTTCGTCATCAGTGATGGCACCATACTCTGCTCGGCCTATTGCGTTTAGATGAGCATGCTGAGGGCCCACTGATGGGAAGTCTAGACCTGCTGATACTGAGTACGACTCTTCAATCTGGCCGTTAGGATCTTGCATTAGTGGTGCCTTCATACCAAAGAAGATACCCGTTGTGCCGTGTTTTAGCGGCGCACCGTGCTGGTCAGTATCGATGCCTAGTCCTGCTGGTTCTACGCCAATTAGACGTACGGATTCTTCTTCGATAAAGTCTGCGAACATACCGATAGCGTTAGAGCCACCACCCACACAAGCAATAACGGCGTCTGGCAGTTTGCCTTCACGAGCCAATACTTGGTTTTTGGTTTCTTCGCCAATCATGCGTTGGAATTCACGTACGATGGTTGGGAATGGGTGAGGTCCTGCCGCCGTACCCAGTAGGTAGTGGGCGTCTTCGTAGCTTGCAGACCAGTCGCGTAGCGCTTCGTTACACGCATCTTTCAGCGTTGAAGAGCCTGAGTGTACAGGAATCACTTCTGCACCCATTAAGCGCATACGGAACACGTTCGGGCTTTGACGTTCAACGTCTTTTGCGCCCATGTAAACGCGACACTTAAGGTCAAGTAGAGCACACGCAAGAGCGGTGCTACGCCGTGTTGACCTGCGCCTGTCTCTGCAATGATCTCATTTTTACCCATGCGCTTAGCAAGCAGCGCTTGACCAAGTACTTGGTTAGTCTTGTGCGCACCGCCATGAAGCAGGTCTTCACGCTTTAGGTACAGTTTGGTTTTGGTGCCTTTTGTTAGGTTACGAGTCAGCGTTAGCGCAGTTGGACGGCCTGCGTACTCTTGCAGTAGCGCCATGAATTCAGATTGAAACTCAGGATCGTCTTGAGCATCGATGAAAGCTTGCTCTAGTTGATCCAAGGCTGGCACTAGAATTTGTGGTACGAACTGTCCACCGTATTCGCCAAAGTAGGCATCTAATTTAGACATGGTTAATTCCTCAATAATCCACTTGCTCGAGCTCTTGCAAACCTACATTCGTTGTCGAGCAAGTTTTAATAATTCTTTTTGTGTTCTTTCGTCGTTAATCTGACCGTTAGTAGTCTCTGATTAACGCGAACGCTTGGTTTAACTTCTCAGCGTCTTTTTTACCCGGTTGAGACTCGACTCCTGAGTTTAAGTCTAGTCCGATGCAGCCAAGGGTACTGGCTTGCTTAACATTGTCTGGAGACAAACCGCCGGCCAACATCACATCACTGGTGTTGTTTAACAATTGCCAGTCAAAGCTTTGACCTGTGCCGCCGGATTGCTCGCCAACTTTGGCATCCAGTAGATGACGGTCTACTTTGATGGCTGTTAAGTCAGGGATAGCGTCAGTGACGCCGTGCGCTTTCCAGATTTTTACGTCATCGTTTAGAAGAGGGGTTAACGTATCCACATAAGCTTGATCTTCGTCACCGTGAAGCTGAACCGCTGATAATTTTAGTTGGTTAGCGGTACTGGCAACAAACTCTGGGTTGTGGTTTTGGAATACACCCACAAACTCAAGAGGTGCTCCGCTCATTACCATGCGAGCGGATTCAACATCAACGTAGCGAGGCGATTTTTCAACAAAGATCAGGCCGCCTTTTACCGCGCCCGCTTTATAAGCTTTTGCCGCGTCATCAGCGTGAGTGAGACCACAGACCTTGTTTTCACCCAGCAGAACTTTACGCACTGCCAGTTCAAGATTGTCTTCCGCCATGAGCGAGCTACCGATCAGGAAACCATTCGCATAAGCGCAAAGGTCACGAACCTGCTGGTGGTTGTAAATACCAGACTCAGAAATGATGATGGTGCCTTTTGGCAGTTTCGGTGCCAATTCTTTGGTGCGATCTAGGTTAACCGATAGATCACGAAGGTTACGGTTGTTAATACCCACAACTTTTGCGCCAAGCGCAATCGCGCGCTCAAGCTCTTCTTCGTTGCTCACTTCGGTCAAAATACCTAGCTCAAGAGACTCCGCGACTTTTGCTAGCTCGCGGTATTCGTCATCATTGAGCACGGAAAGCATGAGCAGAATAGCATCTGCGTTGTAATGACGAGCGAGATACACTTGATAGGTATCGATCATGAAGTCTTTACACAGTACAGGCTGCTTAACTTGGCCGCGTACTTGAGGCAAGAAGTCGAAGTTACCTTGGAAATATTTCTCATCCGTCAGCACCGAGATAGCGCTTGCGTGGTTATTGTAGACCGAGGCAATGTAGTCGAGGTCAAAATCATCACGGATTAAACCCTTTGATGGTGACGCCTTTTTGCACTCTAAAATAAACGCGGTTTTGCCTGTCGACAGTGCGCCATAGAAACTGCGATCTGATGGGATGAGATCCGTTTTAAAACTTTCTAGAGGCTGAGTTTGCTTGCGCTCCTCAACCCAGATTTTCTTTATCATCGACGATTTTTGCTAATACTGTTTCCATTGTCTTTTCCTGTTAATTCGCCGAGTTACTTACCGTGTGCCGCCAGCTTTTGAACCAACTCGTAAGCTTTTCCTGAGTTCATTGCCTCGATGGCTTGCGCAGCATTGGCTTTAAGGTCTTCGTGACCAAATAGTTTCATTAGCAGCGCGACGTTTACGGCAACAGCGCCTAACTGCGCGTCCGTCCCTTTACCCGTTAGCATATTAGTGATGATGGCACGGTTTTCCTCTGGCTCCCCACCTTTGATGGTTTCTAGTGGGTAAGACTCTAAACCGAAGTCTGCAGGCGTTAGCGTGTATTCTGTGATTTTGCCGTCTTGAATTTCAGCGACCAGAGTTTCACCGTGAATAGCGACTTCATCCAAGCCACTGCCGTGAACAACGGCTGCACGCTTCATGCCCATTTGTAACATGGTTTCCGCAATAGGACGAACCAGTTTTGCATCATAAACGCCCATCAGTTCGATGTTAGGGCGCGCTGGGTTAATAAGCGGACCAAGAATATTAAAGATGGTGCGAGTTTTCATGGTTTGGCGTACTGGCATCGCATGGCGAACGCCGCCGTGATACTGAGGTGCAAATAGGAAAGCTACGCCAATTTCATCGACCGCGCTGCGGGTATTTTCCGCAGACATTGCTAAGTCGATGCCGAATGAATCCAGCAGATCCGAAGAGCCAGACTTGCTCGAGACACCACGGTTACCGTGTTTGGCGACTTTCAGCCCGCACGCTGCTGCAACAAACGCAGCCGTGGTTGAGATGTTGATGGTGTTGGCACCGTCGCCACCGGTACCTACGATATCGGCAAAATCATAGTCAGGACGAGGGAATGGGTTCGCGTTAGCAAGCAGTGCTTTAGCAGCACCGGCGATCTCGTCTGGCGTTTCGCCCTTGATTTTCAGTGCGGTTAGGGCAGCAGACATTAAAATAGGGTCTAGCTCGCCTTTGATAATCGTGTCAAACAACGACTGGCTCTCTTCTTGAGTCAGATCCAGTTGGTCGTAAAGTTTGTTGATGATGTTTTCCATAATTACGATTCCTTAGTTGTTTGAGCTCTTAAGCCGATTTTGTTTGGTTGGATTTTTCTGTTGCCCATGCGATGGCATTACTTAGCAGTGTCGCACCATAGGTTGTCATAATTGACTCAGGGTGGAACTGGAAGCCACAGATGCGATCTTGTTCGTTCGCGACCGACATCACTAGACCATCAACTTGTGCGGTCACTTCTAGTGAATCCGGTACTTTCGTTGCCACCAGTGAGTGATAACGCGCTATCGCTAGCGGTGAAGGTAGGCCTTGATAAATGGCATGATTGTCATGCGCCATCATCGACACTTTTCCGTGAATGATTTCGCCCGCGCCGGCAACGACACCGCCGTAGGCTTCAACGATAGCCTGGTGTCCGAGACAAATACCAATCATTGGCACTTTCCCACGCAGCGTTTTAATTAGCTCTGGCATACAGCCCGCTTCTGAAGGCGCACCAGGACCTGGAGAGAGCACGACGACGGGGTTCTCCAGCTCCAATACTGCCTTAGCGATTTTGTCTGCAGCAATATGGTTACGATAAATCTTAACGCTGTGACCTAGGCTTCGGAACTGATCCACTAGGTTGTAGGTAAACGAGTCAAAATTATCGACAAAAACAATATTGGCGAGTTTGTTGTTCACTGACTTTGTAGTGTTAGACATCGTGATTACCCCTTGTGCGCCGTTTTGATTGCTGAAATGACGGCTTGCGCCTTACCACGAGTTTCATCCGCTTCAGATTGAGGGTCGGAGTCGAATACGACGCCAGCACCTGCTTGAACTTGAGCAATGCCATCTTCAACATAAGCAGAGCGGATAACAATACAGGTATCCAAGTCACCGGCGCCATTCATGTAGCCCACTGCGCCGCCATAGCTGCCACGAGTTTGCCCTTCAAATTGACGAATCAACTGCATAGCACGGATTTTTGGTGCTCCGGTTAGCGTTCCCATGTTCATACACGCTTGGTAGCCGTGCAGCGCATCTAGGTCACCACGAAGCTGACCAACGACACGAGATACTAAGTGCATCACGTGACTATAACGGTCGGTTTTCAAAAGATCGGCCACATGGCGAGAGCCTGGCTCAGCAATGCGAGCCACGTCATTACGTGCTAGGTCAACCAGCATCATGTGCTCGGCGTTTTCTTTCATGTCGCTGCGAAGCTCTAGCTCGATTCGGCTATCAAGGTCTTTGTTGATGCTGCCATCTGCATTCTTGCCGCGACGGCGAGTACCCGCGATAGGTAGATCTCTATTTGGTTTGAGTCTTTGCCGTACTTAAGCGCACTCTCTGGAGAGGCACCAAACAGAGTAAACAACTCATCTTGCATATAGAACATGTAAGGGCTTGGGTTGCTCTGCTTCAGCTCTTTGTAGGCTGCCAGAGGTGAAGGGCATGGCAATGTGAAACGGCGAGAAGGTACAACTTGGAAGATGTCACCACGAACCACGTACTCTTTTAAATCACGGACGATTTGGCAAAAGTCTTCGTCGGAGATACTGACGTCTTCTTGTATGCCTTCAACTTTCGTTGCCGCTGGCACCATTTTTAGGTTTTGGCATTGCTGGCTGATTTCTGTGATTCGGCCACGAATACGAGCTAGCTCTGCATCATCATGATTAAATAGTGTGGTTTGTAGGTCGCAAGACTCTTTTTGGTGATCAACAACAAGCAGGCTTTCAGCCACATAGAATACAAAGTCTGGGCATTGGTTCGCTTGGTTTGCATCACCCAATGGTTCAAAGTTTGCCACGATGTCGTAGGCAAACAGGCCGCCCATGAAAATGGCGTTCTTGTCTAAACCACTTAGGTCAAAGCTGTGTTGAACAAGACGAAGCGCATCAAAAGAGGAGGCTTCACGAAGTCGAGAGTCTTCATCTAGTGTGTCGTCTGGCATCTCAAACTGAACGACGAGCTCTTTGTCTGTTAGCGTGTGTTCAATTTCGTCCGCAATGTTCTGAGCAATGATGTTAA
Organism: Vibrio variabilis; assembly: GCF_003263785.1. GTDB lineage: Bacteria > Pseudomonadota > Gammaproteobacteria > Enterobacterales > Vibrionaceae > Vibrio > Vibrio variabilis. Next base: position 28,875 of record NZ_JYJK01000059.1, read on the forward strand.
GAAGATTGACACCGTTTGTCGTTAGCGCTTCATAGCGCACTTTGTGACCTTCACAAACGATACGAACGGCAGAATCAACGATAAGTAGGCTCTGTAAGTCTTGTTTTGAGTCGATTTCAGCAGACTCAAGTAGCAGACTATCGGTTTTGTTTTCACACAAGGTGTGAAACAGTCTGGTTGGGTCTTGTGCGTATGGCACTTGGAGAGAAAGGACTTCCAATCGACCCTGTTTATTGATGCTAATGGCTTTATTCACAAAAGCTCCTTTTAATCTTGAATCTGCTGTTGCAACAATCTTGGCACACCGAGTGTTTAATGGGTTATAGTCGCACAATTAAAACGTTTGCCCAACGCTCAATGTCCCCAAATTGTTGCTAAAATAATCGTTTAAATTGAAATCTTTGTCAGATGAATCGAAAAACAAAAAAGCCCACTCAATTGAGTGGGCTTTAATCAAATTCGTATTTGATTATGCACGCAAAAAAGCCCACTCGGATTGTGTCCAAGTGCGCCACCAACCTACTAGAGCGTTAACCCCACGGTTTAAAGGTTTTTTGAATGGTTGAATATCGAGTACCATACGTGCCTAATCTCAAATAACTGTATCTGCGTACTAGTTAACTAGTTCGTGGTGTAAAAGTCAACCGAAAATGTGAAAAAATGAAGATAGATTTACACAGTCACACTACCGCCTCTGATGGCCGATTATCGGTTGCCGCGCTCTTGGACAGAGCCATGAGCTTTGACGTGAAAATATTGGCGATTACCGACCACGATACCTTAGAGGCATTGCCTGCCGCTCATCAGCTAATTGAAGAGCAGTCTCTGCCTATTGAGTTGGTTAACGGTATCGAAATCTCGACGGTTTGGCAGAATAAAGATATTCATATTGTCGGGCTTGGCGTAGACATTGACTCCCCTGAGCTAAACGCGTTGATTCGTGCGCAGCAAGCAAGAAGAGTAGAGCGCTCCGAGCTCATCGCGCACCGACTGGAAAAAGCGACCAGAGAAGGCTTGCTTGAGGAAGTCAAAGCGATCGCGGGTGATGCGCCGATAACACGTGCTCACTTTGCAAAATGGCTGGTGGACAACGGCTACGCGAAAAACATGCAGCAGGTGTTCAAGAAGTTTATGACGCGCAATAACACCGGCTACGTGCCGCCAAACTGGTGCACGATGTCAGAAGCAGTGGATGCCATCCATCAAGCGGGAGGGGTAGCCGTGCTGGCACACCCTGGCCGTTACCAGCTAACGGCAAAATGGCTGAAACGTCTACTGACGGCATTTGTTGAAGCCAATGGTGACGCAATGGAAGTGGCTCAGCCACAACAAAGTCAACAAGAAAGGCGCAACCTTGCAGATTATGCGATACAATACAATCTATTAGCTTCACAAGGGTCAGATTTCCACTATCCTTCTCCTTGGATGGAGCTAGGTAGAAACCTATGGCTGCCATCGGGCGTAGAGCCAGTATGGGATCGCCTACCGTTAAAGACAGCAACTTCGCTGACGAGCACTACAATTGAAAGTGGTGCAGAAGATGGTGAAAAAGAATAACGAAGCCGATATCACTCGATCTTGAGTTAAGCATCTTAACTGCACTCTCTGTTGATTTATTATCATATCAAAGCGACAGCTCTTGAAGTCGAACGACAGGGAAGGTCGTACCGAGAGCGTCTTAAGTTTGAAGGAATAACAATGAGCCAATTTTTTTATGTACACCCAGAAAATCCTCAAGCACGTTTGATCACTCAAGCGGTTGCGATTGTTCGTAACGGTGGTGTCATTATTTATCCAACCGACTCTGGTTACGCACTAGGCTGTCAGCTAGAAAATAAACAAGCGCTAGAGCGCATTTGCCAGATCCGTCGCCTTGATGACAAGCATAATTTCACTTTGTTATGTCGTGACTTGTCTGAGCTGTCTCTTTACGCACGTGTTGATAACACCGCATTCCGTCTGCTAAAGAACAACACGCCGGGGCCTTACACTTTTATCTTCAAAGGCACTAAAGAGGTTCCTCGCCGTTTGATGAATCCAAAGCGTAAAACCATCGGTATTCGTGTCCCAGACAATCAAATTGCCTTGGATTTGCTTGAAGCATTGGGCGAGCCGCTAATGTCAACGTCTTTGATTCTGCCTGGAAATGAAGTGACAGAATCGGATCCGGAAGAAATTCGCGACAAGCTAGAGCATGCGGTAGATTGCATCTTGAATGGTGGTTATTTGGGTGAGCAGCCAACGACCGTAATTGACTTTAGTGATGACGAAGCAAAAGTGCTACGTGTTGGTGCGGGTGACCCTGAACCGTTCGAGTAGAGTTTAGAATGTTTTCTTACTAAATTAGTGAAGAAACTTGGTGCGTGAATCGGGTTTCTTTGCGATAATACGCGACCGCGATTTTTAGGTCGCATTATCTGGTTTCGACGTCTGTGAAGACGACATTATAGGTAGGTAAATGAGCGAAAAATTACAAAAAGTGCTTGCTCGCGCAGGCCACGGTTCTCGTCGTGAACTTGAAGCCCTTATTAAAGCAGGGCGCGTGAGTGTGAATGGTCAGGTAGCAAGACTGGGCGAGCGTCTGGAAGACGAAAATGCGGTCATCCGTATCGATGGTCATACTGTTTCTGCCAAAGCACAAGAAGAAGTGGTTTGTCGAGTTCTGGCCTATTACAAGCCAGAAGGCGAGCTATGTACACGTCACGATCCTGAAGGCCGTCGTACTGTATTCGATCGTTTGCCAAAAATCCGCGGTTCACGCTGGATTTCCGTTGGCCGTCTTGATGCTAACACATCAGGTCTACTGCTGTTCACGACCGATGGTGAGTTAGCAAACCGTCTAATGCACCCAAGCCGCCAAGTTGAGCGTGAATACCTAGTTCGCGTTTTCGGTGAAGTGAATGAGCAGAAAGTTCGTAACGTGGTAAACGGTGTTGAACTTGACGATGGTATGGCTCGTTTCGAAGACGTGGTTTACGCGGGTGGTGAAGGTATGAACCACACCTTCTACGTTGTTATCAACGAAGGTCGTAACCGCGAAGTTCGTCGTCTGTGGGAATCTCAAGAGACAACCGTAAGCCGTCTTAAGCGTGTACGTTACGGTGACATTTACCTAGACAAGAAACTGCCTCGTGGCGGTTGGATGGAACTGACTCTGAAAGAAGTCAACTACCTACGTGAGCTAGTGGAACTTCGCCCAGAGAAAGAGACCATGCTAGACCAAAGCCAGAACACTTCTCGTCAACGTGAGCGTTCTCGCAGCCAGAAAATTCGTCGCGCAGTCCGTCGCCACGAAGAGCGTGCAAATGCACCAAAAGGTCGTAGCAACCAACAGCGCCGCAACAAAAAGTCTTCTGGTGAGCAAGGTGCTCGTAATAAGACGCGTCGCTAATCACTACCATTATTGAATACTAAAAAAACCAGCCTGAGCTGGTTTTTTTGTGCTTGCGAATTGATCTAGCGCTTATTACTGACTTTGATCTGAGTTGAGAAATGCCTTAACCACAGAAGTTAGCGCAATCGTCCCAGTTGGGATTGCACCTTGCTCAACCACAAAGTTTGGATTGTGGTTGGTATATTTAGGGAAGGAGCCGTGCTCGACAAAGGTATCCCATGTGTTCTGTGTAGCCGCACCAACTTCGACAAACAACACCGGTACTTCTGGGTACTCGTAGGTCAACATGTGAAAATCTTCAGACCCCATTACTGGTGGAAACCCGAGTTTCACGTTTTCTTCACCAAGAGATTTAATCATGGCCTGTTTGGCGATTTCTGATTCTTTGGTTGGATTAATGAGTGGTGTTGAGTAGCCTTTCATCTCATAAGTCGGCATGTTGTCTTCATCCACACCGTACATGCGAGCCACATTATCGGTGACTTGCTTGATACCCTTGAGCATCACATCACGATCTTCGGTGCGGTACCAGCGAAGGTTGAGCTTGAGCGTCGCCGTATCAGGAATGATGTTGTTTTCACTGCCGGACTCAATCGCGCCGACAGAAAGCACGGCCGGTTGTTGTTGGTCGACCATTCGCGACATGATAGTTTGGTAGCCAAGTACCGACATTGATGCCATTACAACGGGATCTTTGGTGACATGAGGTGTTGAACCATGACCACCGACACCTTGAATGAATACGTCAATCTGTCGGTACCCGCCATACGACGACCGTCGGAGATTGATACACTGCCTTCTGGCAGAAGAGGGTGAACATGACCCGCAATCAAAATATCCGGCACAGGCACCTTATTAAATAGTCCGTCTTTTGCCATCGCTGTTGCGCCCATAATCAACTCTTCAGCAGGCTGGGCGATAAGAACTACGGTGCCACTCCATTTCTCTTTCGCTTCAGCTAACTGTTTTGCCATGCCCAGAAGCCAAGTCATATGGGCATCGTGACCGCACGCGTGCATTGCGTAAATCGGATTACCAAAGCGGTCTTTGGTTGGGTTTGTGGATTTATAAGGGAGATTCGTTTCTTCTTTAACAGGTAAAGCGTCCATGTCCGCACGAAACATGACCGTTGGTCCTTCACCATTTTTAAGCACCGCGGCTACGCCTGTTCGGGCTATACCTTCGTGAACCTCGAAGCCGAGCTGTTTGAGTTCGTTGGCAATGATCTTAGCCGATTCAAATTCCATAAAGCCGATCTCGGGGTTGGCATGGAAGTGTTCAAATAGCTCAATCAGTCTTCCATTGTCCTCGTAGACGGACTGTTTTAACTCAGAGTCAGCAAACAGGGTTGGTGAGAATAGGAAGACGGAAGAGGCTAGGGCAGTAAGCGTCATCTTTTTAATCATAATAGTGTTTCCGTAGTTGTGTTGTGATGAGCCAAACGGCGGTTTTCCCTATGCTATTCAACTCATTAGTATCGACAAACTCTTCTGTAGAGGACTCAGTCCTCACCTTCTCGCACTTTTACTAGGGTGAACTTTTGTCCGAGCAGTGCCCAGTTTGGTACCCCAATATTGAAGTAGATGGACAGCGAGCGACCGGCAATGATGAGTAAAATACAGAGTGTCGAGCTCAGTACCGACCATTGTGGTGCGAGACTTAAAACCACGCAGTGCATGGCACAGCCCAGTGCGATAGGAATCGCGTAAAGTTCGCTCTCAAAAAGTAGAGTAGGTCTTTGCATCAGCATGTCTCTGACAATGCCGCCACCCACTGCAGTAATTAGGCCCATAAACACGGGTGCTATTGGGAGTCCAAAGCCAAGTGCCCATGCCTTGTTAGTGGCTTGAATGGCAAACAGAGCGATAGCAAAGGCATCGATATGAAGATAAAACTCGTTTATCCAGCGCTTTTTCAGCAGGCCAAAGAAAACGAAACCCAACAGGCTCGCACTGATCGAGATCCACACATAGCTAAGATCTAGAGACCAAAAGACAGGGACATCCAACATGAGGTCACGCATGGTTCCCCCGCCTATTGACGTGATCAGTCCCAGTATGATGAGTGAGAAAATATCGACTCGCCTTTTACTTGCGGCCAGTACGGCCGACAGCGCAAAAGCGGCGGTTCCTAGTACGGTGACAACTTCACTGAAAATTTCTTGACCAGAGCTCATTTTTTGCCTCAATCATGTGTAGATAAAAGGTGAGTAACAGGATTCGAAGGTCTGGGCTAGAGATCTTTCGAATCTCAGCACCTAAAGGGATACCGCGCAGCCATCTGTTTATCCAAAGAGGTAACTGCGCGGTACGTCATGTCGATGATTACATCCAAGTGATCATTGATGTCTGAGCTAGCTTGTCAGTCACATCACCGGCGATGAACTCAGGGCCGTTTAGCTCGATTGCCATAATTGGTGCACCTTGTTCAAGATCTAGGTTGTCTAGGTCAACCCAGATAAGAGCAGGTTGGCTTGCTGAGTCTAGGAAAAAGCGTTTTGCGTCATGGTCTGACATTGAGCGCCATAGCGTTGCAGAGATGTTTGGGTGCTCAGGATCTTCCATACCTAGAGGCACGCCTACAGAGCGCAATACTGATAGGGCTGCAGCCGTTGCTTCTTGACCGTCAGCAAAGTTAGGTGTGCTTTTTAGTAGGTAGTTCGCACGAACAAAACGGTCTGCCGCATTGATTGTGCCTGGTAGCATTTTGTCGCCACCAACAAGCTCCCAGTATTTGTTGATTGCAATTTGCTCGTCAAAGACTGGTGAGTTAGTCATGACACTATAGTCTTTGCTGTGGTGGATTTTCAGCTCACCATCGATATATTCTAGAATTGCGCTGTCGCCAGTGCTATCAGAAAGAGAAAGGTGAACCGATGCTGCACGTCCGTTAGGTAGTAGCGGAGCGACAATCACAAAAGGAGGCTCTTGCATTGCAGCGACGGCTTCTGCGACAGTGGCGAAGTTATCCAAGAAGTATTGGTTCCATGCGCCAATAGAAAGGCGAGGTTTGTTCGATAGTGTGTAGTCACCGTAATCTGCTTCAGCAAGATAAAGAGTGTTGGCAGCCAAACCCGCTTCATTTAGACCGTCAGAAGATGCTTTGCCGTAAAAAGAAGCAAAAACAGAACCATACTTAGAAGTCCAAGTCAGTGCATTTTCCATGCTGCCACCAGTTTGTGCTAGGCCGCGTGGGTATACGATCATGCTGGTTTTTGCGGTTGGATCGTTCCAATCCATGCCACGTGCGGTAATGAATTTGCCAGTTTCTGTTTGATAGATAATACGAGTACACATAAGTGCTTTCTCCAAAGGTTAGTTTTGATATTTCGCTGAGCGGTAATACATTTGTCTCAACAACTGCGGTTATAGTATCTGGCTTGTCTCTAAACCCTGAATTCACTGAAGAGGATTCAATCATCACCTCTTAGTAATTCGAAATTGGGAAGATAGGGAACCTAAGCGCTTTGTGTCGCGACAAAAAAAAGCGAGGGCATTGATGCCCTCGCTTGGATGAGTGTGTGAGAATTACTTGTGGCTATGACCACAGGTCGGATTGTAGTTTTCGCCCAGTCCAAAATGTTCTAGAGCCGTATGTAGACAGCAGTCGTAGTTGGTCAACTGCTCGTCATTTAAGATACCTCTAGGGTTATAGTCGGTATCATTCAATGAAACATATTCCTGGCCGTTTTTGTTTTTCTCAAACTCAGCCGTCACGTCATTTAGTAGCTGAGGATTTGTGAGTAACTCCAGTCCTTGCGCTGCCATAACATGAGCAGCTTGCAGACCAGCTTTTCGTCCAATACTCATACCGTTACACGCAGTGCAACCCCATTGATGTGGTGGGATGTATTTAGGCCATGCGGCAAACATCACACCCATTGTCGGTACTTTCCAGCTTACGTCACCAACGTCTGATGAGCCGCCAACTTCAACACCATGAGGTACATCCATCACGTCTGTAGCAAGGCCGTCTTCTGGTTTGCCCATTTCACGTTGAATAGATTTGGCAAACTCTTGCTCTTCCTCTGTCCAAGCGATCGGCAGATAACGATTCATATGAGTCGTGATTGCTTCGGCAAATGGGTCGTTAGGCAAAATGTCATAGATACCGCCTAGGTTAGTCACGACTTCAGTGGTTTGAGTCGACAATGAGGCACCTTTGGCCATGTCTTCTAGCCACGCCTTATATTTGCGCACATTCTCAGCAGATTTACCGCGGTAACGAACCAGAACTTTAGCGTAGTCAGGGATGACATTCACTGCGTCACCGCCATTAAGAATCTGGTAGTGTAGGCGACCCGTAGGTTCCATTTGCTCGCGCATCATATTCGCTGACATTAAGAAAATCTCAGCAGCATGGAGTGCACTTCTGCCTTCCCAAGGAGCCGCACCAGCGTGGGCAGTGACGCCTTTCCACTCGATTAGTAGGTCGATGGAAGCCGCAGAGTGGAAGTTCAGTGCGGCATTCACCATCGCAGGGTGGTTGTGCAGGCAGACATCCAAATCATCAAATGCGCCAGCAGAAACCATGTAGTTTTTACCGTTCAACGCTTCTTCTGCAGGACAGCCGATAACCTTAATGGTGCCAGCGATACCTTCTTTTTCCATGTGGTTTTTTAGAGCGATTGCTGCGCCAATAGATGAAGAACCGATAAGGTTGTGCCCACAACCGTGGCCATTTGTATTGCCGTTCTTAGCTGGGGTTTTGGTTGGCACCGTATCGTTACCAAGGCCTGGCAGCGCATCAAACTCCACCAAGTAGCCAACGACAGGCTTGCCTGTACCCCATTCAGCGACCCAAGAGGTCTCTAGGCCAGCTACCGCACGCTCAGTGATAGTAAAACCATTGTTTGCAAGTACGGCACTTTCCAGCGCTGAGCTTTTAAACTCTTCATAGCTCAGTTCTGCGTAGTCCCAAACCTTTTCCGCCATATTCCAGATAACGCCGGCTAGCTGTTCAACTTCGTTATCGATTTTTGAGAAATCTGTCATCATGTTTACCTTTATGTTTCACGAGTTAATTTCATGCAGAGAGGAGCTCTCTGGGTCTGAGAAAATAATATGATGAGATTTCCAATCACCAAACATCACAGCGCAGGACGCAATCCTCACATCTACGGTTTGGTGAAAAGCAATAAATAAAGAAGTACAGCCCTCGCTAGGCTGTCTGAGCTGTGTGACAAATGAAATAATTCGTCTATCATTGACAAGAAAAGTAACGTTTCGACAACAAGTTACGTTTTAAATGGGTTTAGGAGGCGTGTGTGAATTTTAGCTTGGAGCAGTTGGCGGCGTTTGTCAGTGTCTACGAAGAGCGCTCTTTTAGTAAAGCGGGGAGCAGACTGGGTAAACACAGAACCACCGTAGGCAGGTGATTGCTAACTTAGAAGATCAAGTCTCCGTCGAGCTGTTTGAGCGTAATACTCGCAGCGTTGACCCGACTCAAGATGGCCATTTTCTTTATCGATACGCAAAGCAGGCGCTTGAGCAAGCCAAGACCTTTGATAAGGTGGCATTAAGCTTATCGTTTGGAGAGCTTGATGCCGTTACCGTCGCCTACAGTAGCTTTTTACCGCATCTTGCGATTGCGTTAATCCGTGAGCAGCTTATCGACGACTTTCCCGCGCTTCGTGTGAACTTGTTGGTGAGAACGCAAGAGCAGATCCGCGAAGGACTCGCTGATGAGTCGATTCAGTTTGGTATCGTCAATGTGACCAAAGCGAGCGCAATGAGCAACATCGACTACACCATGATCGGCAATATGCCGTTTGTTCCTTTTGCTAGTAAGTACAGTGATTTAGCGAGCTTACCTGAAGATCAAGTTTACGATGCGCTGAAGACGACACGTCAGTTTGTCCTCAAATCTCTCGTCGATGAAGGGTTAGCGAATCATGTGGTTTTGTCAGCAAACCATGACCTGATTGATCAGTTAGCACTGACCATCAAGCTCACTCAAAAAGGCTTAGGCTGGACCTTAATGCCTAAGAACATTGAAACCAGCGACTATGTGGCGGATAACCTCACTGAGATAAAGTGTGAGAAGATCCGCGGTGGATTGTCTGTGCCAATCGCGCTTTGGAGCTTGCAATCTAAGCCGCTTATGGAAATAAAAAAGTCGATACAAAAAGGTATCGACAGTTATATAGAGCTGATTGGTTAATTGATTTTTCGTAGCGCTTCTATTTAGCGATCCCGTTGACTACCGATACCGTTCACTAACGATGCCGTTTACTAACGATGTATGGGCGTCTTGTGGAAGTGACTCTCTACCATGCGCTGGGTGACAATATGTTGTGGGTTGGTGAGTACTTCACTGGTCTTGCCATATTCCACAACATCGCCTTCGTGCATCACCATCACTTTATCCGTAATGTGTTTCACTATGCCCAAATGTTGCGATACATAAACAAACGCAACGCCCATTTCTTCTTGAAGCTCGAGAAACAGGTTTATAATTTGTGAGCGCATCGCCATGTCCAAACCATTCAGTGCTTCATCTGCCACGATAATCGATGGCTGAAGAATCAAAGCCCGTGCCAAACAGACACGCTGTTTTTGTCCGGTTGCCAGCATTTGCGGGTAAAAATAGGCATGTTCAGGCAACAGGCCAACGCGAATGAGCGTGTCCTTTACACGTTGCATACGCGCTTCTGGCGGCATGTTGGTGTTCCGTTTCAAAGGACCTTCGAGAATACGGCCGATTTGAATACGCGGATTCAACGACGTATTCGGATCTTGGAAAATCATACGAATCAGCTTACACCGAGTCGAGTAATCTTTGTGCTCAAGCAAATCACCGTTGACTCGGATCTCACCTGATGTCGGTTCTACCACGCCAGCAAGCATGCGTGCTAGGGTGGACTTTCCAGACCCATTTTTGCCGATAAAACCAATGGTTTGCCCAGCTTCAAGGCTAAAGCTGACAGGTTTAACCGCGTGCTGTACTTTTCTTTGGAACAGCTTAGAGCGAGTCACAAAGTCTTTTTTTAGATCGGAGACTTCTAACAACGAACTCATGCTTTTTTCTCCGTATTCAGCGGGAAGTGACAGCTGAACTTATGATTCTTAATTCGTTTTGCTTCGGGAATTTCTACACACTGTCTTTGCGCATACGGGCAACGTGGGCCCAGTCGGCAACCAATCGGCAAGTGTTGAAGCGGTGGAATGGATCCTGGAAGCGACTGTAGCTTCTCTTTGTGCGGTATCCATTCTCCAAAGTCGGGCATCGCTTTAAGCAGCGCAACCGTATATGGGTGCTTTGGTTTTGCCAGAATCTTAGCGGTATCAGCTGATTCGACTGACTGCCCACAATACATCACTGTGATACGCGTTGCCCATTGAGTGATCGTCGTTAAGTCATGCCCAATCAACACAATCGTAGTGTTATTGAGCTGGTTCATACGACTCAACAAACGCAAGATCTGCGACTGTGTGATGGGATCCAAGTCATTGTTGGTTCATCAGCAAGCAATAGCTTTGGTTTGGCAGCAATGGCCATCGCAATCATGATCTTCTGACACTCACCATCGGTGAGCTCATAGGGGTAGCTGTTCATCACACGAGTGTGCTCTTTGATGCCAACTTTATGCAGCAAGGCAATGGCTTGCTTTTTACGCCATTTAAATCGCTCCCACCATTTGCCTTCGAATGAGCGGGCAGGGATGGACTCGATGAGCTGTTTGCCAACTTGTTCGGATGGGTCTAAACAGGTTGTTGGCTCTTGGAAAATCATCGCAACATCACGAGCGATAACACGCCTGCGCTCTCGAGGCGTTAGCTGCAGTAAGTCAATATTACCAAGGCGCATGCGTCAGCGGTGACCTTCCAGTTATCTTTGGTTACGCCCACAATGGCTTTGGCAACCAAGCTTTTTCCTGAGCCCGATTCACCTACAAGGCCGCGAATTTCACCTTCATTAATAGTGAAACTCATACGATCAACAGCTTTAACGAGCCCCTGAGGAGTCTCGATTTCGATGGTGAGATGTCGAATATCTAGTACTGGCATTATTCGATCCCCGCACTCAATGCACTGCGGATACCTTCACCCACAATGTTAACCACTACGACTGTAAACAAAATGGCTAGGCCCGGTAAAATTACTGTCCACGGTGCTAGGTAAAGTAGCTCAGCCGCATCACCAAGAACCGCACCCCACTCACTGCTTGGCGCTTGAGCACCTAGCCTAAAAAGCCTAACGCAGTGATATCAAGAATCGCGATAGACAAAGCGAAAGTAACCTCCGCTGCAATCACAGTTAATAGGTTGGGAAAAATCGAGTTCCAAAGTAGGTAAAACTCATTCGCGCCATCGAGTCTGGCTGCCATGATATAGTCTTTCTCGACTTCGGTATGCACAGCGACATAGATCGAGCGAATAAACCGTGGGATCAACGCGAGGCAGATTGCCAACAAGATATTAAATTCACCAGGCCCTAAGAAAGCGACAAAGATGATCGCTAGCAGCAGCGATGGGATAGACATGACAGTGTCAAGCAGGTGGTTGAGTGTGCTCGATAGTAGACCGCGTGTCATGCCAGCCAAGATACCGATTAAGCAACCGACCAGGGTAGCGATTACGGTAATGATTACTGCCGCACCAAAGGACAAGCGTGAGCCGTCGATGATACGTGACAAGATATCGCGACCTAAATCATCGGTGCCAAAGAAAAAATCTACGGTGCCCTTAGGATCCCACGAGGGTGGCACCAATAGATTCGAACTTTGTGCCATAGGGTCGTAAGGCGTAATGAATGGCGAGAGTAGGGTGATAAGGATGATGAAAATCAAACACCACAGACCAAACATCGACAGACTATTTGAGCGGTAGCTGCGCCAAAATCGCTCAAGCTGAGTAGGAATACGCTCTTCCTGATAAACGTTATCTGACAGCATACCATTCCTTCCTTACTAACGGGTTGATCATCGCGCCGATAAGATCAGAGATGATACTCGCCGCTAAAACAATGGTGGCTACCACGAGCACGCCGGCCTGAATTGATGCGTAGTCTTGATTCGACAGGGCATCTAATAACCAACGGCCAACACCCGGCCAGTTAAAGATTGACTCAGTCATGATCGCTAGGGTGATCATGCTTGATAGCTGCACGCCGAGTTTAGGGATAATTGGCGGAATGGCGTTGCGCAGTACGTGTTCGATGACAATCTCATAGTTTGAAAGACCGCGAATACGTGCGGCACGAATGTAGTTTTGAGACATCACTTCGGTAACGGAAGTCCTCATCATACGAATTACCTGCATCGTCGGTGACAATGCCAACACCAAACAAGGTAGGATCATATGCTCGATAACGCTTTGAAGCGCTTCTTTACGGTATGGACCGTCCGATAGGATGGCATCAATCAATGCAAATCCCGTCACATGGTCAATCTCGTAAAGCAGGTCATAGCGCCCGGCCACGGGGAACCATTGATAGTTGAGTGAGAAATACATGATCATCAATAGTGCGATCCAAAATAGCGGAGCGGCATAGCCGACCATAGAGGAAAATGAGATCACGTTGTCGAGCCACTTGCCTTTACGCATACCCGCAATAGTCCCGGCAGGGATGCCTAAGAATACCGAGATAGTAAATGCCGCAAAGCAAAGCTCTAGTGTGGCTGGCAGAACGGAGGCAAGCTCTTGTGTGATGGGCACACCGGCTTTCGTTAGACCAAAATCGAGTTGAAGTAATCGTCCAAGGTATTCGAACCAACCCGAGAGCATAGGTGCTGATGCCCATTGAGAAGTTGGTTCGAGTCTCACCAAGCTGTATCCCACAAAGGTGAGTATCAACAGCGTGATAACAAATAGGTTAAGGCGACGTATTGAGTACCAGAACATTTATTTCAACCTCATTACTTGGTCAAAAGGTTGAGCATTGAACGGACTGGTTCTAAATCCGGTCAGGTTGTCATTGTGCGCTTGGTATTTTTGTCCGTGAGCGATAGGCAGCACCGGCACTTCCTCATTCAAAATGTTTTGCGCTTGGCGATAAAGGTTAAGACGATATCTTGGTTGGTTTACTTCAAGAGCCAAATCCAAAATGAAGTCGAAGTCATCGTTACACCACATGGACAGGTTAAGGCCTTCGCGCTTAGAGGTGCAAGAAAGTAGAGGTCTTAGGTAGTTATCCGGATCGCCCGTATTACCCACCCAACCAGTCAGTAGCATATCAACAGATTCAATATTGGACAGTTCTTGCCGGTCGACGCGATCATCGGTTAGCAAATTAAGCGTGACGCCAATATTGGCAAAGTTTGCCTGAATCAGCTCTGCAGTTTTACGCGGGCTTGGGTTATACACTCGTGGCTCGAGAGGTACCGCCATAGTTAGCTCAAGTCCGTGGGCGTAACCCGCCTCACGAAGCAGCGCCATAGCATAGTTGCGATCGTAGCGAACTTGTATCGCATCTTTTTGGTGAGCCCAAGAGCTTGGAGGAAGCAAACTGTAGGCGGTTTCACCACTACCAAAATAGACGGCTTCTAGAATAGTGTCGCGGTTAATGGCAAGGTTCAGCGCTTTACGAACGCGAGGGTCGCTAAGTGCTCGGTGCTGAGTATTCATAGCAACAAACGCTACGTTCATAGCAGGTTTGGCTTGCAGTACGACCGAATCTTCTTCCAGTATCACCGGAATTTGGCTTGAAATAGGCGAGTTTAGAACATCGCACTCGTTACGTAGCAGTTTTGCCAGTGCGCCGGCACCACGGTGTGAGATATCAAACACCACTTGTGACATTTGAGCGGAACCACGCCAATAGTCTTCATGACGTTTAAGCCGAACCAAGTCCGCAACTTGATATTCATCCAAGTAGAATGGTCCTGTACCGACAGGGTGAGTATCTAGATTCAGTTTATTGTCGCTAGCAATCAACTGGTCGGCATATTCGGCAGAGAAGATAGGTGCGTGCGCAGTAGAGATGTTAGACAAGAACGAATTATCTGGCTTGATAAGGTAAATTTAACCGTCAGCCCGTCGATGGCTTCGACTTTCTCGACTAGGCTGGCGAAGTCGATACCGGCAAACCAAGGGTACACACTGCCACCCACATCATGGAAGGGGTGGTTAGGGTCGATAATACGGCTAAAGCTGAACACTACATCATTCGCATTCAAAGGGCGAGACGGTGTAAACCAATCGGTGCTCTGAAATTGAACATTGTCTCTGAGTGTAAAGGTGTATTCAGTTCCCGCTTTGTTGACCGCCCAAGCTTTCGCTAGGTTAGGTACAGGCTGATGCGTGCCCGCATTTAGCGTGAGCAAGGTGTCGAACAATTGCGGCGCAATTGACTCTACGGTAATACCACCGTCTACGAGTTGCGGGTTGAATGTACTCGGTCGGCCTTGGTCACAATAGACGAAACCGTCTTGTCGTATTTTGGAGTGATCGACTTTGTCTTCACATCCAGCGAGCAAAATTAAGCCACAGAGCCCGAGTGATAATTTGATTAATGCCTTCATAAACACGCTACATTCGTTCGCGAACGTAATATCTATATTGAGATCAGGGTAATTTACCACTAATTCGCTTGCTAAACCAATAACGACAAGCACTTATCGCCGAGTTTGTCGTATAGAAAGTGAAGTCACCCATCAACATCAAACCAGTTTATACTTTCGCACTAAGCCTCTTAGCTGGTCATAACTCAAGCTTAGCAGTTTGGCTGCACCGCGTTGATTGTATTGAGCTTGTTTCAGCGCTTCATTAATCAGCTTAACATTCTGCTCATCTTGCCAAGATTTAAAATCCAAAGGAAAGTCATAGTTCTGTGACGGTTTGGCTGCATCGGAATCCTCTGACGAGGCGCTATCAACGCTTGTTTCGTTGTCCGCTTCATCTTTTCTCGCCATAGGACTGAGCTGGCTGAATTGATTTTCAAACGGGTTGAATATTAGAGATTCAATCGGTGCTTCATTGGTGCCTTGCTGATACACAGCACGCTCTACTACGTTTTTTAGCTCGCGCACGTTGCCGGGCCAGTGATAGTCATAGATGCTTTGCCAAGCTTGTTCGGTAAAGCCCACAAAAAACGGTAACCCAAGTTCGCGGCACATTTTAATGGCGTAAAATTCGGCCAATAGGGGAATGTCTTCTTGCCTGTGCCTTAAAGGTGGAAGATGAATAACATCAAAAGCGAGGCGGTCGAGAAGATCGGCGCGAAACTTTCCTCTTTCGGCGAGTGCAGGCAAATCTTCATTGGTTGCACAGACTAATCGAACGTTGGCTTCCAGTGCCTTAGCGCCACCAACGCGTTCGTACTGACCGTATTCAATCACACGAAGGAGTTTTTCTTGAACAGAAAGTGGCGTAGTAGCGAGTTCATCAAGAAACAGTGTGCCGTTTTCAGCGCGCTCGAAGCGGCCTTGGTGACGTCCTTTGGCGCCAGTAAACGCGCCTGACTCATGGCCGAACAGCTCTGAGTCAATCAGCCCTTCACTTAATGTTGAACAGTTCAGAGAGACTAAAGGTTGGTCCCAACGTTTCGACAGATAGTGAAGTCGCTGCGCGATAAGCTCTTTACCTGTACCACGCTCACCAATCACCAGTACAGGCCTGTCGATGGGAGCAAGCCTCGAGACCTTATCGAGCACCGCTAAAAACGCGGGAGATTCACCAATTAAGTTTTGCGCCATGATTTCCTCTCGATGTTGGTAAAAAATACCAATTGTTGGCCTATGCATCTTAGCACGGCATTGAGTGAATGCGAGTGACAAGTGTTAAGTTATTGATATGTAAGAAATGCAAATGTTGGCACGGTACTTGGATTACTGTAATCAACAACCAAAGAGTTCATTGGCGAACTCATCCAGACAGGAGATGTAATATGGGTATTTTTTCTCGTTTTGCCGATATCGTAAATTCAAATATTAGTGCCTTACTTGATAAAGCGGAAGATCCAGAAAAGATGATTCGCCTCATCATTCAGGAAATGGAAGATACGTTGGTAGAAGTTCGCACGAACTCTGCAAAAGCGATTGCCGACAAAAAAGAATTAGCGCGCAAAGTCTCGGCCATTGAAGAACAAATTTCAGAATGGGCGCAAAAAGCGACGTTAGCGCTCACAAAACAGCGTGAAGACTTAGCAAGAGCGGCGCTAATTGAAAAGCAAAAGCTTGAAAACGTTGTGAAAGGCTTGCACGATGAGCAAACCTTAGTCGAAGAGACCATTGAGAAACTGACGAACGAGATTGCTAAGCTAGAATCTAAAATCACAGAAACGCGCGCTAAGCAGCAAGCGCTTGTGATTCGCTCAGAAGCAGCCAGCAACCGTCGCGATGTACAAAAACATCTGCACACTAGCCGTACCCACGAAGCGATGGCTAAGTTTGAGCAGTACTCGCGTAAAATCGATGAACTGGAAGCGGAAGCGGATCTGTATTCGAAGACAGGGAACGCTAAGTCACTCGATCAAGAGTTCGCGGAGCTGCAGGCTCAAGATGAAATTGACCAAGAGCTTGCCAAACTTAAAGAGCAGATGAACAAAGACAAATAACAACGGAGTAGGAGAAAAACATGTCGACTTTTTTAATTGCGGGTCCATTAATTGTCTTTCTGATTTTTGTCGCACCGCTGTGGCTTTTTCTCCACTACCGCAGCAAACGCAAAGCCGATAATGGGTTATCTGAGCAAGAGTTTCAGAAACTGCAGTCCTTGTCGCAGCGAGCTGAAAAGATGCAAGCTCGTGTTGATAACCTAGAACGTATTCTAGATGCGGAAGCACCAAACTGGAGGCAATCTTATGACTCATAGAGAGCTGTACAAAGATCCGGTCAACGGCAAGCTCACTGGTGTCTGTGCTGGACTAGCCAATTACTTTGGACTTGAGGTGTGGCTTGTCAGAATCTTAGTGATTTCAGCGGCACTCTTGGGTGGTAGTTTCCTTGTCCTGCTCGCCTATGTAGCAATGAGTTTGATGCTGGAAAAGCAGCCAGACAATTTTGTTCAGGCGATGAAGTCCAAGCAGGAACATTCGCTAAAGAGTAAACCTTGGCAGCAAGGACAGAATGCTAAGGATCTCATTAATACGTTGGAACGTGACTTTGACTCAATGGAGCACAAAGTGCGAGATATGGAAGCGTATGTCACATCCGAAGCGTTTAAGGTCAATCGCGAGTTCAACAAGCTGTAGTTAGCTCGAATCTAACCAAATACAAAGAGACCAACACGGTCTCTTTTTTTATAGAGGTAAGAATCATTATTCGTTCACTGTTTGTTGGCACGCCCCACCTCTCTAGACTATGTTTAAAAGTACAATTAAAACAAGGTAGTTAGAGAATGAATAGTAAGTTTACCTTGCTGGTGATTATCACTGGCCTTCTCAGTGGATGTGGTAAGGAGCCGCCTCCCGTTCCCGAGCCCGAATCTCGCCCCGCTAAGCTTTTCTCCGTTGCTGTCGGCAACAGCCAATTTGAACGTACTTTTCCTGCCACATCGGAAGCGGGAGATAAAGCAGTGCTGGCGTTTCGTGTTCCAGGACAACTTGAAGAAATTGCCGTTCGCTCAGGCCAGCGAGTCACCAAAGGGGATTTCTTAGCAGGCCTCAACCCGGATGAATATCAGCTGCTCGAAAAACAAGCACAAGCTAACTTCCGTTTGGCGGATGTGCAATATCAACGAGCTTTAAAGCTTCGCAAAGAGCAAGTGGTGTCCGAACAGGACTTTGACCAAGCTAAAGCAAACATGAATTCTGCCCGTGCCAACTGGTCGCAAGCGAAAGCAAATCTAAGCTATACCCGATTACTTGCGCCCTACGATGGCACTATCTCCATTATTCCCGCGGACAACTATGAATACATTCAGGCCAAAGAAGGCGTGATGAACATTCAGTCCAATCAGCTTCTCAAAGTGAACTTCCAACTGCCAGATACGCTCCTTAACCGTTTTCAAGGCGGGGCAGAGGTGGAAGCGACAATGACATTTGATGCTCACCCATCCAGTAGCTACGAACTGACATTCCAAGAAATTGATACAGAGGCGGATCCAAAAACCGGTTCATACAAAGTCACCATGGTCATGGAGCGTCCGAGCGACGTTGGGATTTTGCCTGGCATGGCTGGTCAAGTTCGCGTTGTGACCAAAAGTAGCTCAGCGACAGTGATACCAACATCAGCACTGTTTATGGAAGGCGAAAAGCAGTGCGTATGGCGCGTGAATGAACAGGGTATTGTTGAAAAAGTAGCGGTAAAGCTTAACGACAAGCGCCAAGTGATCAGTGGACTTAATGACGGCGACCAAATCGTTATTTCCGGAGTTCAAGGTATTGACGCTGGTATCAAGGTTCGCGAGTGGATCAAGGAGAGAGGGCTCTAGTATGAAGTTACACACTCTCACAGTTTTTTTGATTGGGGCTACGCTTGTTGGTTGCAGTAAACCTGAAGTTGGTGAACGCGACGAGGTGCCAAAAGTTCGCGTGGCAGAAATCGGTCGTACTGAGCTAAAAAGCCGACTCTACTTCCCTGCTATAGCGAGTGCGGCAGACCGTTCTCATTTGAGTTTTCGCGTAGCTGGCGAGATAAGCTCAATCGATCTTAAGGAAGGGGATTTTGTTAATCGTGGTGATGTGTTGGCGGTATTAGAGCCGACGGATTATCAGCTTGCGGTAGATAATGCCCAAGCACGCTACAACGTCATTAACAGCCAATATCGCCGCTCTAGCCCGCTGGTAAAAAAAGGGCTTCTGGCACAGTCACAATTTGATGAGATAGCGGCGCAGCGAGCCTATGCACGGGCGGAGCTTGATCTTGCCAAACTTCGCTTGTCGTTCACGGAACTCAAAGCACCTGTGGATGGCATCATTTCTCGTGTCTCTGCTGAGAAGTTTGAAAATGTTCAAATTGGGCAACAAGTGGTGAATATTCATAGCGTTGAAGAGGTGGAAGTGGTGGTGCAAATGCCGGACAGCTTCTCTCTCAATCAGCCAAAGCATAAAGATGTTACTGATATTGAAGCGCTGGTCAGAGTGCCCTCTGGCAACGAATACATCGCATCGTTGAAGGAATTCACCACAGAGCCAGATCCTGCACTTGGCACCTTTACCGCAACGTTGGTGTTACCGATGCCGGAAAATGAGTTCATTCTTGATGGGATGGCAGTGGATGTGACATCAAAAGCAAAAGATGTGGGGATCAACTTTGGCGTTGGTGTCAGCGTGCCTATTGAAGCAGTCTTTAATCAAGATGGCGACAGCTTGGCGGCGAATGAGAAATTTGTCTGGGTTGTGAATGGTGATAGCACGGTGACAAAACAAAAAGTGACCACGGGCAAAGTGTCTCAATCGACTATTCAGATCCTTGATGGTCTTGAGCAGTCGCAGCAGATTGTCATTGCAGGGATTGCGAGGCTGAGGGAAGGCATGAAGGTTGAAGTATTACCGCAGGAGGCGAAGTAATGAGCAAGAACAACAAAAATCATTACCGCAATCCGATGATGAAGTCACGGGAGTCGCGGCGTATTTCATTCGCAACCGCGTGATCAGTTGGATGGTTTCGCTGATCTTTTTGATCGGTGGTGTGTCCGCGTTCTTTGGATTGGGTCGACTAGAAGATCCCGCATTTACCATCAAAGATGCCATGGTAGTCACCTCCTACCCAGGGGCGACACCTCAGCAAGTTGAAGAAGAGGTCACGTATCCTATCGAGAAAGCGATACAGCAACTGACCTATGTCGACGAGATTAATTCGATCTCGAGTCGCGGATTGTCGCAGATAACCGTCACCATGAAAAATAACTATGGGCCAGACGATCTACCGCAGATCTGGGATGAGCTCCGCCGGAAAGTGAACGATGTGAAGGGTTCGCTGCCTCCCGGAGTCAATGAACCTTCGGTCATTGATGATTTTGGTGATGTGTATGGCGTTCTATTTGCGTTAACCGGCGAAGGCTATAACTACAAAGAACTGCTCGACTATGTGGATTATCTGCGCCGGGAGCTTGAGTTAGTGGATGGCGTAAGCAAGGTCTCGGTTACAGGCGATCAGCAAGAGCAGGTCTTTATCGAGATCTCAATAAAGCGCATCAGTGCCTTGGGGATCGCGCCGAGCACCATTTTCAATCTTCTACAAACTCAGAACATCGTCTCCAACGCAGGCGCCACGCGCATTGGTGATAAGTATATTCGTATCCAGCCAACGGGTGAGTTCACTGATGTTTCCGAGCTTGGTGATTTGATTTTGACCGAAGGGGGGCGCAAGGTCTCATCTTCTTAAAAGACGTGGCGGAAATAAAACGCGGCTTCATAGAAGTACCCAGCAACATCATTACTTACAACGGTGATGTGGCGCTGAATGTCGGTATCTCTTTCGCGACTGGTGTTAACGTGGTGGAAGTCGGCGATCGTTTGTATCGCAGGCTCGCAGAGCTTAAGTTTCAGCAACCCGTTGGTATTGAGATAAACGAAGTGTATAGCCAGCCGAAAGAGGTGGATAAATCGGTTCGTGGCTTTGTGGTGAGTCTGGGACAGGCGGTTGCTATCGTTATTATCGTACTGCTGTTCTTTATGGGGTTGCGCTCTGGCCTGCTGATTGGCTTGATACTGCTGCTCACCGTATTAGGCACCTTCATTTTCATGCAGTACATGGCCATCGATTTACAACGTATCTCACTTGGAGCGCTTGTCATAGCGTTAGGGATGCTGGTGGACAATGCCATTGTGGTGGTCGAAGGGATACTCATAGGGACGCAAAAAGGGCGAACGAGGCTACAAGCGGCAACAGACATTGTCACTCAAACCAAATGGCCGCTTCTTGGTGCAACCGTGATTGCGGTGACAGCATTCGCACCTATTGGTCTCTCTGAAGACTCTACTGGTGAATATTGTGGCACCTTGTTCTCGGTACTTCTGATTTCTCTAATGCTAAGTTGGTTCACGGCGATTTCACTCACGCCTTTCTTTGCTGACATTTTCTTTAGAGGTCAAAAAGTAAAAGAAGGCGAAGAGGGTAAAGATCCTTATAACGGCTTTATTTTCGTTATGTATCGCAAGTTCCTTGAGTTTTGTATGCACAGAGCTTGGCTGACCGTAGTGGTATTGGTCGCAGCATTGGTGGCAGCGCTGTACGGTTTTACTCAGGTGAAGCAATCCTTCTTCCCAGCCTCAACCACACCTATGTTCCAAGTGGATGTGTGGTTACCTGAAGGGACAGACATTCGTGCAACGAACACTAAGCTTAAAGCTATTGAAACTTGGATTGCTGACCAGCCAGAAACGGACCATATTACGACGACAGCGGGTAAAGGTTTGCAACGTTTCATGCTGACTTATGCACCTGAGAAAAGCTACGCCGCTTACGGGGAAATCACCACGCGTGTGCATAACTACGAAGAATTGAATTCTTTGATGGAGCGATTCCGTGAGTATTTGGATGCTACGTTCCCAGAAATCAATTACAAGCTGAAGCAGATTGAACTTGGTCCAGGCGGCGGCGCAAAAATAGAGGCGCGCATTATTGGCTCTGATCCAACCGTATTGCGTGGCATCGCATCGCAAGTGATGGACATCATGTACGCCGATCCTGGCGCTTACAATATTCGCCATGACTGGCGTGAGCGTACACAAGTGTTAGAGCCTATTTTCAATGAAAGTCAGGCAAGACGTTACGGCATCACAAAATCTGATATTGATGATGTGTTGATGATGTCGTTCTCGGGCAAAAACGTTGGTCTGTACCGCGATGGTACAACCTTGATGCCGATTGTGGCACGCTTGCCAGATGAGGAGCGTGTGGATATCCGTAACATTGAAGGCATGATGATTTGGAGTCCGGCACTAAGTGAGTTTATCCCGTTCCAGCAAGTGACGCAGGGTTACGATACTCGATGGGAAGATCCGATCATCGTACGTAAAAATCGCAAGCGTATGCTGACCATTATGGCGGATCCTGATTTGCTTGGAGAAGAGACAGCGGCAACGTTGCAAAAACGTCTCCAACCTCAGGTTGAAGCCATAGAATTACCACCAGGTTACTCGTTAGAGTGGGGGGCGAGTATGAGTCTTCAGGCGATGCGCAGGAGTCGTTATTCCAGACCATGCCGCTTGGCTATCTATTTATGTTCTTAATCACCATTTTCTTGTTCAATGCGGTGAAAGAGGCATTGATTGTCTGGCTTACCGTGCCACTCGCTGTCATTGGCGTAACGACTGGGTTGTTGGCTCTCAATACACCGTTTGGCTTTATGGCACTGCTCGGATTTTTGAGCTTGTCAGGCATGCTATTGAAAAATGGTATCGTGCTGCTGGATCAAATTGAGATAGAGATGAAGTCGGGTAAAGAGCCCTACTTGGCTGTGGTAGATGCCGCACTAAGTCGTGTACGCCCGGTCTGTATGGCGGCGATTACTACCATCCTAGGTATGATTCCTCTGCTACCGGATATTTTCTTTAAGCCAATGGCGGTAACGATCATGTTTGGTTTGGGTTTTGCAACGGTACTGACTCTGATTGTGGTTCCGGTGTTGTATCGGATATTCCATAGGGTCAAACCGATTTAACTTAAGCGCTACTTCCTAAAGTGACTTGGTACTATATTGCATAGTACCAAGTCTTTTTTGATTTAACTTGAGTTGAAAGTATGAACAAACAGCTGAATTAATCCTCTGAATTTTATAATTCTTTCCCTTCGGGATTGACGTTTCATACTCCCTGCAATATGAGCGCTAGGTCATATTTTTGCGATCTATGTTGGCTCATTCATCCCTTTATTGAACAGTAACTTAGCGCTTCTCGCAATTAACGATAAAAGTGTGATTTCGGTTCAGGATTCCCCTAGCTTCCAAGATGAAATTCTGTTTAGATAGTTTTGGTTGATTTATCAAGAATTTGAATAGGTTCATGCAAATACTAATATGTGATGACTCTAAAGTCGCACGCAAAAGTTTAGCAAGCTGTATCGATGCGAGTTTCGCAGGTGAGATTGTGTTTGCTGCAAACGGGCATGAAGCCATTGAAATTATCGACAATCAGTCGATTGATGTCGTGTTTCTCGACATTACTATGCCGGGTATGGATGGTTTTGAAGTGCTTGAAGTATTGCGTCAGCGCGAGTGTCGTTCAAAAATCGTCATGGTTTCTGGAGATATTCAGGAAATGGCGCAAGCGCGCTGTTTTGAGCTTGGGGCGTATGCATTTATTCAAAAGCCGTTAACGCCAGAAGCCGCGACACCGCTGTTTGATGATTTACACTTACCTTTCAACCGCCCAGCCTCTGTTGGCAGTCAGTTTTCTAAAGTTCAGATGTTTGAGCGTTTTCAGGAGACGTCCAATATCGCTCTTGGTGCTGGAGCGGCAACGATATCCATGTTGCTCAAAGAGTTTATTATCCTCCCCGTCCCGACGGTTGGTGAGCTGTCGTTTAGTGAACTCACAATGATGATCCAAGATACGCTGACACGCGAAAACAGCTGTGCAGCGGCGCAAAGGTTTGTTGGCGGCGGCCTTCATGGTGAAGCCTTGGTGTGTATTGAAGGGGATTCGATTAGTCAGGTGGGGGAGCGTCTCGGTTTCTCGGATGGCGATGTTTCCAATGATGAAGTCGTCGTTAATCTAGTGAACGTGCTTGTGTCGTCCTTTTTGGTGTCTCTATCTGAACAGCTGTGCCTGGAGTTTTCACTTCGAGAGCCGCTGAGAATCAACGATTTTAGCCAGATAACTCGATGTTAAGTGATAACGAGCACGTGTTCACGGTGGAGTACACCTATGATGCTGAAGCGTTAGATCTGTTTTGTTCGGTACTGTTTATGTTTGACGAAGAGTCCGTGGATATCATTCGTCGACAAATGGAGCTTCTACAATGACAACCATGACCTTAGATCTCTCCGATTTCCATTGGACAATGCAACTACTGGATACATTGGATGCAGGGCTCGTTGTGATTGATCGCGATTATCGAGTCTGTGCTTGGAATAGCTTTATGCAGAACTACAGCGGTATTCATGCAGAGGCTATAATGGGTAAGAGCTTGTTTCACAGCTGTCCAGATTTGCCGGAAAGCTGGTTACGTGCAAAGTTAGAATCCGCAAGCAAATTGAAGACTCGAGGGTTCTCAAACTGGGAAGATAGACCGGTTGTGTTTGAGTTTAAAAACTTTTCACCTGTTTCCCAAGGCTTGCTGACAATGTACCAGAACATGGTGATCACTCCGCTAAAATCTCCGACCGGTGATGTGACGCACTTTGCGATTATGCTTCAAGACGTAAGCGACGTAGCGAAAAGTAAAATGCACCTAAAGCGCTCTAACGAAAAACTCACCGAAATTGGCCGCACCGATGGCCTGACTGGCTTGTTTAATCGCGCGTTTTGGGAAGCTAACTTTGTGGATGAATTCCATGTGGTGCAGACCACGGGTAAGGTTTCTTCATTGGTGATGTTCGACATTGACCATTTCAAGAGAGTCAACGACACCTATGGCCACGCGCTAGGCGATAAGGTGATTAAAGAAACTGCCAAGCAACTAATGAAAGCCGCTCGCGGCACCGATGTGTGTGGCCGTTACGGCGGTGAAGAGTTTGCGGTATTGCTATCAGGCACCACTGCCGATCAAGCGATGTACTTTGCTGAGCGCCTGAGGAAAAAAATCGAGCAAACGCCCGTAGTGCTCGATGGCAATCAGCTTAACTATACCATTAGCCTTGGTATTACTGAGAGTCGTACCGATGATGCCAATCACCTTCAATGGCTAGTGCGAGCGGACAAAGCCTTTATCAATCTAAAGAGCGTGGCAGAAATAAAACCTCAGTGATTTAGGCCGGTTGCTGGAGCCTATCTTGTACTGCGTTAGTGTGCGAGCAAGCCGTTAGGAAGGGCTGCTCGTTGTGACAACCGCTTGGTGCTTGCGCCTACGTCCAATTATGATCAGCGCCAATACAGTAATGATCACACCGCTGACCAATAAGAAGTTCATCACGCCCAATATGTTTTGCGCATCAATCAGCACTCCCACACAATAAGTGCCTACTGAAAATCCCAGAGAAACGGCAGCAGCCATGTAACCTTGTGATGTTGCAGGAGAATAAGGCTAATTTGATCGGCGAGTGCTGCAATGGAAATGTCATTCCAAGCGCCATTTATGATAGAGAGTAAGATAAGAGAAAGCGGCAGTATCGCCACGACTTGATTGCCATACATTCCCCACATGACCACTGCAACAAATAGGTTAATAATAATGGTGACGAGCCAAAGCGCTTGGGAGCCATGCTGTTCCATCCATTTACCCGCAGGTGCCAGAGAAACCAGTGTGATCATGCTGCGATCGCCATCCCAAATGCACTGCTTGCCACGCTAACTCCAAACGCTTGCTCAATGATGACGGGGCCAAGCTCAACCATGTTAGAGCCAATAAACATCGACAGTGCTACGCACACAACGAAGCCAAACCAAATCGCAGCAGAAGGTTTGCGACTTTGCGATACCGTTACTTCGTCATTAGCTGGCTCAAAATTGATGGCAGCAGGTGGGGCAATCGCAATGAGTATGAGCAAAGCCAAATCAAACACAATGAGTGAGACGATTTGTGTTGTTTGCGATAAACCAAAGTAGTTGAGTGTTCCAACGGATACCCCAGCAATAGCAACGCCCAACATTTGTATCTGAAATAGACGTTTTAGCGCCCGCGTCTGCATTGCTGGCTGATTATTCAGTTTGAGTGCAAAGGTCGGGTTTAGAATAAGGATGAGGTTACTCCCTAACCCCACTAAGATAGCGATGAGCCAGTAGTGCCAGACAGTTTGGCTTGCCCAGAGTAATATCAGTAACGCCAGGCAGTGACAGGCTAGGGCGAAGAAGTGTAATTGTCGGTGCCATGAAAATCGGTCGGCTAATGCGCCCAGTACGGGAGCAACCAGACCGATAAGACCAAGAATGAGCATGACTTGACCCACTAAAATCGCGCTTCCGGTACGCGACAGAATAACCGGGGCGATGATGATCGCGACCCCAATCCATTGGACAATGCCCATAGAGCTTGAGAGAACTGCCAAAGGTTGTTTTTATTCATAATAATCATGGCTAAAGAGTTGAAGCATGATTATATAAAAAGGCGAGCACGGGGACGTGCTCGCTCACTGTCAATAAAATTGAAGCCGAATTGAAGGAGCGATTGTTAGCTCAGTGCAAGGCGAGGGTTAGAGACAATTTGCTGCCAACGTTTCTTATGCTCTTTAAGGTTTAAGTCGAGCTGTTCGAGTCTTATACGCAGCAGTGCTTGCTCATATTTCTCTTTAACGCTGGACTTTGCTGAGTCGATAACCTGGCTTCGCAATTGATCGTATTCCGTCAACTTACTTAGCAGTAACTGAAACTCTTGCTCTAAGGCTTCTTGAAGCTGGTCTGCATTGGGTAACGTAAAGATTTTGTCTTTAGCGTTTGCCATGGTCTGCATCAACCTTGCTTTCTCAATTCGGTATGCTGACACAGTTTTCAGGTTTGAGGTTAGGCCTAAACTCGCGCACGAGCGAATCAACCATTTGGTAGGATCGAATTGCCACCAGCGAATACCATTGCGGTAGTCGTGCTCGAAAATGTGATGGAAATTGTGGTAACCCTCCCCGAAGGTAAGGAAGGCCAAAATGCCATTGTCTCTCGCCGTGTTTTTACTGGTGTAAGGTTGAGAGCCCCAGATATGCGCCAGAGAGTTAATGAAAAAGGTAGTGTGGTGACTGAGTACTAAACGTAAGGCGCCAACAATCAGCAAAAAGCCCAAAACATCACCGTACCAAAGTCCAAGTGCGAGAGGGATACCAAAGTTGGTCGCCAGAGCCAACAATACATAATGCTTGTGTTGCCACATGACAATCGAGTCTTTTTGCAGGTCGCGACAGTTGCGGTAATCATCGTAACGCTCGGCTTGATATTCTCGAAGCATCCAACCTATGTGTGAGTACCAGAAACCACGCTTGGCAGAGTAAGGGTCTTTGTCGTTGTTATCGACATGCTTGTGATGGACGCGATGGTCTGAAGACCAGTGTAAGGCACTGTTTTGTAGTGCAAATGCCCCGCCAATTGCAAAGAGAAACCTTAGAGAACGATGAGCTTGATAGGTCTTGTGGGACCAAAGGCGATGATAGCCTGCAGTAATTGACATCCCGCAAAACACGAAAGCAATGATGAACCAAACCCAGTGAGCTACGCTGTAGCCTTCAACCATGCCGTACCAAATGACACCCACTGTCGCCAGAATAAATGTACCTAGAAATATCGTTACATTTAGCCAAATAACTGGGGGCTTTTTCACTGTATCCATCAACCGTCTCCATTTAAGCTTACAACTGTTCGCTAGAATATCAGCGTACACGTGTAAGTCAAAGAGTAAGTTGTAAATATCTTGGTCTTTTCTCGAAACAAAAAGAGACATCACAATGGATGTCTCTTTATCAATGCCTTAGCGTATCGCGAGAAGATGATTGGCCAACTCGGCAAACCCATAGCCCCGTTCCCCGCTGTAACAAAGCTTGGTGGTGAGCTGAGTTTTCCTAGCAGAGGAGTAATGTTGTTTACGCCAAATGTGACAGGCAACCACTCAAACATGCTCTCATCGTTGAGTGAGTCTCCAACGTAAGCCACATTGGACAGGTTCAAAGTGTCAAAATCGTGCTGTTGCTTTAGATAGTGTTCACTTGAGATATGCTTACTGTGCTCTCCAACCCAAACATTAATGTGAATGGAGCTCTGAGTGGCTTTCACTTTCTGTCCATTCAATGTCAGTTGGTGAATATCACTGAGTAGCTTTGCTGCTATGTCGGCTTCAACCGGTACGCGATCTTGCCCAAGATTGATGGCGACATCGCAGAAGCGAAAGTCCTGATCACTGGCAAAGTCGATACCGGGATAGTCGCGTAGTAACTGAGCCAGCAGTTTAATGAGAGCTTGCTGTTGCTCTCGCATCGCTGGTAATGGGCTGAGTGAATGAGTGTGGAAACCAGACTGGTTCTTCTGCATCCAAAAAGCACCATTCTCGCCGATAACACCATGAAGCGGCCACAGCTTTGCAATTTGGTCACACCAACCCGCACACGCACCAGTAACGGCGACAACCTTGATGCCTGCTTTTTGTAGTTTCGATAAAGCGTCGAGTGTTTCTGGAGGAAGTTGTCCTTGCCACGTCAAAGTATCATCGACATCTGTCAGTAACCATTGGATCTCTTTTGCCTGAGCGTGAGACAGCGCTGCTAAAGACCTAGGCATTCATAACCTCTTGTTGCTGCGTTTTACTATCAAAGTGAATGCGTTTAGATGTGTCACTATCAAAAAGATGGATGTGTTCTACATCGATATCAAGACCAAGCTTGTCGCCAATAGCGATTTTAGAGTGCCCCTCAACACGTACAACAAGTTTCTGAGATTGTGCGCCAAGCGTTTTGCAGTAGAGCAACAAGTCGGCACCCAGCGCTTCGATAAGTTCAACTTCAATATGGAACCAAGGATTGTCTTCATCCAGGATTAGATGTTCAGGCCGTAGACCCAATTTAACCCCGCCAAGCCCGAGCGAAGAGGTGTTGATATTCAGCATTGCGTCATCAAGTTCAATACCTTCAATGGATACATTGGCATCTAGGATGTTCATGGAGGGTGAGCCAATGAAGGTCGCCACGAACAGTGAAGCTGGATTGTCATAGATTTCAAGCGGTGTACCCACCTGTTCGACATTACCTTTGTTCAAAACGACCAGCTTATCAGCAAGTGTCATGGCTTCTACCTGGTCATGTGTGACATAGACCGAAGTGGTGCCTAAACGGCGTTGAAGGCGCTTTATTTCTAAACGCATCTGCACGCGAAGCTTTGCATCGAGGTTTGAAAGTGGCTCATCGAATAGGAACACTTTTGGCTCGCGCACAATCGCGCGCCCCATAGCAACACGCTGCCTTTGACCACCAGAAAGTTGTTTAGGTTTACGATCCAGCAAACCATTAAGCTCTAACATGTCGGCCGCTTCACTGACTAAGCGTTTGATCTCTGCTTTTGGTGTTTTACGGTTTTTGAGCCCGTAGGCCATGTTGTCGTATACCGTCATGTGGGGATACAACGCGTAGTTTTGGAATACCATCGCGATGTCACGTTCGCCAGGCTCTAGGTCGTTGACGACCTTATCATCGATCTGCAGCGTACCTGCACTGATTTCCTCTAGGCCGGCGAGCATACGAAGCAGTGTAGACTTGCCACAGCCACTTGGACCCACCAAAACGACCATTTCGCCGTCTTCAATGTTCAGATTGATGTTTGGGATCGCTTGGTAGCCATTTGGGTAACATTTAGCGATGTTTGAAAGAGTGAGTGTAGACATTTATTTCTCCGAATCTACCAAGCCTTTGACGAATGCTTTTTGCATTGCAATCACAACGATGACGGGCGGCAACATAGCGATAATGGTGGTTGCCATAATTTTGTTCCATTCGATGACACCATCTACCACACCAAGCATCTGTTTGATGCCCATAACGATGGTGTAGTACTGAGCATCCGTGGTGATGAGCAGCGGCCACAAATACTGGTTCCAACCATAGATAAAGGTGATCACGAACAGAGCGGCGATATTGGTGCGAGATAGAGGCAGTAAAATGTCGAAAAAGAACTTAATCGGCCCCGCACCATCGATTCTTGCCGCTTCAACTAACTCATTTGGAATGGTCATGAAGAACTGGCGGAATAGGAATGTAGCCGTTGCGCTAGCAATCAATGGAATCGTGAGGCCATAGAAAGAGTTGAGCATGTTGAGGTTCGTGATCACCTCAAAAGTTGGCATGATCCGCACTTCCACTGGCAGCATGAGGGTGAAAAAGATCATCCAAAACGCCACCATGCGACCGCGAAAGCGAAAGAACACGACCGCGTACGCTGACATGATTGAAATAACCAGCTTACCGAACGTAATACACAGTGCCATGATCAGCGAGTTGGTAAGCATGTGGGTGATCGGCAGTGCGTTATTGTTAAATAAACTTTGGTTACTGAGTAACTCACCAAAAACGCTAAACCCAAGGTCGCCAAACCAAAGAGGCGTACCTGTGGCAAACGCGGTATTGTCGTGTGTCGTCGCGACTAGCGCTATCCACACGGGTAATGCAATAGAGATGATGCCTAGCGCTAAAATGCCGTGGCAAAAAATCGTAAATAGGGGTCTTCTTTCTACCATTAGTACGCCACCTTCTTCTCGACATATTTAAATTGAATCACCGTAAGAAGGGCGACAAGAATCATTAGGATGACCGACTGGGCGGCCGATGAACCGAGGTCGAGGCCGATAAATCCGTCGTTGTAGACTTTGTAGACCAAGGTCGATGTGCTGTTGCTTGGACCGCCTTGAGTCATAGCATGAATGATGGCGAACGTATCAAAAAAAGGCGTACACAAAGTTGACAACCAACAAGAAGAAACTGGTTGGCGAAATCAGAGGAAAGCTGATGGTTAGGAATCGCTTCACCGGGCCGCTGCCATCAATGGCTGCTGCTTCATGTAGTGATTTTGGCACCGATTGCAATGCTGCGAGAAAAAACAAGAAGTTGTAACTGATCTGTTTCCACGTCGAGGTGATGATGACCATCCACATCGCATGAGTTCCGTTCAGGGTAGGGTTCCATTGAACGCCAAACCACTTAAGTACATCGGTAATAACACCAATCGTCGGATCAAACAAAAACAGCCAAAGTGAACCGGCCACAACAGGGGCGACGGCATATGGCCAAATCAAAAAGGTACGATACATGGTTGCACCGCGCACAATATGTTCGGCAAATGCAGAAAGAATCAGTGCGCTCACCAAAGCCAAAACAGCAACACATACACTGAACTGAATGGTGGTGAAAAAGGAATCAAGGTAGTAACTGTCGCCTAGCAGTTTGCTAAAATTCTCTAGTCCAACAAACTCTCGGCTAATACCGAAGGCGTCTTCTAACTGAGAAGACTGAAATACCGCTTGCCTGCAGGCCAGATAAAAACACAATAGTGATCACCAACTGCGGCGCAATC
>NZ_JYJK01000060.1 GCF_003263785.1 Vibrio variabilis
CTTAAGCAGATCCCATGTCTCTTTCTCGTTGGTCAAATTGGTTGCAGCGCTACCCGGATACACAGGTACTGTCGACAGAAACTGGATATCGGCGTGACTACGAGCGCGATCCCTACGCCGGTTATGCCGAGCATCCTAATGTCTATTTTCCTGTGGCAAATCAAGCACCAAGTCAATACCACCAAAAAGAAATGGTGATGGGCGTACTATTTGGCGATAGTGCCGTAGCTTCCCATTCAGTGAGTTAGAAAAGCAAGATGAAATGAGTTTTGAGTACGTTGTTGGCGATCAGACGTATACCATTCACTGGGATAGCCCTAACCAGTCAGCTTGGATAACCAATAAAGACGGAGAGACCTTAGCGTCTACTTTGCTATTTTGGTTTGCTTGGTATGCTTTTTATCCTGACACCCAAATATTTGGTGCATCTTGAAAAATAAGCCCCAGGCACTTATGAGTACTTGGGGCTTGTATTCTTCGTTGTGTATAGCGGGTTTTATTAGCTAAGGCTTTCGATCAACGCTTTACCCACGCCGTGAGCACTCGTTGGGTTTTGACCCGTGATCACGCGCTCATCAACGATGACTAACTCTTGCCAAGGCTGCACCTTAGTGTACTGCTTAGCGGTACGTGCAAGAGACTCTTCCAGCAAGAACGGAATCGCATCGATAGTGCCAAAGTCGACTTCTTCTTCACGAGTAAAACCGGTCACCGACTTAGAGGCCAACAACTTTTCACCATTGCTAAGCGTAATTGGCAGTAGAGCACCCGGGCCGTGACATACCGCAGACACAACGCCACCATTCTCATAGTGTTTTGCCGCAATGGCTGCGAACGATTCGTCCGTTGCGAGATCAGACAGCAGACCAAAGCCACCAGGATAGAAGATAGCGTCGTAGTCTTCTACGTTGATTTGCGAGACTGGAATGGTGTTGTTAATGCGGTTTTGAAAGTCATCGTTCGCCAGCAGTTCTGCATTGACGCTGTCACCTTCGATATCCGTACCATAGAGCGGCGCTTTGCCGCCTTTGATTGAGGCGATGTCATACTCGAACCCTGCGGCTAGGATTTCACTGAGCGCATGGGTTAATTCTGGTGCGTAGGTACCGTTGGCTTGATCGGTTTCACCTAGCGTTGAGTGATTGGTCACTGGGATCAGTACTTTTTTCATGATTCATTCCTTTTGAGCAGACTGGCTTTTTATTGTACGAACTAATATTAATTGCAAAGCATATAGGTGATAATTGGCGAATTAGGAAAAACATTATTGCTATATAGCAAAAATAGGTATTGCCGAGGTCACTATGGAAAGCTTTGAAGGGATCAATGAGTTCGTTGCTGTTGCGGAAAGTCACGGTTTCTCAGCTGCGGCCAAGCAGCTTGGTTGCAGCACCAGTCATGTGAGTCGCCAAGTCTCGAGATTGGAACAGCGGGTGGGGTGGCATTACTAGCGCGCTCGACCCGAATGGTCAGTTTGACGGATGCAGGACAAGTGTATTACCAGCAGTGCAAAGAGCTGGTCATTGGATTGCAGCAAGCAAACGAGCGTTTATCTTCTCAACATATTGAGCTGAGTGGCACGTTGCGAGTAAGCGCTGCTGGCGCGTTTGCTGAAAATCATGTTGCGCCAGCTCTCATGGCGTTTGCCAAACAATATCCCGAACTCACCGTCGAGATGGATTTTAATACCCGTATGGTGAACTTCATCGAAGATGGCGTTGACTTTGCGATTCGCTATGGCCGTTTGAATGACTCTGGATTAGTGGCTAGAAAGCTGGTGGACAGACCGATGGCCGCCGCGGCAAGTCAGCAGTATTTATCACAATATGGTGAGCCAACGCATCCTAATCAACTTGCTCAGCATAGCTGCATTATCGCCAACAATGACCATTGGCAGTTTGAAAAAGAAGGTAAACCCATGAGCGCAATTCGAGTCAGTGGTCGCTGGAGAAGCAACAATTCCAACGCGCTGCTTCGAGCGTGTGAAAAGGGGCTGGGCATCGCTATTTGCTAGAAGCAGTTTTGGGGATGCATTATCTACGGGCAAATTAACGCCTGTTCTCGAGCCTTATTGGGGCAAAGGTTCCAGTAGCTGGATTGTTTACCAAAATCGCCGCTTCTTGCCCGTAAGAGCAAGAATGGCGATTGATTACTTAGTGAATTACTTTGCTGATTGGCAGGAATAAGGCGCGTTACTTGAAAAGGTGTTGCAGAGCGCGGCTGACAGGAAGTTTGCTTCCAGCCACATAAGCGTTCATTTTGCCGGTGAGGTCCTTTTTTACCTTCTCGAGCTTATGAAGATTGATCATCGTTGAGCGGTGAATTTGCCAAAAACAGTCTGGGTCAAGCTGGTTTGATAGCTCTTTGATGCTACTACGCAGCACATATTCCCGTTTGTCATCGGTAACTAAGGTAACGTACTTATCTTCCGCTTTTAAGTAGGCAATATCGTCGACCGACACCAAATGAATCTCGTCTTGCTTACTGGCTTTAAGCCACTTTGAAAACTGTGGTGTGGCGTTCAATGATAGCTTTTCCAAGTTAGCCATGAGCGAGCTAAGCTCTGGGGCAGGGTTGTGGGAAGACAATCGCGACTTCGCCTTTTTACACGCTTCAATTAGTCTTGCCTCATCAACGGGCTTGAGTAAGTAATCCATCGCATTGGCTTCAAAAGCACTGACGGCATAGTGATCAAACGCGGTGATAAAGATGACCAATGGCGCGGGTTGGTCGCTCTTTGCTGAGCGCTTGGCGATCTCACGTGCGACATCGAGTCCAGTCTTACCCGGCATTTGAATATCTAGAAATGCGACATCGATGTGTTCTCTTTCCATAGCAGCAAGTGCTTGTTCGCCGTTTTCACATTTCGCAACGACTTCGAGCTCAGGCCAAGCTTCCGCCAGCAGTTTGTCGAGGTGGAATCGAAGGAGCGGTTCGTCATCAGCGATCAGAGCTTTTATCATAGGTCAGTCCTAAATTAATCTGCATTGATTGGCAAAGTAATACTCGCCGTCACGCCACCTTGTACGTTTTCGGTGATGGTGAGCGCCGCGTTGCCGTGATACATGGCATTGAGACGCGACTTGGCATTTTTGATTCCGATACCGTGGCCAGCATTATCGTTGTTGGTTGATAAACCCAATCCGTTATCAATCACCTTGAGGGTGCAATGTTCATCATTGGCTTTTGCTTCAATAACAATGTTCCCTCCTTTTACACTAGGTTCAATTCCATGTTTGATGGCGTTCTCAACCAGCGGTTGCAAAAGGTAAGGCGGGATCATGATATGGCTTGCCTCAGAGGATATATCAAACTTCACGTTCAGTCTGTCACCCAAACGTGTTTGTTGGATAGCGAGGTAAGCCTCCAATAGTTCCATTTCTGAGGTGATACTGACATGACTGCTGCGATGGCTCGTCATCGAGGCGCGAAGAAGTGTGGTCAGTTTGTCGAGCATCACTTTGGCTTGCTCTGGATTGGCATCGACGAGCACGCTCACATTAGCAAGAGTGTTGAACAAAAAATGAGGCTCGATCTGGCTTTGTAGCTGTTTGAGTTCGGATTCAACCAAGGCTTTTTCTTGTTCAACTTTGTCGCGTTTGGTCTGTTCAAGCGCTTGTTGTAGCTTCATTTTCTGCTCTTGGGCATGAAAAAAATAAAAGCTCACCGATGTGAAGATAATGCCTAGGAAAAAGATCGGCTTTATACCATCCCAAGCATCGAACCCCGGGTATTTGCTCACCCAGAAGTAGGCATTGACTGTTCCAAGCGCAACAGCAACTGAGAGCGTAATAGCGAGCGATAGAGTGCGCTGCTGAGCCAGTGCCGGAACAAAACGCTCAAGCGCCCAAGACATGAATACAGCGCTGTAACCGTAGCCTAGGCTTATCATCAAGTTCTCGTAGTAAGGTGCTGACCAAATGGAAGCGGTGATCACCGCAATAAAGGCGCAGAACAGAGTTGTGAATAGTAGGGAGCGAGCCCAGCCATTCTCTGTCATTGGAATAGTCATCATTAGAAACGTCCTTTTAGATTAATTAGTATGTTATAGGTATCGGGTAAATTTGCATACACGCTATTCGTTGCCCCGGTCACGAATCGAGCGGCAAGTTCGAGGTTAAAACTGGTATCGCCAGTATCAACCACATCAAAGTCGAGCCACTGAGTGGCGATAATGCCGCCATCTTCTGGCGCGATCATGAGATCCAACCTTGGGTGCATGCTGCGCAGTAGATGACTGTCTTTGCTCCATTGCCACTGACGCCAGAAGATTGGATCAAGACGACCGTGCAGCATGACGTTGTGCTGTACGATGTTTTGCTGGCTGTAGCCAAGTGCAAAAGATTGAGATATGGGGTTGAATCTCGGGTCATTGGAGCTTGCGTACTGAAACGCGTTATCCCATTCAGATTGACTCCAAGCTCGCGAGTCGTACCAGTACTCGCCAATCACACTCAGGCCAGATTCGTGCGACCAAGTGCTTCCCACTAATACTTGGTTGGCATTATTTTTCTCCGTGAGTCTCGTTGGTTGATTCGGCGTGATGTCATAGTTGATAACGGCGCGAGTATGAAACGGAAGCGTGTGCTGACCATGCTTGGTTGAATACATTGACGAGGCTACCACCAAGCATTCCTTGACGAACATTGTCGTAATAGCCAACCATTTGCAGCTCAAGGTCGCCCAGCAAGCGATAGTACTTGCTTCCCAGTCCTTGCTGCTCGGTAGCGCGGCCATACTCTGAGGTGTCGAGTTGGCTCCAGCTTGAATCGGTAGCGATGAGCGTCCATTCCGATTCCATTCCATAGTGAGACAGGGTCAGTGTGCCCGCACCTTCTTCAATCTGTATGCCCACGGGGTTGCGGCGATAGGGGGTGAAAATGTCCAGCACTCGGTAGCCATAGCCAACGCCCCAATCGATACGTGCCTTACCCAGAAGAACGTCCCATTCAGAATCACCGAAAGTCACGCTGGTCTCATAAGTCAGTGTTGAGATGACCGCATCGAATTGACGTTGGTTATGGCCGTCAGGTGTATTGTCATATATTGATGTGCCAAGTAGAGCCACATTGGCGCTAACAGAATGAAACTGCGCATTGATATCGAGCAGGGCGTTCACTTGCTCGTGGCTTCGCTCACCTTGCGCTGGCAAGAATACACTGTCGCCGCCACCAATGGACTGCAAATTCACTTGATAGTCGGTTTCAATATCGATTTCATCCCAAGAAGAGTCAGAGGCGCTTGCTAAGTTGGTGCTTAGGAGAAGAACCAGCGCCGCAGGCACCCAAGCTATACGCTTGGGTGCAGGTAAGCTGTGTCTCAAGCCATGCTCTAAGCAAGGTTGGGCGTTCATAGCTCGACTCGCTTATTTTTCGACAGATACGCCGGGTTGTAGTACTTGTCGGCGAGCTGCTGCGGCGTGACCTCTTGGTAGTCGATAACCGTCTTTTTGTCGGTTTGGATTTGGTCGAGTAAGACCATAGTGACTACGCGTCGTTGGCCTTCACGCTCTCCAGATTCAAACAATGCCTTTTTGGCGAGCTTCCCAGAAGTGAGGTAGAGGTCGGCTCGCACTGGAAAACCGCTCTGTTTCTCGACCCAAAGGTCAATGGATTGATAGCTCGCGCCCGCTGTTTTTGCCTTAAGTGATAGTTGTAATGTAGGCTCTGAATCCGCACTAGTAATGTCACTTTGCTCAGAGACGATTTCACCCGTGTAATCTTGGCTCCAAGTCAGGGTGGAAACATCACCTACCGACGCATCACCTAACAGTTTTTGCATCGGTGTGATGCGGATGGGTCTACGACTTTTTGGCATCACTAGCCAATAGTTGTCACCAAGCATCAACATCTTTTGACCTTGCTCGACTTTGGACTTAAACAGCACCAAAGATTCGCGGTTAGGTCTCAAGTACACTTCATATTGTCGGATCTTATCGATCTCGCCATCTTGATAGAGCGCGACTTGGGTAACCACTTTGGACGCCGCGTCCTCTAAGCGGTAGTCATCGGCGATCGACAGTATCTCTGCAGCGCTGGTATCTTTAGATATTGTGTTGGCTTGCGCTTGCCAGCTGGCACAGATTGTGACTAATGATGCTATTAATAGCGGCTGTTTTCGAATCCAATTAAACATAAGCAAGAGCCTCCGTAATAGGTCGTTTAGTGCCTTTGCGCGAAGAAATAAAGGCGGCAAACACGCAGATGATGATGACGGCGATACCCGCATAGGTAGCAACGTTCAATGAAAATACGAGCTCCAATGGATAGCCTTCACTTCGCCCCGGTGGTGGCGGCATTTGAATATTGGCAACTTGAAGAAACAGTGTAGTGAGCCAAGCAAATAGAGCGCCTGCAACGCTACCGATAGTGCCGATGAGCACTGACTCACGGACAAACATGGCGATGATCTCTCGTGGGTAACTGCCCATCGCCGACAAAGCGCCAATTTCACGGGTACGCTCAGACACGGTCATCGACATCGTGTTAAATAGCGCCACAAATACCACTAAGCCAAGCACGATACCGAGTACACCAAAGATACCGTTGTAGAGGCCGCGAACTTTGTTGTAGAAAAACGCGCGCTCGTACCATGGGGTGAGTTGTAAGTTGGCAAAGGCTGGGTCGGTGTTGAGTGCTTTTGTCACTGCCGTTGAGGCGGAGTCTGTCAGTTTGGTGTCGTCTAGGTAGATAGATACAGCGCTCACTTTGTCACTGGCGAGCAGAGATTGCGCACTTGATAAGCGCACATGAATCTGGCGTTTATCAAGTTCAGGAACGCCGGTGCTGTAGGTGCCCAAGACTTGGAAATCCATCGCATTGAGCACTCCATCCGTTGTGGTGGCAAGCAGCGTTACCCAATCTCCAACGCGGACAGACAGGTTATTGGCCAGTTCACTGGCAATCATAATGCCGTCTTCGCTGGACTCGGTAAGTGCACTGCCGGTTTGCAAACCAATGAAATCTTCACGCAGAACAAACTCACTGGGTTCCACACCATTGCCGACAAAAATAGACGATTTGCGGCCATTGGAAATCAAACCAGAAAAATAGATCCTTGGTTGAATTCCCTTGGTTTCGAGCGCTAGACTGAGCAGCCCGTTAAGCGTTTGGTACTGAGCAATACCATTTTGCAGTGGCATCTCTTCTTCACGCTCAAAGTAGCCAGGTTGGCTTAAGGTAATGTGGCCAACATCATTCGCGGTGGAACGCTCTAGCGATTGATAGGTAAACAAGCCAAAACCCGCTGCCGCAGTGAGCGCAAAGATAGCAATCGCAACGATGATCAATGACAACAGTGTGCGGCGCTTGTTTCGAACAAGATAGAGGCTCGCGGCTTTAAAGCCCTGTAGTTGTGATGAAATCATGCGATCTCCTTACTAAGCTCAATTGGCTGGTGGCTTGACATGGAAGAGAGTGTACCGTCAACCAATTCAATGGTGCGGTCACAGCGACTGGACATACGGCTATCGTGCGTGGCGACGATGAAAGTCGTGCCTTGCTCATGACTCAGCTTCTTCATTAACTCGACGATTTGCCCCGCAGATTTGCTGTCTAGACTGGCGGTTGGCTCATCGGCAATGACCAATTGTGGGTTGTGAATCAGTGCTCTAGCGATGGCAACACGTTGTTGCTGGCCGCCGGAAAGGTGGTCGGGACGATGGTGCTTTACCTCACCAAGTCCCACACGCTCTAGCCATTGCTCGGCAATTTGCATGCGTTCTTGGTAGGAGACTTTGTTTAGCATAAGCGGATAGGCTACGTTCTCCAGTGCCGTCATTACTGGGATAAGGTTAAAGCGCTGAAACACAAAACCGATGTTCTCACGGCGAAAACGAGTCAGTGCCTTACCGTCTTTGCTCATGGCATTACCCGCGAAATGGATCTCGCCGTCATAGTTGGTGTCGAGCAGCCCTAAAATATTGAGCAGCGTACTTTTCCCTGAGCCCGACGGCCCACACAAAGCGACGATTTCGCCAGTCTGAATCGTGCCAGAAATGTGCTTAAGCGCTTCTACGTGGTTTGCACCCATGATGTAGCGCTTGTGTAGTTGGTGAAACGTAATCATATCGACTCCTTGCGATACTTTTCGATTGGTGTGTGTTCAATTTACTGAGCCGGGCAGGGCGCTGCTTTGTGATGCGACAAATGGTGATTTTTGGAGATAAACGGTGAGTTGTGGGGATAAATGGTTCTCAAAGAATGATCGAATTGTCAGTGGCTACGTTGAAAGAGAAGAGATTCACAATGGGCATTGAGAAACATGAGTTCGACAATAAATAAGTTTAATCCCAACAAGTTACTGAACAGCAAGTGGACGGCAGTGACACCAAAACAGAAAGAGAAGCACTTCATTGTGGTTGGAGTGGAGCGCGATGATGAAGGCGTGGTGATTGGTTGCCAGTTAGAGGCGATTATGTCGAAGCGAGCGATAGTAGATGGATTGGCGTGAGTTGAAGGATAGGGG
>NZ_JYJK01000061.1 GCF_003263785.1 Vibrio variabilis
GATGCTGCACGTTATCACCGCCCAAATAAGTTTGAGAGGCCGACCACGAAGTTAGAGCACCACAAGTACCACTAGAGCCGTTTTGTACGCTAACCACCTGAGTAGCAGTGTCTGACGAACCTTGATTGTCGGTAACAGTTAGCGTCACAGTGTATTGTCCCGAAGAGACATAGCTATGGCTAGCGCTTACGCCCTGACTGCTTGCCCCATCACCAAATCGCCAACTGTAATTGGCAATATTGCCATCAGAGTCACTGGATTGATTGGCGTTAAACTGGCAAGAGAGCGCAATGCAGTTCACATCCATTTGAGCGATCGGAGCCTGATTACCGCCCGATGGGCTGCCGACATTACTCGTAGGGACGCCAGCCGGAAAGTGTGAGGAAACCAAAGGCCAAATTTTGCTAATATGAGCGCCTTTGTTGTAGCAGCCACCCAAATGGTGCAAGGCAACCACACGGTGACTGCTCGCGGCCAGTACCGGTGATCCCGACGAGCCGCCTTCGGTATCACAAAGATAACCAGAATCCGTGTTACTACCTCGACCGTTGGTCACGGGTCTGTCTACCACGCAACGTGCACCGCTATCTGTTTCTATGCCAAGCTCTTTCAAACGACCGCCAGGATGCTGAGGAATGTATATGGTCTCCAGTAAGCTTGGAATTCTTGGGTCGAGACCAAGATAACCAAACGATTGAATGGTTGAAAAGTTTTTGACGGTAAACAGACTAAAGTCCAGGTCGTAGCCCGTTTCCAATAGCTTGTCGGCTTGTACCTTCACTACAGTTCCTCGACTACCGCCACATTGACTGAGCTGGTAGTTAAACCATACTTCGGTATTAGCAGCCTCACTCGCCGACTCAATACAGTGATTATTGGTCATCATGTGGTTATTTGGGCCTACTCGCCAAGCGGTACATAAACTTCGACCACCGATGAGAATGCGCGCGACCGGTTTACTGTGCGCTACCTCTTTTCCGTATTGATTGTCAAAACACGCAACCGCTTGCTTATTGTCCGAGCCACAAATCGATTCTTCTCCAGAAGGACTGGCGTTAATCACCTCTTCAAGTTGACCTTGGGGTAAGCCAACTTGTATGTAGTCAATGACCGCACTGCCCTCACCTATCAGCATCACTTCAACCGCATCACCGGCTATCGACATGGCAGAGAATTGCGTTACACCATCATCACCTTGACTACTCTCAATTGTCATCGGGGTGTTGTGCTGCGCACTGTAAACATAGCGCTCACTGCCGTCACTGCTCACGACTTCAATCGCAGCGCCTTCAGGCAATACTACATCGCTAAAATGTACTTTGATAAAACTCGCACCCGGCTCAGAAAAACGAAACACTTCAGACGTCACGAGAGTCGATTCTGTTGGTTCAGAACTCACGCTTAGGCTGTGATTTATTGTGCTGATGCTGGAGACACTGGGCAGTTCCGTTTGGCCATTAACCAGTGCGAGGGAAGAAAAACTCAAGCTAGACGCAGCTAGCGCTAGGCTCACCCCTTGCCAAATAGGCAAGCGCGAACCAGATAGTGGTCGATCCATGAAAGGTTCCTTACTTTGAATGAATTAAACACCTAGGTGTTACTCATTCACAGTAGTCAGGCTTATTGGAACCTAGCGGACGATTTGGTGGTGAGTATGAGGTTTTACGAGTTGATATGAGCTCTTTAGCAACTGATATGTTGCTCGGGCAACACGTCCTGTGAACTCAGCCATACAACTCACTCTATTGAGCGCTACTTTGCCTCATTTTCAGCAGTAGTTTCTGCTGTCTCTAAAGTTTCAACCGCTTCAGCTTGCTCAGAACTCACCGCTTGCTCCGCTTCCATTTTGGCGCGCTCAGCTTTTGAGATATAGCGCGGCTTGTTACTTTTCTGCTTTTTGGCGTTGCCTTTTTTCGCTTTTCGCTTTCAGGATCTGGATGACCTTCTTCTTTCTGTTCATAAACGGCTCTATTCTCTAGCGGGTTTTCATGGGCTGCGCATGATAGCGCTCTCTTGAATGTTAATCCACTGCTAAGCACTATGACTCGCCATCGAGAACATTAATTTCATCCCCTTTACCTTGAACATAGCTGCCAAGGTGCGTGGCAAAGCGCCGCTCTTCAATGATAGGCAGCACATCTTGCGCTAAATTTGCTGGAAAAACTTTTAAGGACGACAGTTCATCAATTGCAAGCCATTTCACTTCTTGAATATAGCTTTCATCGTTAAGCCCCACGAGATTTCCAAGCCCTGGCTCACCTTGCCAATCACGAATATGATAAAACAGCTCAACATGGTAGCGCTCTGCCGAAGTCTCATAAAACTCACGCACACAGATTAACTCGCCAACATCGACATCTAGGTTCGTTTCCTCTTTGAACTCGCGAACCAGGCTTTGCTTAGTACTGACATCCCCAACCTCAAAACCGCCACCTGGTGGGATCCAGTATTCGCCGGAGTAAGGATCTTGTACGCGCAGCATTAAAATGCGATTGTCGTTAACCGCTATCCCAGCGGCGCGAATGCGATGTTTCATGTTAACTCCTTTAACCCAGCCGCTGCTTCTATGAGCGACATGTGAATTGGCACTAAGTCGGCGTGATTAGTGCGATAACCACCACCAATCACACATGCGATTGGAATCGCGCGTTCCTGACAAATAGCGAGCATCCAGCGATCTCGTTCACGTATGCCATCAAGGGTGACATTCAAGAAACCAAGCTCATCATCTTGGTGGATATCAACGCCGGCATCAAAGATCACCAAATCTGGCTGATGGATATCGAGGGCGAACTGCACCACCTGCTTGAAGCTTGGCAAAAAGTCGTCATCCTCAGCACCTTTAGAAAATGGTACGTCGAAATCAGAATCGGGTTTTCGCGCCGGGAAGTTTTTATCACAGTGCAGTGAGAGTGTGATGATTTGCGAGTTTTGTGCCATCAGTGATGCTGTGCCGTCACCGTGGTGCACATCGCTATCGATGATCAGTACCTTATCTACACCTTGCGAAGTCGCGTGCCGCGCGGCGACCGCCAAATCATTGAACAGGCAAAAACCACTGCCATAATCAAAATGGGCATGGTGATAACCACCACTTAAGTGAATGGCTAAGCCATTTTCGAGTGCCTCTTTAACCGCCAGTACCGTGCCACCCGTTGAAGTCAACGTGCGTTCAATAAGACGCTCACTCCACGGAAAACCAATACGGCGCATCTTCGCAGCGGGCAAGTGTCCCGACACCAAGTTATCAGTATAAATATGGCAATGGGTCTGTTTAATATCATCCACGCTAAGCGCTTGAGGCTCGACAAATCGAAACAGCGACGAGTTGGAATAGCGCTCAGCGACCGCCTCATAGAGCAGCTCATATTTACGAATTGGATAACGATGCCCATCAGGCAATGGCAGCGTGGAGTAAATAGGATGATAGATGAGTGGAATCAAAGTATTCTATTCTCAGTTAAATCTATGACACAAAAAGATGTTACGAAAACATAGTAGCGCTAGGAGAACAACATGAAAACCGTCTTCATAACTGGAGCCAATCGAGGTATCGGCCTCGCTTTGACCAAAAAGTACTTAGAGTCCGGCTTTAGGGTTCATGCCACCTACCGCAGCGCCAGCTCCGCTCACGAACTGCTTTCTCTGGAAGTAAGCGAATCGAACCTTGCCACACACTCGCTAGATGTGACTGATTACGGCTCGGTAGCAAAATTAGTACAAACGCTGCCGGACATCGACATCTTCATCAATAACGCAGGTTACTATGGCCCGAAAGGCTACGGCTTCGGTAATACCGATGTTGATGAATGGCGCAAAGTATTTGAAATCAACAGCATCGCACCACTTAAACTGACTGAGATGCTGTATCCAAAACTCATCAACTCGTCGGTGAAAATCATTGCCTGTTTATCGTCGAAAGTCGGCAGCATGACAGAAAACACCTCCGGTGGTGGTTATATCTATCGCTCATCGAAAGCAGCGCTGAACTCGGTGGTGAAAAGTTTGAGTAACGATCTCACTTCACAAGGTTTTACCGTACTAGCGCTGCACCCTGGTTGGGTACAAACCGAGATGGGTGGGCCAAATGCGCTTATTTCTACCTCGGTTTCAGCCAGCGGTTTGTACAAGGTGATCCAAGGTGCATCGCTGGATGATTCGGGTAGGTTTTTAAACTTTGAAGGTGACGAGCTACCTTGGTAGCTCAATTCACAAGGAAAAGCTCAAGGAGCGAGCACTTGATTAGCTCGCTTTCGGTTTGCTACGACGCTTACCCGTTGAGCTACCTGCAGAGCGGCGCTTTTTGTACTTTTTGAAGGCTGGCTTTTCCACTTTCGGTAGATTACGCAGCGACTCTGGCACTGGGCCTGTTTTCACCTGCCCCATTAAC
Source organism: Vibrio variabilis (assembly GCF_003263785.1). GTDB lineage: Bacteria > Pseudomonadota > Gammaproteobacteria > Enterobacterales > Vibrionaceae > Vibrio > Vibrio variabilis. Next base: position 4,391 of record NZ_JYJK01000061.1, read on the forward strand.
TGATCCAGCTTCACGTTCAAGTCCGACATGAAAGGCCCATACGATTGAGTCTTTTCCGCCATGCCTTGAAGCTGAAACTCCCAATGCGCCGTCATATCAGGATACGTTGACTCATCAGGCAATGCGTGAATAAGGCCCCGACCTGCTGGCGTTGACATCACAGACTTACCCTGACGGTTCAGCAGCTGGCGTTTAAACAGCGTATCTAGAATGCCTGCGCGAGTCGCTTCCGTGCCGATACCGTCGGTATCACGCAAGATTTTTTTCAGTGACTTATCTTCAACGAAACGGCTGATACCGGTCATCGCTTGCAGTAAAGTGGCTTCGGTAAAGTGACGTGGTGGCTCCGTTTTCTTCTCGCCAATTTGGCCGTCACGACAAGTAAGAACAGTGCCGACTTCAAGCGGTGGTACGGCGTCTACCCCTTCTTCTTGATCAGTAGCACTGTTGCCCAGCAGTACTCGCCATCCAGGCTCTTGCAGACGCTTGCCCTTTGCAACGAACTGGCCACCTTGAATATCGAACTCCAACATGGCTTCGGCATACACGGCGGCAGGATAAAACTGCATCACATACTGACGTGCAATCAAGCCGTAGACTTTTTCTTCAAACCCAGAGAGCACCATGCTGGTCTTTTTAGGCGTTGGAATAATCGCGTGGTGGGCATCGACTTTACTGTCATTCCACGCTTTAGATTTACGACTGCTGTCTGCGCCATCGACAGCCGTGGAATACTCTTGGCTGTTGTTTTTAATCGCCGCCAGCACGTCATTAGCCTGATAGAAATGATCTTTAGGAAGGTAGCGGTTATCTGAACGTGGGTAAGTAATCAGCTTGTGCTTCTCATACAACGCCTGACACACATCTAATACCTGTTGCGCGCTCATGTTGTAGCGTTTCGCCGCATCAATTTGCAGCGCCGACAGCGAATACGGCAGCGGCGCGTTTTGTTTGGTCGACTTGTGCTCTGACTTAACGACCTTAGCTGGCTGGCCTTGAATACGCTGCGCCACGTTCTCGACTAGCTTACGATTGAGAACGCGTCCTTCTTCATCTTGCCATGGCTTACACGCTTCGCTCGGCCGCCATTTGGCGCGAATGTCAAATGCGGGGCCGTTGTCTTGGTATGGGATCAAGGCGTGCAACGTAAAATAATCACGAGGAACAAAGTTCTCAATCTCTTCATCACGACGAACCACCAACCCCAATACTGGCGTTTGCACACGTCCCACTGACAGTACGCCCTGATAGCCGGCCTTTTGGCCAAGCAAAGTGTACGCTCGGGACATGTTCATGCCATAGAGCCAATCAGCCCGTGAACGCGCCAAAGCAGAGACAGATAAAGGCACAAACTCGCGTTCATACGCATGCTATTGAGCGCTTTTTTGACCGCAGGTAAGTTAAGGTCACTGATCAGCAGGCGCTGAGCGGTCTCCTTCTTAGATTTAGGGACTTTGCAGTAGTCGATAACTTCATCCACCAGCAGTTGCCCTTCTCTATCTGGGTCACCGGCGTTGACGATTTGCGTCGCGGTTTTAAGTAACTTCTTAACGGCCGTAAGCTGCTTGGAGGCACTTTTTCTCGGCCTTAACTGCCACTGGTCGGGCACAATCGGAAGATCGGCGAGGTTCCATTTTTTGTAACGCTCATCATAAGCGTCTGGCTCAACTTGCTCTAGCAAGTGACCAATACACCAAGTGACGACATCACCGTTACCACATTGAATAAACCCATCCCCTTTTTCTGGGGGTTAGGTAAGGCGGCGGCGATCGCACGGCCAAGGCTGGGTTTTTCTGCAATGAAGAGACGCGTCATAAAATGAAATGAGTCGAAAAAATAAAGGTAAGCTTAACTAAGCTTACCTTTGCGAATCAAGAAAAAACTGTATAAATAGCCAGTTAATCCTTATCAGTTACAAAAGCGGCTGTTATAGAAAACCGCTGTTATAAAAACTGTACAAATTTGCCTAGCTCACGCTCTGGCACTTTCATTGGCGTACAGCCAGGGGTGCCGACATAGAGAAAACCAACAATTTGATCATCGCCTTCAAGCTCAAAAGCCTGACGGACAGAATCATCAAACATCCATTTTCCCGAACGCCAAAACGCTTGGAAACCTTGTGCGACTGCAGCCATCTGCATCGCTTGCACCGCGCAGCCCGCAGACAAGTGCTGCTCAAACGCAGGCACTTTTTCATGAGGTGTCACCTTGGCGATAACCGTGATCACCAGTGGAGCGCGAAACGGCGCTTTTTGTGCTTTTTCTATCACTGCAGGCTCACTACCCGCAAGTGTGGCCGCATTGGCGAGAATATTGGCAAGTTTTTGGCGACCTTCTCCTTGCGCGAGAACGAATCTCCAAGGCGTCAATCCAGCATGATCGGGAGCGCGTAGTCCCGCTTTAATGATGTTTTCTAGAGCAACCCCTTCTGGTGCGGGATCGGAAAGTTTGGCTATTGAGCGCCGGTTGAGCAACAGGTCTAAAGCATCCATAACACATACCTCTTATTATCGTTTCGCTATAATAACAAAACGTTAACCTTTACGCATCAAAAATGAGAACAGATCTCATTTAGTAGCTCTGGATTGACGTGCCAGTTGTGGAGCGACTAGCACGTCAGCCCAGTTTTTCGGTTTGGACTCTACCTATGTCTCTGTCTGTTTATTTGGGTCTATAACTTGGCAGCCAACTCAACGCCTTGTCGAATTGCTCGCACGGCATCAAGTTCACCCGCATAATCCGCACCGCCAATCACATGCAGTTTGTCACCAAACTCCGGCCATTGGTCTTCAAACGGCTTCACCGACTCTTGACCAGCACAAATCACCACTTTGTCTGCGGAGATGAGCTTCGACTCCCCTTTCACCGTGATATGCAAACCTTCAGCATCAATCTTGTTGTAGGTGACGCCGCCAAGTAAGTGGACGCCGCGCTTCTCAAGGGTCTTTTTGTGGATCCAACCTGTGGTTTTACCTGGACCTTTGCCGACGCGGCCTTCTTTGCGCTGCATCACCCAGACATTGGTCTCAGTGGTCGAGTCAGGGAACGGGTACAAGCCACCAGGGTGTTCGATGTTTTTATCAATGCCCCAGTCGTGTAGCCAATCATCCAGTGTTTGCCCGTGTGGCTCGGTAATCATGCTGGCGATATCAATACCGATACCGCCAGCACCCATGATAGCAACATTCTCACCGAGGTAAGTTTTGTCACGAATCACCGTTTGGTAATCGATGACTTTATCTGCATTATCGATACCTTCTAGCTTCGGCATACGTGGTTTAACGCCTGTTGCCATCACTACTTCATCGTATTCTTTGAGTAGATCCGCCGTCGCTTCGGTTTCGAGGTGCAGCTTAACGCCAGTCTGAGCGATTCGGTTGGCAAAGTAACGGATGGTTTCTCTGAACTCCTCTTTACCTGGGATCTGCATAGCAAGTCGGAACTGACCACCGATGCGATCGTTTTTCTCAAACAAATCAACCGAGTGCCCTTTTTCGGCCAGCATAGTGGCACAAGCCAATCCGGCAGGCCCTGCGCCAACAACCGCGATATTTTTGCTGTTCACCGTCTTCTTAATGATCAAGTCTGTTTCATAACACGCCTGCGGATTCACCAAACACGTTGCTCGCTTACCTTTGAATGCGTTATCCAGACAAGCTTGGTTACAGCCGATACAAGTGTTGATGAGGTGAGCTTCACCCTGCTCAGCTTTGGCAACAAAGTTAGGATCGGCGAGGAAAGGTCGCGCCATGGAAACCATATCAGCGTGCCCAGATGAAAGAATGCGTTCCGCTTCATCCGGGGTATTAATTCTGTTGGTCGTGATGACCGGGATAGAAAGGTGTGGGCGAATTTTCTCGGTTACCCAAGTGAATGCACGCGTGGCACTTGGGTGGCGATAGTCGGTACTTTTGCTTCGTGCCAACCAATACCGGTATTAATGATGGTCACGCCCGCTTGCTCAAGCGCTTTGCCCAGTTGAATGACTTCGTCAAAGGTGCTGCCCTGCTCAACGAGATCCAGCATCGAGAGACGGAAGATAATAATGAAATCTTCTCCGACAGCCGCTCGAACCGCTTTGACTATTTCTAATGGTAAACGAATGCGATTGTCATAACTGCCACCCCACTCATCGTAACGTACATTGGTACGCTTACAGATGAATTGGTTAATGAAGTAACCTTCTGAGCCCATGATCTCAACGCCGTCATAACCCGCTTCTCGCGCCAAAGAGGCACTGTTGGCGTAAGCGTCGATGGTTTTCCAGATCTGACGACTGCTCATTTCACTCGGAGCAAATGGCGTGATCGGTGATTTGATTTTGGAGGCACTTTGAGAGAAAGGATGATAGCCATATCGCCCTGCGTGAAGAATTTGCAGTGCGATTTTACCGCCATGTTTATGAACTGCTTCTGTGACCACTTTATGTGCTTTCGCATGCTTTGGTTTACTTAAACTCTGCAGCAAATGGGGCGAGGCGACCACGAAGGTTAGGCGCGAAACCGCCTGTTACTATTAACCCAACTCCACCTTTTGCACGCTCCTCGTAGAACGCAGCAAGCTTGTGTAGACCTTCTTTATGCTCTTCAAGACCAGTGTGCATTGATCCCATCAGCACTCGGTTTCTAAGTTGAGTAAATCCTAAATCCAGTGGCTTAAGTAAGTTCGGGTACATGGCAGATCCATTTATTGTTGTTGTGGTCTGACCAGAATATTATGGAAAGGTTAAAAAATCAAACTAGCGTTTACATTCTTACAACATAAACAGAAAAACTTTCTGATTCTTTGAACTTCATCTAGTATGGTAAGTCTCTAATTTATATTCAGTTAACCCCCAAGCTGATAGAAGTCAGCGTCACATACGTACAATTACACAATTGATACTGCGAATTGTTAACCTCAGCGCTACACTAGTAATTGATGTTAAAGGACATAAACACTCACATTTGTGATGTGGAGAGATGATGAAAAAAGTATTTCGTTTTATAGGTATGATTTTCAAAGGCATTTGGAAGCTGATTAACTTCACTCGCCTCGCCATTGTGAATCTGTTTTTCTTTGCGGTGCTCGCCACACTGTACTTTACGCTTACCCAAAGCGACGCGCCACCAGCGGTCGAGAAAAAAGCCACCGCACTGGTGATGAACCTGTCTGGTCCTATTGTTGAACAAAGCACCTACGTTAACCCAATGGACTCGTTCACTGGATCTCTGTTTGGCCAAGAACTGCCAAAAGAGAACGTGGTCTTTGATATTGTCGACACCATCCGCCATGCCTCTCAAGATCAAAAAGTCACAGGACTGGTTCTCTCACTGCGAGAAATGCCAGAAACCAGCCTAACCAAGCTGCGTTACATCGCTAAAGCTATCAACGAGTTCAAAGCGACAGGCAAACCGGTTTATGCCTATGGCGCGTTTTACAATCAAAGCCAGTACTACCTCGCCAGCTACGCCGACAAGGTCTACCTTGCCCCAGATGGCGCAGTGTTGATCCGTGGTTACAGTGCATACTCAATGTACTTTAAGACCTTGCTTGAAAAGCTCGACGTCACCACACACGTGTTCCGCGTGGGTACCTACAAATCTGCAGTCGAGCCATTCCTTCGTGATGACATGTCTGAAGATGCGAAAGCCAACGCAACTCGCTGGGTAACTCAACTGTGGGACGCGTATGTCGATGATGTTGCAGCAAACCGCGAAATTGAGCCAAGCATACTCACGCCGAGCATGGACGATTTCTTAGCATCGCTGAAAAACGTCGATGGTGACCTTGCTGCCCTATCTAAAGAACTCGGGTTAGTTGACGAGCTAGTGACTAAGCCACAAGTCAACGAAGCCATGATCGAAGCCTTTGGCAGCGATGGTGACGGTGGCTTTAATGCCGTGAGTTATTACGAGTATCTAGCAAGCGTACCATTTGATATGCCAACAGAGCCTGACAACCAAATTGCCGTTGTGGTTGCAAGTGGTTCAATCATGGATGGCGAACAGCCACGAGGCACTATTGGCGGTGATACCATTGCATCGCTGCTTAAACAAGCTCGCGAAGATGATAGCGTAAAATCGGTTGTGCTGCGTGTAGATAGCCCTGGCGGTAGTGCTTTCGCTTCTGAAGTGATTCGCAATGAAGTTCAAGCACTGAAAGATGCTGGCAAACCTGTTGTGGTATCGATGTCGAGCGTTGCTGCATCTGGCGGCTACTGGATCTCAATGAGCGCGAATGAAATCATGGCGCAGCCAACAACCATCACAGGCTCAATTGGTATCTTTAGCGTGATTACGACATTTGAAAAAGGGCTCAACAACATTGGCGTCAATACAGATGGCGTGGGCACTTCACCGTTCTCAGGTGTTGGCGTAACACGTGGCATCAATGAAGGTGCATCTGCTGCCTTCCAGATGGGCATTGAGCACGGTTATAAACGCTTTATCACCCTAGTATCTGATAACCGCAACATGAGCCAGACGGAAGTCGACAACGTCGCTCAAGGCCGTGTATGGACAGGACAAGATGCGCTAGACCACGGCCTTGTTGACCGAATAGGTGACTTTGACGATGCCATCGCGCGCGCCGCAGAGCTGGCTAACTTAGAAGATTACGACGTGTACTGGGTAGAAGAGCCACTGAGCCCTGCACAGCAGTTTGTACAGGATCTCATGAAGCAAGTGAAAGTTAGTCTAGGGCTTGATATTTCAGCTTGGGTTCCGCAAAGCCTATTGCCTGTTGCCACAGAGCTTCAGCAGCATGCAAGCATTATGGAGAGTTTTAACGATCCGAAAGGCCACTACGTTCTCTGTTTGACCTGTAATGTTCAATAGCGGATAACTCTGCAAAACCTGACTTTAGAGCCACCAATCGGTGGCTCTTTTGTTTGATTTGGTTATAATCGCCCCACCTGTTCCCAGTTTCAAAGTAATGTCTGTCATGACGCGTAAACACATCTATATCGCCTATACTGGCGGCACTATCGGCATGCAAAAGTCCGATCATGGTTACATTCCTGTCGCGGGCTTTATGGAAAAGCAACTGGCGAGCATGCCAGAATTCCATCGCCCTGAGATGCCAGAGTTCACTATTCATGAATACGAGCCGCTCATCGACTCTTCTGACATGACGCCTGCAGACTGGCAACAGATCGCCGACGACATTCGAGACAACTACGACAACTACGACGGTTTCGTCATTCTTCATGGTACCGACACCATGGCGTACACTGCTTCGGCATTGTCGTTCATGCTAGAAAATCTTGGCAAACCTGTGATTGTGACAGGCTCGCAGATCCCACTAGCTGAGCTGCGCTCTGATGGTCAGGCAAACTTGCTGAATGCGCTTCACATCGCAGCCAACTATCCAATCAACGAAGTGACGCTGTTTTTCAATAACCAGCTGATGCGCGGTAACCGCAGCACAAAGTCACACGCGGATGGCTTTAATGCCTTCACCTCACCAAACCTGCAACCTCTGCTAGAAGCTGGGATTAATATCCAATTGAGCAGCGGTGTGGAAATCAACAAACAGCCGGAAGGTAAGTTCAAGGTACATGACATCACGCCACAGCCTATTGGCGTTATCACCATGTACCCAGGCATTTCCCACGAAGTGATCCGCAATACCTTGCTGCAACCTGTTAATGCAATGATTTTGTTGACCTTTGGTGTGGGTAATGCACCGCAAAACCCAGAGCTTTTAGCACACCTGAAAGAAGCGTCAGAGCGCGGCGTATTAGTGGTCAACTTAACTCAGTGTTTGGCGGGTAAAGTTAACATGGGCGGTTACGCGACTGGCTGTGCACTCGCTGATGCCGGCGTGATTAGCGGTTTCGATATGACACCGGAAGCCGCGCTTGCCAAGCTGCACTATCTGCTGAGCCAAAACCTCAGTTATGAACAGGTGAAAGCGCAAATGCTGGAAGTACTGCGCGGTGAAATGAGCAAATAGCCTTTAGGCAACACCCTAAGATTCACCCTAAACTTTTATAGCCGCAGCGATATATCACTGCGGCTTTTCTTTGACCTTCACTTCATTACAGCGACTTTATCAAAAAAAGTTAGGGCGATTACTTTTTAACCAAACAAACACCCAAGCTCTGTTTTGCACGTGCAATCCGTATTTATTTCTATATACTCCCGCGCCGTTTGTCAGGTGAAAACCTGAACACAACCAATACAAGCCGTCACCATGGAACTGTGAATGACCCCAAGGAATCGGACCAGCTTATTTCACAGCTTGTAAAGGTTACTCAATGACAATTTTATTCAACACCTACCACACCACGTGGTTTCCTCGTCCGTCTCTGTCGGCTTCTTGGTATCACTTTGGCTCTTCCACCATTACCATGTTTGGAGCGCTGCCCAATGATCTCTATCCTGCTTAGCCTAGTCGGCATCGTTTCGCTCATTGCTATCGCATACCTGTTCTCTGAAAAACGTTCAGCGATCAATTGGAACACGGTACTTCGCGCCCTACTTCTACAATCACTAGTCGCAGCGTTTGTTCTCGCATTTCCACTAGGCAAAGATATTCTCGGCGCCATGAGCAGCGGCGTTGCGACTGTCCTTGGTTTCTCTGACCGCGGTATTCAGTTCCTATTTGGCGACTTAGCCACCAACGGCTTTGTGTTCGCCATTCGCGTACTGCCTATCATTGTGGTTATCAGCGCGCTGATTGCCGCGCTTTACTACCTTGGCATCATGCAACTGGCGATTCGCGTTATCGGCGGCGGCCTACAAAAGTTCCTTGGCACCAGTAAAGCGGAGTCATTAGTGGCGACGGGCAACATTTTCTTATCGCAAAGTGAATCACCACTGCTTATTCGTCCATTTCTCGGCACAATGACACGCTCAGAGCTATTTGCCGTGATGGCCGGTGGCATGGCATCGGTCGCAGGAAGTGTACTTGGTGGTTACGCAGGACTGGGTGTTGAACTTAAGTACCTCATCGCCGCAAGCTTTATGGCAGCGCCTGGCTCGTTAATGATGGCCAAGCTACTGGTACCAGAGCAGCAAACACCGTCTGACTACAGCGATATCGAACTCGATGACAGCAAGCAAAGCAACATCATTGATGCCCTCGCTGCTGGCGCAATGAACGGCATGAGAGTCGCGGTTGCGGTCGGTACTATGCTTGTTGCTTTCATCAGTGTGATTGCGATGCTTAACGCGGCAATTGAATCTATCACGGGCTGGTTTGGCGGCGAAGGGGTCACGTTAGAGCTACTGTTTGGTTATGTGTTCGCTCCAGTGGCTTGGTTGATTGGCGTGGAATCGAGTGAAGTGTTAACCGCGGGTTCATTTATCGGCCAGAAAGTGATTTTGAATGAGTTTGTTGCCTTCATCGACTTTGTAGAAGCAAAAGCCATGCTGTCGGACAAATCTCAAGTCATCGTTACCTTTGCCCTTTGTGGATTCGCGAACATCTCTTCGATCGCGATTCAAATTGGTGCCATTGCCTCTATGGCGCCGGAACGTCGCTCAGATGTGGCAAGCTTGGCATTAAAGCCGTTCTTGCCGGTACACTTGCGAACCTAATGAGTGCTTGCCTTGCTGGCCTGTTCTTTATGCTATAAAGCATAACCACCGTACAACTAGGGGAACTGATACCTCAGGCTCAAATAAGGTGTCAGATCCCCGCTTGGTATTGATAGTAAACAGCCACCCTAAACAAACTTTGCCAAGACGCTATCCGATGCGTCCTCAATCAAATCCAACACTAACTCAAACCCTTGTTCACCGCCATAATAAGGATCCGGTATCTCAGTGTGACTCGATGAGCCATGGCTCAGAAAAAGCGACAACTTGTATTGCAAGTGCGCAGGGCAACGCTGTTTTAGATCGGCCAAATTATCTCTATCCGCCGCCAAAATAATATCAAACACTTCAAAGTCATCATCCGTCACCTGCCGTGCTCGGATGCCAGCAAACGAGTAGCCCCTCGCCTCTCCCGCTTTTCTCGACCTTGGGTCTGGCGTATTCCCTTGGTGATAACCAATCGTACCCGCCGAGTCTATCGTCACCGATACACCACTTTGCTCAGCACGCGCACGAAGCACGGCTTCCCCTGTAGGCGAGCGGCAAATGTTGCCCATGCATACAACGAGAATCGATGGTTTCTTTTTATTATTCATAGAGTTAACACCTAATTTCGGCCAATTTTCATGTCAAAGATACAAAAAATTTTAGTCGATAAATCAGGTACTTGTGAATAGTTTTGGAGGGATTTTGGAGCGAATCTGCCCTCAAAATGACCATTCAGCATCGATGTGAAAACCATCCTAACAAACTGATTTCAACATAAGCCATTGAAAAATAAACACATTATAAAATTAAGCGTGTTCACACGGCTGCTTGTCAGTTTTATTTATCTTGAAGAGCAAAAAGTAATCACCAAACGGACTCTTGGGGTTTGGCCGGGTGTTAGCATCAGCAATGAAAGGAGCAGAGTGTTCTCCAACTTATCTCAATCCAAGCAAGGGGAGGAAGTATGAGCGGCATTTTTACTTTACTGGCTTTAGTCATCTTTGGTTTGTTTTTGGTAGCCAAAATGCGCAGTTACGAAGCTATCGGAAGCACGATCGAACCTGGCGTTAACACCAAGGAGTCAAACTATGAACCAAACTGGGTATTTTACCAAGACCAAACTCAAAGCTCGGTCGATAGCAACTCGTATGAGCCAACTAACGACACCGATTTTGCATCGATGGACTTTACCAACCAATCTCATGTCGATGATGAAAACACCGTCATTAACCCAGCAACAGGCCTTCCAATGGTTGGAGGTATTAGCGGGCTGGATACTATGGGAAATCCGTATGGCTACGACAGTCTGTCTCAGAGCACGTACCCAGACGATACCTCCTCAAGTACTGCTGATAGCGCTTTTGAAGCTGATTCTAGTTCATGTACTGATCACGACTCTGACGAATTCGTTAGTACAGGCTTTGATAATAGTTGCGATGGCAGTTTTGACGATAGCTTCAGCTCGGGATTGGATGACGACATGTTTTCGTAGGGGTTCGTTGTTGAGGCGGTTTAGGCGTTGAGAGTGAGGGCTGGGAGCTTTCGAGTTAGCTGTGGTTTTGAGGCTAACTGAAAGTGGACATAAATGAGCTACAGCTTTCGCTAAATTAGCAGTTAACGGATTAGCTAATGTATTGCAAACCTCTAGTGTAGTGGCTAAATTCATTCAGCCACTATACCCTGTGGGTTCATGGGCGTATACACTCTTTCAAGACTTATATGAGCCAGAATACAAACGAGAAGCTGCGCGATCCATCACTCCTTGCAGCAAAACTCAGTTTAATTGCCAGCTTCCATATCAATTAACTTAAAAATTGAGTGTGACATTCTGGTACCAGCTCCTACTATACGAGCGAATACTTTTAATTGCTCTTTTATAGCAAGGCTGTCTGTCTCTGTTGGATAGTTTACCGTGTGGTCTAACTCTCCCCAAACTTCCTCAAAAAGGGTTCTTACCTGCACCTCACAAGTAACGTCACTGTGTTCGCTTGCTTTGAAGACATAGTGAACACTAGTGTAGAAGCTATCTTTCTGTCGAACATCCATTCCTAGACTACGAAAGAGCTCTCCGTACTCGGGATCCCACGTGTAAGCCTTCGGTTGTTCGTACAGAAAAATATCACCTTTCTCAAGATATTCCTGAAACGTACGGTGAATGTGCTCTAGTTGTCCTTGATGTAGGTGAAGAATTCTAATCCCAGATATATCAGTGACCTTTTGCAGAATGTTCTCTGAAGAAATTAACTCCTCTCCCTTTCCTTGAAGTACCTCATTTTTGCGAGAGATTTTTGCATCCAAATGAGTGAGATCTTTCACTCTATATTTGTAACTATGTACGTTATCTCTCAAAACTGGGTTATGGTTTATGTAAGACAGAATCCTTTCAGCAAAAATCTGATATTCGTGAACTTTAGATCGAACAACAGCAATAGCACTTTCATTACTCATTTAGCTTCTCCCAATTCGTTCTAGGCGAGCCAGCAAAGAATTCGCAAAATTGATATAGCCTTCTTGAGTTTCAGTATATTGTTCCCTTCTACCTTGGATTGTGCTTTTGTCTTTTGGATCAGTTACCTCTCCTGATGTAGGTAAAAGCCACATTGGTTGTTTGTACTTTTGGGCGTATGCTGGCATCGTAGCATGGCCATAAATGATCGAATTACCACCAATAAACTCTCTTATTTCCTCTTCTGTGATAGGGGAATAGCAAGCTTTCGGGATGTAATCCACAATTTTGTCGGGTAATTTATTAGCCAATTGAAGTGCGCTTTGGCTATTTTGAGGGCGTTCGCTGCATCGTCTCGTTTTTTTGCGTTGTATATTGTGTAACCCAACAACTTAACAAACTCTTTCGGCAAGTTTTCCTTTTTGGATTCTGGTAGAAGAGACATCATCGTATCAAAATCTCTCTTCCATATTCCCAGGGCATTACCGATGTTTTTAATACCGTAACCGGAAAACATATCAGGAGCGCAGGGGATCAAAAAGCCGTCAGTATTAGAAATAATCACTTTATTTAAGATACCGAGACTAGGAGATGTATCGATTAGAACAACCTCAAAGCCATATTTTTCGGCGTACTTACGACTGATACGTCTAATCGCAGTAACTACACGTAAGGCTTGTGGTTCACCGAGAAACGCTTCACTCCATTGTTTTGAAAGCTTGTTTTCAAAAAGGTGGAGAGTGAGACGGCCGGGAATAAGAGATAAATGCTCATTTATATCAACGCTTGGCGGAAGCTCTTCCTCTTCAGATTGACCGTCCTCGGAAGGCTTCAATATATAGTGAACTGAGCGCGGGGAACCATGTACAGCTTTGAACTCTGGTTCACTAATACTGCGTTTAGCCTTTTCATAATCTTCAATAAACTCATCTTCTTTATCCCAAATGTCTTCGATTTGTTCATCACTCAAAGCGAAAAGACTAAGGTTAGATTGTGGGTCTAAATCAATCATGAGTGTTTTTACACCCATCTCAGAGAGAGCATACCCTAGATGATATGTGAGCGTTGACTTTCCAACCCCACCTTTATTGTTGAAGATCGATATTGATTTCATGTTGCATCCTGCCTAACTGTTTTATTTTACTGGTAAAGTATCACAAAAAACCAAACGGATTGCATATATCCCCTTTAAGACATGTGATTCACCACTAGATCTTTATGCTTCTGCTCTAATCGAGAGTAAGCGCCCTATAAACACCGCATTCTAATAACCTCAGTCTCCAATTATGATCTTATTTCACCAACACGGAGGTAAGGTCATGGCAAAACGACGCAGTGACCAGGAATGGCATGCATTATTCGAGCAATACGAAGCAAGAGAACTCACTCAACGCGCCTTTTGTGAGCAGAACAATCTCAGTCCTTCAACCTTTTCGCCAAGCGACAACTACTACAGCAAATTAGCCCCAACCAAAACAGCTGTTTCGTTAAAGCACAGCTAGTCGAAAAGCCCACCCACTATCAATTAGTACATACGCCAGTAGCGAATATGATACTCTCTTTGCGGGAGGCTGAACTCAGAATACCGCCGGGCACGCCAGCTTCTTATGTCGCGGAGTTGATCGGAGCACTATCGTGAAAAGAATGCTAAGTGCGCCGAACATCTACCTGTATCGAGAGGCTGTCGACTTCCGTAAGTCGATTAATGGCCTCGCTGCCATCATTGAATCTGAGACCAACTTGCCTCTAGGCTCTGGCTCCTTATTTGATAAGGCCTGTTAGCCGTAGCCACTTTCAGATTACAAAAGCTGGTACAAACTCGGATCGTTGCTCTGTCAGTTGCAACTAAACGAAACACATTTAGGGGCAAAAATAAGCTAGCCTCGTCACTCTGTTTGCGGAGTTGACGATATGATTCATTGGGCGCTGTCAGTAGATTCCTGCCTTCGCAGGAATGACCGGATTTGGATTTGGGTTATTAGCACAGAAAGGGGCACTTCTGAGTTACGAAGTGCTAACTGTGAAACTTTTGGACAAAACTGTTTCAGTGAGATTGCTAATTTGGCTGTTTGCGGGTTATTTAAAGTAAGTCAAACTGTGCCATAGTCGTTTGTTATAGCTATTTATCAGATGATGAAATAGCATCAATCATCTCATTTTTTATAAGGTACTTTATTAATACATATCGAACTATCCGCTCTAACCCTAAAATAGTAGGTGAACGTTTTACATGTCTTTTCATTGCTACATCTTCAATTACTGGATTACCTGAAATAATTTCTTCATTCTGATTTAAATGGTTAACAGAAAACCAGTTACTCATGAATTTTCCAGCATGAACATATGTACTTCGTATGCTATATGCAGCCTTTAACCTAGATTTAAAGTTTTCAGACGTTAATTGATTACTAGGTGATAAAGACTCGGTTTCAGAGAAAAAGTCTTCATCTATGTGTTCTGTTACTAGCAAACAGAATTTTTCTGAAATGCCAGATAACCTTTTTTTAATTTGTCTTGCTACTTTGTCACCATCATCAAGACCTAATTCAATTTTGTTAAGTAAAGAACGAATCTCATCATCTAAAAGGGATTCAATATCATAGTCCTGCTGAGCAGCCAAAATTTCACAAGATGTGACTAAACTAATAAAAGCAACTTCAGGATTAATTTCCATTTCACGCAGAGCATCTAAATAGAATTTGCCAGCATACAAAAATGCATCCTGAACTTCCTGTTTACTCTCACTAACACCATGAACAATTGCTATAATTTTCTCAACATTTTGCAAGTTTAATTCTAGCCGAAAATCACACCTTTCCTTTAAGCTATTAAAGGCTAGTGCTTTATTGTAACGTTCACCTCCAAGCTTTGAACTTGGTACATACGGACGTCCATGTTGTAGAAGTAAACCATGACTATCAAAACGCTTCCCGAACAAAACTGATAAAGCAATACAGAAATTTTCTGCAACATGGGAGTAATCCGGAATAACTATGGTATCCCTCTGCTCCTCAGGAGTAGAAACTGTCAACTCAAGGTACTGTCGGTAACTGCTTTCAGTTGGATTAGGACGATAGAGATCAAGCCGATGATTCTCACGGGCATGAGTCAATAAATACGTTTCTGATTCACTCTCACCAACAAACCTTGATGGAGTTGAAATTAAAAAACGCGTAATAGTTGTATCACTTCTAAATTTACTCATAGTTTCCTAATTGCTATAACAACCAGATAAAGTGTCGGCTAGGCTACACTTATCCTTATTTGTTATACATTGTGACCACATAGCTCACTGATGACTTTATCGCTCTCTCTACTTAACATTTGAGATTCTGCTACAGAGGCCATTTCAGCCCAACTAGAGAACGTAGTTTGTTCTGCAATAAAAGAATCCCACTTGGGAGAATTAAAGTCTGATTGAGAGATAATTTTCACACTTGAAGCTTCAACTAGCTCCTCGAATGTAAAATACTTCGAACACCCTCGAATGAAAGTGGATGGGAGTAGCTCATTAAGTGTAAATGACTGTCTAACTCGCGTATTGGCTTTCTTATTACACGATACGCACAAATAGTAAGTATCTGATACACCTTGCCATTCACAGATTTTCATTCGAGTGCTGAAGGCTTTTTGACAGCATGAACACTCTTGTGCCTTCAGCGCTTCCAGTTTTTGAATTGTGTTATAGCATTTTTTACAAAGTGCATAGGATTTACCGCCTTCTTGTATGCTGTATCTATTTTGCTTTTGGTGACTGATAACCGTTTGGCACTTCCGACAGACCGATTTATCGCTGTTCATGTAATAGGCAAAAATGACCACAGCACCAATAACACCAAATACCAACGTTGCTATATCGCTAGGGCTCATATTTTCTCCAAGATGTATAACGCTTTATAGACGGACTTTTCCGTCTTTGCATCCTGACTATGTTGCTGCCATTAATTATAAAACTCAACCAGTATCAACCTGTTATGTGAATCGGCAAATAGTTGCGGTGTCGAATTACAGAAAAGTTCCGTATAAGAGAACAAAGTACGGATTAGATTAACTTGGTCTATTGGTGTACTGCTCAGTTGTACCGTGTACAGGTTCTGTGAAGGTTTGGGGCAAAAACGCGTCACAACACTATAGCAGCCGGACATAGAAGCCTCACAATCACGACCAGAGCCTAGTGACCACATCAAAGTTTATACTCACCCAGAAAGCACCTTATAAACCGTAGAACGGCTACAGGCGAGCTCACGACTAATAGCATGTTTGTTCCATCCGCTTATAGCTAACTCCCTTATACGTTCATGTAATGCCAAATCAGGGTGACGACCAAGGTGCTTCCCTTGCTGTTTAGCTCGCTCCCTCCCTTCATTGCATCGCTGCAATATTCTTGAGCGCTCCATCTCTGCAAATGCACCGATTGTGGTATAGATAACGCGCCCCACGTCACTGTTTATATCTAGGTCGCCCAAATCATGACAAATGAGCCCTGCGCCCCGCGCGCTCAATTGATCGGCGACGCCAAGCGCATCGATTGTATTTCTGGCAATCCGGTCTACCTTGGTGACATGCACAATGTCCCCTTCCCTAGCAAACTCAAGAAGCCGCTTTAATCCCTGACGCTCCGCGCTCTTACCACTGGCTTTATCTTGATAGATCTTTTCACAACCGATACGAGTAAGCTGTTCAACCTGACCCCCAAATCTTGTTCATCACTACTGACACGAGCATAACCAATCAACATAACCCCTCCTCGAAACTGTCCAATAAGTCCCAACAAAAATGAAGACATGTACGGCAAGCGTTTTGCCGACTTAATGTACAGTGATTACCTTACCATTTGGCCATTTTGCTGAAGTCCGAAAAGGTACACCTTTTTGGACACACTTTTAGACGGTATTTGCCGCTTGGGGAACTTCTGATAATCATTAAACGGCCACTCAAATAATGGCAGCTCCTACACGCGTTGCGGAAACTGGTATCAAATGACGTGAAGCATGGGTCAATTACATTGGCTTTTGACGAATCAAAGAAACACAGCTCCGCGTTAACATACAAAATGTTTCTTCAGAATATGTGAATTAAAGAGGTTCACATATTGTCTTTGTGGTAAGAAAATACTCCTAGATAAAAGATCACATATACTTGAAACGGTAAACAATGAAAACATTCACATACAGTTGGGCATGGCGTCATAGAATATTAGTTCGGACGAGCCTGACATGGTTATTGATTTCATTCGTACTCATACTAACACGAGGTATAGATGAAACATTAGAAAACCCATCAACGCTAATTATGACTTGTAGTGTTTTCGCTATCCTAAACATACTTTCAATAAAGTATGAAAAAGACACCGTTTTGGAAGTAAGACTATTAGGTGAAGTCTGTAAGATTAGAACTTATGATGGACGTTACCAGGAGTTTCTTCTAAGCGACATACAATCGAAGACGCGTGTAACCAGCGAACATGGCTTTCGAGGCTACTCACTTGAGCAAATTTGCATAAAAATCAATGGTATTAGTCCTATTTTTATTTCTATCAACATTCGAGACTTTGATATCTTATGTGAAGCTTTAGAAATCGAAGACTTTAAGAAGTTAACAATTAATAAAAACATAGCGTGAAAACTATCAAGTGAAAATCAAGTTCCTATACAAGAATAAACTAATATTCAAACAGTATTTTGAAAAACATGGTGATACGGATAGTAATTTTAAATCAATCGCAGTTACAGCTTACCTACTTTTTCAGAACATAGCGACCATTTGCTTTCTGATTACATTGGCTTTTCCGAGTTTTAGTGAAAAGTTAGCTATACCCTTAAGCCTTCCTAGGTTTATGGAATTTTTTCTTATTTGCGCGTTTTTTTTTGGATTCGCTTTCTGTGTGGGTGGTAAGTTGGAATGGAATGAAGTCACAAAAACTGAACGCGCAATTAATAGGTGGTATGTAATACTTTCTCTGCTTTCGCTTCCAGTAACATATCTTATGATTTTTTTCTTTAAGTGGGACTAAAGCGAGATCTGTATTGGCTCAATAACTCGAACGCCAAATTTGGAGGTAAAGTCTCCACCATAAATAAGCTGTTCAATATCGCGCCCTCCCTCTACTAAGAGTTTAAACAGCGAAAACCGGGTATCAATCGAGAATATTCGGCCTCTAGTAAACCTGCGGCAATCATCAAAATGTCACTTGAAGATTGGTGGCTCCGATGCGCGTTGCAGAAACTGACGCCAAATCACGTTAATTGCATAGTAGTAATCTCGGCGAGTAGAAGGTGCCAGATGACGATTGTCACGATAAAACCGACTTACTTGTTTTCGTCCTATCTGCTCGAGCCCTTTTACCCTCTCTTTTTCGACCATATACCCTATTACGATCCGCATTTTTTGTGCCTGTCGCTTTCGGCTTGTTTTGCCTCCGCTGCGCACATAAAGGTGAAGATGTTTTTCAAGTTGAGCTATCGCTTTGTTCATCGCGTTTCCCCCTAATATACGTACACTTTCGCAATGCTTGCCCTCTCGTGGCCTAGTTGCTTTGAGATATAACTAAGAGCTTGGAAATTTAGCTCCGATGCCTTTGTAATGAAGTCATGAACAGTTCTCACATGAACATCACAGCAACAACTGAACGTGTCCTGGTGGACACAATAGAGTTCATTGGCAATAGTGCGAACTTGTTGTTTTCTATCATAGTGACTGTCGATTGGCGCAATCACTGAGAGCCCCTGTCTTGCAAAGAACAGTTCATATAGCGTCCTTGCATACTCACGGCGCTGAGTATGGGTGCGATATCCGATTTTCCCTATTTGTCGGTAATAGAAGCTTCGATACTTTTTGTAGCTGCTATTTTTTGGGATCATCGATTTGTGGTCGCCTTGATACTTAGTCGCATATTCCAAGGCTTGATATTGAGAGTCACAAAACACGTCAACTCTCCTGGGTTTACCTCCTTTCGTACCAGCAGTGATGGAAATGTATTCATTCCGCTGCGCTTCTCGCAATGCTCGGTGAGCATTGAGCTTCGCAGCCTCCTCAAATCTCAGCCCAAACGCGCGTTGTAGCGAAGCTATGCTGAACTCTCTTCCTCTCAAAAGCCTCTGTAAGCTCTGAAATTCCTCATCAGAGCTGCCTTTAGCTACGCCATATTCAAACTCACGCTTCGATAGCTGAGCTTCCGTTCCAGTGACTCGACATTCACTGTCGCCTCTCGCCTGCGAAAGTATCGTGTTCACGGCAGACAAGTGGTTCTGTGCCCAAGACGCGCTCTTTTGAGTGCTATTAGCTACAGTACGCAAATGCTTTGCATAACCTTCGACATGCTCACGTCTTACTCTGCGCATGTCCTTAATCTGATAGCGTTCTTGCATGTAGTGCACAAAGAACGCAAACCTTTTTACTTGCTGATGACGCGAGCTAAAACCGCATGCGCTAGCAAGGCGTCGCTCCTCCATTGCGTGTTCCGCAGCTTTCAGCATGCAACGCGCCCTGAGCCCAAAGTTACGAGCATTGGGATTAGCGCGCTCAAACCGGTGCCGAGACCTAACTTCATTTCTTTTGGACATACCAATCTCCTGAGTGGTTGCGGAATGGAGACTAGGGAACAGTAATAGTGAGTGTTATTGGTAGGTGAACACCTACACGCGCGAATACGTCGCGCAGCGCTGCCTCCTTTTTGTTTTTCGAGGTTTAGTATTAGCCCCACAGCTTAGCGCCCTATCGCGGACTTGCTTACCATGATAAGCGAGTCATTTAGCTGCCTATTGCACCTGTTCAGAGCGACATTCGTCGTTTTTCGTCCTAGATACATGGGGTTGTTTAGCTGCTTAGTTCTTGAATAGAAGATAAAAACTACATATGCGAGGAACCGCTTTAAGTTGCCTCTATGTTTTTTCCTATATTCGAACCACACCTCTTCACGAGGAAACCTCGAGCAGCAATTTAGTTTGATTTGTCTGCGTATCGGGCGATACGGGTAGATGCGAAGCGCATCTATGGTCGGGCTTTGAGCCCCGTGGGTGTGTAGCACACATTATTATTGGGTGCTAATTAGATGAAGCAGCGGTCAGTGACATGAGCCTGCTCATATAAAGGTTATCTCCCATTTTGCCCTAGGACTGAGAGGGTTGTGATGTATTTGTACATCAGAGTCGTTGGCAGCGACCCAGCTGTGCTGGAGATTGGAACAACATAACTATGTGAACCGAATCGCCATTAGAATGATTAAAGTTCAGCAGAGAATGAGGGAAATGCAAGGTAGTTTAGTTTGATCACAAGTTTTTGGCTGCTTAATCCCATTGCCACCATTTTGGCCTCGCTAATCTAGAAAAAGTAAGTAAACGGACTTTTTGGGTTCAACCCAAAGGTATGATGGTCGGTTACAGCAAGGCGATTGGCTGACTCAGGCAACAACTAAGGTCAGGAGTGAACTATGCATATTACGATTCGGGAATGGGCAATCCAAGAGTTTGGCTTTGCCCCAAGTGCGAGTACGTTGGCGAGCTACGCAAAAACAAAGCAGATACACCCTGCTCCGGTCAAATTCGGCGGAAAGTGGATGTGCGATGAAAAAGCGGTATTTGTCGGCCTGTGCTCAACAGACTCCATAGAAATCACCGACCCTGTCGTAGCTAGGATTTTCCGTCATGGCAGCTAGACCTAGAGCACACAATCTAAACGTTCCCAATCTCTATCAGAAATTTGATAGGCGAAATGGCAAGGCGTACTACCAATACCGAGATACTCGAACTGGTAGATTTCATGGATTAGGAACCGACAGAACAACAGCGATTAAGGTTGCAACAGAGCTTAATCGACTCATCGCTGCCCAGTTAGTCGAGCAATATCACCACATATTCAATGCTAATCCTGCCAAGAAAAAACGAATGGGGATCAGTACTGGTGAATGGTGTGAGCGATACATGGAGATCCAAGCCGAAAGGCTTGAGACTGGTGAAATCGTTGATGCTACCTTCAAAACACGGAGAAGTGGCATCAAAGTCCTAAATGACAGATGTAAGCATGTCGCTATCAGGGAGCTCGATACAAAGACTCTCGCCATCATCATTGATGAGTACAAACGAGAAGGCAAAACACGAATGGCTCAAGTTCTGAGGTCTATTTGGATTGATGTTTTCAAAGAGGCTCAACATGCTGGTGAGGTTGATGCTGGTTATAACCCAGCCTTAGCCACTAAGCCTCCAAAAACCAATGTTCGCCGTGCACGTCTAACCGTATCTCACTGGGAGCAAATCGACCGCGTCTTAAAAGACTCACCTCATGTCTATTGCTATCACGCCGCCCTTCTCGCTTTAACGACAGACTGCGTCGAGAGGACATTTGTAACCTCAAGTTCTCGGACATTAAAGAAGGCCTACTCTACGTTGCCACAAGTAAATCTGGGCAAAAAACGAAACTCGCCTTCCCCCTCACCCTTCGTAATCCAATTCTCGATATGACGCTGGCTGAGATTATAGGGATGTGCCGAAAGACGGATATAGTGTCACGCTATCTCGTTCACAATATAGCGCGAGTACACAGCACCAAACCAGGCGACAAGGTCAACGTCAACACTGTTACTCGCAGGTTTGCCGAAGCTCGAGACAAAGCCAATCTAAAATGGGAAGGCACCCCTCCTACTTTTCATGAACTAAGATCATTGGCCGAACGCACATACCACGAAGCAGGCGTCGATACCCAAAAGCTACTTGGTCATAAAGATCGCCGAACGACGGATAGGTATTCGGATAACCGAGGTAGTGAGTATGTTGTGGTGGGTGAGTGAGGCGGCTGTCACGAACAGTAAATTCTGGTTATAAAGTTACGTTTATAGCTACTCCATGAAGTTATATGCTCCCAAAACTTGATCAGGAAGTTGCGACAGAGTCGCATAGTGAACACTGCATTGAAGTGGATTCCAAAACTCACTTTTATATAAAACTTTCTTAATCAAATTACTAAATTAGGATTCCAATAATTATCTCTCGTATCACGCTTTGCTGAGTTGCAGCTAACGAGCACAACTCCCAAGCAAACCACACAATCACTGGACTCAAGCAAAACAATCATGCCGCATATTAGCTTGTCTATTTGTGCAACTTGTTAGGTTTTGGACTTACCAAGTAAATACAATGAAACTGCAGCAGCTGAGTTATTCACTAGCATTGCGAGGTCTTCATCTGGTTCTAGGTCTGCCTCGGAACTGCCATGAGCGTTTCCAATATGTGTCCTAATTGCTCCTATTGCTGAAAACATTGATTTAACGCCTGAGGTTAGTTTCTTAACGTCAGCTGACTCTTCTGGATAAGAGGATAAATCAACTTCCTGCAATGCTGCATTAATTAAATTTGTAATATCAATTCTATTCGGTAAAGGACTGCCATTCGACTCAATTACTTGCCGGCATACTGATTCTAAATAGCTACTACTTCTTGTAATTGACTCAGCGGGATCAGTGTAGACACTCGCTTTTGCTTTTACCCATTGTTTCAAGAGACTTTCACTCCGTATAAGAGTGTCCTTGACCTGACGATCTATATGTTCCACCTCTACATTAAACAGATTAACTAGAGACGCAGTAGCTCGTTCTGCACTATCAAGGTCGGCCGACAAATTAGTTTCAATTGACGTAATAAGTGAATCTAATATTTCATCCTTGATTAATGCGACTTTCCATTGATTTGACATTTCATGAATACTCTGTGTGCTAAATACGCGCTGCGCATTAGGAGTATTTTCCCTAGCATCCACATAGTCATCAAAGGTTGAACGATAAGCTACTTTCAGAGCACTTTTCGAGTAGTAAATATAACCATATGTCCAATCTTCATCAGAAGTATGCTCCAAGGTTACCGTTTTACTCCTACCATAAACTTCTATATTCGGTAAGTTTACTATCAGCTCTGCTTCAAACTCATTCAGCTTCGAGGCGACAACGTGATGCTTGTCATTTAGCTTCGTCGCTATCGATTTCAACCGCTCCAACTTGTTCATTCTATCAATTCCTCCTTATTTGTCAGATAAAAGCCTAGTTCCCTTTTAAGGAGTGACCAACGGAATACCGAAGCTCCCACCAAGCCACTAATACCAATGTACTGCAAAAATGCAACGCGTTCTAAATTCCTCTTGAAAGGTTGTTAAACATCAGATTGCGCAAAGTTTCCTTCAAGATCTGTTTGTCCCCACCTGATATACCCCGTGTTGAAAACTCTTTCCGAAAAGTCTCGCTGATCTATTGGGAAACCTTGTCTGCTAACCTGTTCAAAATCTGCAAAATCAACATTGAACAGCTGCGAATTTACAACAAATCTTTTTTCAGAAACCAGCTCGATACCAATAATAAAGTGAGGAAAGAGAGCACCTTTAACTGCCACTTCCCTTTGTCTAGGATATAATCCTAATGATTTATAGGTTGGTAAACCGCAACCAGTTACAATCCGTTGGTGATGTTCACTTACCCAAGGTGCTATAGCGTGAGCGTGGAATGGTTTAGGTATAAAGTAATGAAAAATGAACTTTTCTTTAGGGTTACGCTCTACCTTTGAAAATTCTCTAGCGACCTTTCTATCCACACTTGTTGAAACCAACGGAGTTTCAGTTCGTATTCCGGGCGATCCTGCGATATGAAGCCAATATAAGTAATAATCTCTAGCATTTAGTTTTGATTGGCTATTATCAGTATCATTAATTCTTTCGACAAACATCCTTTTATTCGATGGCGTACCAAAAAATTCTCTAAACTTTTCCGAGGTATTTTCTTGTACGCGACTACGTCTTTCGGGTGAATTTAGAACATTTGATATTCTGTCGAAGATAAACCCTAAAGTCTCTTCAGAGCAATCGTTAATGCCTGTTAGAAAACTTCGGTCTACATCAAACCGATCGATAAAAAAATGCCTTGCTTTTTCACCAAAGTAGAATGCTCTCTCATACATTTTTCCACTTACAAAATCACTCTGATCACTAAACAGACGTCTATTGACGTTCCTTTGCTCTTCTCCGCGATACAGAAGTAGAACTTCGCCCTCCTTATCTTTCTCACTTATAAAACTACGAAAGGATTTCAACTTATGCATTTCCTCGCTAGAAAGGGCAATAAAATCTGACTTTAAGTACTCCATAATTCTCCCATGATGTATAACGCTCTGTTAGGGGTTAGCAACACAACATCAATAACGCCGCATACCACACTAAACACAAGATCCAACGCATGGCAAAAATTCCACGCGTTGCGACCCTCCTTTAAAACAGCTTGTTAAGTTTACATAACCCACTTAGCTAAATCGTATGCGAACTGTCCAAACCAGCCTACCGACAGAACACCAAATATCGCACGATGCATCAACATTTTGCTGTTTGCTGAGCGATACTCAACTAACGGGCAAACCCACCGTAAATAGTGAAACAATAATCTAAAAACAAAGAGTGTTGCTACGAATGAATACATGTAAAGTGCGCTTTCAAAAAACACACTTGAGACTTGCATGCTCTCAATGTAAGGACTAAAACGACTACAAATCCAGAAGGATAATGGGAACCCCATAAACCACAACAATACGTCATAAATGCTATGCCGGTGAACAACTGAAAGTGTTGAAGATTTTGAGCCTATGTAGTTCTTCAACTCACTAAAAACCCCATTAACCCACGTAGCATCGTAGCCACTTACTTCAAGATTAGACTCATTTGGAGTTCCGTAACTCGGAAGTAGTGAAAAATCGAGCACCTTAGGTTTTGAGAAATCAAGATACATAACAAAATAGTTGTGCGGATAGTAATTATGTACATGCTTAAGTGTTGACTGACTATCTACATAAAGTGATTTAACGTTTTCAGGAAAGTTCACTGAATCGAAGACTTCACTAATTGTGCCCCACAATTCTTCGCCATTTGTTCCAGCAATCGTAATTTTTAAGGTAAAGGACTCACGCAGAGTTACGAGATTTTTCTCATATTCATCTTGAGTTTGGTCATTTTTAATAAATAGGGAAGCTTCAATTTCTGCAGCAGCAATAGCTCTTTCTTGCAGGATATCGCAAAAACGTCGGAGTTCATCTTTATCAAAAGATAAAGATGAAATTTTCATTTTTTGCCTACTTTTAATTTTGTTTTTTTCCATCGCAACTAATGAATCCAAATTGTATAATTAACACCAAATAGAAGGCTAGGGAACGCAATTCCGGCCTTGCCTCAACCACTTTAAAAACAGAAATCAACACATGGTGAAAATGTCATGCGTTGCAAATTATCCTTCAAGATTTTGTTAAATTCTTACCATCCGAGCATACGAAGACATAGATCCTACGTTTATGAAGAAAGGTTCCAGTTGCATCTGAGGTTCTTCTGGCAACCATATAGTCCTAACTTCATTTTGGTAGCTGTATTTAAAATGCTTTGCTAGAAATACATTTACATCATCAAGACTTACATTTAATGGATCAAGGTATTTTACTGGTGATGCAAATCCTTTAAAATCAGGCTTAACCTTTTTTACAGCTTTCATCATTTTTTGAAATAGTTCCCGCGGTTTATCAATGATAATGCAGCAATCAGCATCAAAGTCATCATACTCTCTATACGTATATTTAGAAGCAAAGCAATGAACGTAATAATTTGTGTTACTTTCCAATTTAAATTTAACTTGACCAAAAGTAGGTATTGTAACGCCATGTACGTCCTCAAAAACTAACCCATCAGCCCTTTTTTGAATTTCAAAGGATAGTTCATCGTCGCGAATTGCATTATTTAGTGATGGGTCTTTATAGTATGAAGCTGGAGAAATACGAATGTGTCCTTTATTAAACATCCCATCTAAATGTTCATACTTGCCAAACTTACAAATAGCCCCTTCATTAAACCCTCCAGCTAGTTTCAAAGCCGTTGCAGATTTTGGCGGTTCAGGAAAAGATGCTTTGACGATTTCCGCATTTGACATTGCCCCATCTGTAAAACCATTTGGATAAGGTCCGTACCTAATAGCAAACTCTTCCAAAGCATGAGTCCATACTTGAAGCCAGTAGTTGCCAATTTCATTCGTGCCATGTAAGCCGATCTTTCCCTCAGAAGAAAGAATTGTCATATTGGCGATAATTTGTTTCGTCCTGTCTTCCAGCTCGATTTTCGATAAGAACTCCATATATCTGTAAGACCTATATTCATTTCTCCACATTTCATGACGAACCAACTTTTTACCTCCTAGCATTTACCACCTTATAGACAGAGTTCTTCCGTCATTGCACTCCATCTATGTTGCTGCTATTTATTATGAAACTCAAGTAGTATCAATCTTTTGTGTGAATAGATATAGGGTTAGGGGAAAATTACGGAATAATTCCATATAAGAGGACAAAGTACGGTTTAAATTAACTTTGTCAGACTAAGTCTTCCTCTTACAGCTTTGAGGTAAAGGCGAGCCGGCAGTCATTGTTCCACATTCCCCTTAACAAAAACGAGCAAGCTTTATGCCTTCTTAAACCAGATGTGACCCAGTAACTCACACAACGCCACTTGTAGCCCCCTTTAAGCGCAACAAAAACACGCTCACATTTTGGAGAACTTTCATTGGAGCAATTTTGGAAGCGGAATTTTATATTTATTTTTCAATCAGTTAACGGAAACAACTGTGCTGCCCATGCATACAACTAGAATCGATGGTTTCTTTTTATTATTCATATAGTTAACACCTAATTTTGGCCAATTTTCACGTCAAAGATACAAAAAATTTTAGTCGATAAATCAGGTGCTTGTGAATAGGTTTGAAGGGATTCGTTGTTGGGGTGGTTAAAGCCTTATAGAGTTGGAGCTTTCGAGTTAGCTATGGGTTTGGAGCCAACTCGAAAGTGGACAAAACTATGCCAGTTACTTTTATAAATTTGATTGTAACTGACTCACTCACGGATGAACGCCCTATTACGGTGATCAACGCAATACAGAAGATCCCGCGCACCACCCTAAGCACCGAGAGCATAGTAGAAATGCCACGCGTTGCGAAAACCCCTTAGGCAGATTGTTAACACACACTATTACACGTCATCTTCCGATAAAACTTGACGACAATTACGAACTGTTAGTATTCGAATTTCGTGACTTAAACTGTAAATAATACGATAGTGACCAAAGATGATTTCGCGATAGTTCGTAGGGGCATTTCAGGAACAAACCGCCCCATTTCAGGCATGCTTCCAAGTAGTTCGGTTTTGTCAAACACTTCATTTACCCACCTCTATGCCGCTGGTGGATTATCCAAAGATATAAACTCCGCTGCGTCACCTAGTTTCTGAAGTGCTAATGGCGACCAGACTACTTTCATTCCTTTATGCGGCCTAGTACTTGAGCACGCGCATCATCATTGGAAACACCAAGACCAGAAGCTAATTGAGCTTCTGCTGTGCGCATTTCTTCCAGTAGTTCGATTTTCTCTTGCATTGCTTCATACTCAGCAACATCAAGAACAACAGCAACACCTTTGCCACGTTGCGTTATAACCAATGGGCGACGAGTCTCATTGATTTGTTTGATGTATGAAGCTACGCCGGCACGAAACTCAGACAAAGGCTGAATATCTTGATCGAAACGAATGCGACTCATATTGAACTCCAAACAGTACAAAATAACGTACAAATAATAGTTCAACTGGCTATTTTGAGTAAGAGGGCGACTCTGTGTTGTAACGCTGTATAGACGAAAATTTTCCGTCTTTGCTTTTCACCTACTTCAAAAACCCCAAATCCTGCTGCGAAAAATTAGCCAAATTAGGAAATATGTAACTCATCGCGCTGTCACTGCTCACGCCCATCCACTTCGCCACCGTTGCACCAATCTGTTCGACTGATGTCGTTGGGATCATACGTCCTCTGTTAAAATCATTTTCCCCATCAAGGATTAGCGATGGCCATTGACCGTAAAGCTGACCGCCATTTAGCGCGCCGCCCATAACTAGGTGATTGCTTGCCCAGCCGTGGTCGGTTCCTGTGCCGTTGCTGGCAAGACGCCTGCCAAAATCCGACATGGTCATGGTGGTGACTTTGTCTTCAAGTCCAGCCGCTTCCATGGATTGATTGAAGGCCGCGAGGGACTGACTCAATGAGCTCATTAAAATCGCGTGATCTTCTAGCTGATTAGCGTGAGTGTCGAAACCGCCTAAGCCAACAAAATAGACTTGTTTTTGATGCCCAAGTTGGTCGCTCGATTTGATCAGTCTCGCGACGGTGTGGAGCTGGTGACTTAATGATATATCAGGGAAATGGTCTTCTTCCGGTATCGATTCAATGGCCGTTGCCAGTTTGTCTCGTATGGACACTGAATCGCCCTTCACGCGATCAAACTCTCGCCCAAAGGCCGTTAGTGGGGATAAACCCATCACCTTATCAAAGCTCTCACGACGTAGGTCGTTTTTGATGGCATTCACTTGAGGCAGTGATGATGCATTGATGAGGTTAGCACTGTGCTCTGAGCCATTAAGCAGCTGCGCATAGCCATTGAGGCTAAACGTTGGGCTAATCGTATCTGAGTCGCTGCTCAGCACGTCCATTAATCGTCCCGCCCAGCCAAGTGTTGTCGTGCTGCCAGACCAACCACGCTGCCACTCCGCTTGTTGTGAGTTATGGGAGAACAGAAACGGTGGCATCGCATGCGTGCCGTCTTCCAGACCGGCTTTTGTAGAAGGCTCTATCAGCACGCCGCTGTTGGCAATGGCAACCATTTTCCCTGTATTGAACAGGCTTTGTAACTCCGTCATGGAGGGTGAAGCCCCAATGTCAGATCAGAGCCGGTATTGAGCGATACAGGCAGCAATGAGGCTTGTGGTATAGCGATGTCAGGACGAGCAGTCGCGTACTCATCGTAGTGTGCGTTATCATTTGGGATCAGCATGTTAAAGCCGTCGTTGCCGCCGAACAAAAACACGCATACGAGGGCTTTGTAATCATTATTTGGCAGCGCATGTGCTGAGCCAGTGCCCTTCATCGATACTATGGGGGTTGCGGCCATTGCCGCTAGAAGTTGACGACGAGAAATCATTGGGCAAGCTCCTCAATATGGAATTCTTGACTGGTCACCACAATATAGAGCGCATTGCGAACCTTTAAACTTTGCTGCGTATCGCGAAGGCTTTCTAAGCTCTCTAAAACAATTGCTTTAAGAGACTCGCTCATTCTTTGCGATAATAGACGTCGTTCAATTTCATCAATTAGCGCCTGATGGTCATTGGCTATGGCTTCGAGCGGTGCAGTGTTAATCACAATGCGCGTTGGGTTGGTTTCACCCTCATAGTTGGTTCTGCCTAGTGCAGACCAAAGTTGGTTGTTGGTCAAAATGAAGTTGTTCCAACTGAGTATTTCAAATTCCGGCGCTACATCATTAGCATCGGCGATCTCGCCAATGGGCGCATAATTGGGAGAGAAAAAGTTAAACACACTTGGAGAGCCTAGCGGTGACTGTCCATAGGCACCAAAGGTGTTGATAGAGTTGTAGAAACGACCGGTGGGATCGGCGGATTTGGCCTCAAAAGCGCGGAAGAAGTTCGTCATCGCGATTAACGGCTCTTTCATTTTAATTGGCGCTCGTTCCTCGCCGTTAAGTGCTTCACTGTCAGTGAGGATGCCGCGGATCACCGCTTTAAGATCGCCCCGTGCTCCCTTGCCATTGTCGGCAAACAGCGCACTGACTCTCGCCACATAGGCGGGAGACGGGTTAGACGTCACCAACCTTTGAATAAGGTGTTTACTGATAAATGGCGCCGTATTCGGGTGATTGAGCAACATATCCATGGCCTGAGCCATATCTTGCTCGGGTGTTTGCCCCTGTGCAAATACTTCGCCCATCACCACCTTTTCTTCGTCATCATGGCGTTCAGGATAAGCAGCCATAGGTACAAACCAATTACCCTCTTTTGAGCCCCAGTTTGGCTGGTTTTTCTCTGCGATGTGCCAACCGGTAAAGACGCGAGCTAGGTTCTCAATATCGTCCTGAGAATACGTCGGGCTCTGTTGTCCTTGGCTATCGAGTTTGTCTGACCCATCCTGATTGAGATGATAAAGCCCAATACTAAACAGCTGCATCACTTCTCGGGCATAGTTTTCATCGGGATAGCGGTTGCGCTCAGGGTCAGCCTTTTGA
Source organism: Vibrio variabilis (assembly GCF_003263785.1). GTDB lineage: Bacteria > Pseudomonadota > Gammaproteobacteria > Enterobacterales > Vibrionaceae > Vibrio > Vibrio variabilis. Next base: position 34,463 of record NZ_JYJK01000061.1, read on the forward strand.
TTCGCCATCATGGATAAGTAATCGCCCATCGCGGCATGCCGAGTCACCGCTTCAATCAAATCACGATAGTTGCCAAAAGCGTGTGTGATCAACATGTCGTAATAATCGGCCATCTCTTGCGGGCGGCCATTTAAGCTTGCACCATATCGTGAAATCACAAAGATCTCACTCAGTGCAAATGCAACTCGCTGCCTAAGTTGATCAGGTGCGTTGAGGCTTAAATCCCACCACACCGCGACGCGATCGGATTGGTTGTAACTGTCCTTTCCAGGTTCAAGGTCATACTGCTTAAGTCGCGGTAAGTGCAAACTTGGTGTCATCGAGAACTGCTGGTCCAGCCACTCAACATAGCCAATATTCGCCAACTGTTGGTAGGAATCTGGCTTGGGGCCAAACGTCGCACGATAAAGAAGATCGTAACGCTGATCTTGAGTGAGAGGGGTATATACAGGAGTGGCATTACCAGAATCACCTTCACCGCCACACGCTGACAGCAATGAAAGACTGAGCAAGCAGGTGCTCAATTTAAGGACACCACGCAAGGCATCTCGCTTTCTAATGGAAGACAATTGACAAACCTTTATCAGACGATTTCGTCGCACACTAGCGAAGAACTCTCGTTGCGACAATCAATGCCAATGCAAACTGTGTGACGGGTTCAAATTCACGATGAGACTTACGCCCCCAAAAATAAGTTGCGCACAATTATATTTATTGCAATTCAAATTACAGATTGATACTGTGCTACGTAAACAAACGGAACAACTAACACATAACACATAACACATAACACAAAAGGTTGGCGACTCATGATTACTCTACATCACCTTAACAAGTCACGCTCCAAGCGCATTATCTGGCTGCTAGAAGAGCTCAACGTTCCTTACCAAGTCAAAGCGTATCAACGTGACTCGGTAACCAATTTAGCACCTCCCGAGCTTAAAGCGGTTCACCCGCTTGGTAAGTCACCCGTAATTGAAGAGAATGGCCAAGTATTGGCGGAGTCCGGTGCGATCACCGAATATTTGGCGCAGCGTTTTCCCACAGTCTCTCTTGCCCCAGCGCAAGATTCAGCGGAGTACCCGCTATACCTTCAGTGGCTACACTTCGCCGAAAGCTCCGCTGCATTGCCGCTTTTACTTCACTACTTCCTAAAAATCGACGGCACTGAAACACGCTTTCTTGATGGTTACAGCAAGCAAGAACTTGCGCTGATTCTGGGTTACCTCAATGATCACCTAACAGCCAACGCTTGGTTAGTTGGCGAGCAATTTACTGCAGCCGACATTCTTCTGTCTTGGATTGTTGAAGTAGCGGCTCAGTTAGAGCTTGTTAATGACTATCCTGCATTGACGGCGTATCTCGCGAAGCTTCAGCAGCGCCCCGCCGCTCAAAAAGCCGCTGAGCTTGAAGCGCAATACGACAAATCAAGCGCTTAAATGCAATCAAGGTCTAGCACGTGAATATTCTAGACCGAGTTATTTATTGACCAACGTCAACAAATGAACAATTTGCATAAATATCTATTTTCTGCATAAATATCCGTAATACTGAGTGACCTAACAGTCTATCAATTAGGTCACTCCATATTTTTTCATCCCAGGAAATTTAATATCCCTTCAAAAATAGTTGGTTATTTTTACCTATAGTTTTTTGTGAGCAAGTCTAAAGTTATTCTCGCCTATCCATAGTACATTTTAGCCACAATTTAGATTAGTAATTCTTATAGCTTCAATGTGGTAATTGAACGTTAAACGTACAGCTAAGCGGGAAGAAAGCACTTCCTGCTAAGGAGAATGCTATGACCGCCCACGTCGTCCAAGAACCGAAAAAGTCTGGCGGCTTTTTTACTCGTTTCAAGTTCCCTTCTGCCTACACCATATTATTTGCGCTGATCGCCATCGTGGCGCTGATGACCTGGATCATTCCTGCTGGCCAATATGAGCGGGAAATGAATGAAGACCTAGGTCGAGAAGTCCCTGTTGCGGGTACTTACGCCAGCGTAGAAAGCAATCCACAAACCCCTATTGATGTACTACTCGCTCCGATTGACGGCTTTTATGATCACAACAGCTATGAAGCTGGTGCGATCGATGTATCGCTATTTGTACTCGTCATTGGTGGTTTCTTAGGTCTGGTTACCGCAACTGGCGCTATAGATGCGGGTATTGAGCGCGTTACACGCCGCCTTGAAGGGCGAGAAGAGCTAATGATCCCCATCCTCATGGCACTGTTCGCCGCTGGCGGCACTGTGTATGGTATGGCGGAAGAGTCGTTACCATTCTACACCTTGCTAGTGCCTGTCATGATGGCTGCGCGATTCGACCCATTAGTCGCCGCAGCGACTATTTTGCTTGGTGCTGGTATAGGCGTTCTAGGTTCAACCATTAACCCATTCGCAACGGTCATCGCTGCCAATGCTTCCGGAATACCTTTTACTGACGGCATTATGTTGCGTCTAGCAATGCTCGTTGTTGGCTGGGTGATTTGCGTTGCTTATGTGATGCGCTATGCCAAGATGGTCAAAGCAGACCCGACCAAATCCATTGTTTACGATAAGTATGAAGAAAATAAAGCACACTTCCTTGGTAACAAAGGCGATGAGTCATTAGAGTTCACCACTACTCGCAAAGTCATTCTCACCATTTTCGGTGGCTCATTTGCCGTAATGATTTATGGCGTATCGGTTGCTGGATGGTGGATGGCCGAGATCTCCGCCATGTTCCTGGCCGCATCAATATTGGTGGGTCTCGTCGCTAAAATGAGTGAAGAATCCTTTATCGATAACTTCATTGAAGGGGCGCGCGATTTATTAGGCGTGGCACTGATTATCGGTATTGCGCGAGGTATTGTGGTAGTAATGGATAGAGGCATGATCACCGATACCATATTGAACTCCGCCGAACATATCGTTACCGGGCTCTCATCCGTGGTGTTTATTAACGTCATGTTCTTCTTAGAAATTCTATTGTCCTTCTTGGTGCCGTCAACGTCTGGGCTTGCGGTACTCACCATGCCAATTATGGCGCCACTGGGCGACTTTGCTGGTGTGGGACGAGATCTGGTGATTACCGCCTATCAGTCGGCATCTGGACTGGTCAATCTCATTACCCCAACCTCGGCAGTGGTAATGGGAGGCCTCGCGATAGCGCGGGTTCCTTATGCGCGATGGCTCAAGTGGGTTGCACCGCTTATGGCGATTCTAACCGTGTTCTGCGTTGTTATGCTTAGCCTAGGTACACTTCTCGGTTAATTTAACACAATTACCCCTATGTGTTGCCCGCTGCTTGTCAGCGGGTTTTTTGGTTTTTAAAAGCGGTCCTTGGTCCTTGGTCCTTGGTCCTTGGTCCTTGGTCTTCAGTGTAAGAGCCAAATAATAAGACATGAATCACATATTTGAGTGAAATTCTGTTAACAAATGGCGTTTTGGTGTGAGAAAAAGCGCTAAGTAGTAGATGGGATTGCATATTTTGTCGCATTAGCCAATCCCATTAAAATATCTAATGCGAATTGTATTTCCTTCATGCTTCCTAAATTCACTATCTCGACAAGAAACCCTGCATATTATTCCCATAAAAGTTCAATTTTAACCCATTATCTATTCAACTAATTCCGAATAGATATTGTTAACAGCCCCTTTGATAGTCCTAAAGTGAAAGCAAGAATATGTGTGATCGCGATCTAACACGACGTGAATATTTTGCTTCATATTATAACCACCACAGCGAAGCTAATAATAAATACCCTACATAAAACTCGACGAGTTTTAATAAATATTAGAGAGACTTGATTATGAATAAACTCTATGTTGGTTCTGAAGTTGGTCAGCTACGTCGCGTGTTAATTCACCGTCCACGCCGTGCTCTCACACACTTAACTCCATCAAACTGCCACCAGCTACTTTTCGATGATGTGCTTGCTGTCGAGAAAGCCGGCGAAGAACACGATGTGTTTGCAAAAACACTAGAGTCCCAAGGCGTTGAAGTCTTGCTACTGACTCACTTACTTGCAGAGACGCTGGCGATTCCAGAAGCGAAAGATTGGCTACTAAACACCCAAGTATCCGATTTTCGCTACGGCCCAACCTTCGCTAATGATGTGAGATGCTACCTAGGCGACCTTCCAAACCTTGAGCTTGCGAAAGTGCTGACTGGTGGTTTGTCATTCGGTGAAATGCCACTTGAATCATCTTCAATGCTGCAATCACTGTACAAAAAGAACGACTTCATTATCGATCCACTGCCGAATCACCTATTTACCCGCGATACCTCATGCTGGTATATGGCGGCGTGTCGATTAACCCAATGGCAAAAGTCGCGCGTCAACGCGAAACCAACCACCTTCGCGCCATCTACCGCTGGCATCCAACCTTCGCAGGTCAAGACTTTATTAAGTACTTCGGCGATGAGCCTTTGGCGTATGACCATTCGACTATTGAAGGTGGTGATGTACTGGTCATTGGTAAAGGCGCCGTGCTGATTGGTATGTCTGAGCGCACTACACCACAAGGCGTTGAGCACTTAGCGTCTAGCCTGTTTAGACATGGCCAAGCCAAACAAGTGATAGCACTAGAGCTTCCAAAAGATCGCTCTTGCATGCACCTAGATACCGTAATGACCCACATGCGTGAAGATACTTTCTCGGTTTACCCAAATGTGATTCCAGATGATGTGAAGTGCTGGAGTTTAACCGGTGACGAATCTGGTCGCGTTAAAGCTACTCAGCAAAGCTCGTACATCTCAACGATCGAAAAAGCGCTACAAGTCGACAAGCTCAATCTTATTACTACCGGCGGTGACAACTTTGAGGCTGAACGTGAACAGTGGAATGACGCCAACAATGTACTGACCGTGAAACCGGGTGTGGTTATTGGCTACGAGCGCAATACCTATACCAACGAGAAGTACGACAAAGCCGGCATCACTGTACTGCCTATCCCAGGTGATGAACTTGGCCGTGGCCGTGGCGGCGCTCGCTGTATGAGCTGCCCTATTGAACGTGATGGTATCTAAACATTTCCTAAGACTTAACTGCTCTGGATAAAGATTATGAAAAAACAAACCATTGTCGTCGCTCTTGGCGGTAACGCTCTGCTCAAAAGAGGCGAGCCACTCGAAGCGGAAGTGCAAAGACACAATATTGAAGTCGCGGTTAACACCATCGCCAAGATTGCTGAGCAATACAATGTCGTATTGGTGCATGGAAATGGCCCTCAAGTGGGCTTACTGGCACTGCAAGGATTGGAGTACAAAAAGGTTAACCCGTATCCACTCGACGTACTCGGCAGCGAAACGCAAGGCATGATCGGTTACATGTTAATGCAAGAGTTCAAAAACCAAATGCCGGAGAGAAACGTCACCTGCATGCTGACTCAGATGACGGTCGATCCCAACGATCCTGCGTTCCAAGACCCGACTAAGCCGATCGGTCCAATTTATGAGAAGCAAGAAGCATGTGAGCTTGCAGAGAAGTATCACTGGACAATTAAGCCCGACGGCCAGCATTTCCGCCGTGTGGTACCAAGCCCTCAACCAACGGGCATTATTGAGCACGAAGCGATTACTTCGTTAATCGAACAAGGTCACTTAGTTATCTGTACTGGCGGCGGCGGTATTCCGGTTACGCGCAAAGCGGGCAAGTTGGTTGGCGTGGAAGCGGTAATAGACAAAGACATGTCGGCGGCCTTCCTGGCGAAGCAGCTCAATGCCGATCGCTTGTTGATTTTGACTGACGCCGATGCAGTGTACCTAGATTGGGGTCAACCAACGCAGCGACCACTGCACGCCACGACGCCAGCAGAGCTCTCGCAATATCAGTTTGATGCAGGCTCTATGGGACCAAAAATCGACGCCTCTTGTGAGTTCATTCAACAAGGTGGGCAAATGGTGGGCATTGGCGCCCTAGAAGACGGCCTTCGCATCCTAGAGGGCAATGCAGGCACCGTAATTACCAAACGTTAATTCACATTCCATCACAATGATATGACGCGCTGGCTTAATTTAAGCGGTATGAGCCAGCGCCAAGACAGAAAAAAGGACACTATTATGGCTTTCAATCTTCGTAATCGTAACTTCCTAAAACTTCTTGATTTCACACCTCGCGAAATCGGTCATTTGTTAGAGCTGTCTATTGAGCTTAAAAAAGCCAAGTACAACGGCTATGAACAGCCACGCCTTAAAGGCAAAAACATCGCACTTATCTTCGAAAAAACCTCAACACGTACCCGCTGCGCGTTTGAAGTTGCCGCCTTTGATCAAGGTGCGCAAGTTTCCTACCTTGGCCCAACCGGCTCTCAAATAGGCCACAAAGAATCGATGAAAGACACCGCTCGCGTACTGGGCAGAATGTACGACGGCATTGAGTATCGCGGGTTTGGTCAAGAAATTGTTGAAGAGTTAGGTCAGTACGCCGGCGTGCCTGTTTGGAACGGATTAACCGATGAGTTCCACCCAACACAAATACTGGCTGACTTCATGACTATGATGGAGCATTCACCGAACAAACCGCTAAGTGCGATTACCTTCGCCTACCTTGGTGATGCGCGCAATAACATGGGTAACTCACTCATGGTAGGTGCAGCGAAAATGGGCATGGAAATCCGCCTTGTAGCGCCAAAAGCATTCTGGCCTGAAGCGTCTTTGATTGAGCAATGCCAAACCATCGCAGCAGAAACCGGAGCGAAGATTGTCCTTACTGAAGATGTACAAGAAGGCGTGCAAGGCTGTGACTTCCTATACACCGACGTATGGGTGTCCATGGGTGAAGCTAAAGAAGCTTGGGCAGAGCGCATTAAGCTGATGTTGCCATACCAAGTCAATATGGATGTGATTAAAGCGACGGGCAATCCAAACGTGAAGTTTATGCACTGTCTGCCAGCGTTCCATGGCGAAGATACCACCGTGGGCAAAGGCCTCGCCGCTGACTACCCAGAGCTGTCACAAGGGTGTGAAGTGACCGATGAAGTGGTTGAGTCTCCATACTCTATCGTGTTTGATGAAGCAGAGAATCGCATGCACACCATCAAAGCCGTCATGGTGGCGACATTAGGTCAATAATCCAATAAAACCAATGCACGAAAAAAGCGAGGGGAATCTCTCGCTTTTGAGTGATTAAACAATAACCCGTCATCAAAATGAGAAATGGGCATATATTTTACTTTTTCACAATTTGATAGTGTATGAGTTGCTATTCGTTATAAATAACAACACATAAAACCACCTCAAGGATGAGTTTTACTATTTAGTAGGTGAAACATGTACGACACTCCTGATTTAGACAACCCGACTGTCGATGAGAAAAAACTCACCGAAGTGTGCAAAAAGCTGCTGCAGCAACAAAGCTTCACAACCCAGAATAAGCTCAGGCAAGCCCTTGTCGACCTTGGTTATCATGGGATAAGCCAATCTACGGTCTCGCGTCTGCTTGCCCAGCTTGGCGTGGTGAAAATGCAGAATGCGTGCGGCAAAAAAGCGTATTGCCTGACCTCAGAAAGCAGCTCGGTTCGCGTTGACTCTTCTATCTCTTCTCAAATCGAACTCATCACCAATAATCAATCGTTAGTGGTGATCAAGACACACCCTGGCAGCGCTCAATTGATAGCAAGACTCATCGACATCGACCCACACGCCGACATCCTCGCCACTATTGGTGGCAACGACACCATTTTAGTGGTGCCAAAACACGTCAAAGATGTCGACCGCTGTGAGCAAGTCGTGAGAGCGCGATTGGGTGCATAGTCGCTTTAGTAAGAGGCAAAGGACAAAAGGCAAAACGCAAAATCGAACCAGCCTATAAAGCGGGATAATCCCTTAGGATTTATCCCGTTTTTTTCTTTTGGGTTTGCTTTATGATGGAGCGTAGACACAACAAATTTAAGGAACCCCCATGTCAATGTCGGAAGAGTCTAAGCAGCAGCGCCATAAAGAGCGCCAACAGAAAGTTAAAGAGAACGTCGATAAGAAAATCGCCAACGCTCAAATTGAAAAAGGCCTGCTACTGATCATCACCGGAAATGGTAAAGGGAAATCGACATCAGGGTTTGGCACCGTAGCACGCGCCGTCGGACACGGCAAAAAATGTGCAGTGGCACAGTTCATTAAGGGTACTTGGGACAACGGTGAGCGTAACCTACTCGAAAAGCTCGGTGTGGAATTTCAAGTCATGGCGACGGGCTTTACTTGGGAAACCCAAAACAAAGCAGCGGATACCGAGGCAGCTCAAGGCGTCTGGCAAGAGTGCAAGCGTATGCTTCAAGATGAATCTGTTGATGTCGTTCTGTTTGACGAACTGACCTATATGGTGAGTTATGGTTACATTGAGCTTGATGAAGTCGTCGAGGCACTTAATAACCGCCCAGCAATGCAGTCTGTCATTATTACCGGGCGTGCCGCGCACCGAACATTGATTGACATGGCAGACACTGTTTCGGAAGTGAAAAACGTTAAGCATGCTTTTGAATCGGGCGTTAAAGCGCTTAAAGGCGTCGACTGGTAACCTGTTTGGGGTACAAAACAAGATAATTCTTGCATGACAATGGTTTGTATTTCGTTTAAATTAAACATTAATGCAACATAACATTAACATGGAGAGTTTTATGGAAAGTTGTACTCTGACCCTTTGGATGCACACCAGCGAGCATCAGTTTGTCCTAGGATGGGGACCAATACAAAGCATGCAGGACTCCACAACGTGTTGGGACGAAGTTAAACCCAGCACAGAGCCATCGAGTGTATCACTGACCATTCGCAGACCCGATGGTGTTATCGATAGCAAAATGGTCGACATGGCAACCGTGGCTCAGTTGATCACCCAATGGGAAACCATTGCAGAGCCAGAGCAAGATCTCGACCTGCACTGGTAATCATATAGCTTTAAGAAAAGTGCCAGCCTCGGAAGGCTGGCATTTTTTTGTGTAAAGAGACAGATTAGTTAAAGAGACCTTTTAACAGGCTATCTACTGCTTTTTTGGTCTTTTCATCTTTAATGCCTAGTCGCTCAGTGGCACGCTCGACTTCTTTTTTGGCTTTCTCTTTGAGTACATCATCAAACACCAACGCGAATTTTGGATCCGTCCACGCGCCGGTGATTCGAATCGGAATCGTCACATCTCTAAGCTCGTCGATACTCTGGCCGCCCTGCCCTTCAAGGGTACCAACGATCGAAGTACTTACGACAAAGTCAGCTGTTTCGTTGATGTAATTCGCCGAGCCTTCGCCTCTCACGCGTAGTAGCGGTGATTCGGCCGTCATATCATTGGTCGACACCACACCATTAGCGAGCTTGAGCGTCGCTTTCATTGCGCTAAAATCAGTCTTTTTCGGGCCTGCTTCACCATCCAAAGACTGACCTTTAAAACGAGCGTAGTTTTCACGAATAAGCTGCGCCACGTTGATGCCATTGACTGCGCCATCAGCAAAGTTGATTTTCACCGTACCCGACAAGTTTTTCTTCATCGTTGTTGGTGCTAGGCCTTTGCCTGAACATCAACATCAATGTTGCCCGTACCTTCCAACTTATCGTTATTCGCCACATCAACCAATAACGGCTGTACTTTGACACCTTTGATACGTTTCACTGCACTGTATGAAGCAGGTGACTTACGCGCGTCCAGTTTACCCGTTGCTGTAATTGAACCACCGTAAAGCAGCGAGCTGAAAGAATTCAGCGTCGCCACACCACGATTCACCGCAAAATCGGTTTTCACTTGCTGCATATGAGCATTGCCCGCTTTGAACTTATCGATGGTGATCTTACCTTGAACATCCATACCGCTAAGCGCTGTTAAATCAGGTTCAACTTCTTGTGCTGGTGCACTGGTTCCCGAACCAGCCGTTCCCGCTTCTCCATCTTTAGAGTCTGTGCTCGCAGCCGTTTGGTTCAAGCCCAAAAACTCATCTAAATCGATATTTGGGCTATGCAGTGAGAAGCGCACTTTAGGGATGTCCGCTAACTGCACCGTAGCCTTACCATCCAGCTCAATCTTATTAACGGTCAGCTTCTGCAATACAAAGTCTAGGAAGCTTTTGTTCATATCAAAGCTAAGATCAGAAGCCATCACCACCTTCATCGGTGATTGCGGAAGTGTTGCTCCTTCTAGTGTCGAATCCAAAGACAAGCCGCTCAATGTAACAAGAGTCATCGCTTTATCGACGGTAAACGTGGTGCCACCTTTCGCCTCAAAGGTGAGATCGGCAGCATTGCCTTTCATTGAAAAGTCGATGGCATTTGGTTTATCAAACTCAAACGTCGCCAGTTTTAACTGCGCTTGCTGAATCTTATTCGCTGCATCCTCATAGGTGGCATCAAACTCAATATTCTTGAGTGCATACTCTGCAAAGCCCTGCGCCAGTTTAAAATCAGCCGTGCCTTTTGCTGTAAACTGCTGATCGTTGTTTTGGCCTTTAAGCTCAAAGTTCGCCGTCGTCCATTGGTCAACCGCGAACTCGGTCACATTCAAGCCCACATCATATAGCTTAGTGAACGTGCCTGTTTGTGCATTGGACACTTCAAGCAGCGCATTTGACACCGTGACACCAGAGAGAGAAATCTGCCATCCATCGGCAGCTGATGTGGACGCTTCCGCTGGCGCATCACTGGTTGCTGCCGGCTCTGCCGTCGTCTCTGTTTGCGGCGCTGCCGTTAAGGCATCAAGGTTTGAGCGGCCGTCTTTAAGCGTTTCTAGATAAACCTCTGCGCCATCTAGCGTTATCGAGCCAATCTCCAACGTTTTGTCAAGTAGCGGCATCACCGCCACACTCACGCCGACTTGGCTAACACTAAATAAATTTGGGTTTTGAAAACCTTGCGGGTTTTTAAGGCGAGTTTGGCCAAGCTCTAGGCCAACCGACGGAAAGAACTGCCAGCTGATGTCACCGCTGATTTCAAGCTCAAGACCGGTTTGGTTTTTCACTTGCTCAGCGAGCATAGGTTTGAACTGATTAGGGTTGACGAACATCACCAGGGCGGCGACACCCAACACGATCACCAGCACCGGGATGGCGAGAATGAGGAGGAGTTTTTTCATTAGCAACTTCCTTGCAAGGCTGAAAACCTAAAAACAAAAAGTGGCACATAAAGTGCCACTAATTAGTTAAAAAATAAAGCAATTTAAACGCCGTTCGAGCACCCATTTATTATAGGACATTCTCACCGTGTTCATTGTGCGTTTTCAATCCGAACTGAGTCAGGATTATGCACGAAGTAGTTTGGCGATGTGCGCTTTCAATACGTCGATTGCGATACGGTTTTTACCGCCACGTGGCACAATAATGTCCGCGTGTTGCTTTGACGGTTCAATAAACTGCATAAACATAGGACGAACTGTCGATTGGTACTGTTTCAAAACAGATTCCATCGTACGACCGCGTTCTTCAACGTCACGCTTAACACGGCGCAGTAGACAGATATCAAGCGGCGTATCCATGAACACAGTCGCGTGCATCAGCTTACGTAGGCGAGGATCGGTCAGCAGTAGAATACCCTCAAGGATGATCACTTTCTTTGGTGTCATTGTGGTGCTGTTTTCTGTACGAGTGTGCTCAGTGTAGCTGTACTCTGGCACTTCAACCGCTTCACCATTGATCAACTGCTCTAGGTGATCGCAAAGTAGATCGTGGTCAAGGGCATTTGGGTGGTCGTAGTTGGTTTTAACACGCTCTTCCATGCTCAAGTGACTTTGATCGTTGTAGTAACAATCTTCCGTGATGACACCGATTTGATGATCGCCAACCTTTTCGCGAAGTTCATTATAGATAGTGCTCGCAATGAGGCTTTTTCCAGAAGCAGAAGCGCCAGCGATACCGACGATGACACATTGATTATTATCAGACATTCTTTGCACCTAGTACATATATGGTGGTGAGGACAAAACCGCGTAATTATATGGACATCATTCAATAGATACTAGTCGATATCTCACTTATTTGACGTTCAATTTTGTCTCAGATCGAAGAATGAAAAAATGCAATCGATTACCCACCAGCGCTCTGTTTGCTTAATAACCAACCATACTCATATCGAGTTATTCGACCATCTTAAACAAGATTGAGTCTGGTTTCGCTTTGCCACTCCAAAATAAATCCGAGCAGACTCTTTCAGCAAGCTGTCGATAGATGTTTGCATGCTCACTTTCTGGCTGTGATACGACCGTCGGCGCACCATTATCAATCGACTCACGAATATCGATATGAAGTGGTATCTGACCAAGAAGATTCAAGCCAAATTTAGCCGCCATCCACTCAGCACCACCCGCGCCGAAGATGTGCTCTTTCGAACCACATTGGCTACAGATGTGATAGCTCATATTCTCAACAATTCCGACTACTGGTACCGAAACCTTCTCGAACATCGCAGCGCCTTTAATCGCGTCCGCCAAAGCAAGGTCTTGCGGCGTAGTGACGATAAGTGCGCCCGTTACTGGTATTTGCTGAGATAAGGTCAATTGAATATCCCCTGTACCCGGCGGCATATCGATAACCAAGTAATCCAAATCTGGCCATTCCGTTTCATTGAGGAGCTGAGCCAATGCTTTAGACGCCATTGGGCCACGCCAAATGGCCGCGTCGTCAGTACTCATCAGGTAGCCGATAGATTGGGTGTAAATACCGTGCGCCGGCACTGGTTGCATCCACTTGCCATCACGTACTTCTGGGTGTGCATCGATTTGACCAAGCATGATAGGAATAGAAGGGCCATAGACATCAGCATCCAAAATACCCACTTTTGCGTCTAGCTGACTGATCGCCAGCGCGAGATTGACCGCCGTCGTCGATTTACCCACACCGCCTTTGGCTGAGGTCACCGCAATGACGTTTTTCACGCCTTTGACTTCCGTCGCGACTGTCGTTTCAAGTGCTTTGGTGCTGACAGACACTGAGAAAGGAAACTTAGCGACTTCGCCAGAAGCTTGTTTGTTCTCGATCCAGCTAGCTAATGCCTCTCGCGCAGAGAGGTTGGCAAACGGCAGAGCAATTTGAAACTCACCCGAGGCGGCAACCTTAACCACATCAGGAACTTCACTCCATCCCAGCTTGAGGTTTGAGTGGCTGAATTCCCCTAGCCATTGGCAAAAATCTTGTTTCGATTCGAACGTGCGCATCATGCATTCCTTATTATTGTTAGTCTTTTGCTAATCTTCCTAAGATTAGCACTCACTTAGCCGAACCAGAACCTAAAAAAGTTGGGGAGATTGGTGTCGGATATCTTGGAGTCATGCCATGCATCATGTAGTATTAGCCCATATTTTTACTTGAATAAAGAAAGCGAAACAAAGTATGGCAAACGATCCAAGAAAACTGTTGGTCACTTGTGCACTACCGTACGCTAACGGCTCTATCCACCTAGGTCATATGCTTGAGCATATCCAAGCGGATATTTGGGTGCGCTACCAACGTCTACGTGGCAACGTAGTAAACTTCATTTGTGCTGATGATGCTCACGGCACACCAATCATGCTGAAAGCTCAGCAGATGGGGATCACGCCGGAAGAAATGATCGCTGCAGTGAGTGAAGAGCACCAAAAAGACTTCGCTGGCTTTGATATTAGTTTTGATAACTACCACAGCACGCACTCAGACGAGAACCGCGAGTTGGCATCTCACATCTACCTTGAGCTGAAGAAAAATGGCTTCATTTCTAGCCGTACTATTTCTCAGCTGTTTGACCCAGAAAAAGAGATGTTCCTACCGGATCGCTTCGTAAAAGGGACTTGCCCAAAATGTAAGTCGGAAGATCAATACGGCGACAACTGTGATAACTGTGGTGAGACCTACAGCCCAACTGAACTGATTAACCCTAAATCAGCAGTATCTGGCGCAACACCTGTAATGAAAGACTCTGAGCACTTCTTCTTCGACTTGCCTCAGTTTGAAAGCATGCTACAAGAGTGGACTCGCTCTGGCTCGCTGCAATCAGAAACAGCGAACAAGATGCAAGAGTGGTTCGAGTCAGGTCTACAGCAGTGGGACATCTCTCGTGATGCGCCGTACTTCGGTTTCGAAATCCCAGGCGAAAAGAACAAATTCTTCTACGTTTGGCTAGATGCCCCTGTTGGCTACATGGCGTCATTCAAGAACCTATGTGGCAAACGCGACGATCTAGACTTTGACGAGTACTGGAAGAAAGACAGCTCGACCGAGCTTTACCACTTCATCGGTAAAGACATCGTTTACTTCCACAGCCTATTCTGGCCAGCAATGCTAGAAGGCGCAGGTTTCCGTAAGCCAAACAACGTGTTCGTTCACGGCTACGTAACGGTAAACGGCGCGAAGATGTCTAAGTCGAAAGGCACGTTCATCAAGGCGGCAACGTACCTTGACCACCTAGATCCTGAGTGTCTGCGTTACTACTACGCGGCTAAGCTAAACAGCCGTATCGACGATCTAGACCTTAACCTTGAAAGACTTCACGCAACGTGTGAACGCTGACGTCGTCAACAAGATTGTTAACCTAGCATCTCGTAACGCTGGCTTTATCAGCAAACGCTTCGAAGGCAAGCTTTCTGATAACTTTGCAGAGCCTGAGCTTTACAACGAATTCGTAGCAGCCGCTGACCGCATCGCAGAGCTTTACGAGTCTCGTGAGTTTGGTCGTGCAATCCGTGAAATCACGGCACTGGCTGACAAAGCGAACCAGTACGTTGATGAAAAAGCACCTTGGGTTGTGGCTAAAGAAGAAGGTAAAGATCAAGAGCTTCAAGACATCTGCTCTGTAGGTATTAACCTATTCCGCGTTCTGATGACTTACCTGAAGCCGGTTATGCCTGGTTTGGCTGCTCGTACAGAAGCATTCCTAAACGAAACCCTCACTTGGGAAGGGATTGCCGCTCCGCTGACTGGTCATGAGATCACTAAGTTCAAGGCGCTGTTTAACCGTATCGATCCTAAGAAAGTGGAAGCAATGATTGAAGCTTCTAAAGAAGATGCAGCAGCAGAAGTCGCGGCGAAAGAAAAAGCGGAAGCGGAGAAGAACAAAGCAAGCCAAACTGAGCTTGATAAAGATCCTATCGCTGATGAGATTGAGTTCGACGACTTTGCCAAAGTAGACATGCGTATTGCTCGCATCATCTCTTGTGAAGAAGTGCCAAAAGCGAACAAGCTACTTAAATTCCAGCTAGACATTGGTGGTGAAACTCGCCAAGTGTTCTCTGGTATTAAGTCTGCATACAAGCCTGAAGAGCTAGAAGGTAAACTCACCGTTATGGTAGCAAACCTGAAGCCTCGTAAGATGAAGTTTGGAATGTCTGAAGGTATGATCCTAGCCGCAGGCCCTGGTGGCAGCGATCTATGGATCCTTGAGCCACATGAAGGTGCTCAGCCAGGCATGCGTGTGATGTAACACGTTAAAATTGCTAGACTAAAGCCAGCATTTTTGCTGGCTTTTTTTGTGATTTGATTCACAGATAATGTGCAATTGCACCAAAACATAGCACCAGCTCCTACCTTAATAGTATTAAGCAACTGTTTTATAACAACATTTCATATTGGCACTCCCTTTGCTCTATGTCTCTTGAAGGCATTAGACGACATAAAGGAGGTCGTTATGTTTGTATTGATATCTCTAGTCTTATCTGTGGCTATTTTGGCTGCCATTTATCACTATGCAAAAGTCACCGAAGCCAAGGTAGAACGTAAATATCAATTAGTCGTGCAATTGCGTGATCTCATTACCCTGATCCGCCAACATCGCACCGCGACTCACTATCAATTAATGTTTGATCAAAAGAAGGTCAAGCAACTGGAAAAAATTGAGATGGCGATGGAAGAATGCTGCTTGAAACTGATCAACATCGCCCACTTTGACAACAAACCGCTCTATCGAGTGTTGCACAGCAACGTCAAACTACTTTCTCGCTCATGGAAGAAACACACGGTCAGTAAGAACCAAATAGTTCATGGCAAACTGATCCGTCAAACCCTGTTTTTGGTTGACGAAATTTTCACCGCTTGGTTAATGGATTCAGAGCGAGAGGAGCTTGAGCAAGAATATCGCAATGTCTGGCAAGGCGTCATCGATTCACTGGACTGCCTAACTCAGCTTCGTATTTGCATTGATGGTGCAGACTCTGAGCTCGGTAGACAACGCATTCTTCACTACTGTAAGCAAATGCACCGCAAAGTGAATCACCTTAGTCTAGTTGGCCCATTGAGCGTTCCGTCACCTATGTACAGCACTACGGTGAGTAAAATTGAAGCGCTAATTGAAAATCCGGATACGCCACTGGACAAAGAATTTATGTACCAGCTCACCGCCGAGTTGTCAGAGCTTATCTTCTCAAGTTACGACGGACTGGTCAGTGAAATTGCGAGTGATCTCTATCAACCCGTACCGAATATTATGACGGTTTGATTTTGTCATTTACCTTTCATAATCAATAAGTAAGCTAATAAGCATATAACCCAAGGCACCCTTTCAATCGATCATCTCAAAGTAACTGTCTTGGGTTAACCCCGTTCGCAAGGAGGCGACAATGACATACTCTCTAGGAAAAACATCCAGCGCGGTTCGCCGCATGTTTAGCTTAACGCCGGAAGGTGGCGTGAGCCATGAATGCTACTATCGACGGTTGGCGGATCTGAGAAAGCTCATCGCCTTACTGAGAATGCACCGAGAAGCGACCCATTACAGCTTACTGTTTGGACACAATAACCAAAGGCAGCAAAGTAGTGCTCGAGTCCAGCTTCAGCTACTGCTAGAAAGCCGCGCTCTGCATCGCTAGATGGATTTAGCGACATTAAAGCGTGTGTCACGCAGCAACTACAAGACTGGCCGCAACAAACGGTACGGGACAATCAACTAGTGCATAGTCAATTGATTCGAGATGCGCTGATTTTGGTGCAAAGTACCATTTCCACTTGGGCAAAAGCGGATGGTCAAACTCACCTTTTGCCAACCCAGCGAAAAAGCTGGCAGGCCATTGTGCCCTACATGGACACGCTAACCACATTAAGGTTGCACATTGAAACGCTAGAAACAAAAGACAGTCAAAGCGCAATCCGCAGCCTGATTAAGCAATTAAGCCACCAGCTCGGTGCACTGCACATCAGCCAAGATTTGAGCTTGCAGCAGCATCTGCATGAAGATTTGCTGGCGCGCATTGCCGATATCGATGCAGACGGGTCCGCTGATGAGCTTAAACAACGTTTATATCGCATTACTTCCCAGTTGTCTGAGCTTATTTTTCACTGCTATGACCGTTCAGTCACAACGGTGGCACAGTCGATTTACTCGACACTGCCGAAAATTGCAGTGGCGTAAAAAAACCGCCCATCGGCGGTTTTCTCTATGTGTTATCAAAGTCTATTAACTGTCGTCTTCTGTAAAGTTGCTCGGCAGTGTGGTCTTCATCTGGTTCCAGATTTGGCCACTTTCCATACCGTATTGACGAATAGCGTTCGGCAGTCTGTCACGATCACCGGTGCGACATACCTCTAGCAGCTCTTTGTAAAAGTTAAGCGCCAAGGTACGTGCTTCTGGGTTTGAGAAGTAGTACGAGCCAACACGGTCGTAAAGCTTCTTAAGACCGTTGAAGATCAAACCATAGATTTGGTTTCCAGAGTGGAACGCCAAACGCTGGAACAGCGAGTAATCGTAGAAATTAAACGTTTGAGCGATGAGCGATGCCTGGCGCGCCGCTTCGTCTTTATCACCGTCATCTTTAACGTGTGCCTTGAGTTTATCGGCATACGGTGATGATTCAATAAACGCATCCCAAGACTCAGCGTTTAGCAAGCTTTCGCAAGATTCTATAATGCCTTCGATGGTGCGCTCAGCGTTGTCTTTGTTGGCTTTAAATGCGTAGCGCATGAAAATCGGGCTGATGTTGGTACGTGCAGCAAGCAGGTCTTCAACAATCGATGTCGCATTGTCTGCATCAAGCGTCATTAACGTATCAAGAATATGCAGACCCGAGGTCTCCATAAATTGGTTTACTTTGGTTGGCTTACCATGTTGGATCGTTAGCCAGCCGTCACGGGCTAGTCTCTGCAATACTTCACGCAGTGTAGTTCGTGTGACCCCAATTAGTTCTGACAGCTCTCGCTCAGCTGGGAGAATTGAGCCTGGTGGAAAACGGCCGTTCCAGATACTCTCAATAATATACTTTTCAGCGAACCCTGCTGGCTCTTCGCCTTAATTACCATTATGGGGTGTTTCCAATCTATTGTATTTATCGTTACATGAAACTCATCATACCACTACTTCCAGATTTTGGTAAACCTACACTACTTATCTATGTAACAATAACAAAATGGAGTAATAACTCTATTTTGACATTTAAGCAGCTATAACCATTTATGGGTATGAAGCATGAATGTTACAGAGGTATTTACCTTTCATTAATATTACAACCCTCTGAATTGTATAATAATAAACCATAACATTCACAGGGCTAATCAATAAGATATTTCCGAGCTTTTGGTAAGAATAAGCCTAAAAAACATGCTTTTTTGAGGGTTGTGATTGGCATATCATCGTGGCGCAGTGTTTCATTCAGAACACTGTCAACAAAGTAAAAATCAACCATTGACTGCGGCTATGCTTAGCTTATTTCGTATAGATCGCGTTTTTGGCAAAAAGTACCTTTTTCTTTTTTGAGAACGGTGTTTTTTGTTGACTAAATCTTACCGAGGAGTATCTTTGCGGGCGAAGCAAGGAGTGCTTAGCAGCTGAGGGACTTGGCAAGTGAACATTCTCCCCACTCCGTTTGTGCAGTGTGTGATTTTTGTTCGTTTTCTAAGTTTTTTAATTCTGCCGATTTATTTGGAAGCCCACTCAAATACTCTTCGTACCCTTTGCTACTGTCGATTAATAACAACATAAGAGTATTACTATGCCGATGTCTCTTGGAAATGCATTTATCAAGAACTTCCTTGGTAAAGCACCCGATTGGTATAAATTAGCGATCATCGCTTTCCTTATTATCAACCCTATTGTTTTCTTCCTCGTCGACCCGTTTGTTGCAGGTTGGCTACTTGTGGTCGAATTCATCTTCACTCTCGCGATGGCACTTAAGTGCTACCCATTACAACCAGGTGGTCTGCTCGCTATCCAAGCGGTGGCGATGGGAATGACCAGCCCGATATGGTGATGCACGAGCTTATCAATAACATTGAAGTGTTATTGCTGCTGGTCTTTATGGTTGCCGGTATCTACTTTATGAAACAGCTTCTGCTGTTCATCTTCACTAAGATATTACTTGGCATTCGCTCAAAGGCGGTATTGTCTTTGGCCTTCTGTTTTGCAGCGGCTTTCCTATCTGCATTCCTAGATGCACTAACGGTTATTGCCGTGGTTATCAGCGTGTCAGTGGGTTTCTACTCTATCTACCATAAGGTCGCTTCAGGTAAGAACTACGGTTCATCTCATGACCACACTCATGACGGTGAAATCACCGATCTTACTCGTGACGACCTAGAAGATTACCGAGCATTCCTACGTTCACTGTTGATGCACGCAGGTGTCGGTACCGCACTGGGTGGCGTTATGACTATGGTTGGTGAGCCTCAAAACCTCATCATCGCTGGTCAAGCGGGCTGGGAGTTTGGTGAGTTTATTATTCGTATGCTACCTGTAACCGGTCCTGTACTTATCTGTGGCCTTGCTACCTGTTTCCTTGTCGAGAGAATGGGTGTGTTCGGTTACGGTGCGAAGCTACCGGAAAACGTACGTAACATCCTAGTTGAGTTCGACCGTGAAGAGCGTAAATCGCGCACTAAGCAAGATATCGCGAAACTGTGGATCCAAGGTGCTATCGCAGTATGGCTGATTGTTGCTCTGGCAATGCACCTAGCGGCGGTTGGTCTAATCGGTCTATCGGTTATCGTACTAGCAACTGCGTTTACAGGTGTTATTGAAGAGCACTCAATGGGTAAAGCGTTTGAAGAGGCGCTGCCGTTTACGGCTCTACTTGCGGTATTCTTCTCTATCGTGGCTGTGATTGTAGACCAAGGTCTATTTAAGCCAATCATCGACGCAGTTCTGCACATCGAAGACAACGGCACTCAGCTTGCTCTGTTCTACATTGCAAACGGCGTGCTGTCTATGGTGTCAGATAACGTATTCGTCGGTACGGTTTACATCAACGAAGTGAAAACTGCGCTTGTCGAAGGCATTATCACTCGTGATCAGTTCGATCTACTAGGTGTTGCAATCAACACGGGGACTAACCTACCTTCAGTCGCAACGCCAAACGGTCAAGCAGCGTTCCTATTCCTACTGACTTCCGCATTGGCACCGCTTATCCGCCTTTCTTACGGTCGCATGGTTATCATGGCACTGCCATACACCATCGTACTATCGATTGTGGGTCTGCTTGGCATCATCTACTTGGTAGAGCCGATGACTGCATGGTTCTATGAAGCAGGTTGGATTGTTGAGCACACAGGTGCCGTAGTTGAGAGCGCTATCTCATCTGGACACTAATTTTTAGTTGATTGTGAAACTATTCCACGTTAAAAAGCTCTGAGTATTCAGAGCTTTTTTTATTTATCAAGGACGTGACAGTGACACTTCTAGCGAACATTAAGGCATTTTCAAAGACGCGATGGTCTTGGGGATTGCTGCTTCTGGCGATTATCTTCTTCGAGCTCTGCGCTCTTTTCTTTCAACATGTCATGCAACTCGCTCCTTGTGTCATGTGTATCTACGAACGCGTTGCAATGTTTGGCATTGGCGGTGCAGCTTTAATTGGTTTGATTAACCCTAGAAATACCTTGTTGAGATGGCTTGGTTTAGGTGCTTGGGGCGCCTCTTCTATCAAAGGTCTAACACTGTCACTTGAGCACGTGGACTATCAGTTCAACCCTTCTCCGTTTAAGACCTGTGATTTATTTGTGACGTTCCCGGATTGGGCGCCGCTGAACGAGTGGGCACCATGCTGTTTGAAGCCTATGGGGATTGTTCGAAAGTGGTGTGGCAGTTCTTGTCGCTTTCTATGCCGCAGTGGCTGGTGGTTATCTTTGCGGGTAATTTGGTGGCGTTAGCGATTGTTGTTGTTTCGCAGGGTGCGAAAGTGTCGTCGGCTAGACATCGTGGGTTTCAATAATAAGGCGGTGTAACTTTGTTTGGTTTTCTTTACCCAGGCTAATCCTTAGAACGCTTTTAGTCCTGCGCAATTTACCCCTCCTAACCTCCCCTTATAAAGGGGAGGAACGACTTGCTCGCTGAGCATCGCTATTTACTTACCACAACACTTCTTAAACTTGCTCCCACTGCCACAAGGACAAGCATCATTACGCCCTACCCCTTTAAATGGGTTCACCGTCTGAGACTGATGGCCCACCATCATCTCATCCGCCGCCATCGCAACCTCGTTCACCATCGCATCAAGTTGTGGCGCTAGGTCTGCATAGGTTGGCAACTGCTCAAAGCCTGCGTCACGCATTTGAGCATGCGTTTGCTCTTCGTCCATTGCTAGCATCAAAGTCGTCAGCAGAGCTTGAAGCATACGCTCTGTGCCATCAGATAGACTCTTACCTTGCCATTGAGTTTCAACAACTGGCCAAACCGTCATGAAGCCCTCTGCAAAGTCTGCCGCTTGCTCTTGGTTATCATCAAGCAAAGTCAGCAATGCGTATTGATTGGTTTTAAGAAGCGCATATTGAGCATGCAAGTGTTCAACGACCCAAGTTTCTTGCTCTGATGTGAATTCGCCGATGACTGAAGATAACCAAGCTTCTGGCTTTAGTGGCTCAGCAGCAAAGTTAGCGGCTAGGATTGCGCCTTCAATAAACGCGCTAGTTTCGCCTGCCCAATCAGCAGGAAGCTCAATGAATTTCATTATTCGTTACACCAATCAAAATTTTCGGCAAGTATATTTACCTCGCCCTAGAAACACAATGGTCGATTCTTTGTTCTATAACGGGTAGAATCCCCGCTCCCTGAATATGATGAGAACTGGTATGCGTGTTGTTTTGGGCCCGATGGAGGGTGTGTTAGATCATTTAATGCGAGAGATCCTCACTGAGATCAACGACTACGATCTTTGTGTAACTGAATTTGTTCGCGTTGTTGACCAAGCTTTGCCTGATCACGTGTTCTATCGCCTGTGTCCTGAACTTGCCCAAGGTTCCATGACAAAATCTGGCACACCTGTTCATATTCAGCTGCTTGGACAAGATCCCCGCTGGATGGCAGAAAACGCCGTTAAAGCGGCGTCACTTGGCGCGAAAGGGATTGACCTCAACTTTGGCTGCCCAGCTAAGCTGGTCAACAAGAGTAAAGGTGGCGCAGCGCTACTGCAGCACCCAGAGCTTATCCATAACGTAGTGAAAGCATGCCGAGACGCGGTAGACCCTTCTATTCCTGTGACTGCTAAGATTCGTTTGGGCTGGGAAAATCCAGATGATTGCTTTGAGATTGTTGACGCGATTGAACAAGCAGGCGCCAATGAACTTACCGTGCATGCACGCACTAAAATTGGCGGATATAAAGCTAGCGAGATCAAATGGGAATACATTAATGCGATTCGCAGCAAAACCAGCTTGCCTCTTATCGCGAATGGTGAGATTTGGAACTACGCTGATGGCCAGCGCTGCATTGAAACCACAGGCGTGGATTCGTTGATGGTCTGCCGCGGCGCGTTCAACGTGCCAAACCTCGGTAACGTGGTCAAACACAACCACACAGTGATGCCTTGGCATGAAGTGGTTGAGCTGCTTTTGGTCTATTCAACCTATGAAATCAAAGGCGATAAAGGCTCTACTATCCAAACCGAGTGAAGCAGTGGTTCTCGTATCTTCGCCAACAGTACCCGCAAGCCGCTGAGCTATTTCGTGAAATCCGCACCTTTAACAAAGCGGCACCGATTGTTGAGCACATTCAGCAATACCGCGACAAGATGCTTGCGACCTTATCGCAGTAATCACCTTGCCGCAGTCAATCTAGTTAGCGTGTCAGCAGCAGAGAGCCCTCTGCTGCGATAGTGATGTCTAACACACCATCAAGTGAATCAGATGTGCTGCCCGTTAGTGCACATTCAAAACTGGCACTCTCAAGCCCTAGTTTCCAAACCGGCAGCGAAAGCTGCACAGAGCCTGCCCCAAGGTTAAAGCCACTAATCACCACTTCATCCTCTAGTTGACGTGCGAACACCAAACTAAACTCATCAACGTGAAGCGGGACAAAACTGCCGCGCTGCAACGCTTTTGAAGCTTTACGAAGCGAAATCAATTGCTTGCAATACGGGAGCCAGTGACTTGTCTCAACTCGCTCCCATGGGAAGCAGCGACGATTATCGGGATCATGTGTCCCCTCAAGCCCTACTTCCACACCGTAGTACAAACACGGTGTGCCAACGTAGGTCATGAGAAGCTGTAAGGCGATAGCAAGACGATTCTCATTGCAAGCCAACGTGGTGAGAAAACGTTCCGTATCATGGCTATCAAGCTGGTTTAATTGCGATAATTGATTACTCCAAGGCACTTTTGCACTGGCCTCTTGAAGCCAGCTTAAAAACTCGTGGCAGTCGATGTTGATAGGATCAAACGCAATGTCTTTGCCCGCGAGAAGCGCGCGCAGAGGATGAGCAAAACCATAGTAGTTCATGGCGCCATCTTCTTGGTCGCCCTGTAGCCACTGGGTTGCTTCAAAGAAGTGCTCGCCCAGCATGTAGGAGTCAGGATTCACCGACTTCATCGACTCACGAAACGCTCTAACATAATGAGCATTATTTGCCGCGCCTTCACCTTCCCCAAGCATATGAATCACGTCAAAACGCCACCCGTCTATGTTGTAGGGTGGTTTCAACCAATGTTTGATCACTGAGTCTTCGCTTCGATAGATATGATCGCGCACTTCTTCATTGTGGAAGTTTAGAACCGGTAGCGTATCGATGCCCTTCCAACCCACATACTGTTTGGAGTCGTCATTAAAGAAGTAGTAGTCGCGGTAGGGACTGTCTGCTGAGGTGTAAGCACCGTTACTCTCTTCTAACACGTCAAACCATGGATGAGCGACAGAGGTGTGATTGAGTACTGCATCCAGCACCACTTTCATGCCTCTTTGATGCAAGTTGTCTGCAAGTTCGGCAAATTGTTGATTGGTACCAAACTTAGGATCGATGGAATAGTAGTCCACCGTGTCGTACTTGTGGTTACTGTATGAGGTAAATATCGGATTAAGGTATAAAGTGGTGATCCCAAGCTCTTGCAGATAATCCAACTTAGACTCGATACCCGCTAGGTCGCCACCATAAAACTCAACCGCACCCGAGTTGCCATGATTGCCGACTGGCTCACCCCACTGTTTCTTTACAGACTCACGATTGCGATTAGGGTATTGATACTCGCCAGTCTCGACGCCAATACTCGGGTCACCATTGCAAAAGCGATCCGGAAAAATCTGGTAGAACACTTGCTCTGCGACCCAGCTTGGTGGCTGGTCTGCGCGGTTATATTTGAAGTGGTACTCTCGCCCCGGCATGCGGCTGTGCGTACCACGCGCATCAAGCCAATATTGACCAGTCGCAGTCAGCGCCTTGAACACATAGTAAGTCACGTCTTTATCGGCACTCAGTGGCAGTGCTGCTTGCCAAATGTCTAACTGACCTTTGGTACCCACCTTAGTCAGCTCGACTAGATATTCTTCATTGTCCGGCTCATGACGAAGCTTAATTGACTCAAATTTATCTTGCTCAGCAAATAGACGAATAGTGAGTTGATCACCTTCTCGCACTAACCCATCTTGGGTTTGCGGATGATATAGAAATGGCTGGTCCATTATGATTCTTCTGTTATAGGGAACGAGGTAGGATAATTGTAGAAGAATCAGCGACAGAAAAAATCCCCCTTCAAATTGAAGAGGGATCACAGATTGTAGGCTTAGCTCGGGAGGCTGAGGCCTTTAAATAGAGATGATTAGCTGAGCAACAAACTGTCGTCAGCGAGCTCTTCACCACGTACTTTGGAGAACATTTCCAGTAAGTCTGGCACTTGCATATTGGCACGCTGCTCGCCTTCTACATCAAGGACAATTTCGCCTTGGTGCAGCATCACAGTTCGATCGCCACAAGCCAGTGCATCTTTCATTGAGTGCGTTACCATCATGACCGTGAGATTAAACTCTTGAATTACCTTTTTGGTGAGATCGATAACGAACGCCGCCATGCGTGGATCGAGTGCCGCCGTGTGCTCATCCAGTAACAGCAGTTTACTGTCTGACAGTGTCGCCATCACCAAGCTCACCGCCTGACGCTGACCACCAGATAACAAACCAATGTTGTCCCCTAACCTGTCTTCAAGTCCAAGTCCTAGAATGCTGATGCGCTCTTGGAACAGCTTGCGACGTTTACTCGACAGCGACAAGCTCCAGCCGCGCTTTTTACCACGCATGTAGGCCAGTGCCATGTTCTCTTCGATAGAGAGATCGCCACAAGTACCTGCTAAAGGATCTTGGAACACGCGTGCACATTGGTTGGCACGTTGATCGACAGTTTGGCGAGTCACGTCCATATCGTCGATTAAAACACGTCCACCGACCATTGGCGTTTCACCGGTGACCGCACCTAACAAGGTGGATTTACCGGCACCGTTAGAGCAATCACCGTCAAAAACTGGTGCTCAGGTACCTCTAGGTTCACCCCTTTCAGTGCACGATTTTCCAAAATCGTCCCCGGATTAAAGGTGACTTGAATATCTTCTAATCGAATCATGCTGCATTCCCCGTGTTGCCTGATTGAGAGACCGCTTTACTCATAGCAGGCTTAACGACCTTTTTTGCTTTGAGGTTTCCTTTTATCTTCGGCGCAATCAGCGCGGCTGCCACTAGTACCGCAGTGACCAAGTTTAGGTCCGACGCTTGCAAGCCAAACATGCCCGTACTCAAGGCAAAGGCGACGGCCAAACGATACAGAACAGAGCCGACAATGACCGCTGTGACCGCCACCCAAATCTTGCGACCCGGAATCAACGTTTGACCTAAAATGACGGCAGCCAGACCCACAACAATCGTACCCACACCGGATGTCACATCCGCGAAGCTGTTGGTTTGTGCGAAAAGTGCACCCGCAAAACCGACAAAGCCGTTTGATAATGCCAAGCAAAAGTAGGTATAGAACGAAGTACTTGCCCCTTGCGCTTTGACCATACGTGCATTTACGCCAGTGGCACGAAGACCCAAACCAAAGTCGCTGTTCAGCAGTCGAACGACAAACCAAGCTGAAATCAGCACCAACACGCCAACCACCAGCGGGCGAACATACATTGCATCCCCATCATTTCGAACGGAGTCAGAATGGTGTCTTCGCCAAGCAAGGCCATGTTTGGTCGACCCATGATACGAATGTTGATCGAGAATGCCGCAATCATTGTGAGGATAGACGCAAGCAAGTGAAGAATACCGCAGCGCACCGCAAGAAAGGCGGTCACCCAGCCCGTTGCAGCTCCGGCAATAATCGCCATTCCTGTTGCTACCCAAGGATTAATACCAGCAACAATCGCGGTAGCCGCCACCGCAGCCCCATAGGAAAGCTGCCGTCAACACTCAGATCAGGAAAGTCGAGAACGCGAAAAGTAAGATAGACACCCAGGGCAACCAGTCCATAAATGAGACCAATTTCAAGGGCTCCAAAAAATGCAAAAGCAGACATAACTACTCCACTGCTGTTTAACAAGTGCTGTTTAAGAAAAGAAGACTTAATAAAAAAGCTGGATCCGAAGATCCAGCTTCATCGCAATGCAAGACTTACTTAACGCTTGTTGCGCGATCCATCACTGTTTGAGGGATAGTCAAACCCAATTTTTTCGCAGCCGTTGCGTTGATCACCAAATCAGAACCTTTTGCCACTTTCACATCAATTTTGCCTGGTTCCGTACCTTCAAGAATCTGCGCTACGTAATCCGCTGTTTGTACACCGATTTGGTAGTAATCGAAACCAAGGCTCGCTACCGCGCCACGTTCAACATACGACGTTGCCGCACCGAACACAGGTGTCTTGGCTTGGTTAGCTGAGACAATCATACCTTCGATGGCACTCGCTACCGTGTTGTCGATAAGTGCGTAAATGATGTCGGATTTCGCTGAAATAGCTTGAGTCGCGGTTTGTACATCGGCACTTTTAAGCGCTGTTGCTTCCACTAGCTCAATACCACGCTTGTCTGTGCTCTCTTTTAGCAGCTTCATTAGGCTCACTGCGTTCGCTTCGCCTGGGTTGTAAACCACACCAATGCTCTTCACATTTGGCATGATCTCTTGGATAAGCTCGACGTGCTGATCGACAGGTGATAGATCCGATAGACCTGTCACGTTCTTACCTGGCTGTTCAAGCTTTTTTACCAGCTTCGCACCCACAGGATCAGTAACGGCGGTAAACACTACCGGAATGTCGCGTGTCGCTGAAACCAGTGCTTGAGCTGTTGGTGTCGCGATACCCACTAACACGTCTGGGCGCTCACCCACGTATTGGCGAGCAATTTGCACTGCAATTGCAGGATTGCCTTGCGCAGTTTTGTAGTCAAACTCGAGGTTTTTACCTTGCTCGTAGCCTTTTTCTTTAAGGCCGTCGACCAAGCCTTGGCGTGTCGCATCGAGCGCAGGGTGCTCAACAATTTGCGATACCGCGACTTTTGCTGTTTTTGCCATGATGCTGGCTGAAGACAGCAACGCCACACCGGTTAATGCTGCAGTGACAATGATCTTGCTTGCTTTCATCTTAACTCCTTGATTAAGCAACCCTGAATGAGTAGAGACACTCTACTCACTAATGGGGATATAGGTGTATTATTTAATTTACACTTCGTGAATTATTTTTTGATTCCCTGCTACTTCTACCAGCAAGACAACCAAATTGAAAGGTATTATTAACATTCGCATTAGATAAACGTGCTATCCATGTGCTTTCGCAACCAACATTTAAACAAATGCGTACATACAGCGATACATGCGACTAATATTCACTCAAAAATCAGCGTAATCCATTTTTGACAAAAGTGAAGCTTTGTGAGTGCAATTCTGTGAAAGATGTCTATATTCATACAGATAGCGTAATCGTCAACGAGTTGACTACATCCAATCGCGAGGGAACGTTTAGTATGCGTCTATTACTTCTTTTACCCCTGTTTTTTCTATTGGCGATGCCTCGACAGCTCGAGAGTTTGAAGGCAGCAAGTTAGAAAAAGTGACGACCGTGAATGGCGTTCCTTGGTCAATTCTGACGGTGGGTGACTCAGAGCTGTTAATGACGTTAAGAGAGGGTCAAATGCTGCTCGTCGATACCAAAAGTGGCAAGCAAACATCGATTAGTGGGCTACCTGCGATTTATGCCTCAGGCCAAGGCGGCCTGATGGACATTCACCCAAGCCCATCTGAAGCTAACGTTTATTACTTCACCTACGCGAAACCTGTCGGTAAAGGGGGAGCGACCACTCTTGCGAAAGCGACCCTAGATGGCAACAAACTCACAGACTGGCAAGACCTCTTCACCAGTAATGTCTCTGTCACCTCAGGTCGCCACTTTGGGAGCCGAGTTGCTTTTGATGATAAAGGTTTGGTCTATATGACCATAGGGGATGCAGGTGACAGGGATAATGCTCAGCAGACCGACAATCATGCCGGTACCATCGTTCGCTTAAATCAAGATGGATCGATTCCAAAAGACAATCCGTTTGTCGATAACCAAGATTTTGCTCCAGAGATTTACTCCTATGGTCACCGTAATCCACAAGGTTGGTATTTGACAGCAAACGGGCACAATTATGGACGATAGAGCACGGCCCGAGAGGCGGCGATGAGCTCAATTTAGTCAAAGCGGGTCTCAACTATGGCTGGCCAATCACCTCCCACGGGAAAGAGTATTGGGGTCCCATCAATGCCGGAGAGGCGCAAGAGAAAGAAGGTATTGAATCACCGAGCAAAGTTTACATCCCTTCCATTGCACCAGGGTCATTACATTTGTACGAGGGCGAGGAGTTTCCAAGGCTCAATGGCATCTTGCTAATCGGAGCACTGAAGCTCACTCACATCAACATTCTCGATATCAACGAAGCTGGACAAGTGCTAGAAGAAAGACGCTACTACGAAGAGCTTGGTGAGAGAGTACGCGATATCACCACCGATTCAGCAGGCCACGTGTGGTTTAGCACTGATAGTGGTGCGATTTACAAGATTAGTCGCCAGTTCCAATAAAAGCGGTCAAATAACAGCAAGGTTATCGCGAGAGCGGCGACAACATCAAACTAACACTCGCCGCAAAGTTGTTACAATTGCACACCCACCCTTGCTAAAACGAACAAGCCCCGCTCATCATTGAGCGGGGCTTGTGTTTGTTTATCAGTCAATTGTTGTTAAAACCAGCGATCAAAGTCGCTTCTATCAAGCTGCCTAAAAGCGCGATTCAACGTAATGGCGAGTTCTTTGTACTTAGGCTTCGCTTTTACTGGTTCCATCGCAGCGCCCGATTCAACAATCTTTTGGTGCAGCTCGCGATACCAAGACGCTAGAGCCGGAGGCAGTTGCGTGTTGTAACGATTTCCCAACCACCACATCCCCTGCAAAGGCATACTAATCGCGAACAACGCAATCACAATGGCCTGTGGCAGCGCATGAGCATTGTTGAAGGCCATTTGTGTTAGGACACTAATGGCAGCAACAGCAGGCATGACTTTGATACCAAATCGCGTTGCTTTAATGATGCGCTGCTCTGGAAACAGGGGCGTCAGTTCTTTGCGCATCGGCCAAAGTTCCATGTACTTTTGACCATTTTTTAAACTCTGAGTCAGACTTGCTCTCTCGCTCATAGCTAACCTCACTAAAAAAAAGTTGAACTATTCAACTAAATCAGCAAAATATTGACGGAAGTTAAGATTCTTTCAAATTTATTTTGTTATCTTCTGCCATTATCGTTATTCTTTGCGAATCCTCAATCTCATTGTTGTCTTTATTTACAAAATAGGCAACCGTCGAGATGACCGTCGCAAGGACGCTAATGTGGTTTTCTTGGGAAAATCGCATATTATTATACGGCAATTGATGATTTTATGACCAAGAGTGATAGGCATTTTTCATCGCCTCTCAGTCTTGAGATACGTTTACATCCTTGATCCCCGATCAGATAAAATACAGGTAACCTCTAATGTCTAAGCTGGTTTTAGTTTTAAACTGCGGCAGTTCTTCTCTTAAGTTCGCCATCGTTGATGCAGAAAACGGTGATGAGCACCTAACAGGTCTTGCAGAATGTCTTCACCTTCCAGAAGCTCGTATCAAGTGGAAACTTGATGGTAAACACGAAGCTCAACTAGGTAACGGCGCTGCTCACGAAGAAGCATTAGCGTTCATGGTAGAGACTATTCTTGCTTCTAAGCCTGAGCTAAAAGCAAACCTAGGCGCTATCGGTCACCGTATCGTTCACGGTGGCGAGCAATTCACATCTTCTGCACTCATCACAGACGATGTACTTAAAGGTATCGAAGACTCTGCAACATTTGCTCCTCTTCACAACCCTGCTCACATCATCGGTATCGAAGCGGCGAAGCACAACTTCCCAGAGCTTAAGAACGTAGCGGTATTTGACACTGCGTTCCACCAAACTATGCCTCAAGAGTCTTACCTATACGCTCTACCGTACAACCTGTACAAAGAGCACGGCATCCGTCGCTACGGCATGCACGGTACTTCTCACCTATTCATCGCACGTGAAGCAGCTGCGCTACTTGGTAAGCCAGCTAACGAACTGAACATCATCAACTGCCACCTAGGCAACGGTGCTTCTGTTTGTGCTATCAAGAACGGTGAATCTGTAGATACTTCAATGGGTCTAACTCCTCTTGAAGGTCTTGTAATGGGTACTCGTTGTGGTGACATCGATCCTGCGATCATCTTCCACCTACACGACGCACTGGGTTACTCTGTTGAACAAATCAACAACATGCTAACGAAAGAGTCTGGCCTTCTAGGTCTAACTGAAGTGACTTCTGACTGTCGTTTCGTTGAAGACAACTACGGTGAGAAAGAAGAAGCAACACGTGCAATGGACGTGTTCTGCCACCGCCTAGCGAAATACGTAGCTGGCTACACTGCCTCTCTTGACGGCCGTCTAGATGCTATCGTGTTCACTGGTGGTATCGGTGAAAACTCTGCACCAATCCGTGAGATGGTTCTAAACCGTCTAGGCGTATTCGGCATCGAAGTTGACGGTGAAGCTAACCTTAAAGCACGTTTCGGCGGCGAAGGTACTATCACTGCAGCAAGCAGCCGCATCCCAGCAATGGTTATCTCTACTAACGAAGAGCTAGTCATCGCTGAAGACACTGCGCGCCTAGCAGGTCTTTAATGTTCAAACTGGCTAACCTAGGTTAGCCAGTTTTCTTATAGGGCTCAGTGAAAAACTTGCTTGCGCTTATTTGCCATTCATCGAACCACTGAGTTTCTTCCCCCATATATATAGTTTGAGGTACTCAAAGAATGTCCCGTACTATTATGCTTGTACCTACTAGCGCTGGTGTCGGTCTTACCAGTGTTAGCATGGGTGTCCTGCGTGCAATGGAGCGTAAGGGTGTAAACGTATCGTTCTACAAACCTGTTGCTCAACCTCGCCACGGCGGCGATCAGCCAGATCTGACTTCTTCTATCGTCGGTAACAGCAGCGACGTAAAAGTGGGTCAACCACTTCCTATGTCAGAAGCCGAAGCCCTGATTGGTAACGAGAAGCTAGACGTGCTTCTCGAAACCATCGTTGAGCGTTACAACCAAATCAACAAAGATGCAGACGTAACACTTATCGAAGGTCTAGTGCCAACTCGTAAGCACCCGTTTGCCAATGCAATCAACGAAGAAATCGCGAAGACACTTGGCGCTGAAATCGTATTCGTTGCAACGCCAGGTACAGACAACCCGAGCCAGCTTAAAGAGCGTATCGAAGTTGCATGTTCTAACTACGGCGGCACTAAGAACAAGAAGATCTCTGGCGTTATCATCAACAAACTGAATGCACCGGTTGATGAAGCAGGTCGTACTCGTCCAGATCTCTCTGAAATCTTCGACGATGCAGACACAGCTCAGCAAGCTAACCTTGAAGTCATGCAAATCTTCAACACTAGCCCGATTCGTGTTCTAGGCTGCGTGCCTTGGAAGATCGACTTGATCGCAACTCGTGCTGTAGATATGGCAGAGCACCTAAACGCTGAAATCATCAACGAAGGTGACATCGCTAAACGTCGTATCAAGAGCATCACGTTCTGTGCACGTTCACTACCAAACATGATTGAGCACTTCAAGCCGGGTTCTCTACTAGTAACTTCAGCGGATCGTCCAGACGTTATCGTTGCAGCGGCACTAGCTGCGATGAACGGTGTTGAAATCGGCGCTATCCTACTAACAGGTGGTTACGACGTTCCTGCTGAGATTGCTGACCTTATCAAGCCAGCGCTAGACACTGGTCTTCCAATCTTTAAAGCGCAAGGTAACACTTGGCAGACTTCTCTGAACCTACAGAGCTTCAGCCTAGAAGTTCCAGCTGACGATAAAGAGCGTATCGAGTTCGTAAACGAGCACGTTGCAGGTCACATCGACGGCCCTTGGATCGATTCTCTACTAGAGGGTACGGTTGGTACTCGTAAGCTAAGCCCACCAGCATTCCGTTACCAGCTAACTGAGCTTGCTCGTAAAGCTGGCAAGCGTATCGTTCTTCCTGAAGGTGACGAGCCACGTACAGTGAAAGCTGCGGCTATCTGTGCTGAGCGCGGTATCGCGGAATGTGTGCTGCTTGGTAACCCAGAAGAGATCAAACGTGTTGCAGCACAGCAAGGCGTTGAGCTAGGTGCTGGCGTCACTATCATCGATTCCGATGCAGTACGTGAAAACTACGTTGCTCGTTTGGTTGAGCTACGTGGCGCGAAAGGTATGACTGAAGTTGTAGCTCGTGAGAAGCTGCAAGATTCTGTATACCTAGGCACTATGATGCTTGAAGCGAACGAAGTTGACGGTCTTGTATCTGGCGCTGTCCACACAACAGCGAACACTATCGTTCCTCCGTTCCAAATCATCAAGACTGCTCCTGGTACGTCTATCGTATCGTCAATCTTCTTCATGCTTCTGCCTGATCAAGTATTGGTATACGGTGACTGTGCGATCAACCCAGATCCAACCGCTGAGCAACTTGCTGAAATCGCTATCCAATCTGCAGATTCTGCAGCAGCGTTTGGTATTGAGCCACGCGTTGCGATGATCTCTTACTCGACTGGTGAGTCTGGTAAAGGTGCTGATGTAGATAAAGTCCGTGAAGCAACGAAACTGGCTCAAGAGAAGCGTCCTGATCTTATCATCGACGGTCCTCTACAGTACGATGCGGCAATCATGGAGAACGTAGCGGCTTCTAAAGCACCTAACTCTCCAGTAGCAGGTAAAGCGACCGTATTTGTATTCCCAGACCTAAACACGGGTAACACAACATACAAAGCGGTACAGCGTTCAGCAGACCTAGTCTCTATCGGTCCAATGCTGCAAGGTATGCGTAAGCCAGTTAACGACCTGTCTCGCGGCGCACTAGTAGACGATATCGTTTACACAGTTGCACTGACTGCGATTCAATCTGGTCAAGAGCAAAACTAAGTTTGTTCTAACTGAATGAAAAAAGCCTCCAATTGGAGGCTTTTTTAGTATTTGAGGTTTCAGGAAAGCAAACTAGAACACTTCGTTGACGTGGAAGTAGAAGGTTCCACCATGCTCACCATAGCCAATATCCGCGCGTACATTGACCTTGTCTTTGATTTTGAATCTAAAGCCAGTACCAGCACTGGCTAACGTTTTATCCCACAGCCCGGATACATTTTCTGATACCGTACCCGCCGCGCCCCAGAAAACGACACCGACTCGCCAATATACTGGCAAACGGTACTCCACCTGCCCCATCATCATTTGGTTATCACGATAGCGGCCAAGTATATAGCCTCGCATTGCATCCGCTCCACCAAGATCTGGCAGTTGATTCCAAGGTACGTTGCCTGAGGTTAAGTTGCTTGTACTTGCCATGCAAACAATCCCGGCATAGGCGCTAACGTATGGTATTGAGAAGCTTTGAGCGAATACTTGCCAAAGCTCTCTGAGTTAGTGGCATCGTGATACAAACCCAAGTCGGCTTGTAACAAAGTGCCTTTCGTCGCGTTAGTCACGTTATCTCGGGTGTCGAAGACGTTTGAGACAAACACACCGTAGCTGGTGTTGTCGGTAAGCTCATTGGCAATCGAGCCAAGGTTTTGGTTCTCAAACGTCTTGTCGTGAGGGCGCACCGACTTCACATTGGCACCTAAGCCCAAGAAGTAATCTCCAGAAACTCGAGTCAGCCACGTGGGTTTGACATCGACCACTTGCTCTTTGAAGTCAACCTTATTACCGTCTTGCTGCCCGTTTTCATAGCCTTGGCCGTAGTAAACCGCCGCATCATCAAACACTTTAATATCGGTGTAAACGCGGTTATCACCGCCATTGTAAAAGTGCTTATTACTGAACGTAATCCCCATAGAGCCATTCGATGACGCATACGGGTTGATCACCATAGAAGAAGGCTGACCCGCCCCATCACTCGGGTCACCATATAAACCCACATACAACAGTCCAAGCCCCAAGCCCTGCTCTGGCTTGTAGAACACTGCCGGAATGTAGCTCGAGTTAAGACCTTTATCTGCATCGTATTCCGACTCTGCACCAAACACACCTAAAAAACGATCAAGCTTTTCTGTGGTTGGGTTTGGAGTGTGCTCAACAAGAGGCACAATATGATCGTCAGCTAGCGCAAGAGAAGTCGTGATACTGCATGCCAGCGCCAGTGCAGTTTGAGCAAATAAGGTTCGCATGATTGGGATTAATGGGGTTGATAATAAAGGCTGGATTATAGAGGAAAAACACCTAATTGCAGCGATTCAAATGTAAAAAAACTGCAGATTTTACCCTGCAGTTTTTTAATCGCTGTTTTAATCTGTTGGTGGGTATTAGCCTTGGATACCAACGATTAACCATGGCGCATTTGGTTGGGTCAAATCACGCTCAAGGTGCCAAATATCTTCGATGTCTTCCTCGATGTTTTCAACGGCATCGCGGTAGCGACCAGAGAATTGAAGACTCAACTGTGCTTTGTTGGCATCGTAATCCGCACGAACAATCTCTGCATCAACATACATCACGTCAGTGTGCTGCTCGCCCTCAAGCTTGGCACGCTCACTAATGAGGTCTTGCAGCAGGCTTGCTGATACATACTCTTCGATTGTGTGCAGCTCGTTGTGGTTCCATGCACCTTGAAGGATGCGGTAGTGCTCACGAGCACCATTCAAGAATGCAGCTTGATCAAAGCCCGGCGGGTAGTTGTGAGGCACTTCGCTGTGTCCTGCTGCGCCAAAACCACCTGTTGAAGCCGTTGATGCTGGCTGTTCAAAGTTCTGGAAGTTTGAAGGCTGCTCGAACGGTTGACGAGAGTGACCGCCAAACGCCGGCTGCTGCCTCTGCTGATTCATACTGCCCTGCTTCGCCCCCAGCATACCGCGCATCAGTTTGAAGATCACAAAAGCAATCAAACCAAAAATCAAGATATCCATGAAGTTGATGCCTTCAAAAGCACCACCAAAGAAAGCAGCTAAAAGACCACCAGCAAGCAAACCACCTAAGATACCGCCCATCAGACCTTTCTTACTGCTACTAGCTTTGTTTTGATCTTGACGACTGATGTTATTGGTATTTTGTTGTTGCTGCTTTGGTGCCGGAGCCGTTTTAAAGCTCTTACCAAATGATTTACCGCCACCGAATTTCTTTGCTTCGGCTACCGGATTCACCGCCACTGCCAGCACTAACAGCGCGACGAAGGAAAATAAACGTTTCATTCTCAACCTTTCGTTATTGTCACATTACATCGTAAGTCCTATTACGACTTATACCCAAGCAAATCTCGCTGAACCAGCATCTTGAGGCTACTTGGGTATATTACGCATCATATACTGAGCTTAGCATTAAAGGAACGCTTCAAATGCTCGGACTTGTTTCAGAATATTGCACGTTTGTTACGGTATACACACCGTCTATGACAATATTTCAAGAACACAGTGTTATACCGACCACTATCTCAAAAGTGCGTTGCAACCTTGCAATCACTGGCTTCATTTGTTGACGCTAACCTGTCCCAACACTAAAATAACGAACCGTGTTCAATTAAGAATCCATCACCATGGCCCGCAGAAACGATCATACCCGGGAAGAACTTATCGACCTGACGCTGACTACTGTCAGGGATTACCTCAACGAGAACTCCTATCACTCGCTGAGTCTTCGCAAGATTGCCACGCTTATTGGGTATGTTCCCAGCACCTTGGTGAATATTTTTGGCAGTTACAATTTACTGTTACTTCATGCCGTTGCTCGCACCGTGGACGAGTTGTCCGAAGAATCGAGACAAGTCATCGAAAAGACCGACAACGCCGAGCAAGCCTTGTATGCGCTGGCGATTTGCTATCATGATTTTGCAAAGAAGTACCCGTATCGTTGGCAGTTAATATTTGAGCACAACATGAATGGTGACCAACTTCCAGAATGGCAGTCGCAACGCATCGACGGTATGACCGGCATGTTGGAACATTTGTTGTCTGAGCTTCGCCCAGAACGTTCGCCGGCTGACGTCATGAAAGCCAGTCGTGTACTTTGGGCTGGCGTGCACGGTATCACGCTACTCAGTGTCGATGACAAGTTTTTCACCTCAGAACCTATTGATGGCAGCGTGCTCATCAAAGATCTCATCTCAAATTACCTCAAAAGCTGGTAATGAAAAGGAAAGGTAATGCCTAACACCAAAACTGCGTCTTTACTTACCGAAAGACGCTTTATGCCCTACTTTGTTACCCAGTTTTTCGGCGCATTCAACGACAACATTTTTAAAAACGTTTTACTGCTTTTTGTTGCGTTCGCTGGCCCACAAGTTCTACCTATTTCTAGCAACTTGTTCATCAACCTTGCAGCAGGCTTGTTTATTCTACCTTTCTTCTTGTTCTCTGCTTCCGCAGGTGTCCTGGCTGACAAATACGAGAAGTCGTGGTTCATTCGCAAAGTTAAGCTCGCAGAGATAGGTATCATGTGCCTTGGCGCCGTTGGTTTTGTCACCGAAAGCTATGGTATTTTGCTGCTGCTGTTATTTTTGATGGGTACCCAGTCTGCGTTCTTTGGTCCGGTAAAATACGCGCTATTGCCGCAGCAACTCAAACCAAACGAACTGTTATCTGGCAACGCCTTGGTTGAGACCGGGACTTTTCTCGCGATTCTGTTGGGTACTTTAGGTGCGGGCATTATTGCCTCCGCTGAGAGCGCGAAATATGTGGCGGCAGCCAGTGTGATTGTGTTCGCAGTGGCCGGTTATATTTCGAGTCGTTCGATCCCCAATGCACCTGCGGCAGATCCAGAGCTTAAGTTTCGCTGGCAGCCAGTTAAACAAACCAAGGAAACGCTCAAGATTGCTCACCAAGATAGAGTCGTATTCCAATGCATCATGGCGATCAGCTGGTTTTGGTTCTTGGGCGCGGCTTACTTAACGCAATTCCCGAACTTCACTAAAATCCATCTGATGGGCAATGAGGCTGCCGTCTCTTTCCTATTAGCACTGTTCTCTGTCGGTATTGCCCTTGGCTCCATGCTGTGTGACAAGATGTCAAAAAACCGTATTGATGTCGGCATTGTGCCAATTGGTAGCCTTGGCATCACTATTTTTGGCGCATTGATGGCGTTTGCCGTACCCGAAGAGCTTCCGCAATTTGAATCGTTTAGCGAGTTTGTTTCTCACTCAGCCCTTTGGCCTGTGTTTGGCTATTTGCTTGCTCTTGGCGCCTCTGGTGGTCTGTTTATTGTCCCTTTGTATGCCCTCATGCAGCAGCAAGCAAAACCGACAGAGCGCGCTCGCGTGATTGCTGCACTCAATATCTACAACTCTCTGTTTATGGTGGGTAGTGCCGTACTGGGTATTGTTGGTCTTTCAGTACTTGGACTTTCTATTGTTGAGCTGTTTGTCCTGCTCTCAGCGCTTAACTTCTTGATGGCTGCTTATCTGTTTTTGCAAGCACCAATCTTTGTGGTGCGTTTCCTTATTTGGATCATGACGACCATTATGTATCGTATCAGCCACAAAAACCTGCACCACCTACCAGAGAAAGGCGGTGCGCTGATTGTGTGTAACCATGTCAGTTACATGGATGCGTTGGTCATGAGCGCTGCAAGTCCGCGCTTGATCCGCTTTGTTATGGAAGAGGACTACGCAAACTTCAAACCGGTGCGTCGCTTCCTAAAGCGTGCCGGTGTGATCCCGATTTCCGCCAAACGTAAAGGCTCGATTCGCCGCGCGTTTGTGGAAATTGAGCAAGCACTCGCGGCAGGTGAAATTGTTTGTATCTTCCCAGAAGGCCGTTTGACAGCTGATGGCGAGATGAATGAGTTTATGCGCGGCATCGATATCGTTCTTAAACGTTCGCCAGTTCCGGTTATCCCGATGGCGCTAAAAGGTTTATGGGGAAGCTACTTCAGTCGTCATAAAGGACGTGCATGTAAAGGGCTACCCACTCGATTTAGAGCAAAACTGGAGCTAGAAGCAGGGACACCTGTGCTTCCGGAGGACGCATCGAGCCAAGCTATGTTCCAAAAAGTGTCTGAACTGCGTGGTGACTACCGCTAAGCAGAACCACATCATTGACCAGCTTAACGGGCGTTTAGTTTTACTGAACGCCCGTTAAATTTTATTTAGTTTTACTTACCTTAAACTCTCGCTACACTTTGCTAACTATTAACTGGCATTTCTACTGCTTTTAGCCAGCGCTTTTGCTGTTTGTAAGGATTTTGATGTTATCCCAACTACGCTCTTACCCTCTTTTCTTCCTCGGGATTATCGCTTGTTTGACCCCTTGGGTAAGCTCACCAATGGCGCTGATT
This sequence comes from Vibrio variabilis, assembly GCF_003263785.1. Lineage (GTDB taxonomy): Bacteria > Pseudomonadota > Gammaproteobacteria > Enterobacterales > Vibrionaceae > Vibrio > Vibrio variabilis. The sequence goes on from NZ_JYJK01000061.1 coordinate 73,331, forward strand.
TTTGGCTTTCTTCTCACTACTTTTAGCTTAGTGCCACGCGATATTCCCATCGCCAAATACACCAAAAAATTGCTCGCTTACTCGATTGTAGGTTTGGGTTTTGGTATCCACCTTGACCAAGCTCTGCAAGCAACCAGCGACGGGATCGGCCTTATTATCGCGACCATCATTGGTACACTTGTGATTGGCTGGGTTCTAGCAAGGCAAATGGAACTGGATAAACACACTGGCTATTTGATCTCGTCAGGCACTGCGATTTGCGGTGGCAGCGCCATTGCTGCGGTTGCCCCTGCTATTGATGCTGACGACGAAAGTATCGCCATTGCGCTCGCGACCGTCTTTGTATTGAACTCACTTGCACTGTTTATCTTTCCGGTCATTGGCCATGCGTTATCACTTGATCAGCATACCTTTGGTACTTGGGCTGCAATCGCCATTCACGATACCTCATCGGTCGTGGGTGCGGCATCTGCGTACGGTGAGCAAGCACTTACCACAGCAACCACACTAAAACTTGCCAGAGCGTTGTGGATCATTCCTGTTGCGCTAGTGAGTGCGATGCTGTTTCGTAACAAAAACAGCAAGCTAACTATCCCTTACTTTATCTTCTTTTACTGCGGCGCCATTTTGGTCAGTGACTACTTACCTCAGTTTGAATGGGCGTATCATGGCATTTTTGATATATCGAAAAAGTTATTGGTTGTGTGTCTATTTTTAATTGGAACCAGTATTTCCATAGAAAGACTCAAACAAGCGGGCAGTATGCCTATGTTATTTGGGATCACGATGTGGCTGCTTATTTCTGTAACGTCTCTTAGCTGGCTTTTATTCGCTTAACAGACGTTAATTGGGCATTGGTGTTGTTGACATCGGTGGAAGGCGATAGAGGGTTCTTGTTTGAAGCAGACTTTGATTTCTTGTGGTTTAAGTAGAGGATCGCTGTGAGCAAAAAAGCAGTCAACTCTGCAAGCGCTTGCGGCAATCCATCAGAGGTTAATGCAAGACCTATCTGCAATCCTATCGCAACCAATAATAGCTTGTTCATTCCCTTCCGTCTCGCTTAGCCAAATCAATAGTGGCTATTATGGTGACCCAAGCTTGGAATGAACAATGCCGATTTGGACTATGAAATAACAATAAAATCCGACTGAGAAGCTGCAAGCCATTGCTTGACGTCTCGACGCGCGACTTTGATCCCTGATGAAGTCAGATGATCTGGCATTAAGAAGTAGCCAATTGGGTGCTTGAATTTTGCTAGAAGAGGGGTAAGTTGCTCACGCATTTTGCTAAGCTCAGGCCGACTCGTTGCCTGCACGACAGCCACACATCGCGTACCAAACTCTTCGTCCTCTACAGGCACTACCATAGCTTGACTGATAAAATTCAAACTATTCAGTGCCGCTTCGACCTCTTCACAGTGAACATTCTCACCACCGGAAATAAACAGGTTGTCAGCACGACCGATCACACACAGCTCTTGTTGTGTATTCCAGCAACCGAGGTCTTTGGTATCAAACCAACCAGACTCCAGCAAAAGCGGCTAATCTTTCCTTGCACAAAGTAGCCACAAGCAAGGGTGTCACCCGCAACATAGATACGCTCATTCTCTACTTTTAGCGCTCGGTGTGGCAGCAGAGTACCAGAAGAAGCCATCGTATCGACACGTTTTGCGGTCACCGTTGATGCGGTTTCTGTCATCCCGTAGCCCATCCAAGACTCAATCCCACGAGCCTCTGCACTCTCCACTAATTTATGAGCAATATGACTGCCTCCAAGCAATACTCGTTTTAGTGAGGTCGGCCACTTATTCTCAATGATTCGCTTAAGCTGAGTGGCCACGAGCGAGGCGTGAGTGACATTGGCGATATCTGAAGCAAAGTTTCCAGAAGCAATGTTCAGCGTTGCACCTACCGTTAGCCAGCGCCAAACAATGGCGAGCCCAGAGACATGGAACATGGGTAGGCTTAGCAGCCATGAGTCATCAGCGGTAAAGCGAAAGCGCTGCAATAAGCCCTCTGCCGATGCGAGATGATTAGATGCACGGTGAGCGACGGCTTTAGGTCGTCCCGTTGAGCCAGAAGTAAAGACAATTGAGGCTACGGGTTCGGTCATCTCAATGGCATTCGTTGGCTGTGAGTCCGCCTTGGAGAAGTCATCATCGGATCTTTCGATGCGATAGAGTTCAAGCTCATCACGCTGAGCCGTTAACTCATCCCATTGACAGTTACCCCAGACAATCGCAGGCTCATCAGTGCGATACAAAGTATCAAACTTAGCAATAAACTGAGGCTTTGATTGGTCACTGAGTAAGGCAGGAATAACGCCGTGAGCGAGACAGGCAAGATAACGAAGTACCAAGCTCTGCTCTGCTCTGCCAACAAGACATACGACGTCACCGGGTGCGACACCTTGCTCAACTAAGCATTGGCCGAGTGATTGAACGTGCTCACAAAGCTCACGCCACGTCATAGCGTGGGCTTCGTTTTTAATCGCAACCTTATCCGGAGTTAACTGCGCCCAATGCTCCCAAAGAGGGAGCGGCGAATTAACGGACGTCATTAAGCCTCATTATCGCCATGTGACTGCCAATACAAGGTTTGCTCTGCCAACGTTTGCACCGGCAGCAAACATCCAGGCCATGGCGTTTCAAGCTGAGCGCCAAATAACTGCATCGTATCCAGCCCTGGTGTTTCCTCTGGATTGAGCCAATTTGCCAATCGTGCAAGCTGCCCAAGTCCGATACTCGATTCAAGGCTAGAGCTTATCACCACTTGAATGGCATGCGCTTTTGCTTCTTCGACAAGCGCCATGCACTTGTCGATGCTACCAACTAAGGTCGGTTTTATGATCAGTGCTTTCACGCCTGTAAGGTGTTTGACCGCAAAATCACTCTGGTGAACCGCGGCTTGCAGAGTCTCATCCCAGGCGATAGCAATACCCGTATCAATCGCGAACGACACACTGTCGCCGGGTTGCTGGCAAGGTTCCTCAATAAAGGCAATACGCTGCCTTAGCGATGGGGCGACATACTTAGCGAACTGTTTAGCTTTTTCTAGCGTCCAAGAGCGGTTCGCATCGAGCCTTAATGTGAGGTCTGGTATCGATTCTAGTAACAGGCTAACAATCATCCCATCACGGATAGCCTCGTAAAGGCCAACCTTAATCTTGGCGACTTTCTTGCCTTGCATGTTATTGAGCTTAGGGATCAGCTCGTCTGGGTCACCACTGCACAGTGGTGCTGCTCGATAATTGCCTTCCGCAGGTAGCTTACCGTCGAGCTCTAGTAACGCGGCCGAAAGACCAAACGCCACCGAAGGGTAACAGCTTTCAATATCGGTTGGTTGATGATGAACCCATAATTCGAGCTGGGCTTGAGCTTGAACGCCAGCCGCTTCGAGCGACTCTTGACTGAATCCAGGTAACGGGGCGATTTCACCCAATGCAACGCGGCCGTTGTCACTGAGTTCTACAACCCACCCTTCCCTTGCAGTGAGCTTTTGCTCGCGAAGAATAACACCGCTGTCCATAGGCAGACAGTAGCGATAGAGTTTTGCTTGTCTCATGGTCGTTCCCACTTCATAAGAAGTCATCACAGCCACCTTGAGAAGTTCGGTGACTATGAACAATACACCGGGTTAGGCCGCGGCATGGGCTAAGAGTTCCCAAAAAAATGGTATTCATGCACTATATTGAGCGCTCTCTCAACCCACCGCTACCAAACGTAAATAGCTGCCAAAAGGCAGCCATTGAACGTGTGAATTATGGGTTTCTTGGGAACTTGTCAAAGTCAGGGCGACGTTTTTCGTTAAAACGCGTTGCGACCTTCCTGACCTTCTTCTGTCATGTAGAACATCATGGTTGCGTTACCCGCTAGCTCCTGAAGACCAGCTTGACCATCACAGTCCGCATTCAGCGCCGCTTTCAGGCAACGAAGCGCCATTGGGCTGTGTTGAAGAACTTCACGACACCAGCGTACGGTTTCTTTCTCAAGATCCGCCAGTGGCACAACGGTGTTAACTAGTCCCATGTCCACAGCTTCTTGTGCGTCGTAGAAACGACATAGGAACCAAATCTCACGCGCTTTCTTCTGACCAACGATACGTGCCATGTAGGACGCACCCCAACCGCCATCAAACGAGCCAACTTTTGGTCCTGTTTGACCAAACTGCGCATTGTCTGCAGCGATCGTTAGGTCACACATCATGTGCAGTACGTGACCGCCACCAACCGCCCAGCCCGCTACCGATGCAATCACAGGTTTTGGACAGGTACGGATCTGACGTTGGAAATCCAATACATTCAAGTGGTGTGTACCAGAATCATCTTGGTAGCCGCCGTAATCGCCACGAACGCTTTGGTCACCACCAGAGCAGAACGCTTTCTCACCAAGGCCAGTTAGGATGATAACGCCAACACTTTCATCGTAGCGTGCATCTGCTAGCGCTTTGATCATTTCGTTGACGGTACGTGGCGTGAACGCATTGTGTACTTGTGGGCGAGCTATGGTGATTTTTGCAATACCATCTTTTGACTTGTGGTAGGTGATCTCTTCAAAGTCACCAGTTACATCAGCCAATCAACGGGGCGTATAGCTCTTCTTCTGTTAATCCAACGGTTTTAGCCATGATCTATTCCAACTATTTTTCTGAGCCTGAGCTCATTTGTTCTAGATAAGTGCGCAGCCGCGAGGCAAAAGCCACAGGCTGCTCTTTGTGTACGTTGTGGCCTGCACTGGCAATAGGTTCATAATCGAGCCCACTACCAACGGCAAGCTGAGTAAATTTGTTATCGAACTCACCACAGATATAGAGTGGTTTGCGATGTTTTGAGAACGACAATGCTTTCACGCTCGGAAGTAAGTCAGGCTGCTTCGCCAATGATGTGGCGAGCAACATGTCGCTCAATGCACTCCCAAGGTTAACACTGCGCTTAGCAATCAAAAGTTGTCTTTGCTCATGATTTAGTGAGGAAAACACCGTTTGCTGATACCAATCGGCCAAAACCACGCCAATCTCTTCCTGCTTAAAGCGCTGAGCCCATTGGCGATCACTAAACCAACGCGCGGCTTTTTGCTCATCGTCAGGCAAGCCAAAATTGCCCCCTCAATCACTAAGCCACTAACATTGAGTTCGTTAATAGTTTCGTCTGTCGCACGGTGCTTGGTCATCAAATACATCAAAAGGCGTGCGCCAAGTGAGTAACCAACCAAACAAACCGGCACTGTTGCACTCAATTTATGTGCTTGAATACAGTCTAGTATTGTCGCTGTGATCATTCTGCAAACTTGATCAAAACTTACGCCTTGAACGGGGCAACTTTTTCCGTGTCCAGGAAGGTCAATCGTCAACTGGTGATAGTCAGGTAGCGCTTGAGTTATCGCATCCCAGTCATCACCTGCCCCCAAAAAACCGTGAGCAAACACCACCAAAGGTGCTTCGGGCGATGAGTGAGCGGGTATATAGCGATAGGCTAATCGTTTAAACTCAGACATATTGGATGTCATTGGCCATAGTTAAAGTCATTAGCCACGCTTTGCCCAAGCTGGCGAATCATCTCCCCAACTTCGTGAGGTTGAGTGGTCACTTCTAATAGCAAAGTACCTTCACCCTGAGAGAGATGGTGAGCCACAGCAGACTCTAATTCTGATTTGTCTTGTGGCGCATGATAATGCAGACCAAATTGCGCCGCAGCATGATGGAACTGATAGCCGTGAGGCATTTGATAATACTGTGACTTTTGCTCTGAAGGCGCGGGAAGCATGTCAAAAATAGCGCCGCCATCATTATTGGTCACGACAATCACACATGGCTTATCAGCATGTGAAAACAGAGCCAACGAATTCATATCGTAAAGTAGTGAGGTATCACCGATATACAGAACTAGAGAGCGCTCACTCCCCTTTTGCACACCCGCTGCCGTTGCCACCAGACCATCGATGCCCGAGGCACCGCGATTACTGTAGGTTTCAATCGCAGGCATAGATGTCAGCATATCAACCAGGCGTACAATCAAGCTGTTACCGATAAACAAGTCCACACTGTTTGGCAGCGTCTCAATACTTCTCGCTACATCAAACTCAGTTAAATGTGGCGTGCTAAGAAGCTTCGACCTCACCGCATTGGGAGCGTCGATGAGTGCCTCTGCCCAGCCTGAATACTGAGATTGTGGAAGCGTATTTAATGCCGCACTCAGCCAATCCTTAATGTTGACACAAAGCTGCTTTTGTCTGAGGTGACTTGGATTTAGCCTATCAAGAACGGGAGCAAGTAATACGTACTCACACCCTGCTTCGACTTGATGATCAATCCAGCTTAACAGTCGCTTGGACACCAGTCTCGACCCGACCTGCAGAATAAAATCAGCTTGCGCCAGTGCGTCACTGGCCGTTTTGTTTTGCAGCCAAATATCGTAACGCTGCCAACGCTCACTCACGCCAGATTGGGGATCGCAAAGCACAGGCCAACCAAGGTGACTGGCAAGCGCTAGCGCCTGTTTGGCTTCAGCAAGGCGAACGCTACCGACAACAATGACGCCTTTGCGAGCAGCAAGATTAAGTAACTTTGAATCTTGAGCGAAGTCTTTCAGCCTATTTTCTGTGTAACCGGAGAAGCAATCACTACTTGCTTGCCATGCACCAACGTTCGCTAGATAGTCGGCAAACACTGTTTTATCTTCCCCACCATAAAGAGGCTCTGGGAAGGGACAATTAATATGAATACTACCGCCACGCAGTTTTTGCTCAGCGAAAGCATAATCGATGGAGGTGAGAAGCCATGACAGAGGCACTTGTGTCGACGGTGAAGGCAAATCAAGCGCATGATTGACATGTGAAGAGAAAATTCCAGTTTGCTCGATAGCTTGGTTAGCACCGCAGCCGACAAGCTCTACAGTCTGTCGGACGTGAGCAATATCAATGGTTCTTTTGTGAGCTTGGATTCTGCCACTGCCGGCAATAAGTTCGCCACAGCGGTACCAGACGTGACGATAACAGCTACTGGACTTTGCGTACTTTTAGCAAGCCCCAACGCGAAAAAGCCTAGACCACGCTCATCAAAATGCGTGTGAATCGTGAGTCCTGAATGTTCAACCGCCTCTAACGTGAGCGGCGTTGAGCGTGAACCTGGAGCAATACAAACATGTCTTACGCCTTGGCGGTAACATTCTTCTAGTAATACTTGTGTCCAAACGCGATTGAGGGCTGCTTGATGTTGGCTCATGAAGCCACTCCAAGAGAAGGGTTATCAGAGATAAGGCTGAGAAGTGTCGACATTTTCTTATCTAACTCTTGCCACTCGTGTTCAGCGACTGAACCTGGAACAATGCCCGCACCGGCAAACAATTGAACCTCATCTTTCATTAGTAGAGCACTGCGAATGGCAACGCAAAATTCAGCGCGTTCATGGCTTAAATAACCTACAGAGCCTGCGTACCAGCCTCGAGCAAACGGCTCTCTTTGTTCAATAAAAGCCATTGCTTCGTTGCGAGGTAAACCGCTACCGCCGCTGTCGGCTGAAGTGCTTGCAATAGCTGCACCGCGTTGATGCCTTTGTTTAACTGGGCAACAATATTGCGCTTTAGATGCTGCACCTTGCGAAGACGTACTAAACGAAGCTCTTGCTCTAAATGAACCTCGTTGGAATGTGGCGCTAAGCTTTGCAAAATGTCATCAACCACGTATTGGTTTTCGTTGATGTTTTTCACATCTTGCGTCAGCCAGTTAGCCAGCTTCATATCATCAGCGGCATTATCCCCGCGACCGATGGTGCCTGCTAAGGCTTCCGTCTCAAGCTGCTGACCTACTCGGCGATAGAGCCGCTCTGGTGTCGAGCCAACAAATGCCAACTCTTTGGAAAGCACCATCATAAAGTGGAAGCTATGATGATTCTCTCGATAACTGGCTTTGAGCAATTGTGCAGGTGAAATCGGCTGTTTGACGTCAACCGTGGTTTTGCGCGCGAGTACGACTTTCTTGAACTGATTATTTTCAATGCCCGTTAGCACGTCACCAACAAGTTGATGCCACTGCTGCTCGTTTGGAGTATGAGTTAGGCTCGAAATTGACGTGGCAAGCGGCGGCAATTCGGCAACATCTATTACCAGTTGCTTGAGTGCGGCTATGGCTTTTTCGACGCTCATACTAATGTTGACGGCAATACGCCAGCTCTCATCGAAGCGTATCAACTCAATTTGCGGCAAAAAGAAAAAGGCTGACATACAGCGGCGGTTTTTGTCTGTATGGCCGTCGAAGGAACGCCCACCCCAAACACGCTGATTTTCTGCCAATATGGTGTAAGCGGGCGCGGCTTCAGAGAATGTGTGTAATTGACCAAGCGCCACTACCTCTTCACGAGTGTCACGAGATTGCCAATAAAACTTCGGATAATGAGGTTGCGCTTCCAGCCAGTCGATGCAGTGAGACTTAGGACGTCCCTCAATGTCTTGCTCCAGTCGTTTACAACCTTGCGGGGCAGATTCAAGTTTTCTGACAAGTTGAGCGATAGCTGTTGTTAACTGAGACAAATCAACCTCATAACCTTAAAATTTGTTCCTATATACACGAAATACTCTATTTCTACCAACCCTATAGATCAAGCCACAAGGCGATTAATTGCTCATGATGTCAACCTGCTCACATCTGCGTCTTTTGGCAGCGTGCTTTATTTTCCACTTTGATCAGATTTTTATTCTTTCAAAAGCCAATTTGGTGTAATTTAGTAAAGAAATTATCGAATTTTTAGGAATTAAACAATGAAAAATATCGGGATGTCGTCAAAACTCGATAATGTCTGCTATGACATTAGGGGTCCTGTACTCAAACATGCTAAGCGCATGGAAGAAGAGGGACATAAAATACTGAAACTCAATATCGGTAACCCGGCCCCGTTTGGTTTTGACGCCCCTGATGAAATTCTAGTTGATGTCATCAGAAACCTGCCGACTTCACAAGGTTACTGTGACTCCAAAGGTATATACTCCGCTCGCAAAGCGGTAGTTCAACACTACCAACGCAAAGGCATTCGCAGTCTCGACGTTGAAGACGTCTACATCGGTAACGGTGTATCTGAGCTTATTGTAATGGCGATGCAAGCGTTGTTAAACAACGGCGATGAAATGTTAGTTCCCGCTCCTGACTACCCACTGTGGACAGCTGCGGTGTCACTTTCCGGCGGTAACCCAGTACACTACCTATGCGACGAAGAAGCGGACTGGTATCCAGATCTTGATGACATCAAAAAGAAAATCACACCAAAAACGCGCGGCATTGTTCTTATCAACCCGAACAACCCTACCGGAGCCGTCTACAGCCGTGATTTCCTACTAGAAGTCATCGAAATCGCTCGCCAGCACAAACTGATTATTTTTGCTGACGAGATTTACGACAAAGTTCTTTATGACGGTGCGACTCACACTTCGGTCGCAACATTAACAGAAGACGTGCTCGTGATGACCTTCAACGGTCTATCCAAGTCTTATCGTGTGTGTGGTTTCCGTGGCGGCTGGATGTTCATGACCGGACCAAAGGAAATGGCAACCGGATACATCGCTGGCCTTGAAATGCTGGCGTCGATGCGCCTTTGCGCCAACGTACCTATGCAGCATGCGATTCAAACGGCACTCGGTGGATATCAGAGTATTAATGAGCTTATTTTGCCGGGTGGTCGCTTACTTGAGCAGCGCGATAAAGCTTATGAGTTAATCACTCAGATCCCTGGTGTATCGTGCGTCAAACCAAAAGGTGCGATGTATCTGTTCCCGAAAATCGACACTAAGATGTACAACATCAAAGACGACCAGAAGATGGTGCTCGATTTCCTAAAGCAAGAAAAAGTGCTACTGGTACAAGGTACCGGCTTTAACTGGCCGAAACCGGATCACTTTAGAATCGTGACACTCCCACACGTCGAAGACCTAGAAATGGCGATTGGCCGATTTGAGAAGTTCCTGTCTACCTACAGCCAGTAACTCTTTCATATTGATACAATAAAGCCTATTCTTAATACGCGCTCAACCTTTACTGGGCGCGTATTTAAGGGGAAACGTTGTATGAAAGAAAGTCATTTTTTCGCTCACCTTGCACGCATGAAATTGATCCAACGTTGGCCTCTCATGCGCTCAGTCTCTACCGAAAATATCTCTGAACACAGCCTGCAAGTCGCCTTTGTCGCTCATGCTTTAGCCATCATCAAAAACAAAAAATTCGGTGGCAATACTAATCCAGAACGCATTGCGATTTTAGCCATGTACCACGACACCAGTGAAGTGCTGACCGGTGACTTACCCACGCCAGTCAAATATTACAACCCAGAAATCGCCAAAGAATACAAAAAGATAGAAGCCGCCGCCGAGCACAAACTTTTGTCCCTTCTACCGGAAGAGTTTCAAGAAGACTTCAAGCCGTTTTTAATCTCTAACGCCGCTCACCAAGAGGACGCACAAATAGTCAAGCAAGCCGATTCAATCTGTGCGTATCTCAAATGCCTAGAAGAGCTCAGTGCAGGTAATCACGAGTACGCCCTCGCCAAGAAACGCTTGGATGAAACGCTGCAAGAGCGTAAAACGCCTGAGATGGATTACTTTCTCCATACCTTTGCGCCAAGCTTCGAGTTGTCACTCGACGAAATCAGTTAGCATTAGGAGAGATCATGACACTAGGCACCAACATCCCAAGAGCCCTCTCTCTTGAGCCACTGGATATCTGGCAGGTCAGGCATAGTGACGAGCACAAGCTTCGTCGTAATGACCATCGCGACCCTTACCAGCGCGACCGAGCGCGTATTCTTCACTCTGCTGCATTTCGTCGCCTACAAGCGAAAACGCAGGTTCATGGCACGGGGGTAAATGACTTTCATCGCACCCGATTGACCCACTCATTGGAAGCCGCTCAGATTGGTTCGGGGATCGTCGCACAACTCAAGCAAAAGCAGCCTGAGTTCGCAGAACTATTACCGTGTGATGCGCTAATCGAAGCGCTTTGTTTGGCGCACGACATTGGTCATCCGCCTTATGGCCATGGTGGTGAAGTTGCACTCAACTACATGATGCGCGAGTACGGCGGCTTTGAAGGTAACGCCCAAACGTTTCGTATCGTGACCCAGTTAGAGCCGTACACTGAAGCCCACGGAATGAACCTAACTCGAAGAGCCTTGTTAGGGCTTTCGAAGTACCCTGCGTTTATTAGCCAAACGCGCTCAGACAAGCAGCCTCATGCGGTGGCTAATCAGCGCCAGTTAAAAGCCAAAGATTGGTCACCTGCTAAAGGTATCTACGACAAAGACTCGGTGCAGTTCGATTGGGTTTTACAACCGTTAACCCCGCCCGACAAGGCGCTCTTTCAGACCATGCGCGCGCAGCAAACATCGCCACTTGGGCATCGTAAAACTCGATTTAAGTCGCTCGATTGTTCCATTATGGAACTCGCTGATGACATCGCTTACGGCGTCCATGATTTGGAAGATGCGATTGTGCTGGAGCTTATCGATAAACAGCGTTGGCAGCAAAGCGCTGCTGAAGTATTAAAAAATCTCGAGCCAAACTGGTTGACCTCAAATATCGACTCTATTACCGAGCTTTTGTTCTCTGGTAAACACTATCAACGCAAAGACGCCATTGGCGGCATCGTCAATGCGCTACTGACCAGTATTAGAGTCGAGCCGGTACCAGACAGCCAATTTGAAAGTCCGCTACTGGCTTATAACGCCTATCTTGAAGAAGGGATGGCAGCGGTGCTCGACGTGCTCAAACAGTTCGTTAGCCAGTTTGTGATTCAGGTGCCAAGAGTGCAGATTTTTGAGTACAAAGGACAGCAGATCATTATGGATTTGTTTGAGGCCTTTAGCGCCGATCCTGAGAGGCTGTTGCCTGAATCGACCTGTCAGCTGTGGAGAAAGGCATGCGGCCAGCATGACGATGGCATGCGCGTTATCGCAGACTACATCTCAGCGATGACCGATGGCTATGCGCAGAAGATGCATCAGCAATTATTTGCCGCAAGCTAAGACCAGTTCACCCTACGAAGGCTAGCACTTGTTTGAGCCCCTACTGCTTGTCTAACTTGGCTAAGTAGTTACGCTCAAACACACCTTTGGGCATATTGTCGATTTGAAAGCCGATCATCTCATTAAACGCTGTGATTAGTGGCGTAAAATCGACATTAGGCTCAATCGACTCTAGCAGATGAAAGCCCGCTTCTACCGTTGATAGCGCATTACTCGATGGCGCTTTGCGGATGCGGTAGTCCCCTATCAAGTCATCAGCAAGCTTAACAAGCGCTAGGGAATGTAAGTTGGAAGATAGCTTCCACATCTTAAAGGCTTTCTTCCACGTCCCATCAAGCAGTATTACGCGAAGAGGTTTGCCTCCCGCTTCGGTTTTCACCTCAGACACGGTTCGTGCACCCTCACCCGGATAGAGAACCACACATTGATAACGCTCATCATCCAATAGCGCATTGAGCTCATCATGCTGACTAAAATCTTCGCCAATAAACAAACGGGCATTTTGAAGGGAAAGCGACAGGATGCGAGCGGTACCCAGTGGCCGCTTTTCTTCGCTGCTATGCTGCAAAATGATCAATTGTGTGTCACAGTGGATGGGCTCTATCCACTGACAAATACATGCCCGCTTAGCTTTGAGGCATTTTGGACAATAACGAGACATGGACACTTCTTTCGTCATAAGGCTATCGCTGTTTAGTTTACTGTGCGCATTGCTGCAAATCCCTGCGCTACAAAACTGGGTTGAATGGAACAAACTGGCAATCTACTCCGGCCAGTGGTGGCGGATAGTAACAGGAAATTTCTCACACACCAACTTAGCACACCTTGGCATGAACCTAGCCGCTCTCTGGGTGATCTGTTATCTGTTTCGCCCCAATTGGCGCCTCCTAATGTTAGTCACCCTTTGCAGCGCCGCTATGATTGGCACTGGCCTGCTGCTTAGCTCACTCAGCTACTACTTGGGACTCTCTGGCATTTTGCATGCTATCTTCGCATTTTGGGCGCTTAAAGAGTCTCTTGATGGACGTAAGTCGAGTTGGTTGTTAGTACTTGGCGGAATATTGAAAGTAGGATGGGAGCTGTATTTTGGCGGGTCAGCGGCAACATCAGCGCTCATTGAAGCCAATGTCGCTGTTCAAGCCCACGCTATCGGGTTAGCCGCGGGCTTGGGGCTGGCTCTGCTTTATCACTATCGCAGCACAGCCGTTAAAGCGTAATTCGGTCGCGGTTTTTTTCTACCGTTGCCGCACCGATACCTTTCACCTGAGTTAAATCATCAGCAGACGTGAACTTTCCATGCTGCTCGCGATAATCCACAATCTTTTGCGCCTTCTCAATACCGACGCCTTTTAAAAGCTCTGCAAGCTCCTCTGGCTCGGCTTGATTAATATTCACCGTAATATCTATGCCTTCCAGTTTGTTACCGTCAGCAGCCCATACAGTGGCGGCAGGCGCGGCTAGAAGCATAACTGCAAGCCAAAGTGTTGTAAGTAATTTCATGGTTGTCCCTATTTTAAGTTGGTTTTGGAGTGAGCAACATAAGGGAAGCGAGTATGGAAGGAAGTCTGACAGGTAAAAACTATAACGGACTGCATGAGCAGTCCGTTATTATTGAACTATCAGTTACATTCAAATGTGAATGAACTAATAATGTCTCAGCTTACTAAGTACTTGGTTACTGGGCACTTGGTTACTGGGCTCGTGATTATTGAGCGTCTAAGAAGTATTCAATCTCAGTATTGCTACGCAGGATAGCAATCACAGAGCTGATATCTTGCTGAGTCGCTTCACGGATCATCTGTGCACCAATTTGCTCGTTGTAAGCGCTGTTGTAATCTGACATGACTTTGTTCAGCTCAACGACAACGATATTACCTTGCATATCTTTAGTTTGAGCGAAACTTGCTGCACCTTCTTCAGGCTTAGACATGGCAAATACAGTGCCTGCTAGTGGTGAACTGCGATCGATCGTTTCAAGCTCACCAAACGCTAGACCGTTTGCGTTAAGCGCGTCCGATTTGCCTTCTTTAAGCTCATTAACCAGTTGAACACCAAGCTCCATTGCCGCTTGCTCACCTTTCACTTTCGCTAGCTGAGTTTCAACTTGCTCACGTACTTCTTCGATCGGCAGTACAGTTTGCTCTCGAAGGTCGTCAACACGAACCACAATGATGTGCTCAGGAGCCACTTCCATCACTTCAGAGTTCAGGCCATCTTCTTTCACTTCTGGTGATTGGATAGCTTGCATCACTGTCGCTGACTTCAAGATTTCAGGTGCATCGATTTGCGAGATAAAGTCAGTCGTCACCACTTTCTGGTTCACAGCTTGCGCTGCATCATCCAGTGAATCTGGGTATTCAAACGCTACTTTCTCTAGCTCATTTTGAAGGCTGTAGAACTCATCAATCGCAATTTGGTCTTTAAGCTCTGCGACAATCTCAGCTTTCACTTCATCAAGTGGCTTAGATTCTGATGCTTTCACCGCGTCCAATTGAATGATGTGGTAGCCGAAATCTGATTTAACCAGACCCGTGCGGTCACCAACGTTAACCAGTGCGAATGCTGCTTCTTCGAACGCAGGATCCATCACATCACGCTCAATCCAACCGAGTGAACCGCCTTCTTCAGCACTGCCGATATCTTCAGACTTTTCTTGCGCTAGAGTGGCAAAGTCAGCGCCTGCATTTAGCTCATCAAGGAGTGCTTGTGCTTTCGCTTCATCATCGCCTTGAACAAGAATGTGGCTCACTTCACGCTGCTCATCTGTCGAGTATTTGTCTAGGTGTTCATCATAATATTGCTGAACATCTTCATCCGTCACAGTTACGCTGTCTTTTAGCGCTTGTGCGGATAGCTCGATGTAAGACACTTTTACTTGCTCTGGGCGAGTAAATTGAGCTGGGTTTTCTTGGTAGTACTGCTGGACTTCTTCGTCTGTAATCACAGCCTTGTTAGCAAACTCTTCAAGCGATAGCGTTAGCGTTTTGATGTCACGCGTTTGAGTCAGCAGTTTGCCTTGTGTTTCAATTTCACTTGGCAAAGTGAACTCGCTGCCTTGAAGCGCGCTTAGTAATTGGCTACGCACTAGGTCACGACGAAGGTATTCTGCAAAGCTGTCCGCAGTGAAACCTGCGCGACGCAGCGTTGCTTGGTAAAGTTCTGAGTCGAATTTGCCGTCGTTTTGGAACTGTGGCATTTCAAGCATCATTGTACGAATTTGAGAATCGCTGATGCGAAGACCTAGAGATTCCGCATGTTGCTCAATGAGCACATCGTCGATCATGCGATCAAGTACCGATTTGCGGAAAGAAGCGACATAGCTTGGGTCGCCAAGTAGAGTTGAGAAGTACTCACCCATTTGCGACTGCATACGATTACGCTCGTTTTGATACGCCTGCTCAAACTCGCCACGACCGATCTCAACATTACCCACTTTGGCAGCTGTGTTACCGATACCGCCAGCGATATAGCTGCCAACACCTGCAAACACAAAAGACAAAATAATGAGCCCTAAGATAATTTTAACCGCGATGCTATTCACGCCTTCGCGAATTCGCTCCATCATAATTTTATTACTCTCCAGATAGGAAGGTTTATCTTCAACTGCATGGGATAATATCAGAAAAAGAAATGCGCATCAGTAAGATGCGCATATTTAAAAAAGGTTCGACTTTATTTGTCGATTAAGCTTGTTGAAAGCTTAATTTTTGTGCAGTTAACGCAAGATTTGCGACTAACTGCAACAAAAGATTAGTTACAAGCGTCTTTAAGCGCTTTGCCCGCTTTGAATGCAGGAACTTTAGCTTCAGAGATTTGGATCTCTTCGCCAGTTTTTGGGTTACGACCAGTACGAGCAGCACGAGTACGTACGCTGAATGTACCAAAGCCAACTAGAGCCACTTGATCACCTTCTTCTAGAGTAGTGCTCACTGCTTCGATGAAAGCGTCTAGTGCACGACCAGCTGAAGCTTTAGATAGATCTGCGTTTTCTGCGATTTTTTCCACTAATTGTGTTTTGTTCACTGTGTTTCCCCTTTCTGTTACCCAATTATTATTTTTAAAAGGTAACGTTAGTTCCATTCTCGTAGTTAAAGACTCCAAGCCTTGTCCATCAAGGGCTTCAGAGTTACATAGCTAAAGTTAGTGCCACAAAAAAACGCTGACAAGCTTTTTTTACCTATCAGCGTATTTCTTTTAGCTAAATTTGGGGCACATCACTATTTTACAGGCTCAAACGCCGCTCCAAGCGGTGCTCGCTCTAGTGCTACCTCGAGAACTTCGTCAATCCACTGAACAGGAATCACCTTCAAATCAGCGATGACATTGTCAGGAATCTCTTCCAGATCACGCTCGTTATCTTTTGGAATCAACACAGTTTTGATGCCACCACGATGTGCCGCAAGCAGTTTCTCTTTCAAACCGCCAATTGGCAGTACTTCACCGCGCAACGTGATTTCACCTGTCATCGCCACCTCTGCTTTCACTGGGTTACCCGTCAAACTAGAAACCAGCGCAGTACACATAGCGATACCCGCACTTGGACCATCTTTAGGTGTTGCACCCTCTGGTACGTGCACGTGGATATCACGCTTCTCGTAGAAGTCAGTGTTGATACCGAGCTTTTCAGCGCGAGAACGAACCACCGTCATCGCCGCCTGAATAGACTCTTGCATCACATCACCAAGCGAACCCGTTTGCGTTAGCTTGCCTTTACCAACCATCGCTTCTGTTTCGATAGTCAGTAGGTCGCCGCCCACTTCTGTCCAAGCTAGGCCAGTTACTTGACCAATGCGGTTGCTGTCATCAGCTTTACCGTAGTCAAAGCGCTGTACGCCAAGGTATTCTTTCAGATTGTCTTGATTAACCGTCACTTTCTTCAGTTCTGGGTCAAGCAGGATGTTCTTCACAGCTTTACGACAGATCTTCGAGATTTCACGCTCTAGCTACGTACGCCCGCTTCACGAGTGTAGTAACGAATGATGCCGATGATCGCTGAGTCTTCAATCTCAATCTCGTGCGCTTTCAGACCATTGCGTTGCACTTGCTTAGAAACAAGGTGACGCGTCGCAATGTTAAGCTTCTCGTCTTCGGTATAACCTGACAGACGAATCACTTCCATACGGTCTAGAAGGGGGCCAGGGATATTCATCGAGTTCGACGTCGCTACAAACATGACATCAGACAGATCGTAATCCACCTCTAGATAGTGATCGTTAAAGGCATTGTTTTGCTCTGGGTCTAGAACCTCAAGCAGTGCCGATGACGGGTCGCCACGCATGTCTGATGACATCTTATCGATTTCATCAAGTAGGAACAGCGGGTTCTTAACACCCACTTTCGACATTTTCTGAATCAGCTTACCTGGCATAGAGCCAATATAGGTACGACGATGACCGCGGATTTCCGCTTCATCACGCACGCCGCCAAGCGCCATACGAACGTACTTACGACCGGTTGCCGCTGCAATAGAGCGACCTAGAGAAGTCTTACCTACACCAGGAGGACCGACAAGACAAAGGATTGGACCTTTAAGCTTGTTGATGCGGTTTTGTACCGCTAAGTACTCAAGAATGCGCTCTTTCACGCGCTCTAGACCATAGTGGTCTTCATTGAGTACTTCTTCCGCTTTAGCGAGGTTTTTCTTAACCTTAGAGCGCTTCGCCCAAGGCACGCCTACCATCCAGTCGATGTAGCTACGAACCACGGTTGCTTCCGCTGACATAGGAGACATCATCTTAAGCTTTTGCAGCTCTTGCTCTGTCTTCTCTTTCGCTTCCGCTGGCATTTTTGATTCTTCGATTTTCGCTTTTAGCGTCTCGAACTCATCAGGGCATCATCAAGGTCACCCAGTTCTTTCTGGATAGCCTTCATCTGCTCATTCAAATAATACTCGCGCTGAGATTTTTCCATCTGCTTCTTAACGCGGCCGCGGATTCGCTTCTCAACTTGCAGTAAGTCGATTTCCGATTCCATTTGACCCATCAAGAACTCTAGACGCTCAGTGACATCGAGTAGCTCTAGAACTTGCTGTTTATCTGCAAGTTTCAATGGCATATGTGCAGCGATGGTGTCCGCAAGACGCGCTGCTTCATCAATTCCACCCAGAGAGGTGAGCACTTCTGGTGGGATTTTTTTGTTGAGCTTGATAAAGCCTTCGAATTGGTCAATGGCGCTGCGCACAATGACTTCTTCTTCACGTTCTTCAAGTTCAGGAGTAATTAGGAATTCTGCATCCGCAACAAAAAAATCTTCGTCACGGTAACTGCTGATTTTAGCGCGTTGCTGGCCTTCAACGAGCACCTTTACCGTGCCGTCAGGAAGCTTGAGCAGCTGTAGAATCGTTGCCACTGTACCTGTGGTGTACAGATCATCAATTTTTGGCTCTTCAGTATCTGCTTCTTTTTGAGCCACTAGGAGTACTTGCTTGTCATTGTCCATCGCAGCTTCTAAACAGCTGATCGACTTTTCGCGGCCAACAAACAAAGGAATCACCATGTGTGGGTAAACCACAACGTCGCGCAGAGGCAATACCGGGATTTCTATACGCTCGGAACGTTCCAAGTTCATATTATTCTCTCTTCCGCTTAGTATTATTTTCAGTATATGGGGCGTATTCGTTGGATTCAATAAAGAAATAAAAAAAGGAGGTAATCAATACCTCCTTTTTGAGTGAACTTGGCAAATTACTCTGCGCTTGCCACTTGATTGTCGTTGTTGGTGTAGATAAGTAGCGGTTCTGACTCACCATTTATCACGCTTTCATCGATAACCACTTTGCTCACATCGGTTGCCGATGGTAGCTCATACATGGTTTCTAGAAGCACACCTTCAAGGATTGAACGTAGACCACGCGCACCTGTTTTACGCTCCATCGCTTTAGCAGCAATCGCACGCAACGCGTCTTCGCGGAACTCAAGCTCAACACCTTCAAGCTCGAACAATGCGCCATACTGTTTAGTCAGGGCGTTCTTCGGCTCGTTTAGGATTTGGATAAGTGCATCTTCATCAAGTTCCGTCAGGGTCGTGGTGACCGGAAGACGTCCAATGAACTCAGGGATTAGGCCGTATTTAACCAAATCTTCTGGTTCAACTTGAGTGAATAGCTCACCAACGGTTTTGGTCTCGTCTTTCGAGCGAACTTCCGCACCAAAGCCAATACCTGTACCTGTCGCTACACGCTGGTCAATCACTTTATCTAGCCGGCAAACGCACCGCCACAGATAAATAGGATCTTAGACGTGTCCACTTGCAAGAACTCTTGCTGTGGATGCTTACGACCACCTTGAGGTGGCACTGAAGCGATAGTACCTTCAACCAGTTTAAGTAGTGCTTGCTGAACACCTTCACCAGACACATCACGTGTGATTGACGGGTTTTCAGCCTTACGTGAGATCTTATCGATTTCATCGATATAGACAATGCCACGCTCTGCTTTTGCTACGTCGTAGTCGCACTTTTGCAGTAGTTTCTGAATGATGTTCTCTACGTCTTCACCAACATAACCGGCTTCGGTTAGTGTTGTTGCGTCGGCCATAGTGAATGGAACATCAAGGAAACGAGCAAGCGTCTCAGCAAGTAGCGTTTTACCACTACCCGTTGGACCGATAAGAAGGATGTTACTCTTACCGAGTTCAACACCATCTGCCGTTGTATCACCATTGCGCAAGCGCTTGTAGTGGTTGTACACGGCGACAGAGAGAACCTTCTTCGCATAGTCTTGGCCGATTACGTAATCGTCTAGGTGCGCGCGAATGTCTCTTGGCGTTGGCAACGCTTCAGATTCCTTCTTCGGCAGCACATCTTTGATTTCTTCGCGGATAATGTCGTTGCATAAATCAACGCATTCGTCGCAAATGTAAACAGACGGACCTGCGATTAGCTTGCGAACTTCGTGCTGACTTTTACCACAGAAAGAGCAGTACAACAGTTTACCGCTACCGCCCTCTTTGCTTTTATCTGTCATTCGCTAACCTCTTAGCCTTTACTTTCTATGTTTTGAGTGTATATCAATTTAGACTATATTGCGCCCGAGAATTCATTTTTCAAGGGCGGCAATCCAGTCTTATTTCACTCAAACGATGACGGGTTAACCGCGGTGGGTTAAAACTTCGTCGATAATACCGTACTCAGCGGCTTGAGCTGCTGACATGAAGTTGTCACGGTCTGTATCTTTTTCAATCACTTCGAGTGGTTGACCCGAGTGCTCAGCAAGAAGTTTGTTTAGCTTCTCTTTGATTGTCAGGATTTCTTGCGCGTGGATCTGAATGTCTGACGCCTGACCTTGGAAACCACCAAGTGGTTGGTGAATCATCACGCGAGAGTTTGGTAGCGCAAAGCGTTTACCTGGCGCACCACCAGCAAGCAGGAAAGCACCCATCGAGCAAGCTTGTCCAGTACATAGCGTGCTGACGTTAGGCTTGATGAACTGCATGGTGTCGTAGATAGACATACCCGCAGTAACACTGCCGCCTGGTGAGTTGATGTAAAGGAAAATATCTTTGTCAGGATTTTCTGATTCTAGGAAAAGCATTTGGGCGACGATTAGGTTCGCCATGTTGTCTTCCACTTGACCAGTCAAGAAAATGATTCGTTCTTTTAGAAGTCGCGAATAAATATCGTAAGAGCGTTCGCCACGGGAAGTTTGTTCAACCACCATAGGTACTAGCGCGTTCATAATTGGCGACATTGCATTTTTTTCTTGGTAGCTCATATTCTTATGTCCCTAAAATAAATGGTCCGGATGATAAACATCATACGGACCATTGTTAGCAGAGAAGTCGACTCTAAGTCAACCTTCTATACAAGATATTGCTTATTAAGCTGCAGGCTGTTGGTTCATTAGCTCGTTGAAGCTAACTTCTTTGTCAGAAACCTGTGCTTTAGCTAGGATCGCGTCGATCGCTTGCTCTTCTAGTGCAACGTTGCGCATGTTGTTCATCATTTGCTCGTTTTGCTCGTAGTAAGCGATAACTTCTGATGGGTCTTCGTAAGCCGTTGCCATTTCAGAGATAAGCTCTTTCACTTTCTCATCGCTAGCTTCTAGCTCTTCAGACTTGATCACTTCACCTAGAAGAAGACCAACCACTACGCGGCGCTTAGCTTGCTCTTCGAATAGCTCACGTGGAAGCTGAGCAGCAGCTTCTGGGTTGCCGCCGAAGCGTTGTGCAGCTTGCTGACGTAGAGCACCGATCTCTTGATCGATAAGTGCAGCAGGAACGTCGATGTCGTTCTCTTTAACTAGACCGTCAAGCGCTTGCTCTTTGATGCGGTTCTTGATTGCTTGCTTAAGTTCACGCTCCATGTTCTTACGAACTTCTGCTTTAAGAGCGTCAACGCCACCTTCAGCAACACCGAACTTAGCAACAAACTCGTCGTTGATTTCTGGTAGTTCGCGAGCTTCAACCTTGATCACTTTGATTAGGAATTTAGCTGCTTTACCTTTTAGGTTTTCAGCGTGGTAATCTTCTGGGAAGTTTACGTCGATTTCGAATTCCATACCCGCAGTCTTACCTTGGATACCGTCTTCGAAACCAGGGATCATGCGACCAGCGCCCATTTCTAGTGGGAAGTTCTCAGCTTTACCGCCTTCGAACTCTTCACCGTCGATAGAACCAGTGAAGTCGATAGTTACACGCTTGCCGTCTTCAGCAGCTTCTTCAACTTCAGTCCAAGATGCTTGTTGCTTACGTAGAGTTTCGATCATCTCTTCAACGTCTGCGTCTTGTACTTCAGTCGTTGGTTTTTCAACAACAACGTTCTCTAGACCCTTAAGTTCTACTTCTGGGTACACTTCGAAAGTTGCAGTGAATACTAGATCTTTACCCGCTTCGTTCTCAACAGGAGCGAAAGTTGGTGCGCCTGCTGGATTGATTTTTTCAGAAACGATTGCTTCGATGAAGTGACGTTGCATAACTTCACCCATCACGTCTTGACGTACTGCTTGGCCGTACATTTTAGCAACCATCTTCATTGGCACTTTGCCTTTACGGAAACCATCGAAACGACGGTTTTTCGCGATGTTGCGTAGTTCAGCTGTCACTGCGTCTTCGATGTTAGCAGCAGGAACAGTAATGTTTAGACGGCGCTCTAGGCCCTCTAGAGTTTCAACAGTAACTTGCATTGTATAAACCTCAGTTTGGCTCAGTGTTGGCTGAGCGTATGAGCGTCGATATCACGAGGATATTTCCGCTTCATCCTTGTTAGTACCCAAAGGTACTTCTTTAAAATGAGCATCGATAACCAGTCAGTGGCACGTTATATAGCACCTTGCTCTGGCGATCGGACTAATGAGTGACGTCTTCGTCATGCTGAACGAGTCAACTTAAAGGCATCTCTGATTAGTCTCAGGACAAAATTTCAGACGCGACATTCTAGCGATCTCCACCTACCCTGTCGAGTCGAAGTCGGGTCAATCGACGCTTTTGTCGCTAATTACTCAAAGAATTGGGGAATCATTGCTGTTTTCTCCCAAGTCCACAATGAAATGGGGACAATATCGTCTTTTTCAAGAGATTGAAGGGCTTTTTTTGGTGAAAGAGCAAAAAAGAGATCTTGCTCCTGTTTTGCAGCTTTGCCACCTCTCAGAAATAATAACTTTTTCGCCACAAGTTAGCCATATTCGTTAACCTATAGAGGTTAGGCTGTAGAGGTGAATTCATGCGATTGAAACGAATTTTAGTGAGCTTTATAGCGCTGTTTGTTTTTATCTCTACTGCAGCGGGACATTGGTACTGGCACCACAGCCTAGAGACCATGCAATTACAGCATCAAAACTGGCTCAATCGCTTCGTCGAGACCATAGATAGTAAGCTCGACAAATACCGTCATATTCCACAACTTTTGTCTCAAGACAAAGAGTTAGTCGATGCATTGCAAGCGCCCAATAACTCGGCGCAAATAGAGGTGACCAACCGTTATCTGCAGCAAGCAAACAAAATCATTCTTGCCTCCGACACATACCTGTTAGACCGCTACGGTAATACTATCGCTTCCAGTAACTGGAATCTTCCCCATTCCTTTGTCGGCAAGAACTTTGCGTTTCGTCCTTACTTTCAATATGCCATAGAAGGCCAACGGAGCGCCTACTTTGCGCTCGGTTCTACCTCAGGACAGAGAGGGTACTATTACTCGTTTCCGGTGACTTACGCCGCTGAGCATATCGGCGTGGTCGTGGTGAAAATGGATCTCTCTTCCATTGAACGAAGCTGGCAGAGTGACACCAGCATTTATGTGGCCACCGATAGCAATCACATTGTGTTTATGTCGAGCGACTCCGATTGGCTGTTTAACAGCCTAACAGATATCGATTCAAACACCCTCACCACAGTGCGCGACTCCAGGCAGTATCTGCAAACCCATATCAAAAGCCTTGGCTTTCAGGGCGATCTGTTGGCAAGCACCACCATGCTCACCAACCCCAAAGGGAACCTTTTTACCCGACATTATCTTGCCACACAGCGTGAGTCAGGCATTCCTAATTTAATACTGCGCGTACTCACGCCGCTGTCGGCACTTTATGTCGACCTGTTTGGTTTTATCAGTGTATTGGCTTTGGTGTTTATTTCACTCTACTTGTTTGTCGCCCTTACCGAAAATCGCCGCTATCGCCATAGACAAATAGAGCAATTGCAAGCAGAAGCGAAACAAAAACTAGAGTTTCAAGTGATGGAGCGAACAGCGAAGCTGCACGTAGAGATTGATGAGCGAGTCAAAACCGAAAAAGCGCTCCGACAAGCTCAAGACGAGTTGATTCAAGCAGCAAAGCTCGCCGTGCTAGGTCAGATGTCGGCGAGCATTAGCCATGAGCTTAACAATCCACTCGCAGCTATCCGCAGCTTTGCTGAGAATGGTCAACGTTTTATCGACAAACACAAAGTCGATCGAGCCAAAGATAACCTTAATCGCATTGTTGCCCTTACCGAACGAATGGCAAAGATCAGTCAGCAGCTCAAATCCTTTGCCAGACGCAGTGATGCCAACGAACTCAGTGAGGTGAAATTAGCACCCGTAGTGTTTTCGACCATAGAACTTATCCAGCCGCAGCTTAAGAGCCATCAGGTCAAGCTGAATTGTCTCGTTGACCAACAAGACATCCTAGTCGTCATCAACCCAATTCAACTTGAGCAAGTGCTGATTAACCTCATGACCAACGCCATGCAAGCGATGGAAAGCAGCCCCGAAAAGCAGTTAAATCTGACTATAGAGCCCACAGATTCGGCCGTCATGATACATGTGGACGATTCTGGTCCAGGACTAGCTGATTACTCTTCGCCAACACTATTTGAGCCTTTTTACACCACCAAGGAAAACGGCTTAGGGCTAGGGCTTTCCATTTCTCAGCAAATTATTCATAACCTAGATGGACACATCCATGTCAGCGAGTCCGCACTCGGTGGCGCGCGCTTTAGTGTCGAGTTGCCTATTTCACGACCTGCCCACCCCTCCAAAAGGAAGCCTTTATGAGCCAAGTGTTTTTAATCGATGATGAATCTGATATTCGAATCGCCTTGGAACAAAGCTTCGAGCTTTCCGATATCGACGCAAGGTGTTTTGCCAGTGTTGAGGACGCCCTACTCGCTCTCAAGCAAGAAACGCCGCTGGCCATTATTTCCGATATTCGCCTACCAGGCTTGTCAGGTCTAGACCTACTCAACACCGTTAGCCACCATTACGCTGGTATTCCTGTGATCTTGATTACTGGGCATGGCGATATTTCCATGGCGGTTCAAGCGATCCAGGATGGTGCTTATGATTTCATTGAAAAGCCATTTTCCGCTGAGCGCTTGATTGAGATTACCCAGCGAGCAATTGAAAAACGGCACCTAACCTTAGAGAACGAACAGCTAAAACGTTCTCTAAAGGCAAGTCAAACATTAGGTCCTAGGATCATTGGCGACACCCCTGTCATTCAAACTCTGCGTGAGACGATTGGGATGATTGCCGATACTGATGCCGATATTCTGCTGTTTGGTGAAACGGGAACAGGTAAAGAGCTGGTCGCCCGCTCGCTGCACGAGCAAAGCCGTCGGCGCGATGCTAACTTTGTCGCCGTCAACTGCGGGGCAGTGCCTGAAAACTTAATTGAAAGCGAACTGTACGGTCATGAGAAAGGCGCATTTACAGGTGCAGAGAATACTCGGATTGGTAAGTTTGAACATGCCCAAGGGGGCACTCTGTTTCTTGATGAAATTGAGTCAATGCCAATGCAGGCACAAATTCGCTTACTGCGTGTACTGCAAGAGCGTGCGATCGAGCGCGTAGGCTCCAATACCCTTATCCCTTTAAATATTCGCGTCATCGCAGCAACCAAAGCCGATCTCAACCAAGCCTCATTGGCGGGTGATTTTCGCCAAGATCTCTATTACCGCCTCAATATCGTCACGCTTGACCTCCCCCGCTTCGAGAGCGAAAAGATGATATCGCAGCGCTTTTTCACCACTTTCAACTGGTCGCAGCATCGCGATATGGCAAAACCGCCAACGCCCTCTCCGCGGCAGAACTCAGTCAATTGATTAGCATGATTGGCTGGCAATGTCAGAGAGCTGAGAAACTGTGCCGAGCGTTTTGTCCTGCTTGGTAAAATCCAAGCCGGTCATGCCCAAAATGATGACCAAGAGAGAGGCCAAAGCCTCGCTGATCAAGTAGGATTGTTTGAAAAGAGTGTCATTGAGCAGGCTCTGGTCGAAACCCATGGCAGCATCAAGCAAACCATGGAAAAGCTCAATGTCCCGAGAAAAACATTGTACGATAAAATGCAGAAATATCAGCTTATTAAGGAATCCTACAAAAGCGACAGCTAAAATAAGGTAGAACTGTGATGCATCTCTCCTATAATTGAAAGTGTAGCCAAGGAGTTGCATACAATATTATTAATAAGGAGTCGTTATGGGGGAAAAAACCAAAATGCCCTTCATTTCTGACACAGTTGAGATAGATGGCATTTTTTACGTTGAACAACGTGTCGCTACTGGGGAAAGACGCAAGGTAAAGTCAAAACGTGTTCTGTATGAAAGACGTTTTCAATCCGATCCGCGCGAGAATTACGGTAAGCATATTGATGAGGAGGTCTAACGACCTCCTTTTGCTTTTTAGGGCTATCTTACTTGGTAATAATTTCCGGCCCCATCAAGGTCGTTGGTAACCAAGTTGATACCCAAGGCACGTAAGTCACAATGATCAGGAACAAGAACATCACAGCCACCCACGGCAGTGCGGCTTTTACAACTCCCATCATCGACATCTTTGCCACGCCCGCCGTCACAAACAAATTGAGCCCCACCGGCGGCGTTATCATGCCAATTTCCATGTTCACCACCATCATAATCCCTAAGTGAATAGGATCGATACCAAGCGCGATCGCAATTGGGAATACTAGAGGTGCCACAATAATCAGCAGACCTGACGGCTCCATAAACTGCCCACCAATAAGCAGCAGTACGTTCACCACAATCAGGAAGGTAATAGGCCCTAAACCTGCTGATAGCATAGATTCGGTGATCATCTGCGGGATGCGTTCTTCTGTCAGTACGTGCTTGAGAATCAGTGCGTTAGCAATGATAAACAGCAGCATAATGGTGAGCTTACCCGCTTCAAAAAGCGTGTGCTTGGTGTCTTTGTGCACAAAGGTCTCAAGCACTTTAATCAGCACCGGCTTAGTGTTTTCTTTGTCCGCAAACGGCCCCATATCTTTGTAGATAAAATTGGCAATCAAGAATGAGTAGACCGCCGCTACGGCCGCCGCTTCCGTTGGCGTGAATACCCCGCCGTAGATACCTCCAAGGATTATGACCACCAGCAGTAAGCCCCAGCTCGCTTCACGGGCAGAATCAAACACCTCTTTCCATCCCACAAATGGCTGCTTAGGAAGCCCTTTTACTTTTGCAGCAATGTAGATAGCGATCATCAGCATTAGACCTGCTAACAGCCCAGGAATAACGCCACCAAGGAACATGCGACCTACCGACACATCGGTCGCAGCCGCATAGACCACCATAACAATGGATGGAGGAATAAGAATCCCTAAAGTACCCGCGTTACAGATAACCCCTGCAGCGAACTCCTTGGTGTAACCGTTTTTGATCATACCTGCGATGACGATACTACCGATGGCGACAACCGTCGCCGGTGACGAGCCAGACAGAGCCGCGAACATCATACACGCCACCACAGATGCCATCGCTAGTCCACCGCGGAACCAACCCACCATCGCAATCGCAAAGCGGATAATTCGTTTCGCTACACCGCCCGTCGACATAAAGCTTGATGCCAAAATAAAGAAGGGAATCGCCAGTAGCGTGTAGTGACCGGCAAACGCATTGAACAGGGTTTGCGCCACCGACGCTAATGATGCGTCGGAATGCATCAATAGAAAAAGAATACTCGATAGGCCAAGTGATACCGCGATCGGCACCCCGATAAGCATAAAGCCTATCACCATCAAAAAGAGTAATAGAATGTCCATGCTTACTTATCCTTGTCCTTGACGTTATCAAACGCGTTATCTTGCATTTCAGCTTTTAGCGCTTCCAAATCCTCTTCTGCTTCATGACCCGCGATTAAGCATCCAGCTTTCCGCTGAAGATTTGAAAAGCCGCCTGAGCAAATCGAAAAGTCAGCAATGCCATACCAATAGGCAGTGCCATATAAGGGATAAATCGCGGCATTTTTTCATAGCGCTCACCTTCATTGAGCCAATCTGATAAAAACTGCAGCATTTCAGGCATTGGAATATCATCGGTCTCATACCAAGCTCTCTCGGTGACAAACGGATACCAGTAGTTCCATGAACCGATGAGAAGTAGGACAGAGAATGTTAGACAAGCTAAAACTGACAAGATGGCAAACAGCTTACGGTGCTTTTCCGACACCATGTTGATCACCACATCCACACCGATATGAAAGTGTTTCTTCACACCATAAGACGCGCCAACCAGCACCATCCAGGCGAACATAAAGACGGTCAGTTCAAGCGCCCACAAAATGTTGTCATTAAACACATAACGAGAAATAACATTGGCAAAGGTCAACAGCGTCATCGCTCCCAGAAAGAACGCAATCAGCGTTTCTTCAAAGGCATCGGTGACTCTACCAATACGAGAAATAAGAGACTGTTCCATGTGATACATCGCTTTTTGTAATAATTGGGACAGGAGATGGCCTCACATCCGGCGAGGCCATGTACGACTTAATAGTTATTGTTGGTTAGACGCGAGCGCTGCTTCGATAAGATCAGAGCCGATGTCTTTCTCAAACTTCTGCCATACCGGTTGAAGCGCTTCTACCCACTGCTGACGTTGCTCTGGCGTCAGAGTACGCACCACACCGCCCGACTCAACAATGTTGTTCTTGTTGGCTAGGTTTACCTTGGTCGATTCAGCGTTACGGGTTTCAGTGACTTCTTTTAGAATTTGTGCAAACTGGTTACGCGTATCTTCTGGCATGCCATCCCAAAACTCGCGAGAAGTCACGACCAAGTAGTCAAGAATGCCGTGATTGGTTTCAGTCACACCGTCCTGTACTTCGAAGAATTTCTTACCGTAGATGTTTGACCAAGTATTTTCCTGACCATCGATAACCTTAGTTTGTAGGCCGCCATACACTTCTTTAAACGACATTTTCTGAGGGTTAGCACCAAGCTGCTCAAACTGCGCAACCAGAACGTCTGACGCTTGTACACGGAACTTCAGGTCTTTCGCATCACCAGGTACCAAAAGCGGCTTGTTCGCCGACATTTGCTTCATGCCGTTATGCCAAAACGCAAGACCTTGCAGACCACGACGCTTCATCGCATTTTTCAGTTTTTCACCTGACTCGGAGTTTTGGAAGCGATCGACGGCTTCCACGTTTTCAAACAAGAATGGCAAATCAAAGATGCGGTATTTCTTGGTAAACTTCTCGAATTTAGAAAGTGAAGGAGCGGCAAGTTGAACATCGCCGTTCAAAAGGGCTTCGAGAACTTTGTTGTCATCGTACAGTGTCGAGTTAGGGAATACCTGCATACACGCTTTACCGTTCATCTCAGTATTCACACGCTCTTCAAGCAGTGACGCAGCGATACCTTTCGGGTGCTTGTCGGTATTCGTTACGTGACTGAACTTAATGACAATTTCACCCGGGTCACAGTTGGCAGCGGCATTGAAGCTCATAACAGCAAGAACAGAGGCAGACAGTAGGGATAGAGGCTTTAACATTATTATTCTCCTTTGGATTGATGCAGTCCCGTCTATGGGTACTGATGGGCTTATAAGGAGCAATAAGGGTGCCAAGGTTGGATAGTTGTTGTTTTTCAGATAGATAGATCAAGTTCAACTAAGATTGAGTGATTCTGGGGCTGGGGAATGGGTGGAAAGTGACACATTGGGTGATGGGGATTGGTGGGAAATGACCGAAAAAAGAAGAGCACCCCTCTAGCTCCCCCTTATTAAGGGGGAGAACTACTGCTCGTTGCTATCGCAACATTGCCGGATTAATAAGGCGATGCGATAGCGAGCCCGCAGCTCCTCCCCTTTAAGCGGGGCGCGTAGCCGGGAGGCTGGGAGGGGTGCTCTTCTTGCTTTTAACTGACTTAAATTAAAAGCAAAGAGCCCCCACAACCCTACACAACCAACCTCTCCTCAGTCACAGCATCAAAAAACACCGCCTTAGACATATCAAAGTACAGCGGAGCCACCTGCCCCACACTGGCATCAAACTCAGGAGACAAGCGACACGCAACCTCTTGGTCGTTTACCTTAACCATAGCGATGACATCAGGCCCCGTTGGTTCAAGCACTTCCAATTTAAGGCTGACTTGAGTCGCAACGACTGTCTCGTCTTCAAGCTTTTCTGTGATGTGTTCAGGACGCAGGCCAATCACGATCTCATTGCCGTCTTGTGGACGCAGTGATTCTGGTAGTGCGACTACGTGCTGCTCATTGTCACCAGAGACCACACGGATGATTGGCTTGTCGTTCTCGTCGAGATCAACGCGTGTTTTAATGAAGTTCATCGACGGAGAACCCATAAAGCCTGCAACGAACATGTTGTTTGGCTCGTTATAGATCTCTTTCGGCGTACCCAATTGCTGCAACTCACCGTCTTTCATAACGGCGATGCGATCCGCGAGCGTCATCGCTTCGATTTGGTCATGCGTTACATACACAATCGTGGTGTTGAGCTGCTGATGGAGACGTTTGATCTGATGACGCATCTCGACACGCAATTTCGCATCTAGGTTAGACAGCGGCTCATCAAACAGGTAGAGCTTAGGACGGCGTGCGAGCGCCCGACCCATCGCTACCCTTTGTCTCTGGCCACCGGAAAGCTGCGACGGCTTACGATCAAGAAGATGGTCGATTTGCAGCATCTCGGCAACGCGATTGACTTCGGCATCAATTTGCTCTTGGGGCATCTTGCGAATTTTTAGACCAAAGGCGATATTGCCATGCACCGTCATATTTGGGTAAAGAGCATAAGATTGAAACACCATGCGATATCGCGATCTTTTGGCTGCACCTGAGCGACATCACGACCATCAATCACGATTTCACCTGCGCTAATATCCTCAAGACCCGCAATGGTGTTCATCAGAGTCGATTTGCCGCAGCCCGATGGCCCAACAAGGATCAGGAACTCACCGGAGTCGATACTGATATCGATACCTTTCAGGGTTTCGTTGTCCGCATTGCGATAGGTTTTGCGGATCTGTTTAAGTTCTAATGTTGCCATGTTGATTATCCTTTACTGAACCCGCAGTGAGACCGCGAACAAAATACTTCCCTGCCAGTACGTAGACCACCAGCGTTGGCAACGCAGCGATGATCGCAGCAGCCATATCAACGTTGTACTCTTTGACGCCAGTACTCGTGTTGACCAAGTTGTTGAGCGCGACCGTGATGGGTTGCGTCTCAGAGCCCGAATAAACGACCCCGAATAAGAAGTCATTCCAAATTGAGGTGAACTGCCAGATTACTGTCACCATGATGATAGGTGTTGAGAGTGGCAGCAGGATTTTGAAGAAGATGGTGAAGAAGCCTGCGCCATCCAGTTTGGCCGCTTTGACAAGCTCATCCGGCACTGCAATGTAAAAGTTACGGAAGAACAGTGTGGTAAACGCCATACCATAGATAACGTGTACCGCGACCAAACCCGCCGTTGTGTTCGCCAGACCTAGTTTGCCAAGTAGCGCTGCCATTGGTAGCAGGATGACTTGAAATGGAATAAAGCATCCGAACAGTAGCAAGCTGAAAAACAGATCTGAGCCTCGGAACTTCCACTTGGTGATCACGTAACCGTTGAACGCACCCAACAAGGTAGAAATGGCTACTGCCGGAATGACCATTTGGAATGAGTTCCAGAAATAGCTCTTCACCCCGTCACATTTCACGCCAGTACAGGCGCTGTTCCATGCTTTGCTCCATGCATCCAATACCCACTCTGTTGGTAGCGACATCAGGTTACCCGCTTTAATGTCAGGCAGCGTCTTAAATGACGTGATAATCATGACAAACAGTGGCATCAGGTATACCAAGCAGAAGAAAGTCAACGCCGAGTAGATAAAAAGTCTTGAGAGATTCATCGACGTATTCATGATTTCTTCTCCCTAAGTTCTGAGTACAAATACGGAACCAAAATCGCCAATATCCCTGCGAGCATCATCATGGCGCTCGCTGCGCCGAGACCAACCTGCCCACGAGTAAATGAGTGTGCGTACATAAAGAGCGCCGGTAAGTCAGAGGAGTAACCAGGACCACCTGCGGTCATCGCTGTCACCAAGTCGAAACTCTTGATCGCGATGTGGGACGTAATGATAACGGCGCTAAAGAATACCGGGCGCAAACAAGGCAGAATGATTTTCCAATAGATGGTTGGTAAGTTTGCGCCATCGATTTGCGCCGCTTTAATGATTGACGAATCAATCCCGCGAAGCCCGGCCAAAAACATCGCCATCACAAAGCCGGATGATTGCCAAACCGCCGCTATCACGAGCGTGTAAACCGCCA
This sequence comes from Vibrio variabilis, assembly GCF_003263785.1. Lineage (GTDB taxonomy): Bacteria > Pseudomonadota > Gammaproteobacteria > Enterobacterales > Vibrionaceae > Vibrio > Vibrio variabilis. The sequence goes on from NZ_JYJK01000061.1 coordinate 105,306, forward strand.
TATCGGAGTTAACCAGCCAATCAAACTTAAAGTTTTCGAATCCCCAGTCATGCATGAGTTTCTCGATACCGAGACCTGGGTTTAAGATCCATTTCCACGCTGTACCTGTGACAATGAAAGAGAGTGCCATCGGGTAGAGGTAGATAGTACGAATTGCGCCTTCTTGACGGATATTTTGGTCAAGCAATATGGCGAGTCCAACACCGAGCACAATCGCTATCAGCATGAACAACACGCCAAAGATACCGAGATTGGTGATGGAAGTGATCCAACGGTCGTTTTCCATCAGCTTCTCATACTGAGCAAAGCCGACAAAGTTGAACGAAGGGAGAAAACGCGAGTTGGTTAATGAGAGTGCCGCGGTCCAAAAGATGAACCCGTAAATACACACTAGGGTAACGAGCATGGTGGGTGCCATGACTATTTTCGGTAGCCAATGTTGAAGGCGATCTACCAAGCTGAGTTTTGGCGCGGACTGCTTATTTGAGTCTTGTGCATTCAAAGCCTGCTCCATAACTTTTCCTTACTGATAACTGCTTTCGGAATTGAGCAAGCGCTAAAGGTGCAAGGCACCACTCTCTCCCCAATTCAAGGGAGAGAGTCAGCTTTAACGCTTAGTTTAGGAGGAAGTGACTAGATAGCCGCTTTAACTGCTTTCGCTAGCTTCTGTGCTGCTTCTTTTGGATCCGCTTTTGGATCGTTAAAGAAGTTTGTGACTACGTCGTAGATAGCACCTTGAGCGTAACTGGTTGTCGACATACCGTGTGCCATACTCGGTACAAGATCACCGGTTTTCGCCGTTGCTTTGAAGCTTGCCATTGAGTCCAGAGCACATTGGTCAAACGCGCTCATGTCCATATCGGTACGAACTGGGATGGAACCCTTGTTGAGGTTGAACACTTCTTGGAACTTCTTATCCAAGATAGTGGCTGCTAACGCTTTTTGCGCCGCTACGTTACTTTCATCTTTGATTTCAAAGAACGCGAAGCTATCGACGTTGTGCGTGAACTGGCCATCTGTACCTGGCGCTGGAGCACAGATATAGTCTTTGCCCGGTACCTTACCCGCGGCAGTGAACTCACCTTTCGCCCAGTCACCCATGATCTGCATTGCCGCTTCACCATTGATAACCATTGAGGTAGCAACGTTCCAGTCACGACCAGGAGAGTTCGCATCGATGTAGTCATGCACTTTTTGGAACTTAGTGAACACTTCCACCATCTTGTCACCTGATAGTGTGTCCATATCTAGGTCGACGAATGCTTTACGATAGTCATCTGAACCTAGTACATCTAGAGCAACCGCTTCAAATACAGTCGCGTCTTGCCATGGCTGACCACCGTGTGCGAGAGGGATATAACCTGCTGCTTTGATTTTCTCTGCTGCTGCAAAGAAATCATCCAGCGTTTTCGGCACTTCAACACCGGCTTTTTTCAATACTTCCGGGTTAGCCCAAAGCCAGTTAACACGGTGCACGTTAACAGGTACTGCTACGTATTCGCCATTGAACTTCATGACGTCAGTCACCATGCTAGGAACACTTTGATCCCAACCGCCAGATTGTGCCACATCATCAAGATTCGTTAGGAAGCCCAAGCCGCCCCATTCCTGAATATCATGACCTTTAATTTGTGCCGCTGAAGGTGGGTTACCAGACACAGCGCGCGTTTTTAGTACCGTCATCGCACTTTCACCGCCACCGCCTGCTACAGCAAAGTCTTTCCAAGAGTGACCTTGCTCTTCTAGCATCGCTTTCAGTTCTTGTACGGATTTCGCCTCACCACCAGAGGTCCACCAGTGAAGGACTTCCACTTCACCTGCACTAGACAGCGAAGGTAGGGTGGCAGCAGCGAGGGATAGAGTCAGTAGGGTTTTATTCATTTTCATTGTTATCTTCCATGTATTGGATTAGACAAAGGGCTATTCTTGCCCCTGTTCGATACACAGTGTAGAAAAAACCCGCAATCCTCACTGCAACAAACTGTTAATCCAAAGTAACAAGAATGTTACACTGTGAAATCTATCACTAAGCTTCTAAATTAGGTGGAATATAGATCTTCACTTCCAAACCGCCTTGCTCAGAATTTTGCAGCACAAGGTCTCCGCCTAGGCCGTGTAAGATGCTGCGGCAGATCCCAAGACCTAAGCCGTGCCCATCTTTATCGTTGGCAAGACGAGTATAAGGCTCAAAAACCGCTTCCAATTGCGATTCTGGAATGCCGTTACCTTTGTCTAGAATTGTGACAACGATCCATGTTGGATTCTCTTCTATCGAGACAAATGCATGCTTACCGTACTTCACTGCATTGTCGATGAGGTTGGTCAGCACACGCTTTATCGCCAATGGTTTAAGTACCACTGGCTCCATTGGCAATGCCGTAAAGCTCACTTGTGTATGCACTTGGTTGTAAGTTTCCGAGACGTTTCTGATCATCTCATTGAGATCGATAAAGTCATTATTCTCATGCAAATCCGTATCATGTACACACTGCAATGCACCTTTAACCATCATCTCTAGATCATCGAGATCTTGGTTGAACTTGTCACGCTTAGCGTCATCGTCCAGTAATTCAGCACGCAGTCTCAGTCGGGTAATAGGCGTTTTTAAGTCATGAGAGATGGAAGAAAATAGATGTTCTCTATCAGAGACATACTTTCGAATCCGAGTTTGCATGCGATTGAATGCCCGCGTTGCGGTCACCAGCTCCGTCGCCCCTTCTTCTTTGAGTGGCGACTGATCAATGTCCATGCTCATTTCATTGGCGCTTTCGCCAAACGTTTTAGTGGTTTCACTTGTGCACGTACGAGCAAAAATGTCAGCAGTAACATCAGAGAGGTAAAAATAACCAAAAACACCAACTGGTCTTTAGAGAAAAACTGATCATCGAGCTGCATGTAAGGAGAAGGAAGCAAAGCAGCGATATAAATCCACTCCCCTTGTTTGAGCTTGAGCTGTACCACCAAAATCGGCGGATCGAGCGGTCCCAAGGTCAACGTATGGTGAGCCCACGACCTGGGTAAGTCATTAAGAAAGATATCGTTTTTAAGTAACCTGAGATTCTCAGCTTTTGAGAAATCCACTTTGACCGCTTCGATGGTCGGAAGCTTATCAATCAGTACCCTTTTCACCGACATCATCGCCGCTTCTTTTAGCGGCGTATCTGGAATGGGCTCAACCAACAGCTCTTCATGGTTGAAAGAAACAAAGAAGCGAGTGCCTCCCATGTTACGGATTTGATCTAGCACGATATGACGGTATTTAATCGGTAACTTTTGAAAAAAGGTCACAGTAGAAGCAAACATAGTCGCCATACTGGCTGACGTATCGCGAATACCAGAGAGTTCATCCTGCTTGGTTTTCTGATACCAAATGGTCGTCAGAACCCCCTGAGAGCAAAAAACCGCGAGTAAAGTCAGCAAAAGCGTTCGAGCGACCAAAGAATTCGGGCTCAATCGCCTAAACCAGCGAGTTCTAGACATGAATTATTGACCGTATTCGACAGGTACTGAAAGGATGTAACCATTGCCGCGCATGGTTTTAATGTAATGAGGAAACGCTTTACTGGTACCGAGACGATTACGGATACGGCTGAGTTGAACATCAATCCCTCGCTCATAAGGTAACGCTTCACGGCCACGTGTGGCAAAAGAGATGGTATCTCGGTCGAGAATTTCATTCGGGCGCGACAAAAACAGCATCAGCAACGCAAAATCACTGCCAGAAAGATCGTGGCTACGTCCATTGACTTTGTTCGTCATACGGTGAGCAATAGTGTCGAGATGCCAATCCCCAAAGTCTATGGTTCTTGGTGGCGTGTCATCATGCTTCTCTTCATGAATATGTGCGCGGCGTAGCAAGGCTTTAATGCGAGCATTAACTGTCTTGGGCTGAATGGCTTAGCGATGTAGTCATCGGCACCAATCTCAAGACCAATGATCTGATCGGTTTCATCGGATACTGCGGTCAGCATAATGATAGGCACTTGAGACTCGCGCCTCACTCGCTGACATAAAGTGAAACCATCATCACCAGGTAACATCACATCTAGTAAAATGAGATCCGGATACCCCTTGCTTTGATGAACAGCTCCATCTCAACGCCATCTTCCGCCCCTGACACTTGAAAGCCTGCTTTGGTCAGATACTCTTCAAGCAATAGACGGATTTCCTCATCATCATCCACAACTAAAATGTGCGTCTTAGCCTGCATTATGTTCCCTTAAGTCTGCACTGCGATCTCTACAGTGTAAGGGTTTTAGCGAGGAGTTATTATTGATTCGTTTATAAATTTTGCCACTTAGTTTTGCTCAAGTTCACAAAAATGACATGGAAGTGACCAATTTCAACGTTTACCCACCTTAAGAAGAGCAGCTAATCGCCATTCTCTTGCCCCACTCTGGCGGCAATTTTGCTAAATAGTCGTACCTAGGCTGTTCGTCATAAGGCGTTTTTAGGACCTCATCGAGTGTATGAACGAGAGAAAAATCCCCCTGTTCGGCTTTATCGATAGCCTGCTGAGCCAAGTAATTCCTCAGGATGTACTTGGGGTTTACTTTGCGCATCTGCTCACAGCGCTCAGGTGTTTTGAGCGCCTCTTTTTCACAGCGCAATAAGTACTCACTGAGCCATTTCTCGGCCTTGGTTCTATCTACAAACAAATTAATAAGCGAAGCGCTATCATGCTATCTAGGCAAGATAACGCTCTAAAGAAACGAGTGTAATCGACACCTTCCGACTCCATCAGCGCAAAGCTGTCATTAAAAAATGCGCTATCCTCTGGGTACTTTTCAACTAGGCCAAACTTAGCGCGCATATGGGCGCTGTATTGGCTTTGAAGTCTTGGCGTGAACTGCTCAAGTGCACGCTCTAGGTCTGCACGAACGATCAGAGGGGTAAGCGCCTGCGCTAAAGCGGTCAAATTCCACAGTGCAATAGACGGCTGATTATTGAACGCATAACGCCCTTGATAATCCGAGTGGTTGCAAATATAGCCTGGCTCATAGTCGTCCATAAATCCGAACGGCCCATAATCAAAGGTTTGCCCAAGTATCGACATGTTATCGGTGTTCATCACCCCATGGGCAAATCCTTTGGCTTGCCAATGGGCAATCATGTCGGCGGTTAATGCGATGATACGTTCGAACATCGCAAGATAAGGCTGCTTCGCTTGCTGGCATTGAGGGAAGTGCCACTCAATCACTTTATCTGCTAAATGCTGCAAGTGATCGTGCTGCTCGGTATAGAAAAAGTGCTCAAAATGGCCAAAACGAATATGAGTCTCAGCCAGACGAAGCAGCAAAGCACCTTGTTCCACCTTTTCTCGATACACTGGCGTATCAGTGACCATCATGCCAACGGCGCGTGTGTTGGAACGCCCAGCCCTGCCATGGCCTCGCTGCACAGATACTCGCGAATGGTTGCACGCAACACCGCGCGGCCATCTCCGGAGCGTGAGTAAGGTGTTTGCCCTGCCCCTTTTAAATGCAAATCGAATACGGTGCCAGAGTCCGAGGTGAGCTCCCCAAGCAGCAACCCTCTTCCATCACCTAAGTCTGGATTGTAGACGCCAAACTGATGTCCAGCGTACTTCATCGCTAACGGTTTAAATCGTTCCGTTGAGGAGGTGCCAGACAGAGTATTCAAAAGCTCGGTGGACTGATTGGCGTCATGGGGAAAGCCAAAACGTTCTGCAAGAGGCTGATTCCAACTCACCCATCTTGGATTGTCGAGCGGAGTCGGCAAAACATAGTGATAGAAGCCTGTGGGCAACGTCGTGTATCGGTGGGTAATCGCGATTCGATCTAACAGCGGCATATCGGTCTCATTACGAGATAACAAAGACAATTGATATGAGTATAGCGACTAGAGGGGTTTAAAAAAGAAACGAAAAGTGTGGGTATTGTGGGAGTGTTCGCCTAGAGGAACGCCCATTTGCGAAGATTGCTGTCTGCGGTCACTGCTGAATGCAGAAGATGCATCGAATCGAAGCGTTTGGGCTGTCCCCTAAGAAGGTTTGTTATTAGAGCATCGCAAGAATTGCGATCACTGTACCTAGAGAGAAAAGGCAAGTGCGGCTAATAACGCCAAGGTTGGTAGGTTGAATCATTTCTTGATGCATAGGCAATATCTCCTTTTTATTACACTATGATTACAATGTAGGCCGAAACGGGTATTTTTACAACATACGTCGCACAATTATTTGAAGTAAAATTACATTTTCATCCGAGTATTTATAGAAACTCAGACTCGTAATCACAAAGTATCTCTAATGGGCGAGATTAAAAACCTAGTATCACCTGTTACCCTACAGGTTAAACATCTACCCACACATCCGTAAGCCTCTCTATACTTAATTCTCTTCTAAATCAACGGAAGATGACTTAGGTTTATCATGGTAATAGTCTCCTGAAAAATCATTGATATATTCAGTGCCGCATTCGGTACACATGTACTTATGGCACCCTCGACTAGTCACATTCTTTTCGATAAAGTTTCGCTTTACCCTGCAAGTTACGGTATCCCGATGGCAATTTGGGCAATAACTTAAAAAACGCATTACTCTCTCCCTTAATTGGCAAACTAAATAGCACGCTAAACTCAAGCGGTGAAACCAAGTAAAATCGTGACACTAGTTCCACTTTCATCTAAGCATAGGAAACCGCAAAGCATCTCTCTAACCAACAATGTGACACCTGTATCATATTGATTAAATATCTACACTTTTCGTCAACCAGCGAAAAAAAAGAGGTAAGCGAACTCACTTACCTCTTTTAATCGAGCAAACTCTAACTATACATGCTGAATGTCAATCAAGCGCTCCAACTTTACCGCTGAGACCTTAAACTCAGGTATTTTGGCATGGGGATCGGTCGCCGTATTGGTGAGCTTATTGGCCGCCGATTCAGCAAAATGGAACGGAACAAACACCACGCCTTGCTGCATACGTTTGGTGACAAACGCTGGCGCAGAGATCTCGCCGCGTCGTGAGACCAACTTAACGGGCTCGCCGTTCGCGACGCCCATCGCCTCGGCATCTTCTACGCTTATCATGATTCGCGGCCCTGCAAGGTTGTCTAACCCTTTGGTTTTGCGCGTCATGGTTCCGGTGTGGAACTGCTCAAGTAAGCGTCCTGTGGTGAGTATCATTGGGAAGTCTTTATCCGGCAGCTCAGCTGCATACTCAAACGGAATTGCCGCCATTGCGCCTTTACCACGAATAAACTGGTCTTGGTGCATAATGCGAGTACCAAATGGCTTAACGTTGTTACACGGCCACTGCAATCCATTTTTACCCACCGACTGCCAGCGAATACCATGATATTGCGGCGTCACGTCTGCAATCTCTTCGGTGATATCCTGAACGGATTCATATTGCCAATCGCTACCCATCGCATTGGCGATAGATTGGATAATTTGCCAATCTTCACGCGCCTCGCCTGGGGCTTTTACAGCCGGTACCAAACGTTGTACTCGTCGCTCAGTATTAGTGAAGTGCCCTGCTTTTTCGGCAAAGGAATAGGACGGCAACACAACATCGGCTAACTGCGCGGTTTCGGTGAGGAAGATATCCTGCACTACCAAGAAGTCCAAAGATTTTAAGCCATGCACCGCATGCGCTTGATCTGGGTCGCTCAATACTGGGTTCTCGCCCATCACGTACAAAGCTTTGATGTCGCCATCGCAGGCACCGTCGATGATCTCTGTCAGTGTTTTACCGCGCTCGGTTGGCAAATTGTCACTGTTCCATGCTTTCGCAAACTTCGCTTGTACCTCTGGGTCGGTAACCTTTTGATAACCTGGGAAGTCGGTTGGCAGCGCCCCCATATCACAAGAGCCTTGTACGTTTGATTGACCGCGAAGCGGGTTAATACCGCCACCTTCAACGCCAACATTGCCACAAAGCATTTGCAAGTTAGCAATTGAGCGTACATTGTCATGACCCGTCGTGTGCTGGGTAATACCCATCGAATAGAACACCGACGTCACTTTCGCGGTACCAATCAGTTCGGCAACTCGCTCAATATCAAATGCCGCGACACCGGTAATGAGCGCTGCATTTTCTGGGCTGTAGTCCGATTTGCGGATCTCAGTGACAAACGACTCGTACCCCTCGGTGCGTTCATTGATAAACGCTTGATCGTGCCAGCCATTTTTGTCGATAACATGCATGATGGCATTGAGTAGCATCACATCTGTACCTGGACGATGACGCACATAGAGCTCAGCGTGGTCAGCCATATCGATGCGTTTCGGATCCGCGACAATAAGACGAGCGCCACCAGCAATCGCCTGTTTGATGTGTGACGCGATGATTGGGTGTGCTGCACTGGTATCAGAGCCGATAATAAAAATGACGTCGGAGTGCGCAATACTTGGAATGTCATTGGTCATTGCACCGCTACCGAATGAAGCTTCAAGACCAGTCACCGTCGATGAGTGGCAAAGCCTCGCACAGTGGTCAATGTTGTTGGTGCCTAGCTCTCGTCTAAACAGCTTTTGGAACGCAAAGTTATCTTCATTGGTGGTTTTCGCTGACGAGAACCCTGCTAGGCTGTCACTGCCGTACATCGATTTAATCTTGGTCAGTTTGTCCGCAACGTAACTGATGGTTTCATCCCAAGACGCTGGCACAAGCTCACCCGATTTGCGAATCAGAGGAATGGTTAATCGCTCGTCGCTGTGAATGAAATCAAAGCCAAATCGACCTTTCACGCACAGCATACCTTGGTTGACCGGTGATGTTGGGTCACCTTTGACATAACGAATTTTGTTGTTCGCTGCATCGACGTACATTTCAACGCGGCAGCCCACACCGCAATAGGTACAGATGGTTTTGACTGGCGTTAGCATCTCGATGCGGCTGTGGGATTTGTCTCGTTTATCCACCAGCGCCCCTGTTGGACACACCTGCACACAAGCACCACATTGAACACAGTTACTGTCGCCCATTGTGGCGCCATCTGGGAAGGCGGGTCTGTGGGCGGATTCCGAGAAGTTCAAAATGCCATGTACGGATTCGGTCTGACAGGCATGAACACACGAGCCACAACTAATACAGCGGTTCGCATCGAACACAATGAACTCACTGGATTTATCCACTGGGAACATCTTGCGCTCTTCGGTATCAATCTCTCGATAATCAACCTGATATTCACTGGCGTAATCGCGCAAATCACACTGAGTATTCGCCTGACAGCCACATTCTAAACAGCGAGCGGCCTCTGCGATTGCGTCCGAATCACTCATGCCCAGTTCTACTTCTTGATAGCTGGTTTGGCACAGTTCAACATCGAGATGAGTCGCTTTGGCTCTCGACTTGGCGCGCTCTTGTAAATATTCCGCTTGGCGAACTTCGGTCAATCGCTCTGCTTTGCGGCTATTAAACGGCGCAGGTTCTGGTTTAAAGTGTCCTTCGAGAATGTAGCGCTCAATGGCGTCGGCGGCTTTTTTACCATCGGCAATGGCTTCAATGGCGGTCGCAGGACCGCGTCTAAAATCACCAATGCTATAAACGTTGTAGCCATGGTGCATGGAATCACCATCGGCGGATGCGGTTCCCCAGTCCGTCATAGGCAGAGATTGGCGGGCCGTTTTTAGGAACTCCACATCCGGTTTCTGTGATAGTGCAGAGATAACGGTATCAAACTCCAGAGTTTGGGTTTCACCCGTTGAGACCGGACGACGACGCCTGAACTGTCGGGCTCGCCAAGTGCCATGATCTCAAGCTCAATGGCTTTGACCCTACCCTCTTCATCAGCTAGGTTGCTCTTCGGGTTAGTTAGGAATTTGAACTTCACGCCTTCAAGTTCAGCCGCTTCAATTTCATGCAGCTCAGCAGGCATTTCGTTGCGAGTACGACGATAGATAATTGTCGTATCAGCCCCTCACGGATGGCGGTGCGCGCACAGTCTATCGCCGTATTACCGCCGCCAATAACAGCGACTTTGCGCCCCATAGTAAAGCGCTTGTCGGTCATGTGATCTTTAAGGTAATCAACCCCAAGAATACAACCTTCTAAATCGGATCCCGGATAAGGCATGTTCACTGCTTTGGTTGCGCCAACGGCAAGGCAAACCGCTTCATAATTGGCAGTCAGATCATCGAGAGTTATGTCTTTACCAAGCACAGTGTTGGTTCGAATTTGCATCCCACCACGACACATCAGCTCAATTTCTTTATCTAGGATATCTTTCGGCAGACGGTATTCTGGGATGCCGTAACGCAGCCAACCGCCAGCTTGGGGCATCGACTCAAACACATCAACAGCGAACCCTTGGTAACTGAGGTAGTAACCACAAGCTAAACCACCAGGACCGGCACCAACAATGGCGACTCGATGGCCATTGTAAGGCAGCTTTGGTGGCTCGAACTGTTCGGCAAGGGATAAGTCAATATCCGCGGCATGACGCTTAAGCTGACGAATGGCCAGCGGCTCATCAACTAAGCTGCGGCGACATTCGTGCTCACAAAACGCCGGGCAGACTCGGCCTATGGAGATAGGCATCGGCAGCGTGTCTTTGATGACTTTCACTGCTTGATGATGATCGGCCTCAGCGATGTGGTACAGGTAGGTTTGAATATCGACATTCGCCGGACAAGCGACTTTGCACGGCGCTTCACAATCGGCATTGTGGTCGGCGAATATCTTATTGAGCGCTTGACGGCGCAATGTGTTGAGTTGAGTGGATTCGGTGACGATGGTCATCCCATCTTGCACTTGGGTCTCACAGGCTTTGACCACCCCTTGGCCGACCACTTCCACCACACACATGTCGCAGGATTGTTTCTCGGCGTGCTTACTGATTGAGCACAGTGACGGAACATCCACTTTGATATCTTTGGCCACATCAAGAATGCTCTTGCTGTCACGCAGTAGGTACGACTGACCATTGATAATTACATTCATAGAGCTATCTCTTTTTAGACAGATGATTATTAGCCACTGTGAATGCCGAGTGGCATCAAGACGGATCGCTCCCAGAATCAACATCAATAAGTTCACTCGACACATTTGGCGAAAAAATCAATAAAGATGCAGCAGGTACAGTAAATCGTCAGCAACCAAGCTGATTGTGATCGTCGTCACAGTGGTAGAACAAATCTAAAATGAGAATTTTTTTCGCTCTCAGGGGGTCCACCACAAAGGGGGATTTACAAATAGGAGCATAACTGCCTCTAGTATAACCACACACTTTTAAAGGTCAAAATAAACCCACGAAATGTGTGACAATAACACATAACCTGCATCAACCGATGGCGTAAAATGGTAAAAGCAGGCCTCCGGTAATTGATACTTTAAGCACGTCAGCAAGAACTACTCCTAGAGGAGTCAATCAATGAAAATGCTTAAAGATATCGCCATCAGCTCTATTATCACCACGATCGTTATGTTGGTCTTAAACGCCTCTTGGGACTGGGTCTTTATTGCCAGCCTAGAAGTGGCGGTACTGGCTTCGGTCATCCTGGCAGGAATGCTTAAAGGGGCGATTTCTTTGGAGAAAGTGATGGCGGCCTATTTCCTAACGCACAAAACGCTACCAAAACTTAAACGCGGTGTGTCTTCATACATTATTTTGGTTGGCTCTAAGTTTGTGGCCATGGGCGTGATTGCGATGCTATTTGGCCAGCATGTGGCATTTACTGGTGCGTTTGGTGGAATTGTTGCGTTTTTTGCGATTATTTTTGCTGTGTTGGGTGTTGAAGGAGTTGTAGGTAAATACCTTCAAAAAACACCAAGGGTCTAATCAGCTAACTAGACCAATCCTACTATCAATAAGCAAAGAAGGTCACGGAAGACCTCTCAAAAAAAATAAAACCATAACTATCAATTGCATACAAACGCTAACTTCCTCGAACCCTCCCTACTTCCTCCATTAATTGTGGCTACTTTGCTTTAGCATTGGCAATAGTTACTATCAAGAGGTATCACAATGTTCAGAACATCTACTATCACTATCTTGTGTGCAAGCCTGAGCTATTCACTTAACGCCGCGCCTATCCCAGATACCAGGCACGTTGACCCTAGTACCACTCATGTTCATCAACACAATCGCTCTCATATCGCTATGACAGATACTCAGCAGCAAGCAATGCTGCGACAAATGATGAATAACAACGTACATAAAAACGACACGGGTGAGCTCCATGTATTAGAGCAGAAACGTAAGCAAAGAATCCTGTCAACGCTTCTAAGCAATCAAACAAACAACACAGCAACTAATCTAGTCGGGCACAATTCTGTTCTCAAATCAGACTATTGGGGTGGTCATGTAACGAAAGATAAGATTCTAGCAATCCTAATCGAGTTTCCTGATTATCCAGCCAATAGAATTACACCGGATGAAACTTTCAATTACTTTGATGATTACAGTACCGAGCACTACCAGAACTTGTTGTTTGGACAGCAGGGATACACTGGCAGCAATGGGAAGAATATGCTTTCCATGGTTCAATTCTATCAACAACAGAGTGGTGGCTCATATACACAATACGGCCAAGTTGCAGGTTGGTACACAGCTCAATACCCAGCAGCTTACTATGGCGCACAAGATGGCTACATTACTGACATCAACGTTAGAGCGTTAGTTCGAGAAGCACTACTCGCCGCTCAAGCCGATCCAAACATCAACCTAGGAGACTACGACTTAGAGGATCGGTATGACATCGACAATGATGGTGACCTTAGGGAGCCCGATGGTCTCATTGACCACATTATGATTTTCCATTCCGGTCCAGGGCAAGAAGCCGGTGGAGGAAGAATCGGAACAGATGCGATTTGGTCTCACCGCTGGAATCTTGGTGATGTTTTTCAACTTGTTGATTATCCAACAAGTATATCCCAATGGGGAGGAGTGTTAGCCGCTTATGACTATACCATCCAACCGATCGATGCAGGAACCGGAGTTACCGTCCATGAGTATGGGCATGACCTTGGCCTACCTGACGAGTATGACTTAGCAGCTGAAGCCGATGAGTTTGGGTACACGCCGGGAGAGCCAATATCATACTGGTCGGCAATGGCAAGCGGTTCATGGGCTGGTGAAATACCTGGGACAGAGCCTACGGCCTTTAGTCCATGGGCTCGAGAATTCTTACAAAACTCTCTTGGTGGAAACTGGTTTAATGTTCTGCCCATCAACATAAAAAACCTAAACACAGAAACACTCCGAGTACAACTAACCCATGCTGCAAATAGAAGCGACAAGTACGATGCATTAAAAATACAGTTACCACCAAAAGAGGTTAAAGTCGTCGATCCTTTTGAACAGTTCGCCTACTATTCTGGAAAAGCTAATAACCTCAATGTACTAGCCACGTTTGGTGTTGACCTAACCAACGCAAGTGCCGCCAACCTGGAGTTTATGGTTCACTACAATATCGAACAGGATTTTGATTATGGCCGCATTTTAGTCAATGGAATCCCAATTAAAGGTAATATTACCACTGACAAAGACCCCTATGGCTTACAGCATGGGCATGGCTTTACCGGAAACTCAGGAGGCTGGCAATCTGCACACTTTGATCTAACCGCTTTCATCGGAGGGTTTGTAGAGATCAGCTTCAATTACTTAACGGATCAATATACCGTTGAAGATGGCTTCTGGTTTGATAATGTAACTGTCAATGTAGACAATGAGCCTGTGATTCACTTCAACGCAGAACAAGAAGAACATGATTTATCGCTATCTGGCATAACTCGTCACTCTGGTTCATTTGATTATAATCACTACTACCTCGTGGAATGGCGACAACATAAAGGTGTCGATCAAGGCTTGGCTCATATCAATCATGGCGGAACGCTTTTTAGTTTTGATCCTGGAATGGTGGTCTGGTATGTAGATACTTCCTTCACTAGCAACAACTCTGCCGCACATCCTGGAGAAGGTTGGCTTGGCGTTGTTGATGGGGATCGTAACCCTCAGGTTTGGAGCTCTAATGTGCCTGCTTCATCTGCCTATCAGCTAAGAGATGCCGCTTTTAATACGAAAACAGGAAGTATTTTATCTATCGTAGATTGGTTTGGTGATGAGTTATATGACCCTTATATCGTCGCCAACCCTATGTTCATTGACTGGCAAGATTACAGCAATCCAATTCGCCCAGCGACTGGCAAAAAAATACCGCAATATGGCCTATTGCTTAACGTACTAGAACAATCTAAAGATGGAACTGACGTTACAATTGGTCTGACTAAACAATGGTAAATAGCAACCAATACTTTTAAACACTCATAAACGCAAAAAGCCTCGCTTAATAGCGAGGCTTTTCTAAAAGTGGTCGGTGAAGAGGGATTCGAACCCCCGACCCTCTGGTCCCAAACCAGATGCGCTACCAAGCTGCGCTATTCACCGAGATTGCTGAGTGGCTTATTGCCTGTCAACGGATGCGTATATTACTGATAATTCTGAGGCGTGCAAGGCTTTTATGGCATCTTTTTACTAAAACCGACTTGTTTGGTCAGCAACTAGCCAGAAGCACGAAAAATGTGACCAAATACACACACTAACATACAGGTCATTAACAGTCTGGGTACAATTGATCCAGATCAGTGTTCATTTTTGCACCAACCGTTAACGTAACTCTGTCTTCACTACTTTTTGGAGGAAACATGGACTTTTGGCTTGATCTCCTATTTGGTAATGCAGTGGGCTTGTCTTCGATGATTGTGATCTTTGGGGCGCTTGGTCTGATGCTGTTTTACGGTGCTTTCTTCATCTATAAAGTAATGAATGACAAATCTCCTCACTAGAATCGCTTAGCGTCTATGTAAATAGATAACTGCTATGCACCGGAGTGGATCGCCTGTTCACTCCGGTTTTTTATGTTCTCACTTTTGTGCTGACTTCGTATATACTGCCATTAAATTGGCTTATTTCGAGATGCAGTTATGTCTCAAGACGATGATCTAGACCTATTCCAACAAATGATGGGCGATGTAAAGCTATCCAGCACGACACCGTCGAACTGAAAAAGTCCCACCAGGTATCTGACGCACAAATAGCAAAGCGCCAAGCCGCACTTTGGTTATCTGAGCAAGACCCAGAATATCTCTCCATAGACTATGCTCCTATGGTTAAACCTGACGACATTATCGAGTTTAAACGTGATGGTGTTCAGGAAGGGGTGTATCGCAAGCTCAGGCTAGGCAAGTACCCACTTCAAGCTAAGCTCGACTTACACAGGCGTACACTGAAAGAAGCTCGTGATGAAGTAATTAAGTTCTTGCAGCAATGTATGCGCATGGACATTCGCACCGTGATCATTGTCCATGGCCGTGGTGAGCGCTCTAACCACCCGCTCTTATGAAAAGCTTCTTGGCAAACTGGTTAACACAAATCAAAGATGTTCAGTGTGTTCATAGTGCTCAACGCTTCCATGGTGGCAGCGGTGCGGTGTATGTCATGCTGCGAAAGAGCCAAGAAAAGAAACTTGAGAACCGCGAACGCCATCAAAAGCGCATGAGTTAAGTGACTTAAGGCTAAGTTGAGTATAAAATACGCGACCTTTAAAACTGACCAACATAGAGTGATAACCTCGCATGTCGAACCCTGCTGACGGAAAACGTCTCAACAAATACATCAGTGAAACGGGCTTTTGCTCGCGTCGTGAAGCGGATAGGCTCATCGAGCAGCAACGTGTAACGATCAATGGCAAGGTGCCAGAAATGGGCACAAAGGTGCTACCTGGCGATGATGTTGAAATTGATGGTAAACCTGTTCGTAGCAAGGAAAAGCCTATCTACATCGCGCTAAACAAGCCGACGGGTATCACCTGTACGACTGAGCGTGATGTACCTGGAAACATTGTCGACTTCGTTGGTCACCACAAGCGCATCTTCCCTATTGGTCGATTGGATAAGCCTTCGGATGGTCTTATCTTCCTAACCAATGACGGCGACATCGTGAATAAGATCCTTCGTGCTGGCAACAACCACGAAAAAGAGTACGTCGTCCGCGTCGATAAGCCAATCACTAAAGACTTCATCAAAAAGATGGGCGCAGGGGTCGCTATCCTTGATACCGTCACTTTGCCGTGTAAAGTCGAGCAAGAGACCAAGTTCTCGTTCCGTATTACCCTGACACAAGGCCTCAACCGTCAGATCCGCCGTATGTGTGAAGCACTAGGTTATGACGTTCTAAAACTGCGTCGCGTGCGCATTATGAACATCTCTATCGATGGCATTCCTAACGGCAAATGGCGTTACTTAAGTGATGAAGAAGTGGCAGAAATTCTGCGCATGTGTGAGGGCTCTGTCAGTACAGAAGAGGCTTCACGCAAAGACGCTAAAGGTCGTCATATCACTAAGGCTACCGATGCTAAGCTACACGATGCGCGTCGAGAAGCAGAGTTCGAGAAGAACCAGCGTGACGGCAGAAACCCGCGCTCAGCGAGTCGCAACAACCGTGACAACATGAAAACGTATTCTGGTCACGGCGCCGATGAGTACCGCCGTAGCCCAAGCAAGCGTCGTCATTCTGATTCAGACAACCAACGCAGTGAAGGTGGTCGTGGAGGCAAACCAAGCCAGCGCAAACCGAGTCATTCTAGTAATAAGCCTCGCCCAGCCAAACCAGCAGCTAAAAGACCCGTCAACCCGAAATCCGGTCAATCAGAGTCGGGGCAACGTAAACCTCGTGTCGGTGGGACTTTGTCGTTGAAAAAATGATATCTCAGTTCAGCAGCAAACTAAGCTTCACATAAATTCACAAATTTCGCTCGAGTTAGTGCCGCCAAGTCGGTGGGTACTAACTCAATTTCTAACCCACGTTTTCCTGCGCTCACACACATCGCTTCTAGGCTCTCGGCGGAGCTGTGAATAAACGTCGGCAGTGCTTTCTTTTGGCCTAAAGGGCTAATACCACCAAGTACATAGCCAGTTGTTTTCTGGGCAATGTCTTTATCGGCCATGTCGGCTCTTTTGCCACCAGCGGCTTTGGCTGCTAGCTTCAAATTGAGCTTTTCTGCCACAGGAATGACGGCAACGGCTAGATTCTTCGGCTCACCGTTGATAGCAAACAGTAAGGTTTTAAATACAGTGGCGGGATCTTGCCCTAGTGCTTCTACCGCTTCCAAACCATAACTCTCATGGCGAGGATCGTGATCGTATTGGTGAACGGTGTGAGTGATTTTCTTCTTTTTAGCTAGGTTGATTGCCGGGGTCATTGCTTACTCCAAAACTCGCAGACCAAAAAAAACGGCGCCTTTCGGCACCGTTCTATTTATTGAATAAAAACCGGGTAAAGTCTAGTTTTTATAAACAATTTCGCCTTTTGGCTGATACTTGTTTACATCAATTGGGCTGTTCGCTTCTAGGTACTCTTTTAGTACTTCTGCATCAACAAAGCCTGTGTTGACGTGACCTGGGTGACCCGTCAGTTTTGGATAGCCGTCACCACCTGCTGCGTTAAAGCTTGGTACAGTAAAGCGATACGTCGCTTTAGGATCCAGTGCTTTACCATTAATAACGACGTCAGACACTGACTCTTTTCCCACTGTCATTTCAATGCCAGCGAACTGAGCGTAAGCACCTGAGTCTACTGGTTTTGTCGCAACAACATTTAGGTAATCAAGAACTTCTGCACCTGTCATGTCTGTATAAGTAATGATGTTGCCAAATGGCTGAACGATCAGTACATCTTTATACGTGACATCGCCTTCAGCGATAGAATCACGAACACCACCAGAGTTCATCACAGCAAAGTCCGCTTTTGCGCGTTCCATGTGTGCCGTACCAATCAAACGACCTAGGTTAGTTTGGTTAAAGCGCACCACATTGCGGTCGCCCTCCAACTTGCCGTTTGTGCTAGCAATCTTCGCTCCAAGCTGCTCTTGGCCTTTTTCTTGGAATGGCGTTAGGAAAGCAAGCATCTCTGCATCTTGCTTGATTTCATCTTCGACCAACACGCGCTGGCTCTTACCGTCAACTTTGATTTTCTTTTTCAAGTTCACTGGGATCAGGTCGTAGCTCACCATGTTCAGCTCACCGTTTTTGAACTCATAGTCCGCACGGCCTACGTACTTACCCCATTCAAATGCCTGAACAATCCAAGTACCGTTTTGCATATCTGGCTTACATTCGTCGCTTGGCTTGAAGTTCTTCTTAACGACGTTTGGCCCTTCCATACATACAGGCTCTTGTGAGTGACCACCCACAATCATGTCTAGGTCACCTTCGTTCAAGTAACGCGCCAGTGCTACGTCACCTGGCGCGTTGACACCACGTTGACCATTTTCATAGTGACCCATGTGAGTCACAGCAAAAATAAGATCCGGTTTTTCTGTCTCTTTTTAGTTCAGCAATAAGCTTTTTCGCTTCTACTTTTGGATCGCGGAATTCGATACCACCGATGTACTCAGGGTTACCAATTTTTGCCGTATCTTCTGTCGTTAGACCGATAACCGCGATCTTGATGCCTTGCTTATCAAACATGTGGTAAGCATCAAACAAGCGCTCGCTGGTTTCTTTGTCGTAGATGTTAGCAGACAACATTGGGAAGTTTGCCCACTCTTTCTGCTTAAACAGAACCTCAAGTGGGTTATCAAATTCGTGGTTACCCAGCGCCATCGCATCGTAACCAATCATGCTCATGCCTTTAAAGTCTGGCTCAGCATCTTGAAGATCTGACTCTGGTACACCCGTGTTGATGTCACCACCAGAAAGTAGTAGTACGCTGCCGCCTTCTGCTTCCACGTCTGAGCGAATTTGGTCGATCAACGTCTTACGCGCTGCCATGCCATATTCGCCATATTTATTTTCCCAGAAACGACCATGGTGGTCATTGGTATGCAGGATGGTTAGCTTGTACGTTTCATCAGCATTCCATTCTTGCTCGGGTTGAGTTGCGCATCCTGCTAGTGACGCGATGATAGCCGCACTGAGTACGGACTTAAACATAAGGCTTTTTCTCATTGTCATACCTTTTGAACTTTGGGGATCCACTGCCTAGAGCATATTGAAATAGCTCACTTTTTGCCGATAAGCATTTTAAAATGCCAAGAAAAACATCGACAAAATTTGCGTTAGTTTAAAGTAAGCTATCAAACATAACATTCTGATTTCACTTTTATGTAATCTATATCACAAGTTGATATAAACTCGCTGGCATAAAAGTCAGTAATATATGCTGCTGCTCGGAAACTGTACTGGATAGAGGTGCTACAGAGCGAGTTATTCAACCAGTTAAGATCGATTTTTCTGCGAAGAAACGATTGCCCAACAGGATTAGTTAACATGAAAAAAGCCAGCTTGAGTACAAGCTGGCTTTGTGTTTTCTACTGCGTCGCTAGAGACTATTTGATGTCGATATGATCGAACCCTTTGATCAAATCATCCAGCGCTTTCATCTGTGCTAAGAACGGCTCCAACTTATCAAGTGGCAATGCCGATGGACCGTCACATAGCGCTTTGTCTGGGTCTGGGTGCGCCTCGATAAATAGACCAGCAATGCCCGTCGCAAGGCCTGCTTTCGCAAGTTCTACCGTCTGTTCGCGGCGGCCACCTGAAGCTGCACCAGATGGATCACGCATTTGCAGTGAGTGGGTCACGTCAAAGATAATTGGGCTGCCGTTTGACGCTTTCTTCATAACGCCAAAACCAAGCATATCAACCACTAGATTGTCGTAACCGTGACAAGAGCCACGCTCACAAAGGATGATGTTGTCGTTGCCGCACTCAGCAAACTTATCCACGATGTTGCCAACTTGACCTGGGCTCATGAACTGAGGCTTCTTCACGTTGATCACAGCGCCTGTCTTAGCCATCGCTTCAACAAGGTCTGTTTGACGAGCTAGGAATGCTGGTAACTGAATCACGTCCACCACGTCTGCAACAGGCTGAGCCTGCGCTTCTGTGTGAACGTCAGTAATGATTTTCACACCAAAGGTATCTTTCAGCTCTTGGAAGATTTTCATACCTTCTTCAAGACCTGGACCACGGTATGAGTGCACAGAGCTGCGGTTGGCTTTATCAAATGAAGCTTTGAATACGTAAGGAATACCCAGCTTCTCTGTTACCTTCACATAGTGCTCACAGATCTGCATCGCCAGATCACGTGATTCCAATACGTTCATACCCGCGAATAGCGTGAAAGGCTTGTCATTCGCTACTGGGATGTCGCCTACCTGTACAGTTTTCATTTCCATGTTGTTATTCTCAGAGTTTAGTGAAGGGTCACAGGGGTACGGCTAATCGCTGTCACCTGTGTTTTCAGTAATTCGATTGCTGGGTCATCTGGCATTGGTCAATAAAGTATTGAAAGTCACTTGCCGCAATTTGATGACAATCTAGCTGTTGATAAATATAGCCTCGATCGCGAATTTCGTATGGATCGTCCGGCACAAACGTCAGAGCCAAATCGGTGCAATGCAGAGCTAAGGTATATTTCTCTTCACGTAGCAGCGCACTTTTTAGTAGCGCCAACCAACGGCCAATCACCGTTGGGTTATCAACCGTTTCAAGGTGTTTAGCTTCCAGCTTAGCAAGTGGTCCTTCATGACCAATCAGCCATGCCTGTAGACGTTGTTTGCTAACGTACTCACCATCGTATGGGTTGATGTAAACTGGCGCTTCATTCGGCCAGCACACTTTGACCAAAAATTGCGTTGGGAAAGTGACCGCTTCCATTGGTAAGCCAAGCTTGCTACAAGGTAGAGCAAAATAGAGCCAAGGCTCACTGGCACACCTTTACGGCGCTCTAGTACCTTGTCGATGAAGGCATTGTCCGATGAGAAATACTCATCGTCATCACCTTTAAATTGCCATTCAGTATAAAACAAGCGAAGCAGCGCATCTAAACGCTGCTTATCATCCACTTCGTGAAACAGTTGCTGCTCAGCCTCTTTAGCTAAGCGCGCGAGTTCAAGTTCAGCCCAATGCTGCTGCGTCTCTGGATCCACTGCTTTGTTTAAGATCAGTGCACCTTCTGCTAACTCTATCGCATCAAAATCTTCGTCAAACAGTTCAATCATGGTTTACCCCATTAGGAATGGCGTTTTTAGCATGGCAATCTTTCCTGCCATCAATAGCACCCTAGCGCACCAAAAAAGGCGCATGTTCTTAATAAATTGTTCTTTGCCAGCTTTAGCGTGAAAAAGGCCAGTGCAAAGTAGGCCATAATGCAGGTCACTTTCTCCGTCATCCACGGCGCTGCATCAGTAAAAGGGACAAAGCCGGTGTAAGCAATAAGTCCAAAACCAGAAAGCAGTAAAAGAGAGTCGTTAATGTGTGGGAAGCGTTTTAGAAACGGTACATTCACCTTTGGCGAACTCATCATCATCAGTCCGTATCGAACCGACAATAAGGCTACTGAAATCGCAATCGTCAACAAATGAAAATGCTTTAATCCTTCATACATATGAGCGTCTCTCTTACTTTCTTTTGGTTGTTATGGGTGCCACTTTCCGAGTGTCACTCTATCATTATTGGCGTAGTCTTTCTCTGTGATGACGTCGGTAAAACCATGGTTTTTCATGATGCGTCTCACCGCGTCCCCCTGTTCAAAGCCGTGTTCGAACAGAAGCCAGCCACCATCAAGCAAATAGCTTGGCGCAGCCGCTGTGATGGTTTCTATATCGGCCAGACCGTTATTTTCTGCAACTAATGCAGACGACGGCTCAAAACGCACGTCCCCTTCAGAAAGGTGGGGGTCGTTTTCGTCAATATAAGGTGGGTTGGAGACAATAATCGCAAACTTGTGACCATGCTCAATTGGCGCAAACCAACTGCCTTGAGCAAAGCGAACATTGCGAATATTCAGTTTGTCGGCGTTGCTGTTGGCAAGCTCTACCGCTTCTTGCTGAAAATCCACGCCTGAAGCTGACGTTTTGGAAGCTCCGATGCCAAAGCCAGCGCAATCGCACCCGTACCCGTGCCTAGGTCAAGCAGGTCACCATCGATAAGCATCGCTTTATCTAAGGCAAGCTCGACTAAACGTTCGGTATCGGGTCTCGGGATAAGCGTGCTAGGCGCAACATTGAGGGGCAATGACCAAAACTCTCGCTCGCCAAGAATATACGCCACAGGCTCACCTGCAGTACGTCTTGCCATTAGCTCATCAAACTGGGTCGCTTGCTCTGTAGTTAGCTCTTTTTCCGGCCATGTGAGCAGGTAGCTTCGCGGCTTTTCAAGGGCATGACACAGCAATACTGCCGCATCTAGGCTTGGCGAATCACTACCTGACTCAGAAAGAACAAGCGATGCTCGTTTGAGCACCGCTTCAATAGACATATCTAGCGACATGAATTAGTTGTTCTCTGCAAGCGCAGCCAACTGATCCGCTTGGTGCTCTTGAAGTACTGGGTCGATAAGGCTTGCCAAATCACCTTCCATGACTTCGTTCAAACGATACAGTGTTAGGTTGATGCGGTGATCAGACACACGGCCTTGTGGGTAGTTGTAAGTACGAATACGGTCACTACGGTCACCCGAACCCAGTAGGTTACGGCGAGCATCCGAAACCTCTGCCGCGCGGCGAGCTTCTTCAGCTTGTACGATACGAGCCGCTAGCACAGCCATCGCTTTCGCTTTGTTTTTGTGCTGTGAACGCTCATCCTGACACTCAACCACAGTACCTGTTGGTAAGTGGGTAATACGAATAGCAGAGTCAGTGGTGTTAACGTGCTGACCACCCGCGCCTGATGCACGGAAGGTATCAATCTTAAGATCTGCTGCTTTGATTTCTGGCAGATCCGCTTCTGGGATTTCAGGCATTACCGCAACAGTACATGCAGAGGTGTGAACACGACCTTGCGATTCTGTCTCTGGAACACGTTGAACACGGTGACCACCAGATTCAAACTTCATAGTGCCGTATACTGCATCGCCAGACACTTTCGCGATCATTTCTTTATAACCGCCCTGCTCTGACTCATTGCAGCTCATCACCTCAATACGCCAGCCTTTTTTCTCTGCAAACTTAGAGTACATACGGAATAGGTTGCCCGCGAAGATACCCGCTTCGTCACCACCCGCGCCAGCACGGATTTCTAGGAAGCAGTTGCGCTCATCGTTTGGATCTTTTGGAAGAAGAAGAATTTGCAGCTCATCCGCTAGATTTTCGATCGATGCTTTTGCTTCTTTGATCTCTTCTTGAGCCATTTCGCGCATTTCTGCATCGTCTTCTTTTGCCATCTCTTCTGCCGCTTCAAGATCGTCTTGCGCTTGCTGATAGGCTTGGAAACACTTGGTCACTTCTTCAAGTTGAGAGTACTCTTTTGATAGAGCACGGAACTTGTCTTGATCACCGATAACACCAGGGTCACCAAGTAGATGTTGAACTTCTTCGTAGCGTTCAACCAGAGTTTCCAATTTTACTAGAATGGAGGCTTTCATAATTGCGTCTTTTCTCGGGGTGAGGCTTATTTCGTTTGGTCTAAACCCAAACTCTGTCGGATAACTGCCAGTTTTGCAGGATCACCCTGCTCTGCAGCATCTTGCAGCGCTTTGGTCGGCGCGTGAATAAGCTTGTTTGTTAATTTATTACTGAGCTCTAGCAGCACTTTTTCTGGGTCTCCCCCTGCTGCTAATGCTTGTAAGCTTTTTGAAAGTATATCTTGTCTGGTGTCATTCGCTTGTTTGCGATACTGCCTAATACTATCTACTGCCTGCAAAGAGCGCATCCAAGACATAAACTGCGCGCTCTCTTCACTGACAATCGCTTCCGCTTGAATGGCTTCTACCTTGCGCTGTTCGATATTGCTATCGACAATCGACTGCAGGTCATCAACGGTGTACAGGTAAGCGTCTCTCAGTTCACCCACTTGTGACTCGATATCACGGGGCACGGCGATGTCGATAAGCAGCATCGGCTGAAAACGGCGCTTCTTGATGGCGGTCTCCACCATTCCCTTACCAATAATCGGCAGCGGACTGGCGGTTGAGCTGATCACGATATCTGCTTGTGGCAATACCTCTGGGATATCATTCAGCGCAATGACCTGAGCACCGAACTGGGTAGCGAGCACTTCCGCACGCTCTTTAGTTCGGTTAGCGACGATCATGTTTTTGCAGCCTTGTCCTTCAAGGTGCTTGGCAACCAGTTCGATGGTTTCACCAGCGCCTACGAGGAGCACGGTTGAGTCCGCCAAAGACTCAAAGATCTGTCTTGCCAGTGTTGTTGCCGCATACGCGACGGAAACCGCACTGCCACCAATTTCGGTTTCGGTACGAACACGTTTCGCAACAGAAAAGGTTTTTTGAAACAGTTTCTCTATACCACCTTCTACCGATTGGTGGTCACGAGCATCACTATAGGCTTGCTTAACTTGACCAAGAATTTGCGGCTCACCAAGTACCAATGAATCCAGGCCGCAAGACACGCGCATTAAGTGCTTGATTGCTGCTTGCTCTTCGTACACATACAAAGAGGGTTTTAGCTCTTCTGCGGGTACATCGTGAAAGCGTACTAACCAGTCAATGAGTTGCGCTTTATTGGTATCACCAGTATCGCAGTAGATTTCTGTGCGATTACAGGTCGACAAAATTACCGAGCCATTAACTTTGGTATTGTCTCTCAGCTCATTCAGTGCTCGGTCGAGTTTTTCTGGTGGGAACGCCACCTTTTCTCTCAGATCCACTGACGCTGTATTGTGGTTAATACCAATAGCAAGCAATGACATGTAACGCGAATTCTCTGATACAGATTTGACAAATAGGGCAGAATTTTACTTGATGGCACCACTTATTGAAAGACTCTGACCAATATGTTTTCCTGAGTTTGTGGGATTGATGCTATAGTCTGTCAATATTGTATTGAATTTGCACAATAATCCATCACGTAAGTAGTTTCCTATGCACAGACTTTTTCGTCGCCTGTTTTACACATTGACGGCACTGTTTTTATTTGGCTGTAGCACCATGCCACCCGAGCCACAAAGTGTCGAATGGCAGGCTCACCAAGCCGAACTCAACGCCCTTACCCAATATAAGGCCAGTGGCAAACTTGGCTACATTTCGCCAGAACAGCGCCAAACCCTAAACTTCTATTGGACTTACTCTGCCAATTTGACGCAAGTTCGCCTTACCACCTTCCTTGGTCAAACGGTTTTCAACCTTACGTCAACACCCAATGGCGCATTTATCGAAACCTATGACGACCAAAAGCTAGCTGGCGAAGACGCTAACCTGCTTATCTACCAGCTAACAGGGCTCAATATACCCATCGAGCAGTTGGCAGATTGGCTGATTGGCCAGCCAAACAGCGCCGATAGCTATCAGCTCAATGAGTTCAACACCGTAGCGAGCCTGACCAAACAGCTCAACCAAAAGACTTGGCAGCTTAACTATACCGAGTATCGCAGTTTCACGCTCGAAGATGAGACTCGTACACTGCCGATGCCAACTCGAATGCAGCTAGTACAAGACGATACCAAACTTAATCTCGTTGTTTCCAAATGGACTATCAAACAGTGACCGAACGTACCATGATCACCGACACCACCACTTGGCCAAGCCCAGCTAAGCTCAATCTGTTTCTTTACATCACAGGTCGACAGGCCAATGGCTATCATGAACTGCAGACCTTGTTTCAGTTCATTGACCTTTGTGACTCTCTAGAAATCACCGCCAACGACAGCGGTGACATTACCCTGTCGCCAGAGATCGAAGGGGTAGCCACACAAGACAACCTCATTTGGAAAGCAGCCCGCGCGCTTCAAGCGAAGGCTCAATGCTCTTATGGCGCTCATATTAAGCTCGATAAAATTCTTCCTATGGGCGGTGGTATTGGCGGCGGCTCATCGAATGCTGCAACGGCGCTGGTAGCCCTAAACTTCTTATGGCAAACCCAGCTCAGTGTTGATGAACTGGCAGAAATCGGTCTTGAGCTCGGTGCAGACGTGCCGGTATTTGTGCGTGGCTTCGCGGCATTTGCAGAAGGCGTTGGTGAAAAACTCAGCGCAGCCGAGCCCGAAGAGCGTTGGTATTTGGTCGTCAAACCAAAAGTCAGCATTGCAACCGTGGATATCTTTACGCATCCCGATTTGACGCGAAATACGCCGAAGCAAGAGCTGGCAACGCTTCTAGACAGCCCTTACGGAAACGATTGCGAAAAAATTGTCCGAATGCTGTATCCAGAGGTTGATAACCAACTTTCATGGCTGCTACAATACGCGCCGTCAAGATTGACGGGTACTGGATCGTGCGTGTTTTCCGAGTTTAAAACTCAGGAAAATGCACAAAAAGTCCTAGAACTGCTTCCTGACACTGTCTCCGCCTATGTGGCGAAAGGGTGCAACCGCTCTCCTTTACTAGAGACTCTGGCTAACTATGAGTTAGCCCTATTACAATCTGTTTAAACTGGACGCAACCCTGAGGTTTCCACCGTGCCTGATATGAAGCTATTTGCTGGTAACGCAACACCTGAACTAGCCCAACGTATTGCTGACCGTCTATACATCTCTCTAGGAGATGCTACTGTTGACCGTTTCTCTGACGGCGAAGTCGCTGTTCAAATCAACGAAAACGTTCGTGGTAGTGATGTATTCATCATTCAGTCAACTTGTGCGCCAACTAACGACAACCTAATGGAGTTAGTGGTAATGATTGATGCAATGCGCCGCGCTTCAGCAGGCCGTATTACTGCTGTTATTCCTTACTTTGGTTACGCTCGTCAAGACCGTCGTGTACGTTCTGCACGTGTGCCAATCACTGCAAAAGTTGTTGCAGACTTCCTTTCAAACGTTGGTGTTGACCGCGTTCTTACTATCGACCTACACGCAGAGCAGATTCAAGGCTTCTTCGATGTACCTGTAGACAACATCTTCGGTACTCCAGTGCTTCTTGAAGACATGGCTGAACGTGGTCTAGAAGATCCAGTGGTGGTTTCTCCTGACCTAGGCGGTGTTGTGCGTGCTCGTGCGACAGCTAAAGCACTAGGCGACATCGATATCGCAATCGTCGACAAGCGTCGTCCACGCGCTAACGTATCTGAAGTGATGAACCTAATCGGTGATGTTGAAGGTCGCGACTGTGTGATCGTTGACGATATGATCGATACGGGCGGCACACTATGTAAAGCAGCAGAAGCGCTTAAAGAGCGCGGTGCTAAGCGTGTATTCGCTTACGCAACTCACGCTGTATTCTCTGGCAACGCTGCTAAGAACATCAAGAACTCTGTTCTAGACCAAGTTATCGTGACTGACTCTATCACGCTAACAAAAGAGATGGCTGCGACTGGTAAAGTCACTCAGCTAACTCTTTCTAGCATGCTTGCAGAAGCTATTCGTCGCATCAGCAACGAAGAGTCTATCTCTGCGATGTTTACTTCAAAGTAATTCTCGCTTAGACATGAAAAAACCACTTCCCTTCGAAGTGGTTTTTTTGTATTCACATTTTTTTGTGCCAATTTAGTGTGCTATCATACCGCGCTTTTGAGATTCAAGAGAGATCTTAACGTTGACTCAGCAGATAAAATTGCTTGTAGCCTTGCCAATCCTGGACCTGAATACGCTCGTACGCGTCACAATGCTGGTGCTTGGGTGGTAGAGGAACTCGCTCGTATCCATAACGTCACTTTGAAAAACGAACCAAAGTTCTTCGGTCTCACAGGACGAATCCTGGTGAATGGCAGTGACTTACGACTGTTAATCCCGACAACATTTATGAACCTATCTGGCAAAGCGATTGCAGCACTTGCGAAGTTTTATCAGATCAAACCTGAAGAGATCATGGTCGCTCACGATGAGCTAGACTTACCTCCAGGCGTTGCCAAGTTCAAAAAAGGTGGCGGTCATGGCGGGCACAATGGTTTAAAAGACACCATTAGCAAGCTGGGCAACAATAAAGAATTTTATCGTCTAAGGATTGGTATCGGCCATCCTGGGCACAAAGACAAAGTAGCAGGTTATGTACTCGGTAAAGCACCAGCAAAAGAGCAAGAATGCCTTGATGCTGTTGTCGATGAATCCGTTCGCAGTCTCGACATCTTACTTAAAGATGGCCTGACAAAAGCACAAAATCGCTTACACACCTTCAAAGCTGAATAAGGTTTACAATCATGGGTTTTAAATGTGGCATCGTTGGTCTACCAAACGTAGGTAAGTCAACTCTGTTTAACGCACTGACTAAAGCTGGTATCGAAGCAGCAAACTTCCCGTTCTGTACTATCGAACCAAACACAGGCGTGGTACCTGTGCCAGATCTACGTCTAGACGCGCTGGCGAAAATTGTTAATCCACAAAAGATCCTTCCAACAACAATGGAATTTGTGGACATCGCAGGTCTTGTTGCTGGTGCTTCTAAAGGTGAAGGCTAGGTAACAAATTCCTAGCAAACATCCGCGAAACTGACGCTATCGGTCACGTTGTTCGCTGTTTTGAGAACGAAAACATCGTTCACGTTGCAGGTAAAGTATCACCGATCGAAGACATCGAAGTGATCAACCTTGAACTAGCTCTTGCTGACTTAGACTCTTGTGAGCGTGCAATTCAGCGTAATGCTAAAAAAGCAAAAGGCGGCGACAAAGACGCGAAGTTCGAACTAACTGTACTTGAAAAGCTACTACCAGTCTTACCGAAGGTGGTATGGCGCGTACTGTTGATCTAGCAAAAGAAGAGCTAGCAGCCGTTGGTTACCTAAATTTCCTAACGCTAAAACCAACCATGTACATCGCAAACGTGAATGAAGATGGTTTTGAGGACAACCCGTATCTTGATGCAGTACGCGAGTACGCAGAAAAAGAAAACAACGTAGTTGTTGCAGTTTGTGCATCTATCGAGTCTGAGCTTTCTGAGCTAGACGACGAAGATCGCGAAGAGTTCCTAGCTGACATGGGTATCGAAGAGCCTGGTCTTAACCGAGTGATCCGCTCTGGTTACGAACTACTAACTCTACAAACCTACTTCACTGCGGGTGTTAAAGAAGTTCGCGCTTGGACTATCCCTGTTGGTGCGACTGCGCCGCAAGCGGCAGGTAAGATCCACACTGACTTTGAAAAAGGCTTCATCCGTGCAGAAGTCGTTGGTTATGACGACTTCATCCAATACAACGGTGAATCTGGTGCAAAAGATGCAGGTAAATGGCGTCTAGAAGGGAAAGAATACATCGTTAAAGATGGTGATGTAGTTCACTTCCGCTTCAACGTGTAATTTCTACATACTCGTTATTGTTTAAAAAGCCAGCAGTTGCTGGCTTTTGTTGTTTTACAAGGCTATCAACTCGCAATGAGACCTTACTTCAGAGCAAATAGCACTTCAGAAAATCGACAATTATTTAGCAGTTTTAGATCATAAACAGAGCTGTTTGATTAAAAAAAGTTCGAACGGCACTTTTTCGCAAATTTCTTCACAAAAAAAGTTGACGCATCACACTCAACTCCGCATAATGCGCCCCGTTCTCAGCGATAAGGCAACTTTCGAAGAGAATCAACAATATGGAAATGGCTACGTAGCTCAGCTGGTTAGAGCACATCACTCATAATGATGGGGTCACAGGTTCGAATCCCGTCGTAGCCACCATTTCCTAAGCACTCTTTTTAGAGTTTTTAGGAAATAATGCGGAAGTGGCGGAATTGGTAGACGCACCAGATTTAGGTTCTGGCGCCGCAAGGTGTGAGAGTTCAAGTCTCTCCTTCCGCACCATTATTGTTGAACAACGTTTCGTTGTTTCTGCAGGGCTATCGCCAAGCGGTAAGGCAGCGGCTTTTGATGCCGCCATTCCCTGGTTCGAATCCAGGTAGCCCTGCCACTTTTAAAGTGGCAAGTTTTTTGAAAAAAACCTTGGCACTAGAGACGAGTTTGTATTATATTCTCTCGCTCTCAAGAGTGGCTACGTAGCTCAGCTGGTTAGAGCACATCACTCATAATGATGGGGTCACAGGTTCGAATCCCGTCGTAGCCACCATTTATTACAACTTGCAGGTTCGCCTTCAAGTACAACGTTAAGATTGAGTTTTACCAATTACTCTCTTAACTATAAGGTTTTGTTGCGG